>JBCDFR010000126.1:0-1660 GCA_039177505.1 Actinomycetota bacterium | reverse complement strand
TCTCGACGCCAGGGATGTATTCCTTCGGCACGGCACCGCCGACGATGCGGCTCTCGAACGAGTAGCCCTCGCCCGGCTCCGTCGGCGCGATGATCATCTTCACCTCGGCGAACTGACCGGAGCCACCCGACTGCTTCTTGTGGGTGTACGTGTGCTCCACCTCGTGGCCGATGGTCTCGCGATAGGCCACCTGCGGGGCGCCGATATTGGCTTCCACCTTGAACTCGCGCTTCAGGCGGTCGACGAGGATGTCGAGGTGAAGTTCACCCATGCCCTTCATGATCGTCTGACCGGACTCGATGTCGGTCTCGACGCGGAAGGACGGATCCTCGGCCGCGAGGCGCTGCAGACCGGCGGACATCTTCTCCTGGTCGTTCTTCGTCTTGGGTTCGACGGCAATCTCGATGACGGGATCGGGGAACGTCATGGTTTCGAGAACGACTTGCTTCTGAGCGTCGGAGAGCGTGTCGCCCGTCGTCGTTTCCTTCAGACCGGCCAGCGCGATGATGTCGCCCGAACCGGCCCAATCGATCTCCTCGCGGGAGTTCGAGTGCATCATCATCATCCGGCCGATGCGCTCTTTCTTGCCCTTGGTGGAGTTCAGGACAGTGTCGCCCTTGGCCATCTTGCCCGAGTAAATCCGGGTGAAGGTCAGCGAGCCGACGAACGGGTCGTTCATGATCTTGAAGGCGAGGCCGGCGAACGGCTCATCGTCGCCCGGGCGGCGCTCGATATTGCGCTCTTCGGTCTCGTCATCAGGGCTGAAGCCCATGTACGGCGGCACGTCGAGCGGACCGGGCAGATAGTCGATCACGGCGTTCAGCATGGGCTGGACGCCCTTGTTCTTGAACGCCGAACCGGCCAGCACCGGCACGAACGACATATTGAGCGTGCCCTTGCGGATCAGTTCGCGCAGCTTGGCCTCGTCGGGCTCGTTGCCCTCGAGGTAGGCCTCCATCGCGTCGTCGTCCTGCTCCACGGCAAGCTCGATCAGCTCGCCACGCATCTCCTCGGCCTTGTCCTTGAGGTCGGCGCGGATGTCTTGGATGACCCAGCTCGCGCCGAGGTCCTCGCCCTGCCAGACCCACTCCTTCATGGTCACCAGGTCCACGATACCTTCGAGCTGATCCTCGGCCCCGATGGGGAATTGCACGGGTGCGGGCTGCGCACCGGTGCGGTCCTTGATCATGTGGACGCAGTTGAAGAAGTCGGCGCCGATCTTGTCCATCTTGTTGACGAACACGACGCGCGGAACCTTGTAGCGGTCGGCCTGGCGCCACACCGTCTCGGTCTGGGGTTCCACACCGGCATTGGCGTCGAGCACGCAAACCGCGCCGTCGAGCACGGCGAGCGAACGTTCCACCTCGATGGTGAAATCAACGTGGCCGGGCGTGTCGATGATGTTGAAGCGGAACTTGGCGTCGTCGACATTGTCGCCCCATTCGCCCGACGCGGTTTCGCCGTCGTCGGTGCGGAACCAGAACGTCGTGGTCGCGGCGGACGTGATCGTGATGCCGCGCTCCTGCTCCTGCTCCATCCAGTCCATCGTGGCGGCGCCGTCATGGACTTCGCCGATCTTGTGGGACTTGCCGGTGTAGTACAGAATCCGCTCGGTCGTCGTCGTCTTGCCGGCGTCGATATGCGCCATGATGCCGAAATT
>JBCDFR010000125.1:0-1662 GCA_039177505.1 Actinomycetota bacterium | reverse complement strand
GTCGTGCTCGACGACGACAACGGTGTTGCCGATGTCGCAGAGGTGGCGGAGGGTGCGGATGAGGCGGTCGTTGTCGCGTTGGTGCAGGCCGATGGTCGGCTCGTCGAGGACGTAGCAGCAGCCGACGAGCCCCGAGCCGACCTGCGTCGCCAGGCGGATGCGTTGGGCCTCGCCGCCCGAGAGCGAGCCGGTGGAGCGCGAGAGATTGAGGTAGCCCAGGCCGACCGAGAGCATGAATCCCAGGCGCGCGCGGACCTCCTTGAGGATCGGCGCGGCGATCTGCGCCTCCTCGCGGGAGAGTTTCAGCCGATCGAAGAACGCCGCCGCTTGCTCGATGGTCAGGCTCGTGACGTCGTGGATGTTGAAGAGCTTGACGCCCTTGGCAAGACCGTCCGGATTGGCGAAGACGGTGCGGTCGATGCCCAGGCCCGGGCCGAGGTTCTGCTCGGTCTCGATGAAGACGTGCAGCGCCTCCTCGCGCAGCCGAGCGCCGTGGCACGTCGGGCAAGGCGTGCTCGTGAGGTACGGGGCGAGGCGTTGCTTGACCCACTCGCTCTCGGTCGTCTCGAACCGGCGTTGCAGGTTGGGCAGCACGCCCTCGAAGTGGGCGCCGAACTCGGCCTCGTCCATCGCCGACGTCCCGTCCAGCAAGATGCGTCGCACGTCGGCTGAAAACAGCCCGATCGGCGTGTCGGCGTCGACGCCAAAGTCCTTGCAGAACCGCTTGATGACGCGGTTGTAGTACCGCTTCATCATCGTCCCCGTCTCCCGCCACGGCTCGATCGCGTTCTCGCTCAGCGAGAGCTCGTCGTTGCCGATCACCAACTCGGGGTCGAATTCCTGCTTCGTCCCCAAGCCGGCGCACGTCGGGCACGCCCCGTACGGCGAGTTGAACGAGAACAAGCGTGGCTCCAGGTCCTCCAGCGAACACTCCGGGTGGATCGGGCAGGCGTACTTCTCGCTGTACAGCGTGTCGACCCAGGCCCCGTCGTCCGCCTGATGCGACAGCACGACCAGCCCGTCGGCGATCTTCAGTGCAAGCTCGATCGAGTCCGCCACCCGCGCCCGCAGCCCGTCCGCGTCCCCGTTGCTGTCTACAGCCACCGCTTTCACCACCACGCGGTCCACCACCGCCTCGATCGTGTGCCGCTGGTACCGCTGCGTCTTCGTCGTGAACGGCGTGCCGGCCTTGCACGTCGCGATCTCCCGCAGGTCCATCACCTCCCCGTTGACCCGGGCTCGCACGAACCCCTGCTTACCCATCCCCTCGAACACCTCGCGGTGGTGCCCCTTCTTCCCCCGCACCACCGGCGCCAGGATCATCAGCTTGGTCTTCTCAGGCATGGCGAACGCGGCGTCGACGATCTGCGTCGCCGACTGCGCCGCGATCGGGTGCCCGCAACGTTTCCCCTTGTGCTTGCCGGTCTCCTCGATGTGCCAGCAACGCGGACGACCCGCTCGCGCGAACAGCAGCCGCAGGTAGTCGTAGATCTCCGTCGTCGTCGCCACCGTCGACCGCGGGTTGTGCGACGCCGACCGCTGCTCGATCGCGATCGTCGGCGGCAGGCCCTCGATCGACTCGACGTCGGGCTTTTGCATCTGGTCGAGGAACTGCCGGGCGTAGGCCGACAGCGACTCCATGTACTTGCGCTGCCCCTCGGC
>JBCDFR010000124.1:0-1914 GCA_039177505.1 Actinomycetota bacterium | reverse complement strand
CGACGCCATCGACGACGTCGAGCCGATCTACGGCGACGCCTATCTGCCGCGCAAGTTCAAGATCGGCGTTGCCTGGCCGGGCGACAACTGCGTCGACATCTACACCCACGACGTTGGCATCGTGCCCACCCTCAGCGAAGGCACCCGTGGCGACCTGACGGGCTTCGTGGTGCTCGCCGGTGGCGGGATGGGAATGTCGCACAATCGGCCCGACGACACCTATCCCCTGCTCGCCCAGCCGGTCGCCTGGGTGCCACCACAGGACCTCGGCGACGTCGTCGAAGCGATCGTCACCACCCAACGCGACCACGGCAACCGCGAGGACCGATCACGAGCGCGCCTCAAGTATCTCCTCGAGGCGCGCGGGGTCTCGTGGCTCCGCGAACAGATCGAGGAGCGCACCGGACACACGCTGGCCGAACCCGTCGAGCTGCCGGAGTGGGAAGTCCACACTCACCACGGTTGGCACGAGATCGACGGCGAACACGTCCTCGGCCTGCCAGTCCCCTCAGGAACGGTCGCGGGCGGGTTGCGTAGTGCATTGCGTCGGCTGATCGCCGATGGCGCGGTACGCGAGCTGCGCGTCACGCCGCGCCAGGACCTCCTCTTGGTCGGCATTCGCGATCGCGACGCGATCGAGGCCGTGCTCCGAGCCAACGACGTGGTGCTGGCCAGCGACCAGAGTCCGACCCGCAACCTGGCGATCGCGTGCCCTGCACTCCCGACCTGCACCAAGGCGCTCGGGGAAGCAGAGCGCGTGCTCCCCGACGTGGTCGACCGCATCGAAAAGGTGCTCGCCGACACGGGCAACACCGGTCTTCCGCTCCGTCTCAACATGACCGGCTGCCCAAACGGATGCTCGCGCCCCTATGCCGCCGAGCTCGGGATCGTGGGCCGAACGAAGAAGAACTACGACGTGTTCGTCGGCGGCTCGCCAGCTGGCGACCGACTCGCTCGCCGGTTGCGCGCCGATGTGCCGCTCACCGATGTGCCCGAGCTGCTGCGTCCCCTACTCGAACGCTTCAGCGCAACGGCCGGCGACGGGCAGAGTTTTGGCGACTGGGCTGTCGACCAGGAGTGGGACGAACTGTTGGCGCTGCTTCCCGAGGCAACCGGTCGGCGACGCTCGAAGGCGTCGGCGTGAGCGGCTCGGTAGCGCTGGTCGGCGCCGGGCCGGGCGACCCCGACCTCCTGACGATCCGGGCGCTCCGGGCAATCGAGTCGGCCGACGTGGTCGTGCACGATGCGCTCGTCGGCGCCGGTGTGCTCGATCTCGTGCCCGCGCACGTCGAGCAGATCGATGTTGGCAAGCGCCCCGGGCGGGGTGTACCACAGGAACTCATCTGCACATTGCTCGTCGAGCTCGCTCGACAGGGCAAGCGCGTCGTGCGAGTCAAGGGCGGTGACCCCTTCGTGTTCGGTCGCGGCGGCGAAGAGGCCCTGGTGCTGGCTGATGCCGGCATCGATTTCGAGGTCGTTCCCGGGATCACCTCGTCTGTTGCTGCGCCTGCTGCTGCAGGCATCCCGGTCACACACCGCGGTGTGTCTGCCGGTGTCACCGTGGTGACCGGGCACCGTCGGGCCGGCGAACACGATGTCGACTGGCGGTCGCTGGCGCGCGTCGGCACCACGATCGTCGTGTTGATGGGCGTCTCGCAGCGGGCCACGATCGCCGCCGAGCTGCGGGCGGGTGGACTCGCCGACGACACCCCTGTGGCGGCGATCCAGTCGGCGACGACCGACCAGGAAACGACCTGGCGTGGCCAACTCGATGCACTGGCCGACGCTCCCATTGTCTCGCCTGCGACCATCGTGATCGGCGCGGTCGCCGCCATGGACGTCACCGCCGCTCGCAGCCTCGTCACATCTCGCGCCTGACGCAGTGCGACATCAGGTGCCAGGCACCACATCTGG
>JBCDFR010000123.1:0-2662 GCA_039177505.1 Actinomycetota bacterium | reverse complement strand
GCTCGAAGGAGCAGGCAGTCGCCGAGTTCGCCCACGCCTTGGATTAGCTTCCCGGCGCGAAGGAAGGAGAGGATTCGGTGCTTGCTCCTCTCGTGCAAGAATTCTCTGCGGCCGCTCAACCGAGGAACGGCTCCTCGCCGCACCCCGGACAAGAACGACGGCGTTGTTGCTCTCGATAGGCCTCCATCGCGTCGCGGCCCCTCGGACCACCGCCGCGACTCGTCTTCGCGGGCGTGGAGATGTACCCATAGAACCGCCCGCATGCGTCGCAGACGACGCCGTCACGGCCGTGACGGCGATCGATGCGCCATGAGCCCAGCGGCTGCGCGTTGTCGTCAAGCGCTTGCGTCGTGTGGTTGCACTGAACCGTCTGTGCTTCAGTCATCGATCGGCGTCCTCTCGCGTTGGGCGGCTGTCGCGGCGTCGACCAGCGTCAGGATCGACTCGCGCACATGCGGCGCGAGCCGCGGCCACGCCTCGACGACGTGATCGAGGCCGAGACGATCGGCTGGCTGGTGGCGTGGCCGCAGTGTGTTGGAATCCTCGGTCGGCGGCATCGCTGCGTTCCCGGTGGCGGCAGGTGCATGACGCCGAGCAAACTATCCGTGGGCCATGCCGAACCCGAGAAAGCGGCACCTACGACGGCACCCGCCGCCAAACGCAGCGGCCGCCAGAGAGGGCGAAGCCGGCCTACTCCGAGGGCCCGCTCGGACCGCCGACTTCCCCCTTTGGCCTGAGGCAACAAACCTCGTGAGCTCAAATCGCCGAGGTCTTCACCAACTCGGCAAGTTGGCGACCAGCGCAAGTCGGGCCGGCTGGTCCACGCTGCGCGGCACCGGATTTCTGACTGCGGAAAACCGCAGGTCGTATCCTTGAGTACCTCGGGGAACAACACGGAGGCAAGCATGTACCGGCTCCACTCAGGAAGCCTCGCTCTCCCTGTACCCTTTCGCGGCTCTTTGAAGGTGGAGTGTCGCGAGGGCAAGCCTGAACGGCCAGTCATAGCCCAAGACGTCGTGCAGTGGTTGCGCATCCGATCGCGAGGAGTACCGCCAGGATGGCTGCGCTAGGCTCCGGCACGGTCGCCAGAAACACACCCTGGCTGCTGTCGGTGAAGCTTGCCTGGAAGGTGATTTGGCCATGGTCGCTGAAGCTCGAGCGAAACTGCTCCAGTGACAAGTCGAAGAACTCCACGACCCGGAGGTCTTCGGCAAGCGGGGAGTTATCGACATCCAGCAGATCTCCCTGACGGACGACGATCTGCGGATCGTACCCGCTGTCCGCGCCGAGGTAGAAGATCGCGGCATCGTTCTCTTCGACAATGCCAGGCCCTTCGAACTGCGCCAGAATCAACAGGTCTCCACGGTCGTTCAGCACGATGCCGCCGCCTAGATCACTCTGGGAGAACACGACCCCGTCGGCGAGGCCAGGCACCTGATCACCATCTCGCAGAATCAGGTCGAGATCGCCCTGGTCGTTGGTAGCGTAGATCGCACCGTTGGTGCTGTTGTCCACTCCGTCTCCGCGAAGCATCGTGCGGAAGGCGATCTTGCCCGAGTCGTTTATGTCGAGTGCTGGCGTGGGTATGTTGCCAGGGACAAGACCGCCGAAGACCACGCCGGGGCCGAGTCCGGGTGCTGGGTCGCCCTCACGGATCACGAGTTCCGCGGGACCGTCCCCTCGTAGGAAGATCCCCGAGTCGTTCGTGTCGTCCACTGGTAGCCCACGCAACCGCGCGCTGAACAGGGTTTGGCCCGTGTCGCTGAGATCGTGCTCGACGATTTGGTCGTACGAGACGCCGAATCCTAGAGCGGTTGCCGCCGTGCCAGTCCGCGCGACGAGGCTGAGCCCACCAAACGTGTCGGCGTAAAGGGCTTGTGAGTTCTCATCGACGACGCTCGGTCCCGTGAGCGGCGCCATGAAAGCCACCTCGCCGGCCTCGTTCAAAACTAGGTCGCTGCTAATGAAGCTCCCGAATCGAGTACCGACCCCGGCTCCGGGGGCTTCGTCGCCGGTGCGGGCGACGACCGATGGGCTGTTTATCGGCCCCGAGACCACAGCGCGACTGTTGCTGAAGTCGATACCGACACCCGAGAACGTTGTGGTGAACGCAACCTTTCCTGCATCGTTGATGTTTAGGAAGCTGTAGTTGTAAGACGCGTCAGCGGTGCCGGCAAAGACGGCGTCAGGGTCGGCGACCGGCGCGGGGTCGCCAGCGCGAGACAGGCTCTGCAGACTTCCGCCGGTGCGAAGGAAAGCGATTCGATCGTCTGCTCCCGTGACGCCTGGACCGGTCAGCGACCCGGCAAACACCATCTGCCCGGACGCATTGGTTCTTGGAGTGCCTATGAGCGATGGCGAGACTCCCGCACCGAAACCGGGTAGATCGGCCTGCTGTCGCGCGACGAGGGACAGAGTGTTCTCGCTGAATCCGGTGTAGATCGTGTCTTCGTTGTCGATGGTCGCGCCGGGGCCTGTAACGGTCGCGTTGAAGGAGACCTCCCCTTGGCTGTTCAGCACGGGGCTGAAGAACTGGTCGAAGACAAGACCTGTTTCAGGCGCCGAGTCCCGAGTGAGGGCGATCTTCTGGATGCTGAACTGCCCCAGGGCCGGCGAGACCGCAAGGATCGAGACTGCCGACGCAGCAACCAGTCTGGCCGTC
>JBCDFR010000122.1:0-3028 GCA_039177505.1 Actinomycetota bacterium | reverse complement strand
GCGCCGAGCACCCGGCTGAGCAGCGCGACGGCGAGCGGTATCACCACCAGCAAGAAGATCGCGTTGCCGATCCACCAGAGCACCATGGGCATCTCCTCCTCAGACGAGTTCGGGGTTGTAGGGCATGAAGAACCTGCGGAACACGCGGGCCAACGCGGTGCGGGCGGCGCGCAGTGCGATGCTGAACCCGCTGGCGGGTTTCACCGCATCGACCTGGTTCGGGTCGAGGCCCGCCGCGATCGCGACGAGGCGATTCTGCATGTTGGCCGCGAAGTCGTCCATCAGCACAGCGGTCACGTCTTTGACCAATCCGCGCCCGTACTGCGCAGCTGCGCCGGACAACTGGAGATCCATCGTGACGTCGACACGCGTCCCGGTGGCGGTTTCGTTGAGGTCGGCGTCGAGCATCATCGCGGCCTGACCGCGGCCCTTCTTCTCTGCGCCGTTGGCGTCGACGGTGATCGACCGATCGTCGTTGTTGCGCTCGAGGATCTTGGCGTCACCGGCGAACTCCAGCTTGACCGGCCCTGCGCTGATCAGCACGTTGCCCTGATAGTGGTCGTCCTCGACTTCGTCGGTCAGGGTGGTGCCTGGCAGGCATGCCGCAACCTGTGGGATGTCGTCGAAGAACTCCCAGACGTCGTCGATCGGCTGAGCGACTTCGAACTCGTTGGCGATCTTCATCAGGGTGCCTCCGTGAGATAGGACGCGGGGTCATTGGCGAACGCTGTCCGGCAGCCGGCGCAGCAGAAATAGAACGCAGTGCCGTCGTGATCGGTCGACTGGGCCGACGCGTCGACGGTGACGGTCATGCCACACACCGGGTCGATCGCTTCGGCCCGTTCGATCGGCGTCTGGCGCGCGCCGGCGGCAGCGCCCGCAGCGCGCAGCTCGACGAGCTCGGCGAGGATGGCGATGGCGATCTCGTTGTGGGTGGTACGGCCGAGGTCGAGGCCAGCAGGACAGCGCAGGGTGTCAAGCACGTCGACAGGTACGTCGCGGTCGGCGAGGAATTCGCGCAGCGCGGCGCCGCGCTTGGCCGAAGCGACGACACCGAGATATGCGGGACGCGACTTGGCCGCACGCTCGATGATGTCTTCGTCGTTGTGGCCCTGGGTGGCGACCACGGTGAACGAGTGCGCCCCGATCTGGCCCGACGTGAAATCGTCGCCCGTGACGAGTTCGGCATTCCAACCGAGCTCGGCGCCGAGGCGCTGCAGCAGATCGGCCATCGGCGACGAACCGACGACCATCAGGTGGGGAACGGCGAGAACGGGTTCGATGTAGATCTGCAGGGCTCCTTCGCTCTGACAGCTCATCTCGACGGGGATCGTGCCCGGCGGCAGGTCGCCGAAGCGGTCGGGATCGCCGAGAGCGATCAAGCGTGGGATCCCGTCGGTGAGCGCTTTGGTGGCTTCGCGGATGAACACCGGTTCCGCGCAAGCGCCACCGATCCAGCCGTGCACGTCGCCCTCGGCGGTGAGGATCGCCCGTGCGCCGCTCTGACCCGACGTCGGGCCTTCGCGCCACACCACGGTGGCTAACACGAACTCCTCACCGCGGCGCGCCATGTCGACGGCGCGCTGGAGGACACCCAGGCCCTCAATGGTGGGATCGCCGGACATCGTCGATCCTCAGTCGGTCTTGACCGGCGGCGCGCCGGACACGTCGTGATGTTGGGTCAGAGCTTCGTACACCCGGTCCGGTAGGAGCGGCATGTCGATGTTGCGCACGCCGGTGCCTCCGAGTGCATCGATCACCGCGTTGACGAAAGCAGCCGGGCCACCCACGGTGGCGCACTCGCCGATTCCCTTCGCCCCGATCGGATGGTGCGGGCACGGCGTGACCACCTCGTGCAGCTCGAACCCGGGCGTCTCCCAGGCCGTGGGCAGCAGATAGTCCATGTAGTTGCCGCCAACGCAGTTGCCGTCGGCATCGAAGGTGATGAACTGCATGTTGGCCATGGCATAGGCCTCGGTGAGCCCGCCCATGATCTGGCCTTCGACGATCATCGGGTTGATGCGCACGCCACAGTCGTCGACCGCGACGACTCGTAAAACGTCCCATACCCCGGTCAGCGGGTCGACCTCGACGGTGGCGATGTAGCAGGCGAAGGGCCACGTGAGGTTGGGCGGGTCGTAGTACGCGTTGTTCTCGAGGCCTGGCTCCATGCCGTCGGGCACGTTGCTGTACGCAGCCATCGCACACTCTTGGATGGTGACGCCGCGATCTTGCGCACCGCGCACGTAGAACCGGCCGAGCTCCCAATCGATGTCCTCCTCGGACACCTCCAGCAGGTGGGCCGCGATCTTTCGCGCCTTGGCCCTGATCTTGCGCGACACCATCGACACCGCAGCGCCGGCAACCGGAGTACTCCGCGATGCGTAGGTGCCCATGCCGAATGGTGCGGTGTCGGTATCGCCCTCTTCGACTACGACGTCTTCGGCGGGAATGCCGAGCTCGTGGGCCACGATCTGCGCCCAGGTGGTCTCGTGGCCCTGACCCTGCGTCTTGGCGCCCGTACGCAAGATCGCCTTGCCCGTCATGTGCACCCGCAGCTCGGCGGAGTCGAACATCTTGATACCCAAGATGTCGTACTCCCGGCTGTTGCCCGCTCCGAGCGGTTCGGTCATCGTCGAGATGCCGATGCCCAGCAGGCGGCCGCGCGCAGCGGCTGCTTCTTTCTGCTTGAGGAAGTCGTCGTAGCCGATGGCTTCGAGGCCGACGTCGAGGCACTTCTCGTACTGGCCCGAGTCGGTGAGAAAACCGAACGGCGTACGGTGCGGGAAGTCGTCGTCGCGCACGAAGTTCTTGCGCCGGAACTCGGCCTGGTCCATACCGAGGTCGTCGGCGGCGGCCTGCACCATCCGCTCCTGGAAGTACATCGCCTCGGTCACCCGGAACGAACAGCGGTAGGCGACACCGCCCGGCGCCTTGTTGGTGTAGTAGCCGCGGGCGGTGTACTTCCAGGAGCGGATGGTACAGGCCGCCGCCGACGACCTCGGTATGGACCAGGCCGAGTTCCGGC
>JBCDFR010000121.1:0-3613 GCA_039177505.1 Actinomycetota bacterium | reverse complement strand
GCGACATCTGGGGTCAGGCACCAGATGTCGCAGCAGTCAGGTCGGTGTTGTCGTGGAGCGGTTGTGACATCTGGTGCCTGACCCCAGATGTCGCGCTCGGCTCTCTAGTACCTTGCGGCTCGTTCGGCGCGTTCGCGTTCGCGGCGGGCATCGTCTTCGTCGGTGCCGCGCTCTGGGCGGGAGATGTCGATGCCGAGTTCTTCGGCGGCACGGAACACCTCGTCGTCGAGGTCACGCATTTCGACCTCGACGCCGTCTTCGGTGAGCACTTCGACGTTGATGCAGAGGGCCTGCATCTCCTTCATCAGCACCTTGAAGCTCTCGGGCACTCCCGGTTCCGGGATGTTGTCGCCCTTGACGATCGCCTCGTACACACGCACTCGGCCGAGCACGTCGTCGGACTTGATCGTCAGCAGCTCCTGCAGACAGTACGCGGAGCCGTAGGCCTCGAGCGCCCACACCTCCATCTCACCGAAGCGCTGGCCACCGAATTGGGCCTTACCGCCGAGCGGCTGCTGGGTGATCATCGAATACGGGCCGGTGGAGCGGGCGTGGATCTTGTCGTCGACCAGGTGGGCCAGCTTCAAGATGTACATGTAGCCGACGGTGATCGGCTTGTCGTACGCCTCACCGGTGCGGCCGTTGAACAGCTGCACCTTGCCGTTCGTGCCTACCAACCGCTCGCCGTCGGAGGCCTCGGGGTTGAGCCCTCCGAGGATCTCCTGGATCGTCGGATGGTCGAGCGACTTCTCCTTCTCGTCCCAGTTGGCGCCGTCAAACACCGGCGTCGCGATGAACGTCGACGGCTTGGTGTTCGGGCGGGTCTTGGTCTCGGTGCCGCGGATCGGCTCGTCGCCGACCGTGTCGCCGTCGGGGTTGGTCCATCCCCAGCGGGCGCAGTAGCCGAGGTGCGCTTCGAGCACCTGACCGACGTTCATTCGGCTCGGCACACCGAGCGGGTTGAGGATGATGTCGACCGGCTGGCCGTCGGCGGTGAACGGCATGTCTTCCACCGGCAGGATCTTGGAGATCACGCCTTTGTTGCCGTGGCGACCGGCGAGCTTGTCGCCGACGGAGATCTTGCGCTTCTGGGCGACGTACACACGCACCAACTGGTTGACGCCCGGGGGCAGCTCGTCGCCGTCGTCGCGGTTGAACACCTTGACGTCGATGACCTTGCCGACCTCGCCGTGCGGGACCTTGAGGCTGGTGTCGCGCACCTCGCGCGCCTTCTCACCGAAGATCGCCCGCAGCAGACGCTCTTCTGGGGTCAGCTCGGTTTCGCCCTTCGGGGTGACCTTGCCGACGAGCACGTCCCCGGGGCCAACTTCGGCGCCGATGCGAATGATGCCGCGGTCGTCGAGGTCGGCGAGAATGTCGTCGGACAGGTTCGGAATGTCGCGGCTGATCTCTTCGGGGCCGAGCTTGGTGTCGCGGGCGTCGACCTCGTGCTCCTTGATGTGGATCGACGTGAGCACGTCATCTTTGACCAGTCGTTCAGAAAGGATGATCGCGTCCTCGAAGTTGTAGCCCTCCCACGGCATGAACGCCACGAGCAGGTTCTTGCCGAGCGCCAGCTCGCCGTGGTCGGTCGACGGGCCGTCGGCGAGAATCGTGCCCGCCTTGACCTTGTCGCCCTCACGAACGAGCGCTCGTTGATTAATGCAGGTGTCCTGGTTCGAACGGCGGAACTTGGCGAGGCGGTAGACCTTCTTGCCTTCGTTCTTGTATTGCACCGTGATCGACTCGCCGGAGACCTCGCTGATCTCACCGTCGTCGGCGGCCTGGATCAGGTCGGCGGCGTCGCGGGCGGCGCGGTTCTCTATACCAGTGCCGATGTAGGGCGCCTCGGCGCGCAACAACGGCACGGCCTGGCGCTGCATGTTCGCCCCCATGAGGGCGCGGTTGGCGTCGTCGTGCTCGAGGAACGGGATGAGCGCGGTGGCGACCGACACGATCTGCTTCGGCGACACGTCGATGAAGTCCACCTCGGCGGGCGGCACGTACCCGATGTCGGTGGTGGCACCGAAGAAGCTCTCGGCTTCGAGCATCTTGCGCAGGTCTTCGAGGCTGGCCGCCTGCGGCGACCGGCGGACGAGGACGCGTTCCTCGTTGATCGAGCCGTTGTCGGCGAGCGGCGTGTTGGCCTGGGCGACGACGTAGTTCTCTTCCTCGTCGGCGGCCATGTACACGATCTTGCCGGTGACCTTGCCGTCGACGACCTCGCGGTACGGCGACTCGATGAAGCCGAACTCGTTCACCCGGGCGTAGGTCGACAGACCACCGATGAGGCCGATGTTCGGACCCTCCGGCGTCTCGATCGGGCACATCCGGCCGTAGTGGCTGAAGTGCACGTCGCGCACTTCGAACCCAGCGCGTTCACGCGACAGACCACCTGGGCCGAGCGCCGACAGACGGCGACGGTGGGTGAGACCCGACAGCGGATTCACCTGGTCCATGAACTGCGACAGCTGCGACGTTCCGAAGAACTCCTTGATCGCGGCCACGACCGGGCGGATGTTGATGAGCGTCTGTGGCGTGATCGCCTCGACGTCCTGGGTGGTCATGCGCTCACGGACCACGCGCTCCATCCGGCTGAGACCGATGCGCACCTGGTTCTGGATCAACTCGCCGACCGAACGGATGCGCCGGTTAGCGAAGTGGTCCTGGTCGTCGAGGCGGTAGCCGGGCTCCTGCTTGACGAGGTGCAGCATGTACGTGATCGATGCGAGCACCTCGCACCGGCTGAGCACGTTTTGGTCCTCGTCGGGGTAGTCGAGCAGGGGCTCGCCCTCGGTGTCGACGGCGCCTTCAAGCCCGAACAGCTCGCCGAGACGGCCGACCTCTTCACCGAGCTTGCGGTTCAGCTTGTAGCGACCAACCCGAGACAGGTCGTACCGGCGGCTCTCGAAAAAGGCGTTGCGGAAGTAGCCGCGAGCCGACTCGATGGTCGGCGGCTCACCCGGCCGGGCGCGCTTATAGATCTCGATGAGCGCTTCGTCTTGGGTCGGAGCGATGTCGCGCTCTTTGTCCCACTGGCCTTCGAGGAAGTCGAAGTGGGCCACGAATCGGTCGAGAAAGCCTGGGGCGTTCTCCTCGTCGTAGCCGAGGGCGCGCAACATCGTGAAGATGCCGAGACGACGCTTGCGGGCGACACGCGTGCCGGCGGTGACGTCCTTACCGGGCTTGTGCTCGACGTCGAACTCCATCCACTCGCCGCGGTACGGGTGGATCGTGCCCTTGACCAACTGGTGCTTGGTGAGGTTGCGGAGACGGAATCGCTCGCCCGGCTCGAAGATCACGCCGGGGCTGCGGACGAGTTGCGACACGACGACACGCTCGGTGCCGTTGACGATGAACGTTCCCTTGTCGGTCATGATCGGGAAGTCGCCCATGAACACCGTTTGCTCTTTGATCTCTCCGGTGTTGCGGTTCATGAACCGGGCGCGCACAAACACGGGCGCCGAGTAGGTCATGTCCTTTTCTTTGCACTCCTCCACCGTGAACTTCGGCGGCGGGCGCAGGTCTTCGTCGAAGATTAACACCTGTGAGGGCGATATCGCCTTGCCGAAGATGCCAAGCTTGGCTTTGTCCAGATCAATGCCCTCGAATC
>JBCDFR010000120.1:0-3967 GCA_039177505.1 Actinomycetota bacterium | reverse complement strand
GGTCTCGGCCCTGAGGTCGTCGACCTCGCGACGCAGGTCGCGCATCGCGTCGAGCACCCGCACCAGCACCACGATGAGCGCTGCGAATCCGATCGAGATCAGCACCGCCGCCATCAAGATGGCCAGCTCGCCGGCCGTCATCGTGGCGCCTCCCCGGTCGACTGTTCAGTCGCGTTCTGCGGCGTTCCACCAGCGTGTCCCGACCAGCTCGTCGGGGAGATATTGCTGGCCTGCGGCTCCGTCGGCATGATCGTGAGGATAGTCGTAGCCGACACCGTGCCCGAGGGAGCCTGCGCCCTCGTAGTGCGCATCACGCAGATGTGGTGGGACTTCGCCGACTGCGCCATCGCGGATCGCGGATCGCACCGACCAGATGGCGGTCGCGCTGGCATTGCTCTTCGGTGCCAACGCCAGACGGATCGCGGCATGCGACATGTTGAGCTGGGCCTCGGGAAGACCGACGTGGTCGACCGCATGCGCCGCAGCGACGGCAATGGACAGCGCGCCGTCGTCGGCGAGGCCGACGTCCTCGCTGGCGAAGATGATCATTCGACGAGCGATGAACCGTGGATCCTCTCCGGCCTCGAGCATCCGGCCGAGCCAGTACACGCTGGCGTCGGGATCCGAACCCCGCATCGACTTGATAAACGCGCTGATCACGTCGTAGTGATCGTCGCGGCCGTACCGCAACGCCGTCGTGCCGAGAGCCGCTTCGACGTGTTCGAGCGCCACCGGCGCGGGATCGGCGAGCGCGACCGCCACCTCCAGCGCGGTCAGCACTTGGCGGCCATCGCCGCCGGCGCGATCCGCAAGAAGCGCGATCGCCTCGTCGCTCGCCTCAGCGGCTTCGACGGCGAGCCCCCGACGCAACAGCTCATCGATCGCAGCGCGGTCGAGCGGCTCCAACCTGAACAACGTCGAGCGACTCCTCAGCGGTGCGTTGACCTCGAAGAACGGGTTCTCCGTGGTCGCTCCGATGAGCGTCAAGGTGCCGTCCTCCACCGCCGGCAACAACGCATCCTGCTGCGACTTCGAGAAGCGGTGGATCTCGTCGAGAAACAGAATGGTGCCGCGGCCGTGCTCGCCGAGGCGCGCCGAGGCGCGCTCGATCACCGCGCGTACGTCCTTGACGCCCGCTGACACGGCTGAGAGTTGTTCGAAGGCGCGGTCGGTCGAGCCGGCGACGGCCAGCGCAAGGGTGGTCTTGCCAGTTCCCGGGGGTCCCCAGAACAGCACCGAGCTGAGGCGGTCGGTCTCGACAAGGGCGCGCAGCGGCCGTTGTGGACCGATCAGATGGTGCTGGCCCACGACGTCGTCGATCGTCGCCGGTCGCAGTCGGGCCGCCAGTGGGGCGCGCCGGAGGCGGACCTCGTCGGCGGCGGCTGCGAACAGATCGTCGTTCACGGCGTGCCGCAGCCGAGGCAGCGCGGGACGTTCACGACGTCAGCACGCGTTCGTAGGCCGGCCGGCGAAATCCGACGACCTGGTCGATCAACCACTGCGGCTCGACCCACTGCCACGAGATGAACTCCACCCCATCTGGACAAGGCACGACGTCGTCGCGGCGCACCTTGAAGGTGAACCACCGCTGAGCTTGCCCGAGACGCTTGCCGTTCTGACGCACATCGGCGGGCCACTCGTACACGGTCCACTCCGGGTACTCCGCGATCAAGTCGACGTCGGTCGCACCGAGCGACGTCTCCTCGGCAAGCTCCCGCCATGCGGCCACGATCGGTGCCTCACCCGGCTCGATTCCACCTTGCGGCAACTGCCATTGATTGGGAACGTCGCTGCGTTCGAATGCCATCACCTGACGATCGTCGTTGATGACAACGGCGACAACCCCGGCCCGAAAGTGCATGCTGGGCATGTTGGGCGAGCGTACCCGTGGCCGTAGGCCGATCAGCGGCCGAGGCTACGCAGCCGAGCGTCGACATCGGCAAACGCCGGGTCGTGACCGGCGACCTCTGCGAACCACCGACGAGCGGCGATCGGGTCGCCGACGCGATCGGACAGGTCCCCGAGCACGTACCACTGCCGGAGGTGGTGGTCGCGCACCGCCTTCGGTCGCTTCGTTGCGGGCTCCATGGTTGCGAGCGCGCCACGAAGGTCACCACGGTCGGCCAACGCTCCCGCGGCCACGATCCGTCCCTCCGCGAGCACCTCGTGCGCTGGCGAGGCCGAGCGCAGCTCGAGCCACGTGCGATCAACTGCCGACCACCGGCGGAGTGCTCGGTAACAGTCGGCGAGCACCGGCAACGTGGTCGGATCCGCGTGGAGTTCGTTGGCCCGTTCAAGTGCGGTAGCGGCGGGCTTCCAATAACCGAGGCGGTAGTTGGCGAGGCCGAGGATCTGTTGAGCTGCCGCAATATCGGGCGCTTCTTTGATCACACCAGCGGCCACTCGACGCGCCTCTTGATGTCGCTCACGATCGAGCGCGTTCGCTGCTTGCTCAAGACGCTCGGCGATACGTTCGCCGCGGGTCTTGCCGAGCGCGTCGGTGAGCGCCCGCTTGTCCTCCGGGTCGATCGAGGTCCCGGAGCCGGTGACCTTGGCCCGTCTCGTCGCCCCCGACGCCGCCGCCCGCAGTCGCCGCCCCTCATCGGTCGAGCCTTCGTCGATCCAGGTGTCGAGTGTCCGCTCTTCGATCCGGCGTTGTTCGGCTTTTGGGTCGCGAGGTGATCGAGGCCCGCGCCGGGCGGCCACCTCGGCGGCACGCCGCTCGGCCTCGGTCTTGGGTCGCCGCGGGGCGCGGTCGTCGCGGGACTGGCCGCGACGATCGTTGCGGCCGTCGCGATCGTTGCGGCCGTCGCGATCGTTGCGGCCGCCGCGGGAGTTTCGTCCTCGATCGTCGCGCCCGCGGCCATCGCGCTTGCGTCCGTCGCGATCGTTGCGGCCGCCGCGGGAGTTTCGTCCTCGATCGTCGCGCCCGCGGCCATCGCGCTTGCGTCCGTCGCGATTGCTCCCCGATCCACCACCTCGACCGTCACGGCTCCCACCGCCGCGCCGCCGATCGTTCCCTCCGCTCGAACCGCTGCGCCCACGGCCGTCACCGCGGCTGGAGTCGCCGACTTTACGCCCACCGCTCGTGCGACCCGGGCGACTGCTGCCCCGCCCGCCACCACCGGTACTGCCCGTTCGCCGGTTCGTATCCTTGCCGCTGTTGCCCCGCCCGCCGCCTGGTCGGTCCGATGAGCGGCCTGGGTTCGATCGGTCCGATGGCACGTCGGACGAGCCTACGGCACCGGGGACGTGTCTCCCCCAGGGGCGGCCGGCGGACACGAGCTTCCGGCCTCGATGAGCCGATGCGTTCGCCGGCAAAACGACGAACGCACCGCCGGGCGCTTCTAGCGCCTCGAACGGTGCGTTCAAGTGAGAAATCCGGCGGCGACCTACTCTCCCAGGGGATCACTCCCCAAGTACCATCGGCGCTGACAGGCTTAACTTCCGTGTTCGGAATGGGAACGGGTGTGACCCTGTCGCCATGGCCACCGAAAACTTGTTGTCAAACGGGTCTCCCCGAGGACTCCAGAGCAAGCACGAGCGTTCAATCCAAGCCCTCGGCCGATTAGTACCGGTCGGCTGAGCGTGTTGCCACGCTTACACCTCCGGCCTATCAACGTGATGGTCTCGTCACGGGCCTTACTGCGTTAACCGCATGGGAATACTCATCTTCCACCGGGTTTCCCACTTAGATGCTTTCAGCGGTTATCCCTTCCGTAGGTAGCAAATCTGCGATGCCTTTGGCAAGACAACAGACACACCAGAGCTACGTCCGTCCCGGTCCTCTCGTACTAAGGACAGCAGTGGTCAATATTCCTTCGGCTGCGGAGGATAGGGACCGAACTGTCTCACGACGTTCTGAACCCAGCTCGCGTACCGCTTTAATGGGCGAACAGCCCAACCCTTGGGACCTGCTTCAGCCCCAGGATGCGATGAGCCGACATCGAGGTGCCAAACCTTTCCG
>JBCDFR010000119.1:0-4295 GCA_039177505.1 Actinomycetota bacterium | reverse complement strand
CGTGGGCTTTGGCCATGCCCAGCTCGGTTCGATCGACACGTGCTCGCCCTCGAAGCTCGCTTCGTCGGAGGTCCACAGCTGCCGCATCGCCAAGATGTTCTCCCGCAAGATGGCGCGGCGTTCGAGATACGGCGTGCCGTGCTGGGCCATCTCTTCTTTGTTCCAGCCATAGCCGATGCCGAACAGGAAACGGCCCCCCGAGATCGAGTCGACGCTGGCGACCTCTTTCGCGGTGTGAATCGGATCGCGTTGCGCGACCAGGCAGATTCCAGTGGCCAGCTTGATCGTCGACGTCACCGCGGCACACGCGCCGAGAGCGACGAACGGGTCGTGCGTTCGCCAGTAGAACTCCGGCAGCGGTGGAGCACCTTCCCGTCCGCCCCACGGTGTCGTCCGCCGGGTCGGGATGTGCGAGTGCTCGGGGAACCACAGCGATTCGAACCCGTGGGCCTCTGCTTCGCGGGCCAACTCGACGGCGCCGATCGTGGTGTCGGTGGGAAAGATCTCGACGCCGATGTGCATGGCGCGGACCGTAGCGTTTCGGGAATGTCATCCCGTCAGCGAACGTTGTTCTGAGTAACTGAAACGCAGGGTGAACGAAGGGCACCGGTGAGGCCAAGTGGCGGAAACGCTGCCAGGCTGACGTGCAACGAGGGGAATGATGAGCGAAGGAAGAGTGATGAGTGACGCCCACGAGAGCCTGATGCAGCGCTTCACCGACGTTCGCGGGCGCACCGAGCGGCTGGCGTCTCCGCTGTCGGCGGAGGACCAGGTGGTGCAGTCGATGCCCGACGCGAGCCCGACCAAATGGCACCGAGCCCACACCACGTGGTTCTTTGCGGAGTTCGTTCTCGGAGCCGACGGCACGAGCGAACGGGTCTGGGACCGGCCCGAGTACCGTTTTCTCTACAACAGTTACTACGAAGCGGTGGGGGCTCGTCATCCACGACCGAACCGCGGGTTGGTGACGCGGCCGTCAAACGCCGAGGTGGCCGACTACCGCGAGCACGTCGACAAGGCGATGCTCGAACTGCTCGCCGCCGGAACCGACGAGCGCGTCGACGCAACGACGCTGCTCGGCACGCACCATGAAGAACAGCATCAGGAGCTGTTGCTGATCGACGTCAAACACGTGCTGTCGATGAACCCTGCGGTCGGCCCCGCCTACGCCGACGTGGTGCACAACTCGTCACCCGATCCCGGCCCGATCGGATGGGTGGAATTCGCCGGGGGCACCGTCGAGATCGGCCTCGACTGCGCGCCCGCACCTGACGATTCGCGCGCCGCACTCGGGTTCGCGTTCGACAACGAAGGGCCGTGCCACGAGGTGCGGCTGTACGACTATGCACTCGCCGACCGGCTGGTCACCGCAGGCGAATGGCTGGCGTTCATCGACGACGGCGGCTACCAGCGGCCCGAGCTGTGGCTCAGCGACGGTTGGTACCGCGCGCAGGAAGAAGGCTGGGATGCCCCGCTGTACTGGCGCCGCAACCCCGATGATCCGTCGAATTGGTGGGTGCACACGTTGACCGGCTTGCGCGCCGTCGATCCGCATGAGCCTGTGTGCCACGTCTCGTACTACGAGGCTGACGCGTTCGCGACGTGGGCCGATGCCCGGCTGCCGAGCGAGTTCGAGTGGGAGCACGCCACCCGCGGGCGGTCCGTGCAGGGTGTGTTCCTCGACGAGCGCTCACCGAACTTCGAGTTCCATCCGACGCCGGCCGGACCAGCGACGGGCGACCTGCGACAGCTGTTCGGCGACGCCTGGGAGTGGACATCGTCTGCGTACCAGCCCTACCCCGGGTTCCGCGCCGCGGCCGGGGCCATCGGTGAGTACAACGGCAAATTCATGTCCGGCCAGCAGGTGCTG
The DNA here is from genome assembly GCA_039177505.1 of Actinomycetota bacterium. GTDB lineage: Bacteria > Actinomycetota > Acidimicrobiia > Acidimicrobiales > Ilumatobacteraceae > JABSQH01. The sequence continues at coordinate 2,425 of JBCDFR010000119.1, read as the reverse complement.
CGCGGCGGTGGCGTTTTGACACCCCCGGGTCATGCCCGCGCGACGTACCGCAATTTCTTTCACCCGCACACGCGGTGGCATCTCGGCGGAGTGCGCCTGGCCACCGACCGCGTCCGCTGACGCACCCCCAAGGGAGCATCCGATGAACGAATCCACATCCGTCGACACCATCGACCCGCACGACGAACTCCGGCGTGCGCTGAGCAGTCGGCCACGAACCATTCCGCCGCGCTGGTTGTACGACGACCGCGGGAGTGAGCTGTTCGACGAGATCACCCGGCTGCCCGAGTACTACCCGACCGAGGCCGAACGCGAGATCCTGGCCGACAACTCGGCGATGTTCGCCGAACTCACGGGAGCGACGACGGTCGTCGAACTGGGTTCGGGAACGAGCGACAAGACACGCACGTTGCTCGACGCGTTCGTCGCCCATGGCGAGATTCAGCGGTTCGCCCCCCTCGACGTGAGCGAGGCGACGCTCATCTATGCCGCGGAGGTGCTCAACCAGCGCTATCCCGACCTCGTGGTCGAACCGGTCGTCGGCGATTTCACCCGACACCTGGCCAAGTTGTCGTCGATCGGCGACGCTGGCTCGCGGCTCATCGCGTTTCTCGGTGGCACGATCGGCAACTTCTACGTCGAGGAACGAAAGGCGTTCCTCGGTGCGCTGTCCGACGTGCTCGCCAGCGGCGACTGGATCATGATCGGCATCGATCTGGTCAAGCCGATCGAGCGGTTGATCGCGGCGTACGACGACAGCGCAGGGGTGACGGACGCATTCATCCGCAATGCCCTCGTCGCCATCAACCGCGAGACGGACGGCGACATCGATGTCGGGAACTTCGAGTATGTCGCGATGTGGGACTCGCGGGAGGAACGTATCGACATGCGCTTGCGGGCGTGTGAGCCCGAACGGGCCACGCTCGCCGCGCTCGACCTCGAAGTCGAACTCGAGGCTGGCGAAGAATTGCGCATCGAGATCTCGACGAAGTTCCGCGAGGAGCGGCTCCGCGAGGAGCTGACCGACGCCGGCTTCGACGGCCACGAGTTCTTCGTGGACGACGCCGGCGACTTCGCCCTCGTCCTCGCCCGTCGCGCTTGACAGAGTTGCGCCTGCGGGCTCGCCTCGATGGGGAGTTCGACAGCGGGTTACTCGGCCGGAGCCACGACGGAGATGGTGTGTTACGGAGCGTGGTGCTGACGGTGCTGGCGACCGGCAGCAGCTGAACTCAGTTCTGCTGCTGGAACCGGTCGAACAACTCGTCGAGGCTCGGCAGGTTCTCCAGGTCGAAGTCGTCGAGGTTGAACTCGAACTCGAAGTTCTGGAACTGGTCGAAGTCGAAGTCCTCGAGTCCCGGCAACTGGTCGAAGTCGAAGTCCTCGAGTCCCGGCAGCTGATCGAAGTCGAACTCCTCGAGGTTGAAGTCGTCGAAGATGTCGCCGAGCGGCGGGATCGGCGGGAGCGACTGCTGGCAGGCATCGAGCGCCGTGCCGAGGTCGGCGAACAGATCGTCGAGCGAGGTGATGATGTCGTCGCCGGTCGTGGTGGTGATGTCGCCGTCGGTGCCGACGGTGATGTCGTCGCCCGACCGTTCGATCGTGATCGAGCCGTCGCCGTCACCGAACTCGATGATCTGCAATTCGCCGTCGTTATTGGGGTTGGCCACGATCACCAACGGGCCGCCGTCGGCGTCGTTGGTAGACAGATCGATCTGGCCGGCGATGCACGAGACGAACTCATCGGCGCCGGCGACGAGCTCGTCGAGGTCGGGTGGTAGATCGCCGTTGTCGATCGCAGTGGGCGAGGCGTCGGCGCTCACGGTGCTCGCCGGCTCGTTCCCCGACGACGATGCGAGCGCGGTCGCGCCCACCACCAACCCGCCGACGCCGAGTCCGACACCGACGATCGAGGCGCCGATCACCCAGCCGCGACGGCTGCGCGGTGGCTCGACCTCCGGCGCAGGGGGTGCGGGAAACGACGGAGGGGGGAGCTGCGTCATGCACCCAGTCTGGCCGCTGTCGCGGCGATCGCGACCGCGGGAAGGTAAGGGTCTGGTCAGAACAGACGACGCTGCGGCGCAGGCCGCAGTTGCGCTCGATTGCGTCAGGCTTCGGCGCGGACGACCTTGATCCCGTTGGGATCGACCAACGTGCCGAACTTGAGCTTGTTGTGGTTGTGGCCGACGTGATGCAGGCCGAACGCCGACTGCAGCGCGGTGTACATCCCCATCGCGTCGAGCGCGTTGTTGACCGACTGCTTGGCCAGCGTGAGCCCGAACATCGGGCGGCGGGCGATGTGTTCGGCCATCTTGAGCGTCTCGGTCTCGAGGTCATCGCGAGCGACGACCTTGTTGACCATCCCGGCGCGTAACGCTTCGTCGGCGGTGATCGCTCGTCCGGTGAACAGCATCTCCTTGGCCAGCCG
>JBCDFR010000118.1:0-4340 GCA_039177505.1 Actinomycetota bacterium | reverse complement strand
ATCGAACAGGGGCGCGGCGGAAAGGTCATCTTGATGTCGTCGGCACGGTCGACGCTCGGCATGGTCAACTACTCGGCATATTCACCGTCGAAGGCGGCGATCGACCTGCTGGCGAAGTCCCTCGCGTGGGAGTGGGGACCTCACGGCATCCAAGTCAACGCCATCGCGCCGACGGTGTTCCGGTCGGAACTGACCGGGTGGATGTTCGCCGATGACGGTGACGGAGCGGCAGCTCGCGAGAACATTTTGCGCCGTATCCCGACGGGCCGCCTCGGAGAACCGTCAGACTTCCACGGCATCGTCCAGCTGCTCGCGTCGTCCGGCTCGGATTTCATGACCGGGGCGATCGTGCAGGTCGACGGCGGATATACGGCGGGTTGAGCATGGGCAGCCTCGAAGGACGAAGGGCTGTCGTCACCGGCGGCGGTCGCGGGATCGGACGCGCAGTCGCGATGCGCCTGGCCGCTGAAGGTGCTGGAGTCGTCGTTGCCGCCCGAACCCAGTTGGAGCTCGACGAGGTGGTCGCCGAGATCCGGAGCGCAGGCGGTGTGGCCGCAGCGGTTCGTTGCGACGTGTCGAGTGATGACTCTGTGGCCGCACTCGCAGCGGCAGCACCGGACGCACTCGACGGGCCGATCGACACGTTGGTGAACAACGCCGGGGTCTACCTGTCTCGCAGAATCGAGGATCACCAGCTCAGCGACTGGCAGTGGATCATGGATCTGAACGTGATCTCACTGGTGCGTGTCACGGATGCGTTCCTGCCCGGCCTGCTCGAGCTGCCGCGTTCTCGCGTGATCAACATGGCGTCTATCGCTGGCAAGAAGGGTTCGTTCGGCCAAGCCGCGTACAACACCTCCAAGCACGCTCAGATCGGGTACACCCGCTGCCTGGCGATCGAAACAGGGGCAACGGGTCTGCGTGTGAATGCCGTTTGTCCGGGTTTCACACCGACCGAGTTGATCGATCTCGACGAGCTCGGCGCAACACACGGCAGGTCGGGCGAAGAAGTACTTGCGGGGGCCGCAGCCGGTTCCAGCATCAAGCGGCTTGTGACGCTCGACGAGATCGCCGATGCCGTGTGCTACCTGGCCGGTCCGCTCGCCGACGGGGTCAACGGTCAGTCGCTCGTCGTTGACGGCGGCCTGTACATGGCCTAGCGCGCGTTGACTATGGACATCCCGGGCCGGGCGCGGTTGTCGAATCGACGCCACGACGCCGCGGCTCTCACCGCAACACTCGCCGCCTCACCTGCGGCCACTCTCGGGACCGCGGTGTCGGCGCGGGTATCGGTACCGGGTCCCACAGCAATACAGCGCCTGCCGCGTCCCCGGCGGCAGCCACGTCGGAATTGACGAACTTCAAGGCGTTCGCTCGAACCATCCGACGACCTGCCAGCCGGTGTCGGGGAATCCGCTTGCGCGAGCCACGTGTGCGGATGCGACGTTGTCGTGGGCGTGCAGGTAGGTGACCGCCATTCCGTCGGCGAGCACCCGGCGAGCGGCTTGCGCGACGAGACGTCTGGCGATGCCGCGACCCTGCGCAGCCTCGTCGGTGACCACGGCGATCTCCCTGCCGAGGTCGTCATGGCGCTTCAAGCCCACGCCGCCGAGGTATTCACCGTCATCGCCGAGAGCGACCAGTACGTCACCGCCGAAGGGAGCGAGCCATGTGTCGACGCGCTGGTCGTCGGGGTCGTTGGCGAGTGCCGCCGGAAGCCAGACGCCTACGTCGGGCAACTCGTCGGGCCCAGGCACGTCGACACCCCAACGGAGCGCTCCCAACCCCAGTACACCCGGCCGACCGACGGCGCCGGGCATCACCGCGCGCAGTTCGTCGATGTCGGCGATCCGATCGGGCAGTGCTGCGGCGACCGCCCGCGCGACGCCCACCACCACGTTGCCGTGGGGGTCGACGGCACCGGTCGCCAGCCGGGTTCGGCCGTCCCAGGCAGGCTCGGTCGAGTCCGGCCAGCTGACGAGGTTCACCGGCGAACCCGGGGGCCATCCCCCGATCCAGCTCTGGAGATGGCGCTCGACGGTCGGAGTTGGTGCCGCCATGCCCGAACCCATCCGGCGAGCGTACGACGCGGCGCTCGTACACCGAGAACCGCGACGGTCAAACGCTCGGCAGTGGCCGTTCGAACCGTCTGCTCAGGGCGTCGTGTTGGATCTGCGCCGCACAGTGGCCAAGATCCACAGCAGTGAGTGCGACCCACAACGGACCGAGCGGCCTGCCCGGGCATCTCGACGAGCTGAACAGATCGCTCATCGTCGGGGTGCTCAACGTGACGCCCGACAGCTTCTCGGATGGCGGACGCTACGACGATGTGGCTGCGGCGATCGCCCACGGTCGAGCCTTGCACGCTTGTGGAGCCGACGTCGTCGATGTTGGAGGCGAATCGACGCGTCCTGGAGCAGCGCGGACTTCGCCCGAGATCGAGCGGGGGCGCGTGATGCCCGTCGTCAGCGCTCTGGTCGCGGCCGGTGTACCGGTCAGCGTCGACACGATCAACGCGTCGACCGCAGCGGCTGCCGTCGACGCCGGTGCGGCAATCGTCAACGACGTCAGCGGCGGGCTCGGGGATCCGGCCATGCTCGACACGGTCGCCGCTCTCGGCACAACGTACGTGTGCATGCACTGGCGGGCGTTCAGCGACCAGATGGATGACCACGCCGTCTACGACGATGTCGTCGGAGAAGTGCGCGACGAGCTGGCGGCACGACTCGATGCCTGCGTGGCCGCGGGGATGGATCTGGAGCGGGTGGTGATCGATCCTGGACTGGGGTTCGCCAAGACGCCGGCGCACAATTGGATGCTGCTCGGGGGTCTCGACGAACTGGCCACGCTCGGCCGACCGATCCTCTTGGGCACCTCTCGCAAGCGGTTTCTCGGCGAGTTGCTGACTGACGTTGGCACGGGCGAGCAGCGACCGCCCACTGGGCGCGACGTGGCAACCTCCACGCTCAGTGCCCTCGCCTCGTTGCGCGGGGTGTGGGCCGTGCGGGTCCACGATGTGCTCGCCACCCACGATGCGATACGCGCAGCGCACGCGTGGTCGGGGGCGACCCATCAACTGAACCGGGGCGATACGTGAGTGCGTACCGGCTCCTTGGTCAGTTGGCGGGCTCGTAGGTGGCGACGAAGATCTCGGGCTTTACCGGGTAGCACTCCCCGTGCACTCCGCGGACGATCCAATCGCTCGGTGTGGCCGCCAGGGGCCCTCCAGGGTTGGGGTCATGAGCCGGTCTCGGTCGAGAGTCTGCGAAACCGTGGCACCAACGAAGAGTAGGCCGGCCAACGTCATGGCGTTCGCCGGGCGAGTCAGGATTTGGGTCGCCGTTCAGGCACCGAATAGGCAGATCCAGTCACGATGGTGCTCCACCGACACAGGAGCACCATGACCGATCTCGCCACCGATCCACTCCTTTCCGTTTCGAGCGACGCCGTCCCTGACGACACCTGCCCGACCTGCGGCTATGCGGACAGTGGCCAGACGGGTGCTGTCGAAGCCGGAAACCACGGGCAACGTCTCGCCGCGGCGGGGGTCTACGAGATGGTGCGCCGCTCGATTTAGCGGCTCGCACGGGTCGCGTGCCGGCAGCGTCAGCGGCGCTCGGTAGCGGCCGACAGGTTGATCAGGGCGTCAGTCGGAGAGCTTCTCGAGCATCGCCTGCATCTGAGCGTGCACGAGGTTGATCGCCTGCAGCGGTCGAATCATCACTTTGAAGTCGGTGATCATGCCGTCGTCGTCACACGTGATGATGTCGACGCCGTTGACGTACTTGCCGTCCATCGTGGTTTCGAACTCGAGCATCGCATGATGGCCCTCGAGAATCGTGCGCACGTAGTGGAAGCTGCCACCGACGTCGCCGGCCTTGGCGCTGTCGCGTTCGGCGGGTTCATCGCCGCCGAGCGTGCCGCCCGCAGCGGTGAGGTACAGCTTGGTGATCTCCTTGCCCTCTTGCGGCGTGAACACGATCGGGGAGAAGAAGGTGCAGTCGTCGTGTAGGAGCGCGTCGAGTCCGCCCGGCAGTTCGCCACGCAGATGTCGATACCAGCGCTCCATCAGTCCGTGAATCGGATCGGTACCGGTGTCGGTCGAGGGGCTGGTGCTCTCGTCGATGCTCATGTCGGTCCTTCGTCGCTCGTTTCGGGATTCGGTTGCTCGATTGCGTCGAGGAACGCGTTTACGTCGGACTCCTCGCCGCCCACCAGCCAGATTGCCACCTCTGTGTTGTCGCCATCGGGCCAGGGGAGCACGCCGTCGACGAAGTAGCGATCGACAGTGATGTCGTCGGCGGACTCTTCGACGGGGGCGATCACGGCGAGCTCGACCT
>JBCDFR010000117.1:0-5141 GCA_039177505.1 Actinomycetota bacterium | reverse complement strand
GAGGTTGTACGTATCGGCTCGGTTGGTGAGCATGTCGGGCAGGCGGAACTTCTCGCCCGACTCGGTGTACGGGTTGCCGGCCATGACGACGGCGACCTTGCGGCCGCGGAGGTCGTAGGTGCGCGTCTGGCCCCGGTACACGCCCTCGATCCGGCGTGTGCCGTCGCAGAGGCTGATGAACCGCTGAAGGAACTCGGGGTTGGTGTGCTGAATGTCGTCGACATAGATCACAACGTTGTCGCCCATCTCGAAGGCGAGGTTGAGTTTGTTCACTTCCTCGCGGGCCGCGGCGTTGGGCGCCTCGTGCGGGTCGAGGCTGGTGACGCCGTGGCCGAGAGCCGGGCCGTTGACCTTGATGAACACCACGCCGAGCCGCGCGGCGATGTACTCCATGAGCGTTGTCTTACCGTAGCCGGGTGGGGATATCAGCAGAAGCAGGCCCATCCGATCCGTGCGGGTGTTGGTATCGGCCGTGCCCATCTGCTTGGCGAGATTATCGCCGATCAGCGGCAAGAACACCTGATCCACAAGACGGTTCCGCACGAAGCTCGACAGCACGCGCGGCTCGAACTCGTGTACCCGCATCCGCACCGCCGCCGCCTCAACCACGCGCTTCTTCGCGGCCTGGAACAACTCGAACGCCGGTACCTCGTGCGTGACGAATCGGTCCAGCTTGCTGATCATCGCGTGGTAATCGATCGTCACCTGACCCTGCTCGATCACGGTGTGATCCCCGACCAAGCCCTCGATCTCGCGGCGAACGGAGACGTCGATCAGCCGCGAGACGTTCGGGCGATGCGTGCCCTCAAGCAGGATCGCCGCGGTTTCGTCGACGAACGCGAGCATGGTCTCATCGGACGCGCTCTTGGCGTACGCCTCGACCCAGTCGCGGATGAGCACGTAACGCGGACCAAGATCGGCGAGCGCGTCGACCGACTCCTGATAAGCGTTCAGGCTCTTGGTCGCCCGCAGGTGCGTGAGAAAGGCGTGCGAGAGGTCGGTCGCCTCGGGGCCGACCACGAACTCGTGCGGCGACGCGGGGTTGATCGCACGGACCAGCTCGGCGAACAGGTACTTCGCCGCGAGCTCGATCGAGACGCCGTCGAAGCAGGCAAACCCCTTGGCGAAGGTATCGATCCGTCGGGCCAGCTCGGCGATGTACACCGGCTGCTTGCCGGCGTGCGGGAAGGTCGCGACGACCCGGCCGAAGCCCTGCAGCTGATGCTCCAACTCCCGGCGGTCGTCGCGCCCCGCCGACGCCTGCCAATAGGCGCTGGCGAGGGCGCGCGGGCGCGTCGGGTAACGCAGCAGGCCGACCTTCGCCGAAAGATCCAGCAGCTGCGTGAAGATGAGCGTCGCGTCGCGGTCGTGCACGCCCTTGACGTAGCCCTCGCGGTACCGCGGCGCCATGTAGGCCTGCACGCGAGCCAGCCGCTCGTCCTCGCTCTCGTGCATCACGGCCTCGCGCTCGTCGGCCGGGAGCGACTCGACCTCGCGGAGCATGCGATACGCGAGGTACTCGCCGCGATAGACCGTGTCGCTCTCGCTGACCAGCGGGCGGTTCCAGTACGCCCGGGCCTCGATCAGCTCGGGGTCGTCGACGGTCTCGTAGAACCGCGTGCCCGTGAGGTGCAGCTGAAGGTCGCCGCCCCGGACGGCGGTGGTCAGCTCGACCGGCTGCGTGTTGACCGAGAAGACGTGCCGACCAAACCGGATCGTGTTGACGCCATCGGCCTGCAGGTCCTGCCGGTCCTTGAGCTGCCGGACGGCCTCCTCGCGGATCGTGTTGAGCCGCGATTGCACGTCGTCGGCCTTGACCGGATCGCCCAGGTTGCGGAGCCGATCGATCAGGTCCCGCGCCTTGTCGACCATCAGGTCGCCGGCGAGGTAGCTGTTGATCTCGTTAACCGACTCCATCCGATCGACCCGGCTCTTGACGCCCGCCAGCACGCGGTCGGCCGCCTCGGCCATCGACTGCGCCCGGCGATTTCGCTGCTCGAGAAGGCTCACACGCCGGGCATCGAACGCCCTCACGACCTCGTCGCGCTTCTCAACCAACTCGACGACGAACGCGTCGAACTCCGAGAACTTGCCCTCGAGCTCCTCCAGTTGGATCATCACCCGCGTCTGGTACTGATCCGTCGACTCGGGCGTATCGCAGAGGTCGAGATAGTTCGTGACGCTCTGCTCGACGAGCTTGATCTGGCTTGCGAACTCGGCCGCGCCCTCGGCCTGGCCGAGCTCGGACGTCCTGGCCCGCAGCGTCGAGCGGGCCGCGTTGATCGTGGCGAAGATCGCTGAGACGCGATCGATGATGGCCGTGCGCAGGGTTGCGTCGTCCATCTCCAGGTTGCCCACGACCTCGATCAGCAACTCCAGTGCCGCGGCCGCGTCGGCGACATCTTCGCCCAGGGCTCTGGCGTCGAGGACCGTCGCCTGCTCGGCGATCTTGGCGTCGAACGCGTCGGCCCGCTGCCGGTACGGCTCGAGCGAGCGCTCGTCAACGAGGAAAGCGACCGTGCGCTCGCTGATCTGGGCGGTCTGCTCGGCGACCCGCGTCTCCAGCTCGTCGATCCGCTCGGCGTCGGCGTGCTTGAGCTCATGCAGCGAGATCGCCTCGCCCCGCACCCGCCGCAGGGCCGTCAACGCCTCGACGAACGGCTCGATGCGGTCGTAGACCCGGGCCCCGTTCTCGCTGACGATCTCTGAAACACGCTGGGCGGTGGCGGCGATCGCCTCGGCCGTCGTCCTTCGGTCGCGCAGCAGCTTCTCGTACTCGCCGATCGCGGCCTGACCGGCCTGGCGGATCTCCTCGATCATCTCGCCGAGGTTGTGGCACGCGTCGTCGCCCAGCCAGTGGTACGAGTCGAGCAGGCCCGACGCCGTCTCGACGATGTCGAGGTAGAGCTCCTGGTACAGGTCCTCGCGGCCGATGAGCTGCGATAGCTCGGCGCACTCGGCCATCGCCCGCACGACGTCGCGGTTGCCGATCTTGTACAGCTGCGAGTCGACGTGCGGCGTCTGCTGGGCGAAGTCGGGCCCGTGGAATGGCGACTGCCAGACCTGAACGGCGTGATGCTTCTGCGGCTCGTCCTGGGTCTTGAACAGCACCAACGAGCCGTCGTCGAAGACCGTGTAGCCGTGGCAGACGATCGGCGTGTCGACGCGGCGCGCGATCAGGTTGTACGGCATCAGCGTGTACTGCGCGGTCTGCCGTTGATAGAAAACAATCAGGTAGTCTTCGCCGTTGGGGCTGACAATCGTGCGCTCGTAGTGGCTATCGGGCATCGTGCTCGGGAACGTCTGCGTGACGCCCGATGCGAGGTAGTAGCCGGTGGGGAAGACGATCCCGTGTTCCTCGGGCAGCAACTGACAGGCCGAGGCGATTGCGTCCTGGCGGACCACCTCGCTCGTCTTGGTGTTGAAGATGAAATGCCTTGCCGTCTGCTCCTGGAACGGCTTGATCCGCAACAGCACGATCGGGCCCTGCACGACGTAGTGAACCTCGGCGTCGTCGAGCGTCTGATCTGGGTTGTCGACGGGCTCGGTGTAGATGCCCATGCCGGTCTGCGTGTTGTCCTCGACCTTGATCGTCAGATCGCCACCGGTGCACTCAACGAAGACGAGGTCTTCGATCGAGACGTGCGGGTGCAGCCCGGGGCGTTGCATCTCGCGCGTCGCGCGTTGCCAATCGAACGGCGACTGCCGGGGGTAACGCACCTCGTGATCCGAGCGTGGATCGAGGTAGTGCAGTCGAGGGCGGTCGGGCCGGTCGCCGGGCTCGACCGCCCACTTGAACGCCTTGAAGTCGTCGACATCCTGGCCGACGTGGAACTTCATGTACACGTGCGGCGGCCTGGCGAAGAAACGGGCGAAGCGTGTGTCCTTGTAGTAGCGATAGAGGTCGGCGAAGTCTTTGTCGAACGTGCTGTCGGCGATCAGGTCCAGCGACTCCTCGTGGAACCGGCCGTCGGCGAAGCGATACACCGCTAGCACGTCGGTGGGCTTGATCTGCTTCTTGAGCCCGAACCGCACGTTGAAGCCGAACAGGAAGCGCTCGCCAATCGCGAGCATGTCGCGCGGCACGCAGTTGTGCGGCGTGGTGATGCGGTCGGAGCCGACGAGCTTCAGCTCGGTCCCGCCGAAGACGTCCCGGCGGTCCGCGTTGAGACCATCGAGTCGACTGCGTAGCTCGGCACCGCACCGGTCGAGACGCTGTCGGATGACCCGGTATGCGCCCTGATCGATCTGCGGCTCGTGGGCCGATTCGGGTTGGAGGGGCTCGTCAGCCATAACGTCTCAGGCGGCGTGTAGGCGGTCGGTACCGATGGACAGCGAGCCGACGCTCAGAGGAAAGACGCGACTTTGGCGTCGCCGATGCCCAGGTGGTTGGCCCGGTCGAGCAGCCCCTTGAGCTCGTCGGCCACACCGCCCGCCTCGGCCAGCCCGGAGAGCTTGGCGAGGGCCGCCGAGATCGTGAGGTTCTTCACGTCCTCGGTCGACAAGCCGAACTGGCCGACCAGCTCGCGGACGCGGTCGCCGATCGACCCGCCGTCCCCGTTGCCCGAGCCGTTGAGCAGGTGGTCCGAGAGCTGCGTGAGTGTGTCGGAGTGATCGACGAGGCGGTCGACCTGCTTGCCGCGGGTGATGGAGTTGATGAGACTGTCGAAGAACTGCCCGTCGCCGCCGACGATGTCGATGTTGGCGGACTTGAGTGCCTCTCCAAGGACGCGAGCCTGCTCGGCGGCGATCTCGCCGTGGATGCCGATCTGCTTCAGATCGACCTGCAGTTCCTTCTCGAGGCGGAGTTTGAACTCTTCGTGCTCGCGGCCGACGCCGTCGAGCTTCTTCATCGCCTCGGCTTTGGCACCGGTGCCCTCGGCCTCGGCGGCGTAACGCTGGTTGAGGGCGTCGGCCTCGGCCTGGCCCTTCTTGGCAATGACCTCGGCCTCGGCGGAGCCGTAGTCCCGCGTCGCGGTCGCCTTGGCCTGCAGCACCTCCGCCTCGGCCAACCCGCCCGCCGCGGCCTCGGCCTGCACCGCCTCGGCCAGCTTGATCTTGCCCAGCGCCTCCTTCTCGGCCGCCTGACGCTGCGCCTCGGCCTCGATGAGCAGCTGGTCCGCCTCGAACTGCGACGCCAG
>JBCDFR010000116.1:0-5557 GCA_039177505.1 Actinomycetota bacterium | reverse complement strand
GCAACGCCGACGACGGGAACACGCCGCCCTCGATCGGGACGGTGACGGTCTTGCCGGTGCGGTCGTCGGTGATGGTGATCGTTTCGGGCACGTGGCTTCCTCTCGTGGCTCGAACTCGGCGGTCGGGGATCTCCCGACCGAGCGGTCACGATACTGCGCGGACGCCCGGTGATGCCCTGCCGACTGATGCGGACCGGCAGATCAGACGGACGAATCCGACCGGTCAGAGTGGTTCGTTGCCGTGGATCCGCCCAGCGAGCAGCTCGCGCTTGTCACCCAGCGCGTCGAGCGCCGAGCACAGCGTTCGGCGCGTGTCGGCGGGGTCGATCACCGCGTCGACGTACCCACGAGCGGCCGCCACGTATGGATTGAGCAGCCGTTCGGCGTAGTCCGCCTCGAAGTCGGCTCGCTCGTCGTCGGTGGCGCGGCGCATCAGGACGGCCGCGGCCTGTCCAGCACCCATGACCGCCAGCTCGGCCCACGGCCACGCCAGGCACAAGTCGTTGCCCATGGTCTTGGAGTCCATCACGATGTAGGCCCCGCCGTAGCTCTTGCGCACGATCACACACAGTCGGGGGACGCTGGCGCGGGCGTAGGCGTAGACGAGCTGTGCGCCGTGACGGATCATCCCGCGCCATTCGAGGTCCTTGCCGGGGTAGAAGCCTGGCGTGTCGACCAGGGTGACGATCGGGAGATTGAAGGCGTCGCACCAGGCGACGAAGCGGGCCGCCTTCTGCGATGCGGGAATGTCCAGCGTGCCAGCGAGCACCATCGGTTGATTCCCGACCACCCCGACCGGGCGGCCGTCGAGTGTGGCGAGCGCGGTTACGACGTTGGCGGCCCAACGCGGCCGCAGCTCGAGCATCGAATCGTCGTCGACGATCGCTGCGGCGACCGTGCGCATGTCGTAGCTGCCGGTGGCCGAGGGAGGGATCGCGGCGGCAGCGTCGGGACACGCGCGGTCGGCCGGGTCGTGTTGCGGCCACCGGGGCGGCTCGTCGTCGACGTGGTCGGGGAGGTAGGCGAGGAGGTCGGCGGCTGCTTCGAATGCCGTCTCGCGATCGGCGGTGACCAGGGTGGCGACGCCCGTGTAGCGCTCGTGCAGCGAGGCCGCGCCGAGTTCCGTGCGGTCAATCGGTACGCCGGTGTATTGCTCGACCATCACGGGCCCGTTGACGAATGCATATGCCTGTTCGGTCATCACCACTGCGTCGACGATCCCGAGCAGCAATGCCGGACCTGAGACGGCGGGTCCATCGACGATGGCGATGGTCGGCACGACTCCCGAGCAGGACACGATGGCGGCTACGGCCCGACCCCAGGCGTCGAGTGCACCGATTCCTTCGACGATGTCGACGCCCGAGGTCTCGATAAGGATGATCAGTGGATACCGATCGGTGCGGGCCCGGGCTGCAGCAGCTTCGATCGTGGCCGACGTCGTGGCACCCACACGTGTGGCGTCGCCCGCCGTCGACAACTGGATCACCATCGCCGTCCGCCCGTTTTCGAGTTCGCGCCAGTCGGCACGGGCGGTCCCGGGGATCTGAGCGTTGACACCGACGGCGCGCACGGCCGGGACAGTACCGGCCCCTGCAGCGTGCGTCGGTACTTCCGGGTTCAGGGCGTGAGTGCGCCAGCGCCAGGGTGCACGCCGTGTTGGCTTGCGCCGGTGTCGTCGATCAGCGCTCGCAGTGTGTCGAGCGCAGCGGCTGTGGGAGCGCTCGGCCGTGGTCGACGAGGGTGGACGGCGGCGACGACGCGGCGGGGAAGGCCGTCGACGTTGACTCGGCGGAAGGCACCATCGAGCCATCCCGGCACGGCGGTTGCCGGAACGATGGTTGCGCCGAAACCGTCGAGTGCGAGCGATGCGAGGAGCCGCACGCCGTCGACCTCGGCCTGTGGTCGAAGGGTGATGTCGGCCGAGCGTGCCGCGCGCTCGAGGACGCGCCGCAGTGCCGAGCCGGGCGGTGGGAGCAACAGCGGCGCTCCGTCGAGGGCCGTGAGTGGGATCTCGGTCGCCTCTGCCAGCGGGTTGTCGGTGGCCGCCAGGAGCAGCAGATCCTCGGCAAACAATGGCTCGATCGCGAGTTCGGGTTCGTCGATCGGGAGGTGGACGATGGCGGCATTGAGTTGACCGTTGAGCACGTTGGGAACCAGTGTCGATGTTGCTCCGTCCTGGATGATGGCGCGCACGTTGGGGTGCTCGGTCTCGAGTCGCCCGAGGAGCTGGGGCATGAGCCACCGAGCCGTCGTGCCGATAACACCGAGGCGAGTCTGTCCACTCACCGCCTGGTGCCGGCTCGCCATGTCGGCGGCGATGTCGTCGATCTCATTGAGCACGCGACGGGCCCGCTCGACGACCTGTTGGCCTTCTTCGGTCAGACCGCCGTTGGCTCGGTCGACCAGCGACACGCCGAGTTCCTTCTCGAGGCGCGCGATGTGTCCGGACACGTTCGATTGCACGGTGAACAGTGCTCGTGCTGCAGCGGAGAACGTGCCGTGGTCGGCGATCGCGACCAATGCGTTGAGCTGCCGAACATCCACCACGGCAGGTTATCGACGAGATCGTCAATCCATCTGAAAAAGCGATCGAGAATATCTCGGAGTTCTACTTGCCAGATCACTCGTTCACGTGCATACTTTCACAAACAGATCGCAGTGAGAACACCCCCCATGTTCCACTCGAAGGGAAGCCACAACGCCATTCCCCCAATGGCAGGCATTCCCAGGTTGAGAGACCCGGATCCCCCAATCCGGGTCTTTCCCGTTTTCGCCCCTACAGTCGGCGTCGATGACCGGCGCGGCGTTCTTCGATCTCGATCGCACGCTCTTGGCTGGATCGTCCGGCGAGATGTTCAGCGATGCCCTCCGTACGGCGGGTATTACGACGCGGTCGGTGCCGGGGGAGCGGTGGCTATACCGACTGTTCAACACGATCGGCGAGACACTGCCGTCGATGCTGCTGGCCCGCCAAGCTGTCCTGCTGGCCAAGGGCCGGCCTGCGGCCGATGTTGCTGCTGCCGCACGCGATGTCGCCCCGCGGTTGGCCGAGCAGGTCCAGCCGTTCGCTGCGCCACTCATCGCGGAGCACCGCGCCGCCGGGCGCCCGGTCGTGCTCGCCACCACGACGCCGTACGGCCTCGTGGCGCCGCTCGCCGCGCTGTTGCAGCTCGACGACGTGATCGCCACCCGATACACCACCGACGACGAGGGCCGCTACGACGGGACGCTCGACGGGCCGTTCGTGTGGTCGGCGGGCAAGCTGCGCGCCGTGGCCGACTGGGCCAGCACGCACGAGGTCGAGCTCGCCGCGAGCTACGCCTACTCCGACAGCGTGTACGACACGCCGTTGCTCGATGCGGTGGGTCATCCGGTGGTGGTCAATCCTGATCCGCGCATGGTGCTCACGGCCGCCGCCCGTCGGTGGCCGACGATCGAACTCGATGCTCCTCCGGGCGTGCGGCGGGTGCCGGTGGTCGGCCTCGAAGCGCAAGAGCTCTTGATGCGTGTCGCGCAGCCCGCCGCGTTCCCGTATGCCCGCTTCGCGATCAGCGGCCTCGAGCAACTGCCCGACGAAGGTCCAGCGATCCTGTGCGCCAACCATCGCAGCTACTTCGATGTCGCCGCGCTTGCCGTCGCGTTCGCACGTCACGGTCGGCCGGTGCGCTTCCTCGGCAAGAAGGAAGTGTTCGACGCGCCGATCATCGGGCCGGTTGCGGCGGCGATGGGCGGCATTCGTGTCGATCGCGCCAGTGGATCGGAAGCACCGCTGGCCGCCGCCGCTGAGGCCCTGCGCGGCGGCGAGCTGGTGGCGCTCATGCCGCAGGGCACCATCCCGCGTGGACCCGCCTTCTTCCAGAAGCCGAAAGGTCGCTGGGGCGCCGCGAAGTTGGCCGGCGAAACCGGTGCGCCGGTGATTCCGATCGGACTGTGGGGGACCGAGCAGGTGTGGCCGCGATCTCGCCGTCTGCCTGACATGCTCAACGTGACCGACCCGCCGACGGTCGAGGTGTCGGTCGGGCCACCAGTGCGTGTCGTCGGTCGGTCCGCCGACGCCGACACCAGGCGCATCATGGACGCCATCGTGGCACTCCTGCCCGACGAGGCGCGTCGACGCCGGCGACCGACCGCGGAGGAACTGGCGTTGACCTATCCACCGAGCTATCGGAGCGATCCCGACGCCGAGTCGTTGCGGCGTCCGGGCACGGACTGATCGACTGGCCACGACAGGGCGTCCCGGTCACGACCGGGGTCCGTCTGCGACGCTCGCGGCGCCCGAGTGGTGATGCTTGCGAATTCTTGTCATCCGCCTGAGGAGGAGCTCCGTAGAGAGGGTGTTGCAGCGATCAACCGCCGCAGCGTGAACCCCCACCACCCTCCATCAACACAAAGGACTACAGAGCAACATGAAGCGCACTTCCACACGTGCCCTCGCCGTCGGCGTGACCGCCGCGGTCATCGCCCTCTCGGCATGCGGTGACGACGGCAACGACAGCACCGACACAACGACGGCCGCTACCGAAGCCGAATCGGACGACGGCGCCACGGCATCGGGCACGATCGTCGACGTCGCCCTCGAGGCCGGCACGTTCAATACGCTGGTGGCAGCGGTCACGGCCGCAGGTCTCGCTGAGACCCTCTCTGGAGAGGGCCCGTTCACGGTGTTCGCTCCGGACGACGATGCGTTCGCCGCGCTGCCGGTCGAAGTTCTCGACGCCTTGTTGCTTCCCGAGAACCAGGGCACGCTGGCGGACATCCTCACCTACCACGTTGTCTCCGGTGAGGTGTTCGCCGCCGACATCACAGACGGCGACGTCACCACCGTAGAGGGCCAGGACGTGACCCTCGCCACCGAGGGCGGCGTGACCGTCAACGGTGTGAGCGTCGTGACCCCCGACATCACGGCGAGCAACGGCGTGATTCACGTGATCGACGGCGTACTCCTGCCGCCGGATGTCGATCTTGACGCACTGCTCGGCTCCGACATGTCCGAGGACGAGATGAGCGAAGACGAGATGTCCGAGGACGAGACCGTCGCCGAGGCCACCGATCAGGGCACGGTCGTCGATGTCGCCCTCGGCGCCGGCCAGTTCACGACGCTCGTCGCGGCCCTCGAGGCTGCCGAGTTGGTGGACGATCTGTCCGGCGAGGGCCCGTTCACGGTGTTCGCTCCGAACGACGATGCGTTCGCGGCGCTGCCGGTCGAGGTGATCGAGGCGCTGCTGCTGCCCGAGAACCAAGAGGTGCTCGCTCAGATCCTCGCCTACCACGTCGTGGTCGCTGAGGTGCTCTCGACCGACATCGAGGCTGGCGACGTCGAAACCTTCGAAGGTTCGACCGTCGCAATCGGAGTCGACGACGGCACTGTCACGGTCAACGACGCCACGGTGATCGCTGCAGACGTGACCGCGGACAACGGCGTGATTCACGTGATCGACTCCGTGCTCTTGCCGCCGGACGTCGACGTGTCGGCGCTGCTCGGCTGAACCGTCACACCTGACAACCCAACCCCCCTGTCGGGCGGCACCGTGTCCTACCGTGGACCCGGTGCCGCCCG
>JBCDFR010000115.1:0-5588 GCA_039177505.1 Actinomycetota bacterium | reverse complement strand
GACGTGACGACCGAGGCGATACCCCGCGCCGGTCGACTCGATGAACTCTGCGCCATACGCCGCCCGGAGCCGAGCGACCAGGTTCGCCAGGGATTGGCGCACCGTGGGCGGCTGATCCGGTGAAGGCCATACGGACTCGATGAGTACCTCGGCGACTACTCCTTTGTCCCCAGCGAGCGACAGGGCGGCGAGCGCAGCCCGCGTCCGCTCGCCTCGGACCGGAGTCGAGTGATCGCCCGATCCGACGCAAAAGGATCCGATTTCGCAGAGTCCGATCACGTCAGGAGACGTCTGACGATCGCTCCCCACGCTGCTGACGTTATCGCGTGCGTTCCCAACGGTTCCCCAACGCTGCCAGCCGTGAGTCAGCCGTGACGGAGCTCGTGGATCATCACCCCGGGGCCGCCAAGGTTCCCGAGAGGCGCTGGTGCTCCTGATCTCGACCATCGCCGAGTCGGCACCGATGAATCTCCAACATCACCCGACCCAGGACAGGAACACATGACCAAGTCGCGCAAATTCGCCGCAATCAGTATCGCCCTTGCTGCGCTCACCGTCGCGTGCAGCGATGCGCGCAGCGAGACATCTCCTTCCACTCTCATTGCCACCTCGACGGCCGACGCGCCGCAAGAGGCGGACAGCGCAAGCACGGTGGCACTTGATACGACCGTGCCGACGACGCAAACCGGACCACCGACGACGGAAACCACAGCACCGACAGACACTGACGACGCCGACGACACGATTCTGGTGCCCTTCTACACCGTCGATCGTGGCTTTCCAGCTGGCTGGACGTGCAACAACGCGATCCCTGGTTTCAACGTCGCCTTCACGTCCGACAGCGGCGAGCGTTCGATCGTCGAGGCCAGATTCGAGAACGCCTCCCGCCCTGTAAGCGAGTCCACGAACGCTGCGTGCGCCGTCGAGACGATCGACGGCGCACCGGTGCTACTCATCGCAGCGCAACTGACGGTGCCGCGAGCTGACAGCTACCAACTGATCGAGACGAGGTATCCGTTCGCGGGCGGTGTGGGGAGCGACCGCTACCTTCCGAGCTTCGAGATGGTCACCGCAGAGGAAGCGCAGGCCGGGCTCTACTTAGGCGACGGCCCTCTCGATCCATCCGACGCTGCCGGGTTGCCCTTCCCAGCCGTCGAATGACCAGACACAGCGATGCGACCGGCACGATCAACGGTCGCACTTGTGTGCCTTCCTCTCTCTCGGATGCGCAACCACGAATAGCGGACAGCTACACGAGCGCTTCGGTGCCGATCTTTGTGCGGGGTCGCGAGCGGTTCGGGGGCTCGGTGATATCGGGCCGGTTCGCCTACTGCGGACGCGATCGAAGGGTCGGTGCCTAGGGTTCGGGAAGACGGCTACACCTAACTCTCTGGTAGTTCCACACGCTCTGGTAGTTCCACGCATGGCACATGGGAGAATCGCCGACATGCCCAAGGGATACATCATCTTCACCGAGGCCGTCCACGATGCGGATGCGCTCGAAGCCTATGTCGGCCCAGCCGGCGCGACCGTCGTCGCCGCTGGCGGCACTGCGCTCGTGGCCGGCTCGGCCCTCGATGTCGTCGAAGGCGAGTGGCACGGTGAAGTCACCGTCGTACTCGAGTTCGACACGGTCGAGGCGGCAACGGCTTGGTACCACAGCGACGCATACCAGCAGTTGGCTCCGCGTCGCCAGGCAGCTACCCAGAGCAACGCCGCCATCTTCGCCGGATTCGAACCACCGCCCACCTGATCCGCGGTCGATACGGCACGACCCACGCGATGCCCGAAACTCTCACTCACTGTCGACGACACACGCGGGCAGCCGCCGGCACGGACGGGGCTGGCAGGCGCAACTCAGTGAGCCGCAACCGCAGTCTCGAAGAATCGGCCGACGTCGACCACGAAAGAGTCCGGAGTTTCGACGAACGGGACATGTCCAACGTCGAAGTACACCTGGAGCCCACATCGAGGGATCGCCTGTTGCGTCGCGAGTAGGTTGCGAAGGGGTACGTGGCGGTCTCGGTCACCGCATACCAGCAACGCCGGTGGCACGAGCGCATCGAGTTCTCCGATGCAGACGAAGTCGCGCATCGACCGCGCCGCGCCCTCGATGTGTTGCGGGCTCGCACGAGCGATCACCGCCATCAGCTCCTCGAACTGATCATCGGATGGTGGGTGCCGAAACGCCGCCCGGGCGAGCGCACGCTGCTGCGCGACCGTTGGGTTGCGAAGAGTGTCGAACTGGTCCTCGGGCAAAAAGTCGAGACCCGTCGTCGACGCAGGTGCAACCAGCACGAGTGCGCCAAACCGATCAGGGGCGTTCAGGGCGCTACGCAGCGCTGTCGCTCCCCCCAGGCTGTGGCCGACGACGATCGGAGCGCTCAGTTCGAGTTGATTGCAGAGTGCCACAAGATCGGCGGCGTACTCGTCGATCGTGCAGCGTGTCCACTCCGCGGGTGTCGAGCTCTCGCCGCAGCCGACGAGGTCGAACGCCACGACCCGAAACCGGCTCTTGTCGAGTCGGTCCACGAACGGCTGCCACGCAGTTCGATCGTTCTGGAAGCCGTGGATGAGGACGAGATCGATGTCGCCGGAGCCCTCCTGGCTGAAGGCGATCTGTTCACCCCGGATTGCTGCACGTCCACTCATGGATTCGACCGTACCGAAACCCAACACACGAACAGGTGTATGTTCTATCGTCTTTCGTCGATCATACGTGCTATCCTCATCAAATGCGGACGGGAGTGGCCGCCGAGCCCGACTGGAAGGTGCGTGATCGTCGCCTCGACGAAGTGTGCGGTCACCTCAACGCACTGTCGGGCGAGTTGATCGATCTCGCTGTCGAGGCACTGGCCGATCCCTCAACGATCTCGGGGAACGGGATTCACACTCCTCGCCAATACATCGCCTGGCGTTGCGGCATCAGCGCTCGCCGAGCCGGGCAAGTCGTGGCCATCGCTGAACGCGTCGAATCGTTGCCGCGCTGCGTGCAACTCCTGCGCGATGGGTTGATCTCGATCGATCAGCTCGCCGTGATCGCCGAGCACGCACCCGACTGGGCAGACGGCGAGTTGTGCGACCTCGCCGCACACATGACCGTCGCCCAACTTCGACGAACCGTCAACATGTTCCCCACCGATCCCGGCCCGGGGACAGATAGCGACCGACCCGACAACGAGAGCCCAGAGGTCGCCTCGCGACCGGACTCGTTCTCGATGAACCGCGCCGACGGTCGGTTCAGCTTGGCGATGGAAACCGATGCCATCGCGGGGGCGATCATCGAGCGTGCCCTCAGCGAGGCCCGCAACGCCTTGTTCCTCGACGACCCCGACTCCGCCACATGGACCGCGGCTGTGGCAGAAGTTGCCCAGCGTTCCCTCGACGCGGTCACCGATCCTGGCCGCCGCGACCGCTATCGCCTCCACATCCACGTCAACACCGACCAACCCGCCGACAGGCGGGACCCGCACGGCTGGCACATCCCCGACAACGTCGCCAACTACTTCACCTGCGACTGTGCCGTCGTCCCCACACTGCTCGCCGACGGGATTCCCATCTCGATCGGACGAACCTCGCGCATCATCCCCGAACGGACGCGACGCCAGGTGATCTACCGCGACCACGGCTGCCGTGTCCCCGGTTGCGATCCCACCCACCATCTCGAGATTCACCACATCGTGCACTGGACCAAGGGCGGTCCCACCGACGTGTGCAATCTCATCGCCCTGTGCGGACACCACCATCGGCTGCACCATCGCGGCGATCTGCACATCACAGGCAACGCCAGTCTCCCGGCGGGCGCACCCGGCGCTGTCATGTTCACCACCAGCGATGGGACCGTTCTCACCAGCAGCGGGGCCAGACCCGAGCCCCCAGGGGCCGCACCACCGCAACCAGCCAAGACCTACCACGGCCCCGCCGGCGAACGTCTTGAACTCCGCTGGCTCGACTTCCGACACCCCGACGACCGCAACCGTCACGGTTGGCACACCAACCACCAACACAACTAGCGGACGCAACCGCGGGTCGGTATGCCGGGCCTACACTCCTCGGGCAATGCAATCGACCCTGGCTCGCACGGTGCTCTCGATATGGAGCTGGATTGTGCTCGTGGTCGGAGTCATCGTGTGGACGCCGATGGTCACCGTCGTGCGTGTGGTCACCTGGCCGTTCGATCGCTCGGGGTACGCCGCCGGCTACCTGTTCCGCAAGCTCACGGTGTTCCACCAGAAGCTCACTCCGCTGTGGACCTTCCGCACGTCGGGCGAGCTGCCCGACGACATGCGCCGGCCCTATGTGGTGGTGTCGAATCACGAGAGTTTCGTCGACATCTTGTTGATCTCCCATCTACCCACCGAGATGAAGTGGATGTCGAAGGTCGAGATCATGCGCATTCCCCTTGTGGGTTGGATGATGCGACTGAGCAAGGACATCCGCCTCACCCGCAGCGACGCGGGCTCACGCGTCGAAGCGCTCGCCGACGCGCGAGCGCGCCTCGATGAGCACGTGTCGGTGATGATCTTTCCGGAGGGCACCCGCTCCAAGACCGGTGAGCTGCGCGACTTCAAGGCTGGCGCGTTCAAATTGGCAATCGAAGCGCAAGTCCCCGTGTTGCCCCTCGCTGTGTATGGCACGCGCGACGCACTCCGCAAGAACGATTGGCGCCTCGGCTACGCCACCGCCGAGGTGCGCGTACTCGATCCGATTGACACCACCGGCATGACGATCGACGATCTCGACACGCTGCGGGCCAAGGCACGCGCTGCGATCGTCGCCGGGCGCAACGAACTCGCCGACGAGTTCGCCGCCCGCTGACGGGTGAGCGTCGCCAGTCGAGACTCAGTCGACGCGCCGCAACACGCGGAGCGACCCGGTCGCCGACTCGAGCCAGAAGCGTCCGGACTCCAGGGCGGGAATGAAGATGTCCTCGTACGGGGGACGCCCGCCGTCGGCGGGATCGGGGAACACATCGTGAATCGCCAAGATCCCATCGATCGCCACGTGCGGCGTCCACCCTGCGTAGTCGGCGCGCGCCGGCTCGGAACCATGTCCACCGTCGATGAACAACAGCGACAGCGGCGTCTGCCACGTCGCTGCGATCGCCGCCGACGGGCCGACGAGCGCCACCACGGTCGCCTCCAGTCCGGCGGCCTCGATCGTGTTCCGGAAGTGGGGCAAGGTATCGATGCGGCCGCTCGTGGCGTCGACGACCGACGGGTCGTGATGCTCCCACCCCGACTGGTTCTCCTCTGAACCACGATGGTGATCGAGCGCAAACAGCAGCCGGCCTGCGCTGGCCGCGGCATCGCCGAGCCACACGCTCGAACGCCCGCAGTACGAGCCGACCTCGAGCATCGGTGCGTTTGGAACCGCCGCCATCGCCAACTCTGCCGCCGCGTACAGTGCATCACCTTCCTCGGGCGGCATGAACCCGTTCGTGTCCGCCGCCAACGCCCGTCTCGTGGCATCCATCGCTCGCACGATAGGTGCCAACCCGCCATGCCCCACACCGCCGGCTCGTGACAACATGGGCGGCGCATGGAACCACAGGTGGCGCTCGACGGCTTGATCGAACTGCTCGATGT
>JBCDFR010000114.1:0-5711 GCA_039177505.1 Actinomycetota bacterium | reverse complement strand
TGTGCACGCCCGCAGTTGGGTGAGCGACCGGGTCGACGAACTGCTCACGCAGATGATCGGCGACGACTGGCATCTCGCGGGCCGCGACGACTGGGAGCGCGTCCACCATCTCGACCGACGAGAGGTCTGGGACGTTCGGCGAGCTGGCCGCGCCGAGCTGGTCGCCTTCGTTCGCTCACGTATGGGTCACGACCTCCTCGACCCCGATGTGTTGACGATCGGCTTCGCCCGCCGCTTCGCCACCTACAAGCGCTCGACCCTGCTCCTCCAACAACTCGACCGTCTACGTGCACTGCTGCTCGATCCCGAGCAACCGGTCCAGTTCGTGTTCGCGGGGAAGGCGCACCCGGCGGATCATCCGGGAAAGTCGATGATTCAAGAGATCCATCGCCTGGCGAGCGAGGCCGATGTGCGCCATCGGTTCGTGTTCGTACCCGACTACGACATCGGGATCGCCCGCACGATGTACCACGGGTGCGACGTGTGGTTGAACACGCCGCGGCGACCGATGGAGGCGTGCGGGACGAGCGGGATGAAAGCGGCGCTCAATGGCGTGCTCAACTGCTCGATCCGCGACGGCTGGTGGGACGAGATGTCGAACGGCGACAACGGTTGGGACATCCCATCGTTCGACGACAGCGATGTTGGACGACGGGATCACCGCGAGAGTTCGGCGACCTTCGACGTGATCGAGAACCAGATCCGGCCCCTGTTCTATGACCGCGACGACGAGGTCCCGGCCGGTTGGGTCGACCACATCACGACCAACTGGGCAACGCTGGGATGGCGCGTCACTGCCAGCCGCATGGTTCGTGATTACGTGACCACGCTGTACGAGCCAGCAGCGGCGTCGGCCAACCTGCGCACCGCCGATGGCGGAGTCGCTTCGGCCGACCTCGCGGCGTGGAAGGCCCGCGTGACCGCCGACTGGAGCTCGGTCTCGGTCCGTGTGTCGGTCGACGAGTCGGCGGTCGGTGATGGCAACGCCGGCTCCGCGCGGCCGATCGTGGCCACCGTCGACGCAGGAGCCCTCGGTCCGGCCGATCTCGTCGTGCAGGCGTTGCACGGGCCGCTGACCACCGACGGCACGTTCGACGAACGAGCGATCGACGTGGTCGGCCTCGACGCCGGCGACGACGGCGTCTACCGCGGCGAGTTCGTCCCCGACGGCTCGGGCCCGTGGGGGGTGTCGGTACGCGCGCTGCCAACACATCCGGCGCTGACCAGCGTGTACGAGACCGGCCTCGTGGCCACGGGCTAGCGCGTTGGGCTCTCCGAGCCCCACCGCTGCGCCGGTGATGAACCACACGACATCGCCGAGCACGATCGACGCGGAGGTGCATCGGGCCTGGTGGCCGGTTGCGGCAATCGTTGGTTGGCGTTTAGGTGGCGTTTAGTCCCGGCTGCGTTCAGTGGTCTCTTGTTCTTTCCCGTGGGAACGACGACTGAAGGGAGCGCAGCGATGTTGTCGAGAGAGCTATTGGCTCGGTCGACGAGCCTCGCTGAGTACTGATGCGCACCCGGGCACCACGTTGGTTCGGCATCGATCTCGCTCGCCACCGTTGGCTGTTTCCTCTCGCGGGACTGCTCGGCTCCGCAATCGGGGGCACGACGTACGCGCTCAGCGTGTTCGTCAATCCGTGGGAGGCGGAGTTCGGGTGGGGGCGGGCAGAAACGCTCTCGTCGCTGGCGGTGATCATCTTTGCGCACGGCGCTGCGGTCTTTCTCGGCGGTATCGCAGTCGACCGTTGGGGACCGCGCCCTGCGATGGTTGCGGGCGGTGCGCTCGTCGTATTCGGTATGTGGAATGCGTCGCGCATCAGCACGCTGAGCGATCTCCTGATCGGCTTCAGTCTGTGCTTCGGCTTGGGGATCGGATTGATCTACACCGCAACAACGATTGCCTTGGTGGCCCGTTGGTATCCCGATCAGGCGAAGCGAGGAGTAGCGATCGGCTGCTCGCTTGTCGGCTTCGGCATGTCGGCAGTGGTCGCCGCACCGCTGTGGACCTGGGGGTTGGAGTCGATCGGCTGGCGCGCCACGTTCCAGTGGAGCGCCATCCTTGTCGCAGTCATCGCAATTGGACTGGCCAGCCTGGTGCGGTTTCCCCCGGTCGGCTGGACCTGGACCGAGGCCAACGGCTGGCACCATGCTCGGCCAGACGCCGCAGACAGGGCGAGTGTCGAGCAGTTCTCGGCCGGCCTCACACTGGCTGAAGCCTTGCACAATCGGCATCTGTGGACCCTTGCATTGCTGTTCCTGCTGTGTACTTCGGGCGGCCTGTTGGCCATCGGCCAGGCGGCGGCGTGGGCGGAAAACAGCAAGCCGTCGGGTTTGGGGGTGAGCGCCGGCACAGCAGCGATTGTCGTGGGAGTGTTGTCGTTGGCCAACGGCCTCGGCAGACCCGCCTTCGGCCTGCTGTCCGCCCACTTGGGAGCGCGCCGATCGATGGTGCTGGCGTATACGTCGCTCGCGGGTGGACTGGCCGCGATGGCCGTCGTCCCGGTGGTCTGGTTGGCGATCCCGGCGGTGTTCATCATCGGCTTGTCGTTCGGCGGTGCGCTCTCGCTCAACCCCGTGATGGCCGCGTCGTTGTTCGGAGTCCGTTCGGTCGGTCGCATCTACGGATTCTTGTTCTTCATCGGCTTCGGCTTCGGCGGTTTGGTCGGGCCGCTCCTCGGAGGCGTGCTGTACGACCGCCTCAACGACTACGCACCGGTATTCGTCCTGGCCGCGGCGATGTCAGCTACTGCTGCCGTATTGGCCCGGCGACTGTTGCCACCGCCCGATACCGAGTGCCAATACACCCCACCCAGCCTGAATGCCTCGTCGGTGTCGCCTAGTCGAGCGTCACTCGCGGGCGCAGCCCACGCGAGCCGCGCTTCTATTCGCCACAACGTGCGCTAACCGCACGAAATCCCCGGTTTTTCGGCCTCCGCGCTGGGTTCATCGCGACCTCGCGCCCGGGCCGGTAGGGCACGCTGTACCGGTCGACCACACGCTGCACGGCGGATCGCCTGCTCGCGGTGCCGCGGTAGTGTTCGCCACGTGCCGGTCCGGCGCTGGTCGCCCAGCCCCGCTGCGAGCACCGGTTCTGTCGCGAACCGGCCGCTGACTCTCGTGGCGCAGGCCTCGATGCGCGCCGACTGGAGCGGGATTCCGCTGTGACCGACACGACCACGGTCCCGGCCCGGTTGGACCGCCTGCCATGGAGCCGGTTTCACACGAGGCTGGTGGTCGCGCTCGGTGTGACCTGGGTACTCGACGGACTCGAAATCACGATCGCCGGTGCGATTGGACCGCGGCTGCAGGAGTCCGTCACCCTTGGTATCTCGGCCGCGCAACTGGGGTTTGCGGCCTCGGTATACCTGTTCGGCGAAGTGCTCGGCGCGCTCTTCTTCGGTCGTCTCGCCGACCGCGTCGGCCGACGACGACTGTTCTTGGTGACGTTGTTGATCTACCTCGCGGGCAGCGGTCTGACAGCGGCGTCTCTCGACTATTGGATGTTCATCGGGTTTCGTTTCATCGCCGGGTTCGGGATCGGCGGCGAGTACGCCGCAATCAACTCCGCGATCGATGAACTGATCCCTGCGAAGCATCGCGGCCGCGTCGATCTCAGCATCAACGGCACGTATTGGCTCGGCGCGGTGATCGGCTCGTTGGCGACGAGCCTGATGCTCGACACATCGTTGTTCGGCGTCGACGTGGGCTGGCGCCTCGCGCTGCTGATCGGCCCACTGATCGCGCTGTTCATCCTGCCGTTGCGACGGGCCTTGCCAGAGAGCCCACGGTGGCTGATCGGCGCCGGGCGCGTCGAGGAGGCTGAACGCTTCGTCGACGACATCGAGCAGCAGGTGGTGTCATCGGGTGCGACGCTCGGTCCGATCGACCCCGAATTGGCGACGCGCGTTGCTGTGCGAGAGCGCGTGAGGTACCGCTACATCGCGCGGCTGATGTTGCGCGAGTACCCCACTCGAACCGTGCTTGGACTCGTGCTGGGCATCAGCCAGTCATTCCTCTACAACGCCGTGTTCTTTTCGTACACGCTGGTCCTGACGACGTTCTACGGCGTGTCCACGAGCGCCACGCCGCAATTCTTGTTCATCTTCGCGATCGGCAATCTTCTCGGCCCGCTGCTGCTCGGTCGGTACTTCGATTCGATCGGGCGCCGCCCCATGATCGCCGGGACGTACGCATCGTCGGGCGCGTTGTTGATCCTCACGGGCTGGTTGTTCGAACAGGACCTGCTGACAGCGGGTACACAAACGGCGCTGTGGACCGTGATCTTCTTCATCGGCAGCGCAGCCGCGAGTTCTGCCTACCTCACCGTCTCGGAAGTATTCCCCGTCGCGATCCGGGCGCAGGCGATCGCATTCTTCTTCGCCATCTGGCAGCTCGTCGGAGGCGTCGCAGCACCGTGGATCTTCGGATCGCTGATCGGAACGGGTGACCGCAGCGCCCTCTTCGTCGGTTATCTCATCGGTGGCGTACTGATGATCATCGCGGGGATCACCGAGTGGGTGCTCGGCGTCGAAGCTGCAGGCCGCCCGCTCGAAGCGATCTCGTCGGCCGATGACGGAGGTTCACGCCGACGGTCAAGCGTCGTGCTGGTTCGGGGAACGGGAATCCCACCACGTAACACTACGGAGCATCCGTAAGAGCGCACGAGAACACGTGAGCGACCGGCAATCGACGGCCACCTCGAGCGCCTGGCATATCTCTTGCATTCCTAACCCGCTGAGTACACCGATCCGTTCGATCAACGCGCCACAGGTCGAGGTCCTTCCAACGCACGGACCCGATCGCGGGCGTGTTCTCGCCGCGTTTCGAACGGACCGGCGCGCCGTCTACTTCGGTCATACCATGCGCTCTTCATTAGCGCAGAACTCCCGGTTCGGGAGGGGGCCGGGCAAGATTCCGTCCGCCACCGCCCCCGGGCTACCACGGGCTGTTATTAACTTGCATCACGTACTCGGCGAGCGTGGGCCCGCCCTCATAGGAGTGCAGCGTGACCACAAGAGTTCCATCGGCGAGTGTGCCGGCGGCGTGAGTCACCGGCACCAACCGCTCCCCACCCAGGCTCCAGTCGGTCTTTTGGGTGCCGTCGACAGTGGCATCGACCAGGTTGCCGTCTGCATCGATGGAGAAGTCGAGCACGTCGATGGTCGTCGTGATCTCACCGGTGACGCCACGATCTTCGAACGACGCCGTGGTCATCAACGGCTCGCCGTCGCGAAGGGTTCCATAGACGGAGTTGCTCTGCACCCAACCCTCCGACGAGGTCAGCTCAGCTTCGTACTCGACACCGAACGGCGGGCCGATATCGCGCGGCATCTCGCCGACGGCGAACGAGCCGTCCCGGGTATCAAGGTACGCCTCACAGAGCCCAATCAGCAGGTAGTGCTCGCCGGCGACGGCCTGGATCCTGTGGTCGTAGCCTTCGAAAGTGCCGGTAAAGCCGACGTGCAGCGTGCCTTGCGTGCACCACTGATTGAACGCCCATCCGCCGTTATCGTCTGCCCAATTGCCAACGGTGATCCATTCGCCGGCCTCCACCTCCACGAGTCGCCGGTCGAGCGTGCGGGGCCGATCGACGAGCACGTCGTCGTGGTGGATCGTCACCGAGTGAGCGAAGTCGCTGACAACAACTTCGACGACGGCGGGGGGGGGGGGGGGGACGTGCCCGACGGTTCGGCAACGGCGGTCGTCGC
>JBCDFR010000113.1:0-6191 GCA_039177505.1 Actinomycetota bacterium | reverse complement strand
TTGAGGGTCGACCAGTCGCCGATCGGCGGTGGTCTTCCTCACAGGGGGGCCATGTACCAGGCATCTAGTACATGGCCCCTGTGGCGGTCCCGACGGGATTTGAACCCGCGACCTCCGGCTTGACAGGCCGGCGTGAACTCCTGACTTCACCACGGGACCAGCTCGGCGCAATGCGCCGTATGTATGGCGTAGAACGCCAGACGCCAAGGGCGTCGCACCCCCAACGGGATTCGAACCCGTGCCGCCACCTTGAAAGGGTGGTGTCCTAGGCCACTAGACGATGGGGGCCTGTACGGCTTGGCCGCATCTCGTTGAGAGCGCCCCGAATCTAGCACCGCCGGTCCGGCGATCCACCGGCCGTTGCGAGTCAGCTCGTTGCGACGATCTCACGAGCGGGAAACGGGTTGCGATCGGTCTGCGCCGCGCGGTGTCGGAGCCCTGCTGGCACGACTGGGGCCAGCATCCCGTACGGAGCTGCGTTGTACAGGTGGTGGATCCGATGCGCTTCCGCGAGCCGCTCCAAGGGGGCGACCGGCCGGCGAAACAGCGCGATCCGACGGTGGATGTACACGTCGTGCACCAACGCGTAGGCCGCGCCGTACAGCGTGATGCCGATCCCGGCAGGCACCAGTGCGCTGAGCCGATCGACGTTGAAGCCCGCCCAGAACCCAAGCAGGACGATGGCGGCGAAGATCACTGGGAACCAGTCGTTGCGCTCCCATCCGGCGGTCGGCCGGGCACGGTGATGGCTGCGATGTAGCCACGCGCCGATGCCGTGCATGATCCACCGGTGCGTGGCCGCAGTTACTGGCTCCATCACGATGAACGTGACGATCATCACGAGCACGAATCCGCCGATCTGCACGCGAAATACACTACTCCTGCGGTGGTTCGACGGTCTCGACTTCCGAGTCGGCCACCGAAATTGTCACCATTCCGTGCGCTTTTCGCACGTTTTCCCCGGTATTTCCGCGGGACGGTCGACACTTGCCCGAAAAACCGGGGATTCCGTGCGCTTTTCGCACGGAATGACGACAATTTCGGTCGGTCGGTCGGTCGGTCGGGCTGCGGGTGTCAGTCGGCGCCGTACAGCTCGAGCGCTTCGGCCAGGGTGGTGTCGACCACGCCGTGTTCTCCGGCGACGGCGTCGAGCCACTCGGGGCGAAACATGCTGGCGACGGCGACCGGTTCATCGAGCTCCGACCCGGCCAGGGCCAAGCGGACGAACGACGTGGCGTAGTCGGGCGGGCGCAGGTCGCGCGACAGCTCCACGAGGGCATACGGGTCGGGCGTCCGGCCGTTGGTCGGCAGGCTGAAGTAGCTCGTCGACGTCGGCCCGGTAGGACCACCGGCGAGGCCAGGGCCATCGGTCAGGATCGCTCCGTGCACCTGGCTGGCCCGTGCGCCCGCGAGCTGCAACGCGATGTACGCGCCCAGTCCGCGACCAGCGACGGTGATCGACCGCTCCGGATCGCCATCGGTGAGTGCGGCGAGCGCAATGTCGGCATCGCCGAGCAGCAGTTCAGCGGTGTACCCGCCGCCGCGCGGCAGGGTCGATCGGCCGTGTCCGGTGAAGTCGAGAGCGGCGATTGCTCCGGGCCAGACAAGTGTCCACTCGGGAGCCGCGGTGGGCGACTGTTCGCCGAGTCCGTGCAGAAGCAGAAGGGGCCGTGCCGTGTCGTCGGTCGCTGCACGGAGATGATGCAGCGCAAGTCCGACCTTGCCGTGGCGGATGGTGGCGGTGTGCAACGGCTCGCTCATCGCGGGTCGCCGAGGAAGCTCAGCACCAATCCGCTGACGTGCTCGGGTTGTTCGATGTGGACGAAGTGGCCGACATCGTTGAGCACTTCGGTGTGGCCGTCGGCCGGCATGTACGGGAGCACCTTGTGGGGAGGGGTACCCCATCCCATCTCTTCCATCTCGGAGCCCATGATCCCGAGAAACCGCATCGACAGACCTGGCATCCGCATCAGCGTCCATTCGGGGCGCCACGGCCCGAAGCCGCCGAACCGCATCGACGGGTCGATCTTCCAGCGCCAGCCGTCGGCGGATTCGAAGGCACCAACGGTGACCAGGCGCCTGAGCCACTCGGTGTCGAGGCGCGGATTCATCCGGCCGCGGCGTGCCGCCAGCTCGTCGATCGTGCCGGGCTTGCGCTGGGCGTTGGCGATCCGTCGGCGGTGATCAAGCCATCCCTCGAGATCGTTGGCCATCATCTTCGTTCGTTCGTGCTCGGCGACGTCGGGCACCCGACGGGTGAACGGAATGCCGTCCATGTTCACGAGATGGGTGAAGCGGTGCGGTTGCGCATCGGCGAGCTGAGTCATCAGCGCGCCACCCTTGGAGTGGCCGACCACCGGCGCCGGCGCGCTGGGTGTGACGTGGTCGAACACGGCGAGCGCATCTCGCATGTCGGCGTCCCACGAGTACAGGTGGGCATGCTCGCTGTCGCCGTGACCGCGGTGGTCCCAGGCGACGACCCGCCAACCAGCGGCGGCCAACCTGGGCGCGAACCGGTCGAATGTGCGGGCGAAGTCGAAACCGCCGTGCACCAGCATCAGTGGTGGATCCGTCTCGTTGCCCCACTCGTGAACCGCGATGCGCACGCCGTTGGCGTCGACGTCGTACTGGCGTGCCGGGTGTTCGGCGCCCGGGTACGGCAGTTCGGTCACGGGATCGCCGGTAGTCGAGGTCACGCATGCACAGTACGCAGCGCGGCGCGCGCCGATCTCATCCGATCCCACCTAGCATCGCCGTCCATGCACACGGCGAGGGTCGCAATCGTGGTGGTCGGCGCCGCCGCGTTCGCCGCCGCGTGTGGCACCACCGATCAGGCGTCGCGCCAGACGCTGCCGCCGATTCGCACGACGGTTCCCGCCACCACCACCACCGAGTCGACGATCCCCGATGGTCAGCGGTTCTACCAAATCCAGCGCGGCGACACCCTGCAGATCATCGCCGCACGTTTCGAGGTGACTGTGCAGTCGATCGTCGATCTGAACGGTCTCGACAACCCCGATGCCATTCAGGCGGGACAAACGATCGAGATCCCGTCGGGCATCGTGGTGATCGAAGAGCTGCCGGCGGCACCAGAGACGACAGTCGTGGAATAGCGCCGGGCTGCGTCGCGGCCGGAGTGACCAATGCCCCTCCCGCGACCGTGGCCCGTTCGTAGACTTTCGGACATGAGCTTTTGGCCCAACGCCGAACACTGGAGCGTGGAGATTCCGCTCGACACGCCGCATCGCCGCCTCGACGTGCTGGCCGAGACTGGCTTCGTCGCACTGCAGGACCTGCCTTACGAGATCCCGACCGCCGAGTTCGAGTCGCTCGAGTACATGGATTGGAAGTCGGGTGGCGACACCAACTTCGCGCCGATTGCGTCGGCCGATGGTGAGCTCGACTGCCGCGGGTTCTGGGACAAGGGCAAGACCGACAAAGACGCGTTATGGACCTCGAACGCTGAGATCGCGCCCACGATCCGCAAGTACGTCGACGATGTGGGTGCCAATTTTGGCCGAGTCCGGATCATCAAGCTCGAGCCGCAGGATCGGGAGGCTGCGATCCGGTCGATCCACCGCGACGACAACAACCGCTTCAACCCCGACGACGAGGGCTGGGTGGTCCGTTCGTGGATCGAGCTCACCGATAGCCCCGACAGCTACATGCTGCTGATGGACAACGACGCCGACGGTCTCCCGGATCCGGCGACCG
This sequence comes from Actinomycetota bacterium, assembly GCA_039177505.1. GTDB lineage: Bacteria > Actinomycetota > Acidimicrobiia > Acidimicrobiales > Ilumatobacteraceae > JABSQH01. Next base: position 2,477 of record JBCDFR010000113.1, on the reverse strand, counting down.
AACGTCGCGTGCCGCTGCACAAGGGCGCGCGCTTCGTCGTCGACACACAGCGCCTATGGCATGTGGTAGTCCACAACAGCGACGCGCCACGTTATGCGCTGATCACCAGCTTCGAGTCGGGCCCCGAGCTCGACGCCTGGATCGCCCGCCAGCAGAAGCAGCCCGCCTCGGTCTGAACGCGACGCACGCCGGTCTCTCACGCGTCCGATCAGAGCGGGGTGATCAGCCGCCGGGCGCATGGACTGCCCGGGAAGCCGTAGCTGACACACTCGTGCGGTCGTACGGACCCGCGTGGCGTCGTCTTCTGGGCGTTCAGCGGGTGGACGCTGCGAGGTCGGCGATTTCCGACATGATCGTCGCGATCTCGTAATCCTTCGGCGTGTACACCGCAGCGATGCCCATGTCGGCCAGTCGTGGGCGGTCGTCTTCGGGGATGATTCCGCCGACGATCACCGGAGCGTCGACACCCATGTCGGACAGATGGCCGAGCACGTCGGGAACCAGATCGAGGTGCGAGCCCGAGAGGATCGACAGCCCGATCACGTCGGGGTCTTCGTCGCGTGCCGACGCGGCGATTTGCTCGGGGGTGAGCCGAATACCGGAGTACACGACCTCCATCCCCGAGTCACGGGCGGCGACGGCGATTTGTTCGGCGCCGCTGGAGTGGCCGTCGAGCCCGGGTTTGGCCACGAGCAACTTGGGTGGACCGCCGTCCATCGCCTTGACCTTGTCGACGACCACGTCGAGTCCGGCCGAAGAGCCAAGAGCGCCTCCCACGCCGGTGGGCGCCCGGTACTCGCCGAACACCTCCCGCATGAGGTCGCCCCACTCGCCCGTCGTTCCGCCGGCCTTGGCCAGTGCGATGGTCGCAGGCATGACGTTCTCGCCCGTTTCGGCGACACGCCGCAGCTCGGTGAGCGCAGCATCGACCGCTTCCTGATCGCGGGCGTCGCGCCAGGCGCGGACATCGTCGATCAACGTCGGCTCGATGGTCGCATCGACCTTCAAGATGTTGTTCTCGCCATCGAGCGGGGACGGTGCCGTCTCGACGAAGTCGTTCACGCCGACCACCGTGCGATCACCGGTGGCGATGCTGCGCGTCCGGTCGGCCATCGATGCGACCAGGCGCGACTTCAACGTCTCCACGGCATCGAACGCGCCGCCCAGTGACAGCACGTCGTCGAGTTCGGCCTGCGCCGACTCGCGTAACTCGCTCGTTCGTCCCTCGACCACCGTCGAGCCAGCGAAGATGTCGTCGTACTCGAGCAGGTCGGACTCGAAAGCCAACACTTGCTGCATACGCAGCGACCATTGCTGATCCCACGGACGGGGCAAACCGAGCGCCTCGTTCCATGCCGGGAGCTGCACTGACCGGGCGCGAGCGTCTTTCGACAAGGTGACCGCCAGCATCTCGAGCACGATGCGTTGCACATTGTTCTCGGGCTGTGCCTCGGTCAGTCCGAGCGAGTTGACCTGTACGCCGTAGCGGAAACGCAGCGACTTTGGGTCGGTGACGCCGTAGCGCTCGCGTCCGATGTCGGCCCACATCGCCGTCATCGCCCGCAGCTTGCACACCTCCTCGACGAACCGGATGCCGGCGTTGACGAAGAACGAGATCGACCCGAATACCTGCGAGAACTGCTCGTCGGATACCTGCCCCGAGTCGCGCACCGCGTCGAGCACACCGATCGCGGTGGCCATCGAGTACGCGATCTCTTGTACCGGCGTCGCGCCGACCTCTTGGAGGTGGTACGAGCAGACGTTGATCGGATTCCACTTCGGAGCGTTCTGGGCGCACCATGCGACCATGTCGACGATCAGCCGACGTGAGGGTTCCGGCGGGAAGATGTAGGTGCCCCGCGACAGGTACTCCTTGACGATGTCGTTCTGCGTGGTGCCACGCAGCTCGCGCGAGTCGACACCTTGCTCTTCGGCGTTGGCCACGTACAGCGCGAGCAACCACGAGGCCGACGCGTTGATGGTCATCGACGTGTTCATCTCGCCGGGCGGGATGTTGTGCAGCAGCGTGCGCATGTGCCCGAGGTGCGCCACCGGCACACCGACCTTGCCGACCTCGCCCTTCGACATCACCGAGTCGGGGTCGTAGCCGGTCTGAGTCGGCAGATCGAAGGCGATCGACAGCCCCGTCTGACCCTTCGCCAAGTTGGTTCGATACAGCTCGTTCGAGGCGGCCGCTGACGAGTGACCGGAGTACGTACGCATCATCCACGGCCGGTCCGGCTCGTGCATGACCGACGACGAAGCGCTCATGTCACAAAGTGTTGTGCCCGGAGACGACGACGCTCAAGTCCGCCGACGTCGGTGCCGAAGAATAAGTGGCCCGCGAGACGGGCTGGAGCGGCCTCCACTCCTCCTCGTGGAGTTCGTTGATCAGGTTTCCGTGGGGCGGGGAACCCTGCCGGCCGTATGGCGGAGTCGGCCGGCACGGAGCCGGGGTGGGCGGTGGCGGACCGCCC
>JBCDFR010000112.1:0-6209 GCA_039177505.1 Actinomycetota bacterium | reverse complement strand
TTCCCGACATCGCAACCGCGGGTGCCTACCAGTTGTGCCCAGAGAACGACCAACTCGCCGATTTGTGCACGACAATCACTGTCGGCTCTATATAGGTCGGAGACTCACCCTTCCTCACGACGGATGGCCTGTGCGTGACCCGGTGAGGTTCAAAGTCCTTGCCGGCCGCGAGTTGGCGGTGGCCCCCGTCAGGCTTGCGGATGATCTGCTGGGGCGTGTGCCGGCGGCGGTTCTTGGTGATGTCGTTGCTCCTCTACTTGAGAGTCGCACAACGACTGGATCACTACGAGGGTCTCACCGCGATGCGGATTGCCGATCAGCAGCGGCGCCGGGCACCGGCGCCGGGAAGGACGGTTTAATGGGCTGGCCGTTCGCGTCTAACGGCTTGGCGCCGGGCTCCAATAGCGGATGAGCGGCGGCCGTTCCGGCTGGAGTTGCGGCAATGGATCCGACCGCGAGCGCCAGCAGCCCGACGCAGAGTCGCTTACCTAACGGAGACGTGTTCTTGAGCCGACTGAGCATCGCGCCATCTCAGGGTCGGCTTCCTGAACGCCGCCTTCGAAAGAGTTGAACGTTCGCCAACGGACCATAGATCTCGTCGCTCGAGTACCTGACAATCGAGTTCCCCCCATCAGGGAGCGATCTCAGGCAGATCGCTGGCCTTCTGCGACGACGACGTGGGACTTCTTCCTCTCAGTTCCGCGCGTGATTTCGCGCGTATCGAGCGCACCTGTGATGTCGATCTGTTGATCGGAAACGACGACAAGGCCGCTATTGGCTTCCGATACAGCAGTGCCGTCGCCGCTGGAAGGCACCGGCACCGCGATGCAGCGCGACACCCAGCAAGGTGGTTGTTTGCGGCGTGGGCGTGTTCTCGATATCAGGTGCCATCGATGAAGCGCACGATCACGTCGACAGCACCGTACGACGTCATCGTCTTCCACGACCATTCCCAAGCAAGCGGGCCGCGATGCGTCCCTGGCTGGAGCGTGTCGTCGATCACGAGGTGGCCATCCAGCTCGATCATTGCTCCGACCACTGCGTTCCGATTTGTCGGCGAGTCTGCGACCACGACGTCGACGTCGCCCGGAGAGATGTCCTCCCCCAGCAGATATCGGGCCGCAGAACCAACCACGACGAACTCGGCTCGATGACGGTCAAGGGCATCAACAACCGACGGGGATCCACCACAGAGACTTTGTCGCGCCGCCCAACGGATCGAACGGTCAACCCAAAGCCCTGCAAAGAAGCAGCGCATACTGCGCCTGACTCATCAGTCCGCCGGACCGCGCTTGATCGGCACCTCACGATCGGACACCCGCACGAGAATGTGCGGGGCAACGCACAAGGTTCGGTCGAGGTCGCGGTCGTCAGTTTGTGGCCCGTGAGTAACACCTCGCCGGTCACGTTCAAAGACTACGAGTGGCTGATCTGGGTCTTGACTTCGAGTTGGCTCGAAGCCGTACCGTCGGTGTTGTGCCTCGCCACCCGGATACCAAGACCTCGTCGATGTCGATCTCCGACGTCGCAGCTCGCACGGGTCTGACGACCTACACGCTCCGCTACTACGAGGACCTCGACCTCATCGTCAATATCGAACGCGCTCCGTCTGGACACCGTTCCTACACGGAGTTGGATGTGCAATGGATCGAGTTCCTGATCCGCCTGCGCACCACGGGAATGCCCATCGATGAGATGCGCACGTTCGCAGCGCTCCGACGCGCCGGACCATCGACCGCACCACACCGCCAGCAACTACTTGACGCCACCAACAACGAATCGAAGCCGAGATGACGGCGCTCGGCGACCACCTCGCCGCTATCAACGGCAAGATCGCCTACTACGCGGACCTCATCCACGACTCCTGACAGAAAGCAACAACTCGATGATCCATCTCCCCGACCAGCCCGCTCGAGACGACGCCCGGCTCAACTTCGGGCGCACTGTGCTCGATGCCATCGACGGCGAAGCGGGCCAGCGCGTTATCGATTCCCTCAGCGACGTTGCGCCAGATCTCGGACGCCACGTCATGGAGTACGGCTTCGGTGACGTCTACAGCCGACCCGGCCTCGCACCCGAGCAGCGCCAACTCGTCACGCTCGGCATGCTCACGGCGCTCGGTGGATGCGAAGCCCAGCTCAACGTCCACGTCAACGCGTCGCTCAACGTCGGCCTCTCGACAACCGAGATCGTTGAGGCACTTATCCACAGTGCCGTCTACTGCGGCTTCCCGAAAGCCCTCAACGCTGTCTTCGTCGCGCGAGCAGTCTTCGAAGAACGGGGCCTACTCCCGGTCGAATGACGAACCATCAACACAGCGCATAACGGACATCCCTTCGACGAGCCCAACCCCGAGCAGTGCGGCACGACCAGGGCGGTACAACCGGCGTCGAGTCGCCCGATATTCGCGACCGCTCGACGTGTTCTGTGGCTCTACCGTTGAGCTAATGACAGCTCCCGACGTGAATGCCTGGTCGGGCGTGCGAGTCGAACGTCGTATTGAAGGTGGACACCGTAACGAGGTCTGGTCGGGCTCGGCTCCGGCCGGCCGCGTTTCGATCCGACGGAGCCGTCGATCCGCCGAGTCTCTCGCCTGGGAACTGGAACTGCTCGCCGCCCTCCATAATGACGGCTTCTTGGTGCCGATGCCGTTGTTCACCGACGACGGCCGATTATCAGCCGACGGACTCGCCGTACAGCAATGGATCGACGGCTCCGAACCCACGTCTCGGGCTGATTGGCGCCTCGTTGCCGACGAGTTGGAGCGACTCCACGCTCGCTTTGCAAACCATCGGCAACGACCGGGCTGTCGGACCGTGACCGAACTCAATCGGCTGTCGCGAAGTGTCGACGCCGACATGTCGGCACTACCTGATCATGCCGCCAGCGGTGTGCTCGCCGTGTTCGCGGCGATGACGGACGTTGCGACCTCGGTGGTCCACGGTGATCCGGGAGCATCGAATCTGCGTGTCACCGACGACGGTCGGGTCGGTCTGCTCGACTGGGACGAGAGCCGCGTCGACGTCGTGCACCTTGACTTGGCGAATCTCGGCGTGCAGATCCTCGAGGATGACGAGCACCACCGAGCGCTCCGTTGCGCAGACGCCTGGGAAGCGGCGAACGCCTGGACCGCGGAGCCGAGCTACGCACGCCAACGACTTGCCCGCCTTCGCAGCACCGCACCCGCTCCATAATCACGTTCACAACCAAGGACCAGAACCGCCCATTGCGGCACGGATGCGCTCGCCGTTGATGCACGGAACCACGCCTCCTAGATAGAGCGCGCCCAGGCCCGTTGGAGCGCCCTTGAGGTAGCTACGCCGACGCGCCGCCGCCTTCTGAGTGTGATGCGATGTACGGCGTCGGCCGGTCCGACTCGACAACAGCTGAGTCCTCGGCCCAAGACCTCAACTGCTCGTCGTCGGCATTCATCTCGCGCAGCTGCTGAACGATTTCAGCCCGCTCGGCCGTGAGCGCCGCGCGCTGAGCAAAGTCACTTCGATCGATCGAGGAAAGCGCAGCGTCGATCTCGGCGATGCGGCCCCACTGCGAATCTGCAGCGGGCGAAACGTCGTCGGACATGGACACGACGCTGAAGGGCGAGGGCTGACCCTGTCAAGCAGCTCGACTCATCGGCGTCGCCAGCTCGTCCATTGGCCTCCCGATGATCGCGGACCACCACCAGCCAAACAACCATCCGAGTACGGCACCGATGCGCTCGACCGCCCGCGCGATACTCGCTGCCCGAACCGGCGACTTCGGAGCCTCGTGTGGGACCGAGTGCTCGCTCGCGGTTGGAATCGGGTGTGTTGTCAGTCGATCGAGCGGAGGCGCAGTCCCCGGATCGGTTCAAAGTGCTTCTGGTTGCGCGTCACGACACCGAGTCCGTGCTCGAGCGCCGTCGCGGCGACGAGTGCGTCGGGGAGGCGGGTCCCGAACTCGCGTGAGATTCTCCCGGCTCGCTCCGAAATTGCTCGGTCGACGTCCACTTCTCGAAACGGTGCGAGCAGCTGCGAGCAGAGATTCGTGGCGGAGTTTCCTGCGAACAGCTCGGCTCGGGTGACCACCGAATAGTGAATGCGATGGCGCTTCGGACGGAACTGGCGGGCGCCGCGCAGGTGGTCGATGAAGACGTCGGTGTCGACGAGCAGGTCAGCCACGAACCCACGAGTCGCGAGAAGGAGCGGCCGCGTCGGGTGCTGCTCCGAAGGTGGCGTCGAGGGCTGCCTCTGGGTCGGGTAGGTCGTCGAGGTATTCGTCGAGTGCGCGGCGGATCACCTGCGCCATTGTCAGGCCTTGTGACGCGGCGGCGCGATCGACTCGCTCCCGTTGCTCATCGGTCAGATAGACCTGTGTTCGCGTTGATGGCATACATCTATCGTATACAGCACGGGGTCGCGTGACCAGCGCATATCGTCGGGGCGAAACCGCACTCCGGGACCGCTCGATATCGGCACCTCGCGCTCGGGTCGACCCGAGCGATATCAACCGGCTTCGACGACGGCGCCGTAGCGCTGTTGTGCGGCCTGGGCTGATGTGCCGAGCAGGTCGCCAATGCGCTGCCACGAAACACTCTTAGTGCGGGCGGCGGCTATGGCGTCGACGATCTGTTGTTCGCTGCGGGCCCGGGCCAGCGCAGCTCGTTCGAGGAGGTATTCCTCGACGGGCCGCTCGTCGGCGGCGTCGGGTTCGTAGTCCTCGAACCGTTTGGCGAGTTCGTCGGCGTGGTCGAGGATCTCTTGAATCGAACGAGGCATCAGGTCTCCAGGAACTTGGGTCGAGCGGCCATGGCGTGAACGATGAACTCGACACCCTCCGCAATTGCGACACCGATCTCGAGCATCCGGCCGGCGCGATCGGCGCCGATAAGCATGTCGAGGTCGTCGAGGTCGAACACTCGAGTCGGGTTGCGGTAGGCGTGGAGCATGTCGTCGTCTGTGATCTCGTGTCGGCGTGCGCTCGCCACGATCACGGGATCCACGCCGTCAACTTACCTTGATGCGACGCCGGAGTGGTGGTCGGCTGGTGGCCCGTTCATCTCGAAGAGGAGCACCGCCATGCACACAACGACCATAATCCGCGCCAAGGCCCCAAACGCCGACTCGTTCGGCCAACTTGTTCACCTCGACGCCGACCCCTCTCGCCAGCAGTTGACCCGCGCCATCGCCGGGTTCCTGGCCGGCTACTCCGGCCAGACCATGACCGCCTATCGAGTCGACCTGCACAAGTTCGTCGACTGGCTGGAGAACCGAGGCGTCGCCGTGTTCGATGCCGAGCGCGCCCACATCGAGCTCTACGCCCGCTGGTCCGAAACCCAAGGCCTCGCTCCAGCCACGATCGGCCGCCGGTTGTCGACGATCTGCGGGTTCTTCACGTACTGCGCCGAAGAACGATTCCTCGACCGGAACCCGGCAGCTCATGTTCGTCGACCGAAGCAGAACTACGAATCGAGCACCCTCGGCTTGGACCGCAACGAACTCGGCGGATTCCCCGTCCAAGCCGGCCTGTGCGGCGGACGGGACCACGCGTTGGCATGCCTGTTGGCGCTCAACGGGCTGCGGATCTCCGAAGCGCTCGGCGCCGACATCAACGACCTCGATCAGAACCGGGGACACCGGACCCTGTTCGTCCACCGCAAGGGCGGCAAGACCGCGACGATCCCACCTGCCCCACGAACGGCCCGTGCGCTCGATCTCTACATCGACGAGCGAGTCGAGGGGCCGATCTTCACGAACCATGACATGACCAAACGTCTCGACCGCCACGCAGCAACTCGCATCGTGAAGCGGTTGGCGAAGGCCGCCGGGATCGACAAGCGAATCTCTCCGCACTCACTCCGGCACAGCTTCATCACCGCCGCCCTTGACGCCGGCGTCCCCCTCTGAGATGTCCAAGAAGCAGCATCACACGCCGATCCGAGAACGACCATGCGCTACGACCGAGGGCGAGGTGCCCTCGACCGCCACGCCACCTACATCGTTGCCACGTTCGTCGCTGGCGCGAGTCGCTGAACCCCGTCGTCGATGTCAGGTGCGTCGACGCGCCCGCTGGTGCCGGATATCGATCGGGGGAGTGTCAGATCGTTGGTGTAACTGATCTGGCTGGTCATTGTTGTTGGGGATCGTATGGCCTCAGAAGAGGCGGTCTTCGAAGGTGATGGCGAACGCGTTGAGCGCTGGCTTCCAGCGGTTCATCCAGCGTTCCTGGCC
>JBCDFR010000111.1:0-6227 GCA_039177505.1 Actinomycetota bacterium | reverse complement strand
GGGGCAGGGTGTCGGAGATGGCGGCACGGCAGACCGGTGACGGGTTCATGCGCTGCAGCGACGGCCACACCAGATGGGGGATCTACGGCGCGGCCGGTGTGGTCTTTGTCGTTCGGGACACGCATGGCATCCCGCACGTGATGTTGCAGAAGCGTTCGGCCTTCGCACACGAAGGGGGCAACTGGTCGTGTGCGGGAGGAGCATTGGATCTCGGCGAGACCCCGTTCGATGGCGCGCTGCGCGAAGCCACCGAAGAGGTGGGCACGCCACCGCCGATACTCGCCGTGCTCGGCGAGTACGTGTTCGAGCCGGCGACCGACTGGTCGTACACGACCGTGGTGCTCGAGGTGGGCGCACCCTTCGGCTCGTCGATCAACTTCGAGACCGACGCCGTCGAGTGGTTCGGGCTGGAGCACGTCGACGAACTGCCGCTGCATTCGGGATTTGCTGGGGCCTGGCCACACCTCCGGGCGATCATCGAAGCGATGTGACGTCGGATTCGCGCCAGTTCGCAGCGATCCGTAATCCCTACGATGGCCCGATGACCCACACTGCGACCGACAGTCGGCTCGTCCACGGGGTGTGCCACCACGACTGCCCGGACTCGTGTGGGTGGTCGGTGACGGTCGAGTCCAACGGCGCGCCGGAGCCAGTCGCTGTGGCGCTACGCGGCAATCCCGAACACCCGTATTCGCAGGGCGAGCTGTGCCCGAAGGTCAATCGCATGCTCGACCGGGTGTATAACCCCGATCGTCTGCTGACCCCGCTACGCCGAGTCGGACCGAAGGGTTCTGACGAGTTCGAGCCGATCAGCTGGGACGATGCGCTGGCGACGATCGCCGAACGCACGCACGCAGTGATCGACGAGCACGGCCCCGAAGCGGTGCTTCCCTTCTCCGACGCTGGCAATCAGGGCGTCCTGGCCATGATGGGCCTGAGCAGCCGGTTCTTCGGCCACATGGGGGCCACACGGCTGATCCGGGCGATCTGTGGGCCGACCGTGGGCGCCGGGCTGTCGATGACCAATGGCACCGGTCGTGCGATGGATCCGGCCGAATTGGAACACAGCCGACTGATCATTCTGTGGGGCACCAACACGCGTCTGACCAACCGCCACCTGTGGCCGACGATCGAGCGAGCACGCGCCGCCGGTGCCCGGCTCGTGGTGATCGATCCGCTGCGAACCATGACCGCCGAAGCGGTCGACGAAGCGCGGGGCGATCGCTTCGTGCAGCCCCGGCCGGGAACGGACGTGGCGCTGATGTTGGCGATGATTCGAGTGATCATCGACGAGGGACTGACCAACACCGAGTGGGTCGACGCGCACACCGTCGGCTTCGACGAACTCGTCGCCGCCGTGGAGGAGTGGAGCCCGCGGCGAGCGGCTGACGCGACGGGCGTCGATGCCGACACCATCGTCGAGTTGGCCCGCCAGTACGCAACGACCAGCCCGGCCGCTATCCGAACGTTGATCGGCGCCGAGCACCACGAAAACGGAGCGATGTTCTTCCGCACGATGGCGTGCCTGCCGGCCCTGACCGGCGCATGGGCCGAGCGCGGCGGTGGCATCGCCAAGAGCGTGGGCTCCTACTCCAATGCCCTGCTCGACCTCCAGGCGTTCCATCGGCCCGACCTCGACACGCGCACCGACGGCGCGTTACCGCGAGTCGTCAACATGAGCCGGCTGGGCGAAGTGCTGACCTCGCCGCACGCCGGCTTCGACGAGGGTCCTGGTATTCACGCATTGTTCGTCTGGAACTGCAATCCGTTGGTCATCGTGCCGAATGCCGAGGCGATCCGCCGAGGACTGGATCGTGACGATCTGTTCACCGTCGTCCACGAACAGTTTCTCACCGACACCGCACGCTACGCCGACATCGTGCTCCCCGCCACCACCCAGATCGAAGCCGACGACGTGATGCTTCCGTGGGGTCACCTGTGGGCCACGTGGAACGGTGCGGCGATCCCGCCCGTCGGCGAGTCGTGTTCGAACACCGATCTATTTCGCAAACTCGCCGGTGCGATGGGCTACACCGAGCCGACGCTGTTCGACGACGACGAGACGCTGCTGCGCGATGGCTTCCCCACGATCGATCTCGATGAGTTGCGCAACGCCGGCTGGCTGCGCGTTCCGTACTCCGACGACGGCCGACCATTCGGTGACGGCGACTTCGAGACCGCGTCGCGTCGAGTGGAGTTCGCCTCCGACCTCCTCGAACAGATCGGCCAACCGCGCGTTCCGACGTTCGTACCGCCGCGCGAGAGTCCCGGAGGCGACCCGGACCTCGCGAGGCGATTCCCGTTCCAGCTCCTGACACCGAAACACCACGTGCGGTTCCTCAACTCGAGCTACCCCCAACTGCCCAAACACGGCCCACCTGAGGGCGGGCCCTTCGTGGAGGTGCATGCCGACGACGCGGCGGCGATGGGGGTCACCGATGGTGGGACCGTCAAGGTGTGGAACGAACGCGGGGCGCTCCAATTGCCAGTGCGCATCAGCCGTCGCGTCCGGCCCGGGCTGGTCGCCGTGCCGTTCGGTTGGTGGCGAGGCCACCACGACCATCACGGCACGGCCAACAGCCTGACCAACGACACGCTCACCGAGTGGGGCGGCGGGGTGGCCTACAGCGACACACTGGTCGACGTCACGCCGGTCTAGCCCCGTAGTCTGCGGTCGATGACGGCCGACCTGATCTACGCGTTCAGGGTGATGCGCTTGCCGCTGCGCGACGCCGGCGGCGCGCCGATCGGGCGGATCGAAGACATCGTGGCGGTGCCCGGCAGCCCCGCCCGTGGCGACGAGCCAGCGGTCGCTCCGCGGGTGGTCGGTTTCGTCGCCCGCAGCCAGCGCCGCCGCATCTTCGTCAACGCCAACCGGGTCGCGGAGCTCGGCGCCGACGGCGCAAGACTCCGCAGCTGGGACGTCGACATCAACCCGTTCCGCTCGCGACCGGGCGAGATACTGATCGGCGAGGACCTGATCGATCGGCAGATCGGCGTCGAGCACGTCAGCGATGTCGCCTTGCACCAGGCGCGCGATCACCGCACGACGTGGTGGGAGGTGGCCAAGGTGCGCCTGGCCAAACGGTCGATGTTGCGCCGTCGTCCGAGCTACCGACTCGTCGATGTCGACGAGGTGCCCGCGTTGTTCGACGCGCCGACGGAGATGCAGGCACAGGCAGCTCGCCTCCGAGAGCTGCATCCGGCCGAGGTGGCGGCGATCGTGCGCGCCCTGCCGGCGGACCAACGCAGGCAACTCGCGGCCGCCATGGACGACGAACGGCTGGCCGACGTGCTCGAACAGCTCCCCGAAGAAGAGCAGGTGCGGATCGTCGAAGGACTCGACCGAGACCAACTCGAGCGGGTATTCGACGAAATGGAATTCGACGATCTCGCCGACCTGATCGGCGAAATGGGTCCGGAGACCCAGGAACAGATGCTGGGCGTGATGGACGACGACGATGCCGATGTCGTGCGCCGCTTGCTGTCGTATGCCGAAGAGACCGCTGGCGGCATGATGACGCCGGAAGCGATCATCCTGGGGCCCACCGACACGGTCGCTGACGCGCTCGCCCAGCTGCGGCGCGCCGACTGGGTGATCAGCTTGGCGACACAGGTCTTCGTGGTCGATCCGCCGTTCAAACCGCCGACGGGGCGGTTCCACGGCGTGGCCCACATGCAGCGGCTCTTGCGCGAGACGCCACAAATGGAACTCGGTGATCTCGTCACCGACGATCCGTTCGTGGGACCGGACGTATCCGATCGGCACGTTGCTGAAACGCTGGCCTCGTACGACCTCTTGGCCATCGCTGTACTCGACGACGCAGGACGATTCCTCGGCACCGTCACCGTCGACGACGTCGTCGACCGGATGCTCGGCAAGGGGTGGCGGACGCGCCACTCGGCAATGGGTACACCAGCCCGAGCAGCAGGTGCGGGATGAAGCGACGCGAGGATCTGTCCGCGCCGCGCGCCGTCCGCCGGCTCGGGGTGCAGTACGACTCCGAGGTCTTCGGGCGCTTCAGCGAGTCGATCGCCAACTTTCTTGGCACGGCTCGCTTCCTCGTGTTCCAGACCGTGGTCATCGTGGTGTGGATCGCATGGAACACCGTGCTCCCCGAGTCGTGGCAGTTCGACCCCTGGGACCGCGGTCTGGTGTTGCTCACCCTGGTGTTGTCGGTACAGGCGTCATACGCGGCCCCGCTCATCCTGCTGGCGCAGAACCGGCAGGAGCATCGCGATCGAGACAACGGCGAACTCGATCGGCGGGTCGCCGAACGAACCCAAGCAGAAACGGAGTTCCTCGCCCGCGAGCTCGCCGGCGTCCGTCTGTCGTTGTCCGACGTGGCAACTGGTGAGACGTTGCACGACGTCGCCCGTCAGATCGAGACACTCACCGACACCGTGGACGAACTCGCCAGCCAGGTGGAACAGTTGACGGCTCAGGCCGACGCGAACTCCGCCGAGCCCTGATCCGCTGCCCTGCCGACCCGCGTTGCAACATCGGCGACGAGTTCGACGGTGAGTGCCGCGAACGCCGTGGGCTGTTCCCATGGCGCGAGATGATCACCCGCGAGTTCACGGACCTCGGCGCCGAGGGCCGCAGCGAGCGCACGTTGCTTGCGGGGCTTGACGAGCCGGTCACCGGTCGTGATCAACATCGCGGCGGGCACATCGAGGGAACCGACCCACGGACGTGCGTCGTACTTGGACAATGCGGTGCCCGCCTGGATGATGGCGGACGTGAAGTTCCGTCGGGTCTCGGCAGCGACCCATGTGCGGTATTCAGCGAGCGGATGGTCGTCGGGAATCAAGCTCGGCAGCCCCCGAGCGATGTAGCGGGCGTAAAAACGCGACCGCATACCCGTGCCGGCGAGTGGCAGCAACTTCCACATCAGCCGTTCGCGACGGGTCGCTCGCCACTCGAGCGCCGTTGCTTGGGGCACCAGACCGGCAACGAGATCGCGGTGTCGCCGCGCGAGCAGCATCGACACCGGACCACCCATCGAATAACCGACGACGATGGTCCGCTCGACACCGAGTTGTCTGGAAACTGCAGCGGCATCGTCGGCCACGTCTTCCAGTGTGAACGGCTCGACCGTCCGCAGTCCGCGCCCATGACCGCGATGATCGAGCGCGATGAACGACCACTGCTCGGCGAGCTCACGGTAGGCGCTGAAGAACTGCAGGTCCGCGGACGCGGTCCACCCATGGAGCAGCAGCAGCGTCGGGCGGCTCGGGTTGCGATGCTGGTGGCGGCGAACGAAGAACTCACCGCGACCGTCGACGCGCACGATCTCGGCAGGGGGAAGCCAAGGCAACTCCAAGGTCACGGAAGCGAGCCTGTCACACTTCGACCCCGCTGGCGGTGGGGATGCCGGTGAACTCCTGAATGCGCACACCCAGGTGCTCGATGCGATGCAGCAGCGACAGCGTGTCGAGGCTGGGGTCTCCGGCGCGCACGACACCAGCCGATACGTCACCATCGGCGATCGTCGAAATCACGGCGGTGGTGGCGGCCGCGGCGGCGGTCCCGACTTGTTCGGCCAGACCGACGACAAGCGCCACCCGCTCCCCGGCCGGGTCGGCGCCGCGCACTTCTACACGCAACGCGCCGACTCCACCTTCGGGGTGTGGCGGGCGCAGCATCGGCAGCCAGGCGGTGAAGCGATCGCGTCGGGTCGCCGACATGCGCGCACTGATGCGCCCCACGTCGGGGAACACGTCGCGCAACAGCAGCGGCGAGGCCAGCTCGGCGCGATAGCAGTCGTACGCGCCGACCGGTTCGGGAAACCAGCACAGCTCGCGGCCCGACCCCGACGGCCGATGAATCCACGCACCGTCCTGAAGGCCGATCCCGGTCCCCGACAACGCATCGTGGTGCTGGCGGGCGCACGCCGGACCTGCGGTGCCATGCATCGCGATGTGGATCTCGTCGCACACCGCCAATTGATCGGCGAGATGTCGAGCGAGCAGGCCCGACAGCCCCGGTGCCATCCCGGCGCCGACGAACAACACGGCACCGCTGGCGTGAGCACGGTCGTCGAGCTGCAACAGGTCGCCGACGTCGTCGAGGTCGTCGCTCACCGACACCACGTGGATCCCCCGATCGACCAGCTGCTCGGCAAGCGCGGCGTGTGGTGCTGGTGTGGCGAGCACGACGATGTCGCTCTCGTCGAAGCCACGTTCGCTCAGCCGCGGATCAACATCGACGATCCGGAGATCGG
>JBCDFR010000110.1:0-6494 GCA_039177505.1 Actinomycetota bacterium | reverse complement strand
TTCCGCAGGTTCTTCATGCCCTACAACCCCGAACTCGTCTGAGGAGGAGATGCCCATGGTGCTCTGGTGGATCGGCAACGCGATCTTCTTGCTGGTGGTGATACCGCTCGCCGTCGCGCTGCTCAGCCGGGTGCTCGGCGCAGCCGAGCGGATCCGCAAGGCGAGCGACGACATCTTGTCGGGCGGTGTCGCCGTGATCGGCGAACTCGATAACACACCCGACCTGTTGGCCACGACCGACACGACCATCGAAGAGGTGGCAGATGGAGCCGTCCGGTACGCCGGGTCGGTTGCCAAGCTGCTGCCGGAGTAGGAGCCGTTGATGCCCATCGCTGCCGTAGTGACGCTGGTCCTGGCAACCCTGTTCATCCTCGCCGCCGCACTCGGATTATTCCGCGTCGTGATGCACCTCGTTGCTGTCAATCGCACGCTTGGCGACGTCGTGGGAGGCGTTCAGGTGATTGCCGAGAAGACCTCGACCGTGCCCACCGTGCTGCCGTCGGTGAATGCCAGTCTCAAACCCGTCCGCGACTTCACCGAATCGATCTGAGGGGGTCACCGTGTTACTCGCCGAATCCAACACCGGCTGGGCGATCGGTTACACGATCGGCATCATCGTGGTGCTGGTCGTGGTTGCGCTCGTCGTGCCGATCCTGCTGCTCGCCCGCTCGATCGGTGACAAAGCCACCGACATCAACTCCGCCCTCGAAGACGCCGTCGTCAATACCGCCTCGTTGAAGGAGCTCGAGACGACGATCGAATCCGCACAGATCATCACCGCCGGCCTCGCTCGCGGTCGGGCACGACTGGGAGGTTGAACCAACGATGCTCGCATTGACCGACACCCAAGAGAACCTGTGGTGGGGGGCACTTGCTCTCGGGCTGGTGGTGATCCTCGCCGTTGTCGCGCTGCTGACGATCCTCGTCGTGCTGGTCCGCACCATCGAACGGCGGGTCACGGTGATTCGCCAAACGTTGGAAGCGGCTGAGGCCAACACCACCGATACGGCACTCATCGCCAAGACCGCCGACGAGGTCGAGGCCGTCCTCGCCGAGGGCTTGCAACACCATCTGTTTCTCGGGCGAGTCCTCGACAAGGTGCGCTCATGACCACACTCGTCATCCTCACCGTGATCGAGATCGTGCTGCTGATCGGCGGTCTGGCGTTGTACCTGTTCATCGTCGGCGGCCAGCTGACACGAGTCGCCGACCTGCTCGAAGACTGCGCCGAACTGGTGTGGAAGATCCGCGACAACGCCGAGCCGATCGAGCCCGGCGTCGAGCACATCAACTCCACCGGGGGTGTTGTCGCTGGGGCGCTCCCTTTGCTGTACGGCATGGGAGAAGGCATCGTCGTCGGCGCCACCTACGAACCAGAGCCGGAGGACAAGGAGCCCGAGCCGGCCGTGCCGGCGATGGGCACTCGGCGCTCGCGTCTCACCGAGGCAGTCGGCTACCGCCCCGACTGAGGGTCGGCTACAGCTGGTCGAGCGCAGCAGCCAGGTCGGTGACGAACCTGGCGTGTCCCTCAGCGCCCGGGTAGCCGAGTCGGTCGAGCACGATGATTCGGTCGTTGGCGACACCGGGAATCGTCGGCCAGACCGGCGAGTCGCCGACCAGATCCTGAGGGAGATCTTCGTTGGGCGATTGCAGCAGCACCAACGTGTCGCCTTGGAGCTCGCCGAGCTGCGCTGGCGACAGCACCACGCGGCCAGCGTCATCGGCGTCGGGCGAATTGCTGGGCACGAGTTCGAGTCCGAGTTCGTTCACCGGCGCATCGAAGAACTGGTAGTCGCCGGTGGTGTAGGTCCTGATGAACGGTCCGGGGAAGACCGAGAGGACAGAGATGTTCTGTCCCTCGATCGATGACCGGCCGGCCTCGATCTCGGCGTCGATCGCCGCAAGACGCTCGTCGAGCTCGACTTCCAGGCCCAACACGTCCGCTGTGGCCACGAGCTGTTCTCGCCAGCCCGTGGCGTCGTCGCCGATGGAGACGGTTGGCGCAATTTCCGAGATGGTCTCGTACCCACCTGGTGCTTGATCGAAGACTCCGCCGTAGCCGAGAAGGAGATCGGGCTCAAGGGCTGCGAGTTCCTCGATGTCGAAGTCAGGAGTGAAGATCACTTCGATGCCCTCGGTGAGTGCCGGGTCGATACCAGGAAATGTGTCGGGATCGTTTGATGTCGACGCCACCGGCGTCACGCCGAGGCTGAGCAGGTCGGCGAGCAGGAACTCCTCGGACAGCGCCACGATGCGCTGCGGGTCGGCGGGGATCTCGGTGGCGCCGTAGAGGTGCTCGACTATGCGAGGACCTGGTGGTTCGGTCGTCGGAGCGGCAGTCGTCTCTGGCGCAGTCTCGTCCTCGTTCGACGGCGTCGTCGACTCGTCGGTCGTGGCCGCTATGGACTGGGGTGCGGCGGTGTCGTCCGCATCGTCGTCACTGCCCCCGCAGGCTGCAGTGGTGAGCACGATGGCGATGGCAGCGATGGCTGAGAGCTCCCGCATCTGCAGCATCCTAGGAGACGTCGAGTAGGGGGTCTGCCCGACCGAAGCGGAACAGGCTGCGATGGATGCCAGGCAACGGGTGCTGGCCAGCGACATGCCGCTCGACGAGACGCGGCCACATATCACCGAGTTCGATGCGCGACCGAGTGACGGCGTCCGACACTGCGCCGCTCAAGTGTCGTTCGGGTCGCGGTTCGTGGTGAGCGGTCCGGCCGTCGGCGCCCGATAGCTACCGATCCATTCGTCTTCCCACGCCTGGTCGTACTGCTCCGGATGGCATCCCGGCTTGTAGACCGCGATCAGTTCCCGGGCGATCTGTTCTCGATGGGCGCGGGTGCCGCCTGGCACCTCGTACGTGCAGATGTGCAGCCCGAACTTCGAATCGGCGCGGCGTTGCCAACACTTCGCCCGTGGGTGCTTGAACGGAAACCGCTCGGTCGACAGGTCGTCTGAGTGATCGACGTCGATCACCGCGTAGTCGTTGGGCCGCCCTTCGGCGTCGGCGCGATACAGGATCGCGAACACCGCAGGAATCGCGGGCGCTGTCCACCCGGCCAACACACGCGGCCCCTCGAACGGGTAACCCGCCAGCGAACCGAGGCGAATCACCACGCACCGCCGAACTCGTCGTCGCATTCAACCTCGGCCCACGTGACCGGCCACGACGGCAGGCCGGCTGTCTCGACGGCTACGGCGAAGTGTTCGAGACCGAGCTCGAGGGCGGCGTCCTGATTGGGCGCCTCGACGACTACTTGGGCTCCGAAGCCCATCGTGCCGATCCCTGACGCCACGCCGCCGAGACCGGCGACCGCATCGGCGAGCGCGACGATCTCGTCGTGGCCCATTACGCGGTCACCCTCGGCCTGCATTGACACGCACCACTTTGTCGCCACATCGTCTCCCTGTGGTCCTGGCCCTTGCTCCGGCTGCACTGGTCTGTCCCTACGGTTGATGGCTGAGTGTTGGAAGGGTGGTCACGAGTTCCTCCAGGCTCTCCAGATTGTGCCCTGACACGATGGCATCGATATAGGGAGCGGCCACCATCATGCCGAGCGTCGTCGGTTGGTAGTCCGTCGCATCGCCAACGTGCGGGTTGACCCACACCAGGCGGTAACACAGGCGCGACAGTTGCTCGGTCGCCTTGGCGAGCAGTGCTGGGTCGCCACGGTCGAGTCCGTCGGAGCAGATCACCACGATCGCTCCCCGGCTCATCCCGCGCCGTCCCCACCGACGAACGAAGGTATCAATCGACGCGCCGATGCGTGTTCCGCCATCCCAGTCAAGGACCTCATCGGCCGCCCGGCGCAGGGCGTCGTCGGGACGTCGCCGGTCGAGCGACGAGGTGATGCGCGTCAAACGTGTTCCGAAGCAGAACACCTCGACCCTCCCAGCCGCTCGGCGAGTGGAGTAGGCGAACTGCAACAGGTTGCGCGAGTAGTCCGACATCGAACCCGACACGTCGAGCAGCAACACCAACGGTCGTGGGCGACGCTTGCGCGTCGTGCGGTGCAGGCGAGCCGCGTCCGGCGACAGACGCATCGCGTCGCGGGCGATCCTGCGCATGTCGATGCGCCGGCCGTCGACGTCGCGTCGATGGCGACGGCTGCGCCGTTGTGGCGGCGTGAGCTTGATGCGCGACATGATCCGCCGCAACGCGGCCAACTCCTCGGGACTACACGCCGAAAACGCCTTGGTGCGCGTGATCTCGGCGTCGGATGCCTGGAGCCCGAGTGTCATCTGCCGGCCGTCATCGGGTTCGTCGCCGGGTTCATTGTCGGGAACGTCGAGCGCGCCGAGTTGGTCAGACCCAGCGGGGGGTGGCGGCACGAGGCGCCGATCGTCGCCGGGTTCGCTGGCACCGAGGAAGAAGCGTTCGAACACCCGGTCGTACACCGGTATCTGATCGCGGCGGTTGACGAGTGTCGTTCGTCCGCTCCAGTACAGGTCTTCGAGGCTGCCGGCGTCGAGGCGCGAGAAGGCGTCGCAATAGGTGATCAGATCGCCGGAGCCGACCGGGATCCCTTCGTCGCGGACAGCCTGGCCGAAGGCGATCAGCCGATCGAGGGTCGCAGCCGCTTCATCCATCGCCGACGATGGTGGCGAGGTCGTCGTTGACCACCTCGAGATCGTCGCGGTCTTTGACGACCGATCCGAGCGTGTCAGCCGCGCTGTCGACATCGAGGTCGCCTGCGCCGACCACGCTCAGCGCTTCGACCCAATCCAGTGTCTCGGCGACCCCCGGCGGCTTGGCGAGGTCCATCTCCCGCAGGCGGTTCATCGCCGCCACCACCTTGCCGGCGATCGCGTCGCCGACGTCGGGTGCACGCGCATGCACGATCGCCAGCTCCTGTTCGGCATCCGGATACCCGATCCAGTGGTAGAGGCAGCGCCGCTTGAGAGCATCGTGCAGTTCGCGGGTGCGATTCGACGTGAGGATCACGAGTGGACGGGTCTCGGCTCGGATCGTGCCGATCTCGGGAATCGTGATCTGGAAGTCCGAGAGCAGTTCGAGGAGAAAGGCTTCGAACTCGTCGTCGGCGCGGTCGACCTCGTCGATCAGCAAGACGCACTGATCACCAGCGCGCACGGCGTCGAGCAGTGGCCGTTCGACCAGGAACTCGGGACTGTAGAGCTTGCCGACCGTCTCGCCCTCGACGAGCTGGCGCTCCGACAGGGCCCGGACCTGCAACAGCTGACGGGCGTAGTCCCATTCGTAGAGCGCCTGGTGGGTGTCGATGCCCTCGTAGCACTGCAGGCGAACGAGTCGCCGGTCGAACACTTGGGCGAGTGCTTTGGCCAGCTCGGTCTTACCCACCCCGACTTCGCCTTCGAGCAGGATCGGGCGCCCCATCTGCAGCGCGATGAACGCAGCGGTGGCGAGACCGCGCTCGGCGAGGTAGTCGACGTCGCGCAGCAGCGACTGGAGTTCGGCGACGGTGGCCGGCTCAGGGACGGCCGTCGGCTCGGTCACCGGTTGCTAGTCGTTCGCGCCCAGGACAAGGTCGCGAATCGACGAGGCCTCGTTGGAGATATTGCCTTCGCGTTCGAGCAGGCGGCGCCATGCGGTCGGCAGGTCCTCGCCTTCTTCGGCGATGCCGTCGAAGGTGAAGTCGCGGGCGTTGCGGCAGACACGTGTCGGTCCGCAGTCGTCGGCGGCGTCCACCGACTCGTCAGCCGTCGTGGCCCACACGTCGCTGACGACGTCGCCTCCCGACTGCTGGTGTGCTGACTGGTCTCCGAGTTGACCCATCGCTCCTCCTACCTCGTGCCGTTGTGAGCGTACAGGTCGTCGACGGGTTCGACCCGACGCGGGTGGGTTGTAATCATGACGCGCCGCTGTTCTGCCCGGCGACCATCTCGGCGATCACGGCGAGTGCGATCTCGTTCGGCGCTCGCGCTCCGATGTCGAGGCCGGCTGGCGAGTGCACCCGTTGGAGGTCGGTGATGCCTTGGTAGGCGAGCCACTCTTCGCGGGCCTCGCGGACGCGGCCGGGTCCGACCGACCCGATGTATCCCGCTTCGCCAGACAGCGCACCGCTGAGCACGCGCCCAGTCATCTCGGCGTCGTGGCCGACCACGACGACCCCGTCGATCGTCGACAACGTGCTCGCCATCGCCGCTGCCTCGCCGGCGTTGTTCGTCGCCAGCGTCGACCATCCGAAGTGCTCGGCGAGCGCGCTCATCGCCGCCGGAATCTCGCCGGGTCCGAACGCAACGAGGGTCGGTCGGGGGGCGAGCACCGTGACGATCGCATCGTCGGCGCGCACAACCGTGCTCTCCCCTTTCTGCAGCAGTGCGGCGATGTCGCCGTCGGTGTCCGCGTGGTCGGCGACGACCGCCAGGTCGACGATGTCGTCGCCGTCGAGCGATGCGATCACAGCGACGGTCGCCCGTTCGACGAGGAGCGGCCACAACGACTCGGGGAGTTGCGTCGCCGGAACGAGCGCACAGGCGATCGTCGCATCCTGACCGAGCTGCTGCGCCTCGAT
>JBCDFR010000109.1:0-6515 GCA_039177505.1 Actinomycetota bacterium | reverse complement strand
GTCGCGGCAATCTCCAATCAGTACGCAGCGATGCCGAGCATGCACATCGGCTGGGCAACGTGGTGTGCGATCGCTGTCTGGCCGCTGCTTCGCCGCCGCTGGGCCAAGGGGCTGTTGTTGCTGTATCCGGCGGCGACCTTGTTCTGCATCGTCGTGACCGCCAACCACTTCTGGATCGATGGCGTGGGCGGGTTGTTGGCGTTTGGCCTCGGAGCGCTCATCGGTTGGGGGATGCATCGATGGAACACCGATCGCCTGGATCGGCGCCACCGCCAGGCGCCGACGACACAAGCAACGAGCACGACATCGAGCGCTGACGCCACCGCCGACCGCGGCGAGCCCGACATCGCGACCCTCGCAGGTCGTGACGACATCGAGCACATGTCACCGCCGGAGGGTTCACCGCCCGTATCCTGAGCCCCAATGAGCCAGATGCGTCTCAACCCGCTCAACGGGCGCTGGGTGACGATCGTGGCCGAGCGGGCAGAACGACCATCCGACTTCGCGCCGCGCGACCAATCGTTGGCCACCAGTGACCGACCCTGCCCCTTCTGCCCGGGCAACGAAGAATCGACACCGCCCGCGCTGGAGACCATCGAGGACGACGGCAGTTGGTCGATGCGCGTCGTTCCCAATCGCTACCCGGCCTTCGATGGCGACGAACCCTTCGCCGTGCGCAACCTCGGCCCGGTGTTCGTGATGGCCGAGGCCAGCGGTATCCACGAGGTGTTCGTGTTCTCTCCCGACCACGACGGGCGGATCCATCACCTCGACGACGATCATGCGGCCGAGTTCATGTTCACGCTGCAACGACGCTTTCGTGAGCACGCGCTCATGCCCCAAGTGCGGTACACACAGTTCATCATCAACCACGGGCGCGAGGCGGGTGCCTCATTGGCTCACCCGCACGGCCAGTTGCTCGGTCTGCCGTTCGTCCCAGGCGAGATCCTCGACGAGGAGCGAGCCTTCGCTCGCTTCGTCGGCGGCTGCGTCCTCTGCACCACGGTCGAGGCCGAGCTGGCTGCGGACCATCGCGTGGTGTTCGCCAACGACGACGTGGCGGTGATCTGCCCGTATTGGAGCGGTGCGAGCTACGAGATGCTGATCATCCCGCGCCAGCACGAGCCGCATCTCCAAGACGCGAGCGAGCAGAGCCTGCGGGCGACCGGGATCGCATTGCGCGACGCGATGGGCTTGCTCGAGGGAGCGCTCGGCGACGTGTCGTACAATCTCGGCTTCCACGCCGCACCGCACCACCACACGGGTCAGTACCACTGGCACGCGCATGTGTGGCCGCAGCTGACCTCGCAAGCCGGCTTCGAACGAGGCACCGGCGTGATGATCAACATCACCCCGCCCGAGGAAGCCGCCGCCGTACTCCGCACCGTGGCCGCGCTGGCATGACCGGCCAGCGAGACGTCAACGTCGTCATCGAGATCGACGCACCCCCCACCGAGGTGTGGCGCGTGGTCGAGCCGATCGAATCACATGCAGAATGGATGTCCGACGCCGCAGCGATCCACTTCGAGTCTGAACAAACCCGCGGCGTCGGCACGACCTTCGTGGCCGACACCCGTATCGGCCCAATCCGCTTGAGCGATCGAATGGAGATCACCGATTGGGTCCCCGTCGACGACGACGAGTCGACCGGACGCATGGGTGTCACCCACTCCGGCATCGTCACCGGGACCGGGATGTTCACCATCGAACCGCTCGACGGCGGCACACGCACTCGGTTCTCGTGGTCCGAGCAGCTGGACTTTCCGTGGTACTTCGCCGGCAAGCTCGGTGAGCGCATCGGCGGTCGGGCGATACTCGGCCCGATCTGGCGGCGCAACCTCGATCGGCTCAAGGCCCTCGTCGAGTCGTCGGCCAACTAGCGATCAGCCCGGGCTCACGGCTGCCAGCCACATCACCGACATCGGTCCGAGATCGAGCATCGCCGACGAACCCATCGATTGCCACGGCTGCGTGTCGTCGGCGACCACGGTCACGGCGGGACGATCGATCGTGTCGACGTCGGGTCCGTTGCTGCGATACCCACTGCCCCACCAGGCCGCAGCATCGGTATCGACAATCGTCTCCCACATACCGCCCCACGGCAGACCGATGCGGTAGCCGGGTCGCGGCACCGGGGTGAAGTTGGCCAAGCAGGCGACCGCCGACCGGCCGTCGGTGTCCCAGCGCAAGAAGGCGTAGACGCTGTCGGCCGCGTCGTCGGCGTCGAGCCACTGAAAGCCCCCAGGTTCGCAGTCGCGGCGCCACAAGGCGGGCCATCGATCGCTGGTCCGGTTGAGCACGGCGAGCAGATCGCGCACGCCGCGATGGGGCGCATGCTCGAGCAGATGCCACGGCAGCTCGGCCGACGCATTCCATTCTTGCCATGGCGCCATCTCGGTGCCCATGAACACCAACGGTGCGCCCGGCATCGCCCACTGCCAGGCGAGCAGCGCGCGCAGACCGGCGAAGCGCTGCCAGTCGTCGCCTCCCATCTTGGACAGCAGGCTGCCTTTGCCGTGCACGACCTCGTCGTGACTCAACGGCAACACGAACCGCTCGTCGTAGGCGTACAGCAAGGCGAAGGTCAGCTTGTCGTGGTGGAATTTGCGGTGTACGGGGTCGAGCGACATGTAGTCGAGCGAGTCGTGCATCCATCCCAGGTTCCACTTGTGGGTGAAACCCAGCCCTCCCTTGGACGGCGGCGCGGTCACCCCGGGGAACGCGGTCGACTCTTCCGCGATCGTCAGCGCGTCCGGGAACTCCTCTGCCACCACCGAAGTCGTCTCACGTAGGAAAGCGATCGCATCGAGGTTCTCGTTGCCCCCATCGGCGTTGGCCAGCCACTCACCGGGCTCCCGGGAGTAGTCGAGGTAGAGCATCGACGCAACGGCGTCGACACGTAGCCCGTCGACATGAAATTCGTCGAGCCAATACAACGCGTTGGCGACGAGGAAGTTGCGCACTTCGCGCCGGCCGTAGTTGAACACATACGTCCCCCAGTCCGGGTGCTCACCGAGCCGCGGATCGGGATGCTCATAGACCGCCGTGCCATCGAAGCGCCCGAGGCTCCAGTCGTCGCGCGGGAAGTGCGCCGGTACCCAATCGACGATCACGCCGATCCCGCGCTGATGGAGCGCATCAACGAAACGACGGAACCCGTCGGGGTCCCCGAAGCGGGCCGTCGGTGCGTAATAGCCGGTGACCTGATACCCCCACGATCCGCCGAACGGATGCTCGGCGACCGGCAGCAGTTCGACGTGCGTGAAACCCAGCGAACTGACGTGCTCACCGACACCTGCGGCCAGATCGTCCCAGGTGCGGGCGTCGCGCCGCCATGAGCCGAGATGTAGCTCGTAGATGCGAATTCCGGCGTCTCCCCGCTCCGTGGCCGAACGACGAGTCATCCACTCGGCGTCGTTCCAGCGATGACGCGACGGTGCAGGCACGACGCTGGCATCGCTCGGCGGCGTTTCGGTCTGGCGGGCCATCGGGTCGGCCTTACGCAGCGTTCGGCCCTCGCGGGTGACGATCTCGAACTTGTAGCAGTGGCCAGGACGGGCGGCGTGGACAACCACGTTCCACAGGCCGGTCGGTCCCCCAGCCTCCACCGCACGTAGCGAGTCCTGTGTCCAGTCGTTCCAGTCTCCGACGACAGAGACCGCGGCTGCGTCGGGTGCCCACACGGTGAAGCGCACACCATCGATCTCATCGGCACGGTCGTCGGGGTCGGCGCTCATCGCCGGGTCGACGACGAGCTGTGGTCCCAGAAGTTCCCACAAACGCCGATGGGTACCTTCGGCGAACAGATGCAGGTCGAGCTCACCGATCCGCGCATCACTGGGGGGCACGCCCTCAGGGTACTCATCTGGCGGGCGCGGGGTTCGGGGTTGCGCAGCGGGCCAGCGCTACAGTCCGGCGCGTGCGGGTGCTGCTGTTCTCGTGGGACTTTCCCCCGCGGTCATCGGGTGGCGTGGCTGCCCACGTCGCCGGTCTGGCCGATGCGCTCACCGCTGCTGGGCACGACGTCGTCGTGCTCACCGTTGGTTCGGCCACCGAACGACGGCGCGACGACGGGCTCCACGTCGTCCGTGCGACGGTCGACCTCCCGTACCTGTCCAGCACGGATCTCGTCGCCCGCACGGCGACCGGCAACCATGCGCTGGTTCGTCGGGCATCGGAGCTGACCACGAGCGATGGCGCCCGGTGGACACCAGACATCGTGCACGCCCACGACTGGCGAGTCGGTTGGGCCGCCGACACCGTCGCTCGACACGCCGGCGTGCCATTCGTGCTGTCGTTACACGGCATCGAGCGAATGCGTCACGGAGGCAGGCTGCCGCGCGGGACGGCGACCGACGTCGATTCAATCGAGTGGTGGTTGGCGTTCGAGGCCGATCACGTGATCACGTCGACACAACTGATGGTCGACCAACTGATGTCGGCGTTCGAACTCTCACCCGAGCGGATCACGACGATCCCGTACGGCATCGACGTCAGTCTGTGGGCCGCTGACGAGCGCAACGACGCTGACGATCCGCTCGTGCTCTCGTGGGGTTCGGTGGAGTACCAAAAGGGGTTCCAAGTACTCGTGCGCTCGATGCGCCAACTCCGCCGGTCGCACCCCGAGATCCACGCAGTGATCGCCGGTCGCGGGAGGTACCTGCCCGAGTTGCAAGCGCAGATCGACATCGACGGTGTCGCCGACATCGTCGAGCTCCCCGGCTACATCGACGATCGCCGATTGCGTTCGCTCGTCCACCGGGCGGCATGCGTGGTGGTCCCGTCCCTGTACGAGCCATTCGGAATCGTCGCCCTCGAAGCGCTCGCTGCCGGCGCTCCGCTGATCGTCGCCCGCACGGGCGGTCTTGCCGAGCTCGTCGAAGGCACAGCGGCAGGGCTGTCGTTCGAGCCCGGCAATCCGGACGATCTCGCTCAACGCATCGACGCAATCCTCACTCGCGCAACGCTGGCCGGCGAGCTGCGTGCCGCTGCTGCGCAGCTGATCGCCGAGCGCCACACATGGGGCGACGTTGCGGCAACGACGGCAGCACTGTATGCACGCGTGATCGCAGCTCGTTGAACCGTCGTTGCGTCGACCGTGTCGTCGGGCGCTTGAGTCGATGAGTCGGTAGCTTCGGCGCAGTGCAGCCGGTTCACACCTTCACCGTCTATAGCCGGATTCCCGATCCGCTGGCCGCATTGGCGGGGCTGGCCGACAACCTCCACTGGGTCTGGGACCGCCGGTTGGCCGCGTTGTTCGATCGTCTCGATGGCACGATCGACGGCGTCTCGTGGCGAGCCTCTGGGCAGCATCCCGCCGACCTCGTGCGCCGCACCTCGCCGGGCTGCTGGGAGCAGCTCGCCGCCGACCCCGACTTCGTCGGCGAGGTGGCCGCTGCGCAAACCCGCCTCGAGACCGCCGAGACGGCGGCCGCGTGGTTCGACGGCCGGCGCGACTCCGAAGGCCAGACGGCTGGAGCACTGGAACTCGTCGCCTACTTCTCCCCCGAGTTCGGCATCACCGAGGCGGTCCCCCAGTACTCCGGAGGCCTCGGAGTGCTCGCCGGTGATCACCTGAAGGCGTCCTCCGACCTCGGCATCCCGCTGATCGGCGTCGGCCTGCTCTACGGCGAGGGCTACTTCCATCAGTACCTCGATCACAACGGCTGGCAAGAGGAGCGCAACGATCGGATCGACCCCCGCGCGATCGGTCTCCGCCCAACGGGCGTCGAAGTACAGGTGGAACTTGCGGGTGTCCCGGCACGCGTCCGCGTCTGGCGCGCGAACGTCGGTCGGATCGCGCTGTACCTCCTCGACACGAACGTTGCCGGCAACCCCCCCGACGCCGTCGCCGTCACGAACCGCTTGTACGGCGGCGACGAAGAGCATCGGTTGCGACAAGAGATTGTGCTCGGCATCGGTGGAGTGCGCGCGCTGCGTGCGCTCGACATTCACCCCCAGGTGTTCCACACCAACGAGGGTCACGCCGGATTCCTCGGGCTGGAACGCATCCGCGAGTGGACGGCTCGCGGACTGCAGTTCGATGCGGCACTCGAAGCCACCCGCGCCGGGGGTGTGTTCACCACCCACACGCCGGTGCCAGCCGGCATCGACCGGTTCCCGCGAGGACTGTTCGAGCGCTACTTCGGCGGCTTCGCCGAGCAGTGCGGTGTCGACTTCGACACGCTGTACCAGCTCGGTGTGCGTGATGACGAGGGGGACGGCAACTTCAACATGGCGGTGATGGGTCTGCGCGTCGCGGCGCGCGCCAACGGGGTAGCCCAGCTCCACGGCGAGGTGTCGAGGGAGATGTTCGGACCACTGTGGCCCGCGCTACCGATGAACGAGACGCCGATCGGCCACGTCACCAATGGTGTGCACGCCCGCAGTTGGGTGAGCGACCGGGTCGACGAACTGCTCACGCAGATGATCGGCGACGACTGGCATCTCGCGGGCCGCGACGACTGGGAGCGCGTCCACCATCTCGACCGACGAGAGGTCTGGGACGTTCGGCG
>JBCDFR010000108.1:0-6528 GCA_039177505.1 Actinomycetota bacterium | reverse complement strand
GTTCGCAGTCGCGATCACGAGCGGCTGCGCGCTCCTCGACGACAACAGCGACGGCGGTGACGCGGCACGTTTCTGCGGCGAGGTTGCTGCGAACTCGACGGCGCTGACACAACCCAACGTGCAGACAATCACCGACATCGAGACGCTGCTCGATCTGTACCGCGAGGTCGGTGCATTCGCACCACTGGAGATCGAAGCCGAATGGGACCAACTCATCGAGGCCTACGAACTGGCCAGTGCGGTCATTCCCGGCGACGAACAGTCCGAACAGGCGGCACTCGCAGCGATCTATTCCTCAGAGTCTGCGGCAGCTGCAGTGGACCAATGGTTGGTCGACAACTGCGCGGTCGACATCGGCCCCGTGGCCACGATCGTCCCGCAGAACCCGTGATGGCGACATCTGGTGCCCGACATCTGGTGCCAGGCACCAGATGTCGTGTTACTGATCGCGGGCTCAGATCTCCCCGCGGCGGTTGATGACCTCGTCACAGAGGCCGTACTCCTTGGCCTCGTCGGCGGTGAACCAACGGTCGCGCTCACTGTCGTTCTGGATCTGCTCGAGCGTTTGCCCGGAATGCTCGGCGATGATCTCGGCCATCCGGCGCTTGGTGTACCGCAACTGCTCGGCCTGAATGGCGATGTCGGAGGCCTGGCCGCGCAAGCCGGCCAGCGGCTGGTGCATCATGATGCGCGCATTGGGCAGCGTGTAGCGCTTCCCGTCGGCACCAGCGGTGAGCAGGAACTGGCCCATCGATGCTGCGAGGCCAAGACACACCGTGGCAACGTCGCAGCCGACGAACTGCATCGTGTCGTAGATCGCCATCCCGGCGGTGACCGAACCGCCTGGACTGTTGACGTACAGCCAGATGTCGGCGTTGGGATCTTCCCCCTCGAGATACAGCAGTTGCGCGCAGATCTGGTTGGCGATGTCATCGTCGACCTCCGAACCCAGCATGACGACGCGGTTCTTGAGGAGCCGGTCGAACACTGCCGAGCGGGGGTCGAAGCCAGCCTCGAGCATCGCCGGGCCTGTACCGATGGGGGTGGTGGACATCGTTTCAGGCTACCGCTGCGGTACCGTTCATCAGATGGCGGTCACCGCAACGCTGCACCCCGAGCGCGTCACGTCATCGACCGGAAGCGCTGCGGGGCTCTCGCTGCGCTTGTCCAATCACGGTGACGATGGGCAACTCGTCACGATCACGCCTGCGGGGACCCTTTCGTCGATCACCTCGGCGCAGTCCGACACCGTGCATCTCGATGCCGGTGAAACCTTCGAGGTACCCGTCCTCGTCGATATCGGACCAGCGGTCGTCGCCGGTGCTCACGAAGCAATCGTCGAAGTGCGCAGCGGCGACGAACAGCTGACGACCGCCGCAGCATCGATCGAGGTGCTTCCATGGACCGAGTACACCCTCCGGCTCGTTCCTGAACGGTCCCGCTCGGGGTCGACCGGCCGTCACCGCATCGACGTCGACAACACCGGCAACGTACCGGTGGCAGTCGAGATGATCGCCACCACCTCGGCGGGCGCTCGCCCCGTGCTCACGACGACGGTGATCACGGCCGATCCGAGCGACACCGGCACCGCGGAGCTACGCGTCGAGCCAATTGAAAAGTTCTGGACCGGGAGCCCGCGCGAGCACGAGGTGCTGATCACTGCGACCGGCAGCGATGCCCAGACACACGAACTGCGCGGCGTGTACGAACAGCTTCCACGTATCCGCCCATGGGTCGGGCCCGCCGCCGCCGGCGCTGCCGCAGCGTTACTCCTCATCGCAATCATTTGGCTCGGATTCCTCGCTCCGTGGGTGTCAGACACCGCCGACAACGCCGCAGCCGAAGCGTTGGCCCGCGACCGGGCCCTCCAAGACCTGCGCCTCGCCGAGTTCGAGGCCGCCGCCGAGGCGGCGTCGGAGCTGCCGTTCGGTAGTCCCTACGACCTACGACTCGCCGTCGAACCCGCTGAGGGCAGCACATCGAGTGCCAGCTCGACGGTGGCCACAGGTGTCGAGATCTCCCTGACCGACGTCGTGTTCCAGAATCCATCCGGCGCCGTCGGCAACGTCGCACTGCGGCGCGACGGCGACGTGCTCCTCGAGTCCGAGTTGGCCAACTTCCGCGACCTCGACTTCCACTTCGTCGCTCCGTTCGTGTTCCCTGCGGGCAGCACGATCGACATCACCGTCGACTGCATCACGCCGGGAACCGAGGCGACCACCTGCGACGTGGGAGCGACCTTGCTGGGGTTCGCCGCCGACGAGGGATAACTCGGTCGATACGAAGGACCACTCGTCGATCGAGACGGATGCGCCGGCTAGCGCCCGAGCTGTCCGCGCACAGCTGTGCTGCGGTCGCTGCGGTCGCCGACGATCAACTCCGCCGATACGTCACCGAACAGGTCGTCTTGCCCCTCGATGGTGATCGTGTGCGGACCGGCTGTCGTGCGCGGCAACACGACGATCGTCTCGACGAAAGAACCCTCCTCGTCGACGACGACGGCGCCAGCGTCGGCGGAGCTCTCGACGATCCACTCGACCGTGGCGCCCGCCGGGAAGCCCGAGCCGCGTAGCGCGATCACCTGACCGGCGACGACCACGTCGGGCATCGCGACGAGCACTGGCGTTGTCGCTCCGGTGCCAGTCAGACTCGTCACCGCACTCGAACCGTCGGAGAACCGCACCATCAACTCAGCCGTGAGCGTGCCAGAAGTGGTCGGGGCGAACTCGACATCGATCGAGCAGGTGGCGCCGCTGCTGACCGTCACTCCACTACACGCGTCGTCGTTGATCGTGAAGTCGTCGCTCCCGGTGATCGCTACGGAGGCGACCGACACCGACGCGGTGCCACCAACGACTTGTGCGGTGGCGATGCGGCGCCCTGCGTCGAGGATGGTGGGTGCGAACTCGAGCGGGTCCGGTTGCACGGTCGGTTGCACCGTGGTCGTCGTGCTGGTGGTCGTGTTCGAGCCGCTGGATCCGGTGGAACTGCCCGAGCTGCTCCCGCCGGAAGAGCCGCTCGACGAACCGGACGAACTCCCCGTTGATGGGAATCCGTTGTTGTCCACCACCGCGCCGCCGTCGATCGTGTCGAATCCCGGGAGCGGCACGCCCGGGTTGGTCTCACCATCGCCGGGAACAATGAAGGACCCCGGGACCGTGGTGGTCGGCCCGGTTGTCGTCGGCGGCGCCGTAGTCGTCGTCGTATCGGGTGGAGCTGTCGTCTCGGTCGTCGGCGGGGCGTCGGTGGTGGGCGTCGTGGGTGGCGGAGGAGGCTGTTCCACGGCGACCGCGTGCACCCACACCTGTTGTTCCGGATGGAACCGAGCGTCCTGGGTCAGGTCGTCGCGCGCAGGCGCGTCGAAGACCACCGCCCGATTCCCACCGCCTGCGGATTCAGCGTTGGCGATACGCGCCCCGGTCACGGGCACCAGACCGGCGATGTCGGCCCCGACGGAGGCCGCGAGATCGCTGTCGTCCGTTTCCGCGAAGCGCGAATCGTCGCCCTTCTCGTCATCCAGCGAGCGAAGCAACCGCAGCACGCCGTCGCGCTGATACAGCAGCGCGCCGCCGTCCGGGGCCAGCTCAGGCACCGTGGCGACGTCGGAGAGCACGCGTCCGATCGGCGCCGTTGCATCGGCGAGGTCGTACAAGACGACAGCAGGAGTCGTCGCGGCGACCGCCGCGATGGGCACGAGGTCGGGTGCTGTCGAGTCGATCGCAACGAGTGTGCCGTCTGCGGAGATCGTCGGGGAGCCGGAGGTGCCCGTCGCCGGCTGGGCGTTGGCTGCGGCCGACAGCAACACGACCTCCGCCGTGCCGGCGACGTCATCGCGGGTCCACAGATACACCTGATCATCGGCGGTGAAGGCGATCCGTAGACCGGCCGCGGAGACCGCAAGATCGGGACCGACCGTTTGGTCGGACGTCGGATCGAGCGCGACGTCGAACTGATCGACGAGCGTCCAGGTGGCGATCCCACCGCCGTCGACCGAACGCACGTAGCGCACGACGTCGCTCCCCGTTGACCACACGGCGACAGAGCCATCAGCCGACAGTGCCCCCGTTCCGAGCGTTGGTGGCATCGCTGCGACAGACCCCACGAACTCTGACACGAGCGGACCGGCGGGTTCGATGCAGCGATCGACCGCCCACAGTTCGGTTGCGGGGTCTGCGCCGGTCGCACCATCTGGCTCACCCGGCACGACGTAGGTCACGATGCACCCGTCGCCGCTCAGCGCTGGTGCCCGACCGGCCGCATCGACCACATCGGTCGTGTCGACCTCGCGGTTGCGTACGACCACTCCATCGTCGTGTTCGAACACCACGATCCAGCCATCGTCGGAGACCTGCGGCGCCTGCGGGGCCCCGCCGATCGGTCCGCCGTCGTCGGCCAGCTGCGACGCCGGCTCGAGCTGGAGCGCCTCGGTCTGGGCGCCCGTGGGCGCGCCGAGGAAACCGACACCTGCGATGGCGACGGTGGTCCCGATGATGCCCGCGATGGCCCACCCCGACGTTCGGTTCAAACTCGTAGACGACAGGCTACCCGGCGGGCTCGGCGGGCCGTTCGCGGGAGACGCCGCTCATCACGAGCAACACACGTTCGGTCGGCTCTCGGTCGCGGTCGGCCAGCAAGCCAGCCAACCCTGCCGCGCCGGTCGGCGACACCTGATACCCCAACTCCGTCGCCAGCTCGTGCGCCTCGGCGATGAGCGGTTCGGAGGCGACGATCGGATGCCCAGCCGGTTCGACGGCGAGCTGGGCGTCCATGACCGCGATCCAGTCGTAAGTCTCGTCGTCGAGCAGGCCGTCGGCCAACGAGTGTGGGTCGGGCCACGGGCTCATCACCTCGGCCCATTCGGCGGCAACGTCGGCCGGCACTCTCGCCGCACCGCCGAGCCGGTGCGCAACCCGCTGCCATGCCTGCGCGAGCGGCGCACAGCCGGCGGTCTGAACCGGGTCGAGGCGCACTGGGCCGTCGCCACGAAGACCCGCCGTCAACGACGCAGCAAACGCTCCCCCGCCGACCTGGACCACCGCTCGGTCGGGGACGGCGATTCCCCGATCGGCACACGCCGCGGCGACCTCCCAGCCGATCGTGCGTCCGCCGTCGAGGCACAGCGCATTCTCAGGACCTTGCACCGTGAACGGGATGGCGCCACCCTCGACCGCTTCGCGGAACCGGAACATCGCCGGATCACCAGGTGGATCATCGTCGAGCCGAGGGCAGCGGTGGACCACTGCGCCGAGCTCGCGGAGCCAGGCGCCGAACGAGTCGTCCATCCACGTAGGCACGAACACCTCGATCGGCCACTCGACCGCGGCGGCCAACGTCGCGGCAGCGACTGCCGCATTCCCGCACGAAGCGATGACCAATGGCTCACGTTCGTTGGACCGGCGGTGACCAGCGGCTTCCGCAGCCAAGAGGTGCAGCATGATCGACGCCAGGTGGCGCACCTTTTGACTGCCGGCGACCGCGCCGGTCTCATCCTTGACGTAGACACCGCCGGACGCGTTCATTCCGAGCCGACGGGACAGCGCGTCGTCGCGCCCGAACGGCGTTGCGGTGATTCCGTTGCGGCCGATTCGGCGCAGCCCATCGTCGATCCGATCGACGAGCGCAGCTCGGTCGGCGCGGTGCAATCCGTTGGCAGCAGCAAAAGACGCCCAGGCGAACCTCGTGTCGAACTCGTGGAACGGATTCGCCTGCCGCTCCGTCGCCGCTGCGATCGGGGTCGGCCGCTGGTCGAGCAACAACACGTGGTGCCGATCCGTGGCGGTGGCGTTGGGGCATCGCCACGGCGCCGGATCGTCGATTGCGCGGGTTGCGCCACAGACGGCGCAGCGCCACCCGGTCGGACCGTCAGGAAGCGGCGACGCGGGCATTGAACTCGGCGATCATCTCGTCCCACACGACGAGGTATCGACGCAGCCCGGTCCAGAAGTCGATGTTCCGCCGCTGCTCGAACAGCTCGAACGGTGTGCCCTGCTGCTCGACCCACGTGTAGTAGCCGAGGTTGAAGATCCGACGACGGTCGGCGTCGGTGCAGTCGATCATGTGCTCTGTGTCGACCGCGGCGAGGTGCTCGCCGACCATGCGTGCGGCGTCGACCCCGTCGAGTTCGCCGTCGAATCGTTCGGTCAGCAGTTTCCGGCGCTCACTTGGATACAGCGCTGCGCCGTCGGTGGCCACCGTGACGAGGGCGTCGTCTGGCCCGAGGTCGTACATGCGAGCCGTCTTGATCGCCGCCAACACGTTGCAGATCGCCGAGAACCCAAAGTGCTCGAGTTGTGCGACGATCGCGGCCGGCACCCCCATCCGGTCCGCGAGGTACGACCGGCCCGCAGGGGTGTTGAAGACCACGTCGAGTTCATCGGTGGCGTGGTCGGAGATCGCCACGACGGCATCGGTGTTCATCACGTTGTGGATCAACGGGATGTGTTTGTCGCCGATGCCCTGGATGTTGTGTTCGCCGAAGCCGTTCTCGAGCATGGTCGGACACTCGAGCGCCTCGACGGCGACGATGCG
>JBCDFR010000107.1:0-6626 GCA_039177505.1 Actinomycetota bacterium | reverse complement strand
TCCGAACTCGAACAGTCGATCCTGATGACCACCGACGGCCTCGACGCCACTGGATTCCTCGAACATCTCAAGCTGCCGCACTACGTCACGTTTCGATCGATGGTCGATCGCAAGCTGGCCGTGCGCGCTGCCCGTTCGAGCCAGTCGACGCCTGACGACGATGCGACGACCCGCAACAGAACGGACGGGGACGACACAGCCAACGACCCGGTGCCGGTCGATCCGCGAGAAGGGGACTGCGCATGACCACCCTCGACGACCGCCCGCTCAATCAGCCCGCGCTCGACGGTCCGCCGGGCAGCGAGCGGCGCCTCACCGTCGACGACTTGGTCGACGACAACGATGTCGAGGTTGGGATCCTCGATGAACACGCGAAACGCGACCTGCGTCGGGCGATCCTCACCGCCGTCTGCGTCCCTGGCTATCAGGTGCCGTTCGGGTCGCGCGAGATGCCCGTCGCCCGCGGCTGGGGTTCGGGCGGTTTGCAGATCACGCTGGCGATGGTCGACGACAGCGACGTCGTCAAGGTCATCGACCAGGGTGACGACGAAGGTGTCAACGCGGTCAACCTGCGGCGGCTGATCTGCTCGACGACCGGGGCGAGTGAGACCAGCGAGGTCGACGAAGCAACGGTGATCCAGACTCGCCACCGCATCCCCGAAGACGAGGTTCGTAGCGACCAGACGCTCGTGCTGCAGGTACCGGTTCCGGAACCGTTGCGGGGTGTCGAGCGCAACATGGCCGAGTTGTCGCGGATGCACGCCGAAGCCGACTACGCCCGCATGTGGGTGAGTCTGTACGAAGACAAGGTGCGCAACGGCGTGATCACCAAGTCGACCGGATACCCGTGCCTCGTCGGCGGGCGCTACGTGATCGCGACGACGCCGATTCCGCGGTGGGACGTGCCGCGCCTCGACCATGCGCCGTTTCTCTCGTTGTTCGGAGCCGGACGCGAGCGGCGGATCTACGCCGTGCCACCAGACACCGATGTCGAGCCACTGACCTTCGAGGACGTGCCGTTCGAAGTCGAGCGAACACCGGGCGCGTGTTGTTCACTCTGCGGTGCCACCGAGGCCTTCCTGGTCGAGATTCCGCCGAGCGCTCCTGATGACGACGCGCGCTGGGTGTGCAGCGACACCGCATGGTGTCGACGAAGGCGCGCCCGAGCTCGTGCTGATGCGTCCGGTACCGCCACATCGAGTACCGGCGGTGGGCAATGAACGCGTCGCTCATCCGCGACGACACGATGCTGCGCGTCGATGGACTCGGGAAGATCTTCGGCGCCCAGGATCCCGATGCCGTACGCCACACCGGCCCGGAGGTCGGTTCGGCCAAGTCGCCGAGCGGTGATTCGATCGTGGCTGCGTGGGATGTGTCCTTCGATGTCGCTCGCGGTGAGGCGTTCGGGGTGATCGGCGAGTCGGGTTCGGGCAAGTCGACGGTCATGCGGGCCATCGCCGGTGACGTCGGCGCGTCGAGTGGGGCGGTATGGATGCGTCGTGCCGACGGGAGGCTGAACGATCTGCTCGCCATGACGGCCGCGGAACGGCGGGCCCTGCGCATCGACGAGCTGTCGGTCGTGTACCAAGATCCAGCCGAGGGCCTCGACTTGCATGTCACCGCCGGCGGCAACATCGCCGACCGTCTCACTGCAGCGGGGTGGCGGAACTTCGGACAGATCCGTGACCGTGCCGCCGAGTTGCTCGACCGTACCGAGGTCCCACTCGAACGGATGGACGACCTGGTCCGGACCTTCTCGGGGGGCATGCGCCAGCGCGTGCAGCTGGCGCGGGCCCTCGCCAACCGCCCGCCGATCGTACTGTTCGACGAGCCGACTACGGGTCTCGACGCATCGGTGGCCGCCGGCGTGCTCGACCTCATCCGCAACCTCCTCGAAGAGCTGGGTATCGCCGCCGTGGTCGTCTCCCACGACTTCGCAGTGATCGAGATGCTGACCACCCGATGCATGGTGATGCACCACGGCCGGGTGATCGAGCACGGCCTGACCGACCAGCTGCTCGAAGACCCCCAAGAGGCCTACACCCAACGCCTTGTCGCGGCAGGTCGGGCATGAACGAGCAACCGATTCTCTCGATACGCGGGTTGCAGAAGCGGTTCGTACTGCACAACGTCGACGGCCGAACCGTCGAAGGACTGCGCGGGATCGACCTCGACGTACATGCTGGCGAACACGTCGCCCTGGCTGGCAGCAGCGGTGCCGGCAAGTCGACGCTGCTCAAGTGCGTGTACCGCACCTACTTGCCGTCGGCGGGCTCCATCGTCGTCCACGACGCACGCGGGCCCGTCGAACTCACCGATCTGGCCGACGCTGAGCTGGCCGCGCTGCGTGGCCGCGACGTGGGTTACGTGTCGCAGTTTCTTCGCGCCGAGCCGCGGCGAGGTGCGCTCGACGTGGTCGCGCGGGCCGGAGTCGACAGAGGGATGACCCGTGACGAAGCGCTCGACGCGGCAGCGGCGGCGCTGCGCCGCCTCAACATCGACGAGTCGCTGTGGGACGTGTTCGCCTCCGTGTTGTCCGGCGGCGAGAAGCAGCGCGTCAATCTGGCGGCGGGCACGATCTCGCCGCCCAGGTTGTTGCTGCTCGACGAGCCGGTCTCAGCGCTCGACCCCGCCAACCGCGAGGCCGCCCTCGATCTCATCGCCGACCTCACGTCGGCCGGTGTCGCCGTGCTTGCCGTGTTCCACGATCTCGATGCGATGTACCGGCTGGCATCGCGGGTGGTGGTGCTCCACGATGGCCGCGTCGCCCAAAGCGGATCGCCCAACACCGTGCTCGCCCAGCTCGAAGGAGTCGCCAGATGACCGCGCTCGAACACCGCCGACACGTCGACGACACCGAGGTCGTGGTCGCGCCAACGACCACGCCGGACGTCACGATCACGAACGTGCGCGCCGTGCTCGACGATGCGGTGATCGACGATGCCACGGTGACCATCCGAGCGGGGGTCATCGAGGCGGTCGACGAGGGCCGCGCGCACGGACACGGAGTGATCGACGGCGGGGGACTGCACTGCATCCCGGGGCTGATCGACACCCACTCCGATGGGTTCGAGAAAGAGCTGCGGCCGCGGCCGAACGTCGAGCTCCCCGAGGACTTCGCCTTGGCCTCGTTCGAGGCACGAGTGCGCAGCGCAGCGGTGACGACCGTCTTCCACGGCATCGGGTTCGAGAACCGCGAACGGTACGACCGGACGGTCGAACAAGCCGAGCGGCTGTGTGCTGCGATCGCCCGGCGCCGTGCCCACCACGATGTGCGCCTCGACCATCGGATCCTGTACCGCCTCGACGTTCGGGATGAGGTGGGTCTCGGTGCACTCGCCGAACAGCTCGCCAGCCGACACCGCGACCTGGGAACCGACGATGTGCCGTTGGTCTCGGCCGAAGATCACACCCCCGGTGTCGGGCAGTACACCGACCGCGGCTACTTCGAGCAGTACATCGCAGGGACGAAGGGTCTGAGTGCCGACGAGGCGCGCGCCTACATCGATGGCCTCGTCGATGAGCGCGACGCGTTGATCGGCAACATCGAGAGCGCCTTCGAGTGGCTCAGCGCCCGCGCCCGCGCTGGTCTGATCAAGCTGATGGGCCACGATCCCATCTCCGCCGACGAGATCGATGCCGCGGTCGATCGTATGGTCACGATCGCGGAGTTCCCGACGACGCTGGAAGCGGCGTGCCGTGCCCGTGAGCGAGGGTTGCGGACGGTGTCGGGCGCACCGAATGTTGTGCGTGGCGGGAGCCACTCGGGGAACGTGAGCGCGCGCGAACTCATCGAGCACGGGCTCTGCGACGGGCTGGCCTCCGACTATCTCCCGACGACTCTGCTCGGTGCCGTCGGCCTGCTCGCCCACGACGGTGTGTGCGACCTACCGAGCGCCATCGCTCTCGTCACATCGGGACCTGCTGGAACGGTCGGACTCACCGATCGTGGGCGGCTCGCTCCGGGCCTGCGAGGCGATGTTGCGCTCGTCAACTTCGACCGGCAGGTACCTGTGGTGCATCTCGTCGCGAGCGCATGTGATGTCGTCGGACCGAGTGCCGCTCCGATCGAACAACCATGATGAACATGAACTGCCAAAGGAGCCTGCGATGACCATCGATCACGATCAGCAGCCGTGGATGCAACTCGAGACGGCCTCCGAGGTTGCCGAGGCCATCGTCGAGCTGTACCACCAGCGCGGCGGCTCGCAGTACGGAGAGGTGGTCACGCAGACTGCCCACGCGGCCCAGTGCGGGCAGCAGGCGATGGACGACGGCGCATCGGTACCGTTGATCGTCGCGGCGTTCTTGCACGACATCGGACACCTGCTGAGCGGCCCGTCGGGCGACGCCGCGACCGACCGCCACCACGAGGATGTCGGCGCACGCTTCCTCGCCAATTGGTTCGCCGACGACGTGACGCAGCCGATTCGTATGCACGTGACCGCCAAGCGGTATCTCTGTGCCGTCGAACCCGAGTACCACGACGGCCTGTCCCCCGCGTCGGTGGCCAGCCTGCAGTTGCAGGGCGGCCCGATGTCGCAGTCAGAGCTCGACGACTTCGAATCGTCGCCCGGATGGGTGTCGGCGGTCGAACTGCGGCGGTGGGACGATCTGGCCAAAGCGGTCGATGCGCCCACCGCCGACCTGGGCACGTTTCGCGACCTCATCGAGTCGGTCGTCCGCTCGTAGGACCGCGTTGTTCACGCCCGGAGGCGCTCGGTTGCCCCACCGCGCCTGTGGTCACAGCGGCGCCTATCGTGCCCGCTCGTGAGTGCTTCGTCGGCGTCGGCGCCGCGATACCTGATCCTCGCCGACCAACTCGAACAGGAATGGTCGCGCCTGCCGCCGAACTCGCTCGTCGACAGCGAGACACAACTCGCGGCGCGCTTCGACGTCAATCGGCTGACGGCGCGCGAGGTCATGCGCGAACTCGAGCGCCGAACCGTCGTGCGACGGATCGTCGGACGCGGCACGTTCACCGCGCTCAAGCTGCAGTACCCGATTGAACGGGGTCGTCCACCGAGCCTGCGCCGACTCGTCGCCGAGGTCGGCTACCGCCACGAGCTCGTCGACGCCTCGGTGCGTTGGCATCCGGGCGGCCGATCGAGTCCGCGCGAGCTGGTGTCACAGCGCGTCGCGGCGGTCGAGGACCTCGTGGCATCGGCCGCAACCGATCGTTTCGTTGCCTGGGTGGGCGAGGCCATCGAGCAAGAGGTGCGCGCAGGCGAGTCGATCTTCGAAGCGCTGCAATCGCTCGGGGTGGTCCCATGGCGCCGGCGGGTGACCGTTCGCATGGGTTTGCCAGATCACAAGACCGGAGCTGCCCTGGGTTACGTCGGTGCGTCACCACCGACCTGGCACGTCTCGAGCGAAACAGTCGACGCTTCGACCGGGAACCCATTGCACCGATCGTCGTCGTGGATGCGTGGCGACGTTTTTGACGTGCGCGTTGAGCTCGACCTGCCGCCGGATGGCGAGCCCACCGGCGTTTCCCCAGTTCGCTCCGCGCTCGCCTGAACTGTTTGCCGGGTTATCCCCGCCCGGTCGATCCGACGCAACCGGGTGTTCACCCGAGCTGTCTAGACAAGACACTCGTGACTACACGCGTGAATCACCACCCCCGCCATCGCGTCGTACGCGTGGCGGCCCTGACCGCCTCGATCGCGCTCGTCGCCGCCGCATGCGGCGACGATGACGACGACACATCTGCAGAAGCGACCTCCGTGACGGATGCGGTCACCGACACCGTCGAGGCGTCGAGCGACACGGCAGCCGCCACCGACGCTGCTGCGGACGGTGAACGTCCCGCCGACTGGCCGACGAGCATCACCTTCGGCGCCGTCCCCGCCGAGAACGCTTCGAGTCTCGAAGCCGACTTCGACACCACCGTTGCCATCCTGCAGGACGAACTCGGTCTCGACGAGATCGAGTTCTTCCAGGCCAGCGACTACGCCGGCGTGATCGAAGGCATCATCGCCGAACGCGTCGATGCCGCCCAGTTCGGTGGGTTCTCCTACGTCATCGCCACGACCAATGGGGCGGATGTCAGCGTCGCCGGCGTGATGACCGACGGACCCGACATCGAGCCCGGCTATCGCAGCTACGCCCTGACGCAGGCCGACAACGACGAGATCAACACGATCGAGGACTTTGCCGGGAAGAACGTGTGCTTCGTCGACCCGGGCTCGACCTCCGGCTTCCTGTTCCCGTCCGAGGGCCTGCTCGCAGCGGGAATCGATCCATCGGAAACGTCGACCGACCTGTCGCCGACCTTCGCAGGTGGCCACGACGCCTCGGCAATCGCGGTGGCCAACGGTGATTGCGATGCCGGGTTCGCCTACGACTCGATGGTGACCAACCAGCTGATCGAGTCGGGTGATATCGCCGGTGTCGTCGACTCGGTAGAAGACGAGGATGTCAACCCGGACACAGCTGACCTGAAGATCGTGTGGAAGAGCGAGACGATCTCGGGTGCGCCGATGGCCATCAGCAACTCGTTGCCCGCCAGCTTCGTCGAGGCCTATCAGGAAGTGATGACCACCAAGGTCAACGAGGACTGGGCCATCGAGAACGGCTACTGCTCGGGCACCTCCGAGGACAACGACTGCTCCTTCGCCGACGAG
>JBCDFR010000106.1:0-6798 GCA_039177505.1 Actinomycetota bacterium | reverse complement strand
GGAGTTCACGCCGGCCTGTCAAGCCGGAGGTCGCGGGTTCAAATCCCGTCGGGACCGCCACAGGGGCCATGTACTAGATGCCTGGTACATGGCCCCCCTGTGAGGAAGACCACCGCCGATCGGCGACTGGTCGACCCTCAACGGTCGAGTAGCTCAGTTGGCAGAGCGTCCGCCTGAAAAGCGGAAGGTCACCGGATCGACGCCGGTCTCGACCACCACCCCCATGGGATGCGCCGCCGGCAGGCGCAGCGCACCCATCCACCCCTCCCCGAAATCCCGGGGATTCCGTGCGCAATTCGCACGGAATCGCGACAATTCCGGTTGATCACGCCGCCGAGAGAGAATTTTCTTGAGCGCGCGCGTAAGGAGCCATGGGGTCGTCCGTCAGGACACGTGACGGCGCACGATGCGTCGTCGGGCCCCGCAGGGGCCGTCCAACCGAAAGGACGATCCACGATGACCACCTCGACCGACAACCCGACCGCCATCTCCCTCGACCGCCCGACGACCTCACCGCTGCAGAAGTTCATCTGGATCGCGGCCGGCATGATGCTGGCCGTCATCGCCTCGGTCACGATGTCACAGGCCTGGTCGGCCGACGCCGCACCTGGCGACGACGACGCCACCTACGTCCCGATCCCCAGCTGTCGAGCCTTCGACTTCCGACCGGACCAGCCCCCCGCCGGTGGCAAGAAGACGCCGCTCGGCCCCGGCGAGACGTATGTCCAGCAGATCACCGGCGTCGTCGGCGACTGCTCGATCCCCAGCACTGCCGTCGGTGTGGCGATGAACGTCACGGTGCTCAACGGAACGCAGCCCTCGAACTTGCGGGTGTTCCCCGCCGACGTGGGCACCGTGCCGACCGTGTCGAACCTCAACTGGGTGCCTGGAATGGCGCCACTGCCGAACAAGGTCGACGTGAAGCTGTCGCCCGACGGCAAGATCAAGCTCTACAACCAGAACGGCACCGTCGACGTCGTCGGTGACCTCGTTGGCTACTACACCAGCGAGACGCTGCAGGAACTGAACCAGAACGTCGAACTCGCGCTGAACAGCCGGCCCTTCGTGGTCACGGACCACGTCCCATCACTCGGCTTTTTCCTCCTCGACGGCACCCCGAAGAAGGTCGCCGAGGTCACCGTCGTCGCCCCGGTCGTCGGCCAGGTCACGCTGAACTCGAGCACTCAGGCCTACCAGAGCGACGCCGGCAAGGTCGTCGATTGCTCCATCGAGGAGACCTTCACGCAAACCGCGAGCCACGTGCAGCGCTTCGAGGCCACCGGTCCAGTGGAAGGACATCTCGCTGGCACTCGTACGTTCGACATCGGCGCAGGCGAGAGCAAGAGCTTCTACTTGGCGTGCACCGAGAACGGCGTCGGCGGAGCGGTGCGCAGCCGCACCCTGACTGCCACATTCACGCCGAACGCTCCGTTCTGAGCGAACCGCATTCCCCACACGTTCCCTGGCGGGAACCCGGGTCACCCGACCCGTGCCGGTGCCCCCACCTCGGGGTGGGGGCACCGGCGCGTGCAAGCGGTCAGCCGCACAGCGGCAAGGCAGACACTGCTCGGACCATCCCAGACCCCCCAGCAGATCCTGCTCGCGTCCGAGTTCAAGCAATCGCACGAGGGGTGTAAGGACGGGGGCGCTCGTGCGTCAGGACAGCTGACGACGCAACGGCGTCGTCCGGTCACCGACCGAACTCCGATGAAAGGCACGACCCATGACCACCACCACCACTTCCCTCGATCACTCGACGACCTCGCCGCTTCAGAAGGCGATCTGGATCGCCGCCGGAATGATGCTCGTCGTCATCGCCAGCGTTGCGTTCTCGCAAGCCTGGTCGGCCAATGCCGCACCCGGCGACGACGACGCCACCTATGTCCCGATTCCCAACTGTCGGGCCTTCGACTTCCGCCCCGGGGAATCACCGGCCGGCGGCAAGAAGACCCCGCTCGGCCCCGGCGAGACGTACGAGCAACAGATCACCGGCGCCGTCGGCGACTGCACCATCCCGAGTAGCGCCGTCGGTGTTGCGATGAACGTCACAGTCGCCAACGGCACAGCGCAGTCCAACCTGCGCGTGTACCCAGGCGATGTCGTGACCGTCCCCACCGTGTCCAACCTCAACTGGTTGCCCGGTGACTCGCCGACGCCAAACAAGGTCGACGTCAAGCTGTCGCCGACAGGCACCATCAACATCTACAACCAGAACGGCAACGTCGATGTCATCGGCGACATCGCCGGCTACTACACCAGCGAGACCCTGCAAGAGCTCAATCAGAGCGTCGGCCTGCTCCTCGAGAGTCGTCCGTTCGTCGAGAGCAACACCATCGAGCCAAACCTGCTGACCCTGCTGACCAATGTGCCGACCAGTCGGGTCTCGGTCAGCGTGACGGCGCCAGTTGCCGGCCAGGTCACCGTGGACTCGCGTGCGGTGGTCGGACACGCCGTTGCCGGCGGTGACACGTTCTGCTACATCAACGACACCGAGGCCGCGGACGACCGGCACCAGCAACGGTTCGAGGCGGACGACAACGCCAACTTCGGCACGCTCGCCGGCAGTCGGGTGTTCGACATCGCCCAAGGCGAAACGAAGACCTTCCACCTGGTGTGCCGCGAGAGTATCGACGGCGGAACGATGGACAGCCGCACCTTGACCGCGATGTTCACACCCGCGAAGTCACTCTGACCCTCCCGGAACACCCCGCAGTCCAGTAGGACCAACCGGCGCCCTCGTCCGATCAACCGGGCGGGGGCGCCGCCGCGCACCGCCGAGTCTCCACCGCCGACGCCGTCGATGTCCCTCGATATCGGTGGTGGGGCCTGACCCGCGCTCCGGCGCGCAGTAGTCGACCGCCCGATTGAGGCAGTGCGCCGATGTCAGCCGACCGGCGATGCC
The DNA here is from genome assembly GCA_039177505.1 of Actinomycetota bacterium. Classification (GTDB taxonomy): domain Bacteria; phylum Actinomycetota; class Acidimicrobiia; order Acidimicrobiales; family Ilumatobacteraceae; genus JABSQH01. The sequence continues at coordinate 3,896 of JBCDFR010000106.1, read as the reverse complement.
ACACGTTCGGCGCCGCGGGCGATCTCCTTGTGCAGGTCGGCGACGTACTTGGTGAAGTCGACCTGCATCCGGTGGCGCGGGCTGTCGTAGAAGTGCCCGAGGCTCTCCCGCTCGTCGCCGACGATGACTTCTTCCATCTCGGTGCGCGACGGAAAGTCGTACCGACCATCGAGCGCGGCGACGACGAACTTCGATTGCTGCTCGGCGAAGTTGACCAGCGTCGGCAAGGGCTGCGCGAGACCGAGGAAGAACAGCGTCTCGCGACCCGGCTTGACCATTCGCTTGTACAGCGGGAACGTGTTGTCGTCCGCGGGTGTCAGATCGACCTGCGGGAGGAATGGGAACGTGACGTTGTACCCGGTCGCCCAGATGATGGCGTCGAAGTGCTCACGCGAGCCGTCCGCGAACACCACGCCGTCGCCGTCGAGATGATCGATCGCCCCCTTGGGCACGATGTCACCGCAGCCGACGCGCGTCAGGAACTCGCCGGACACCGAGGGGTGCGCATCGAGCGGTTCGTGGTCGGGTGCGGGCAAACCGTAGGTCTCCATCTTGCCGATCGACTTCTTGATCTTGCGGCGAGCCGCGGCTCGGCCGACCTTGCTCGGCACCCACGCCGGCAACGCCACCTTGTCGGACGGACGTCCATCGATGTACTTCGGCAGGACCCACACGCCGTGACGCATCGAGACCACGACACGGTCGCCGATCGGTCGCTGTGCGAGCTCCGACGAGATGTCCATCGCCGAGTTGCCGGCACCGACGATCAGGATCTTCTTGTTCCGGAAGTCGTACGGCTCGAACGGGTTGCGATAGTCGTGGCTGTGGATCTGGTAGCCGTCGAACGTGCCCGGATACGCGGGCGTGCGGGCATCCCAGTGGTGCCCGTTGGCGACGACGACGGCGTCGTACTCGCGCTGCTCGCCCGACGACAGTGTCACGTTCCAACGCCCGCCGGGCAGGTCTTCGCACCGCTCGACCGCCGTGTTGAAGGTGATGTTCTGACGCAGACCGAAGTGGTCGACGTAGTCGTGGAAGTACTGCAGAATCTGACTGTGGTGGGGGAAATCCGGCCAATCATCGGGCACCGGGTAGTCCTCGAACGCAAGACGCCACTTCGACGTGTCGATGTGCAGGCTTTCGTAACACGACGACATGCCATTCGGGTTGTTGAAGTACCAGTTGCCACCGATGTCGTCGGAGATCTCATACTCGTCGTAGGCGATCCCTGCGTCCTGCAAACGCTTGGCCATCGTGAACCCGGAACATCCGGCTCCGACGATGCATACACGCGGCTCGCTCGCGGCCGGCGACGCGTCGGTCATCGTGCGCCTCCTTCGGCGATCGGGAGTCCTGACAGTTCTCGGGCGTAGGCGTCGATGTCGTCACGTTCGATGTCGACCCCGAACAGTCCGATGTTGATGTGCACAATGTCGACCAGCATGTCGACACCGTCGATCGTGGCCATACCGGCTTCGTGGGCACTGGTGATGAATGGTGTGATGCGCGGGCCGGTCACCACGTCCACCGCGATGCCCGCCCCGCTCACCGATCCCCAGTCGAGATCGAGCGCGCCCACCGCCGGAGCGGCGCCGACCGGGGTGGCGTTGACGATGATGTCGGGAACGCTCGCCAGTTGCAGCGTGTCGACCCATGGCGCGTAGGAGGTGTCGAGTCGAGGCGACCGCCCTGCGAGCATCGCCACCACGGACTCGCCCTGCTCGGCCCGGCGGGCCGCAACGGTGATCGAGCCAACGCCGGCGTCGGCCAACGCCGCGCCGATACCCCGAGCAACTCCGCCGGCGCCGAGAATGACCACGTGCGCGCCGGTGACATCGGTGATCCGCTGCAGACCGGTGATGGCGGCGACGCCATCGGTATTGCGGCCGACCGCACGTCGATCGGGGCCCTCGAAGATGACGGTGTTGATCGCGCCGATGCTCTGACTGTCGGGCACGATGTCGTCGCACAGTGCAGGCATGTCGGTCTTGTACGGCACGGTCACGCCGAACCCGACGAATCCCATCTTGCGGGCACCTTCGAGGCACACCGCGAGGTCGTCTGCGTGGTCGACATGGAACTTCAACTGGCGCAGCGGCACCTGACCGCGTTCGAGGAACCGGTTGAACAACAGGTCGAGAGGGTTCTCCTCCACGGGGTTTCCAACCATTGCGGCCACGCGCACCAACGGGTACAAGCCGTTCTCGTCGGATCGGTCCAGCACACGCGGATGCTACCGAAGTGGCGGTGCGACACTTGTAGTCAGGCTGCGCGGTTGCCGGTGGCGACCGCTGTTGTCGACCGCCCCAATCAGCCGACATCGAGCGCACATGGATCGAGATCCTTGTGCGCCAGCGTGCGGCCAACGGCCTCGTCGAGGCGGTCGGCCGCGAGCCGGCCCTCGACCACGGCACGTTCGATGGCTGCGATTACGTCGGGGGTGCGGGCCAGATCGGTGAACACGGCGACGTCGGTGCCCGCGGCGATCGCCAGCACCGCAGCGTCTGGAAGGTCAGCCACGGCGGTGACCGCGTCCATGCCGAGGGCATCGCTGAACACCAACGCATCGTCGAAACCAAGGCCGTTGCGCAGCTCGCCGTCGATCGCTGCGGGCGACAAGCTCGTCGGGAGACCGTCGGTGAGGCCGGGAACGTCGAGGTGGCCGACCATCACGCCGACCGTCGACGGCTCGACGCCGCCATACGGGAGCAGGTCGCGAGCGCGCAATTCCTCGATCGGCGCTGTGGCGGCGCGCGCATCGTGGGTGTCGGCGCTGGCTGCGCCATGGCCGGGGAAGTGTTTGAGCACCGGCAAGATGTCGGCGCTGGCCCACCCGTCGACGTAGGCCACGATGTACTCCGTCACCACGCCCGGATCGTCGGCGAAAGCCCGCGAGCCGATCGGTCCACCGCCACCCGGCGCGGCGACGTCGGCGACCGGGGCGAACACCACGTCGATGCCGAGCGCGGCGACGTCTGCAGCGTGTTCGGCGATCGCGTCACGGGCCTCAGCAGCGGTGCGCGTCGTCGCGACCTCACGAGCCGAGGGCAACTCGCCGATATTGCGGAGCCGCTGGACGACCCCGCCCTCCTCGTCGACCGCGATCATCAACGGCGTCGACGGTCGACGCTTGAGGTGACCGAGCGCCAGCGGGTCCGATCCGTCGGGCCAGCGCAGCAACAGCACTGCACCGAGGTCGTGTTCGTCGACGACCGCTGCCGCCTGCTCCAGTGCTGCGCCGTCGATCGCGGGCATGACCACCTGCGCAGCCTTCCAACGCAGGGGCAGCGCAGCGATGCACTCCACCGCGCTCGGGGGAGGTGGAGCCGTGGTGGTCGTCTCCGCGGTCGTCGATGGCACCGACGGTGACATCGCCGGTGACATCGCCGACGTCGCCGGCGTTGGCGCGACCGTCACCTCGGTCGTGGGCGGTGATCCCAGCGGAGTTGTCGCCGTCGTCGCTCGGGCCCACGGCCGAGGTCGGCGCGCTCACATCATCAGATGAGCCTCCGCACGCGACGAGCAGTGCGACCACTGCGAGCACCGACCATCCGCGCACACGTCATCCTCTCATTCCGGTGAACGAAACGGCCCACAGGGAGCCCCTTCCCTCACCACAACCGCGACGCCCACCACACCGGTGAACGAAACGGCCCACAGGGAGCCCCTTCCCTCACCACAACCGCGACGCCCACCACACCGGTGAGCGAAACGGCCCACAGGGAGCCGCTTCCCTCACCGGTGGCGGGCTCGGTCGACGTCAGCCGCCGCGCAGCGAGACGAGGGTGGCGTCGATCACCGACTGCTCGATGCCGCAGTCGAGCGCAGCTTGGACGACTGGCGCCGCCGCCGCATCGTCGCCACCGAGCACGGCGGCCGCGTCGACGTTCTCCACG
>JBCDFR010000105.1:0-6868 GCA_039177505.1 Actinomycetota bacterium | reverse complement strand
GCGCTTGTTGTACAGGACCTTCACGTGAGGGTCGGCGACCAACTGGTAGCTGTCGCGGTCACCGGTCACGATGATCACGTCGTCGCCCCGGGCGACGAGCGAGTCGACCATCGTGGCGATCAGGTCGTCGGCTTCCCATCCAGCACGGTCGATGGTGGCGATGCCGATTGCATCGAGCACCTCGCGCACGAGACCCATCTGCTGACGCAGGATGTCGGGGGCCGCTTCACGCTGCGCCTTGTACTCGGGATCGCGCTCGTGCCGGAAGGTCGGTTCTGGCCGGTCGAAGGCGACCACCACGCCATCGGGCGCGTGGTCCTTCAGCACGTTCACGAGCATCGAGGTGAACCCGAACACCGCATTGGTCACCTGACCGCTGGCGGTCGCCATGTCGGTGGGCAAGGCGAAGAACGCGCGGTATGCGAGCGAGTTGCCGTCGACGACGAGGGTCGTGCTCATCTCCGTCGTCACTCCGGCCGGAGCGTGCCGTCGATCACCTGTTGGGCAACATCGCGCATTCGTTTGCGTCCGCTCATCGCTGTGCGCTGGATGAACCCGAACGCATCGTTCTCGGACATCCCCGAGGTGTCCATCAGGACTCCCTTGGCGCGGTCGACGAGCTTGCGCGACTCGAGCTGATCACCGAGCGCGTCGATCTCGCCGGTCAACGAGCGCAGCTCACGAAAGCGTCCCATCGCCACTTCGATCGCCGGGATGAGATCGCTCTTCTGAAACGGCTTGATGAGGAACGCCAGCGCACCGGCATCTCGCGCCTGCTCCACCACTTCGCGCTGGCTGAACGCCGTGAGCATCAGCACACCGCAGATCTTCTCTGCGTTGATCACCCGCGCCGCTTCCAGTCCGTCGGTGCCGGGCATCTTGATGTCGAGGATGGCGAGGTCGGGTTGCATCGTGCGCACCAACTCGACCGCTTCGTCGCCGCGTCCCGTCTCCCCCACGACGTCGTAGCCCTCTTCTTCGAGGGTCTCACGCAGGTCCATCCGGATGATGGCCTCGTCCTCGGCGATCACGACGCGCAATGACATGACGACCTATCTATCAGAGCCGATCGAGGAGTTCGTCCTGGCGGGCCTCGAGTTTGGTGATTTCCCCGTCGATGTGGGCCCGATGCTTGCGCAGCGCATCGAGGTGGCGCTGTGCATCGCGCGCCTCGAACGAAGCGCCGGGCGTCTCGGACACGAGCGCCCGCAACGCTTGGTCTTCGGCGTCGTCGGAGAGATGTGACAGCTGCTCGTCGACGACGGCGAGCTCAGCGCGCAGCGACTTCAGGCGCTCTGCGTTCTGCCACAGGCGACGCTCGATCCGCCGAGAACTCATGGCCGTTCGACGATACCGCTTATGTACCATCGATCCGGGCGACCGTCGATTGTTCCGTCCGTCGATTCGGGTGACCGTGTGCCCCGGGTCGGACTCGAACCGACACTGGGCGGATTTTGAGGCCGCTGCCTCTGCCAATTGGGCTACCGGGGCGTCGCCGCGCGGCACCTGACCGACGCGGCAGGGCGAGGATATCGGCGCGGTCGCCTCGGCGCATTGCCACGCGCCCGTTCTCGCGCGTTACCGCGCGGTAGCCGAGCAGCGGCGACCGCGACCTCTAGCCTGCGCCCGATGCTCGCGTTCACGTTCCCCGGCCAAGGGGCCCAACGACCCGGCATGGGTCGCCCGTGGGTCGACCACGCCAGCTGGGAACTGATCGGCGAGGCCAGCGAACTCGCCGGACGCGACGTCGCAACGCTGCTGTGCGACGCTGACGCCGAGGAGCTGCGCGACACGCGGAACGCGCAGCTCAGCACCTACGTGCTCAGCCTGCTGGTGCTCGACGCAGTGGAGCGTCTGGGCATCGCCCCGTCGATGTGTGCGGGACACAGCCTCGGTGAGTACACAGCGCTCACGGCGACCGGCGCGCTCGGCTTCGACGAGGGCATCGGACTGGTCGGGGCACGGGCCGCTGCGATGCACGACGCTGGCATCGCTCAACCCGGCACCATGGCCGCCGTACTCGGCCTCGACGACGATCAGGTCGACATCGCGTGTCGACGCGCCGATCACGATGTCTGGGTGGCCAACTACAACGCCCCGGGACAAGTCGTCATCGCCGGCTCCCCTGCAGGTGTCGAGGCCGCGGGCGTCGTAGCGAAGGAGTTGGGCGCCAAGCGCGTCATGGGACTGCAGGTGTCGGGAGCGTTCCACACCCCGTTCATGGCCGCCGCCCGCGATCGACTGCGAGCCGCACTCGCCGCGACCGACCTACGCGCAGGAGACGTGCCGGTCGTGACCAACGTCGACGCACTCGAACACAACGACGGTGAGCAGTGGGCGAGCTTGCTGTCGGCCCAGCTCGCCAGCCCGGTGCGATGGCGTCAAAGCCTGCTGACCCTCGCGGCGTCGGGTGTGACCCAGATCGCCGAACTCGGTCCGGGGTCTGTGCTCACCGGAATGGCCAAACGTACCCTTGACGACGTCCGCACCATCGCCGTGGCGACCCCAGACGACCTCGACGGGTTGATCGAATGGGTCGGCGCTGCCCCGGCGACCGCGACCACGTCGGCAGCGCTCGAAGGTGAGCACTTGTTCGCGATGGAGCGAATCGTCGTCAGCCCGTGCAACGGCGTGTTCGCCCGCAACCGCGACCTCATCGACGGATCAGCAGTCGACGTCGGCGCGGTTCTCGGACACGTCGCCGGCGAGGAAGTACGATCTCCATTTGCCGGAGTGGTCGAGGGGTTCTTGGCGGTCGAGACCGAACGCGTCACCATTCGTCAACCGATCGCCTGGCTCCGAACGAGCTGAGGGCCCAACGAGCCGAGAGGGGAACCATGCCTGCGATTCGACCGAGCGCTCATGCCGCGGCGATCACCGGATGGGGCACGTATCTGCCGCCCAAGGTCGTCACCAACGCCGATCTCGAAGCGACGATGGACACTTCTGACCAGTGGATCGTCGAGCGCACGGGCATCAGCAGTCGCCATGTCGGCGGAAGCACCGCCGAGCTGTCGGTGCAGTCAGCCCAGCAGGCACTCGAGATGGCCGGTCTCGACCCGACCGAGATCGATGCTCTTGTGCTGGCGACCACAACTCCCGACCGAGCCGTCCCCGCAACCGCATCGAGCGTGCAGCGCGAGCTGGGGCTGCAGTGCGGCGCGTTCGACGTGAACGCCGCCTGTTCCGGGTTCGTGTACAGCATGGTGGTCGCCCACGGATTGATCGCCGCGGGAAGCAACAAGATCCTGCTGGTCGGCACCGACACGCTCTCGCGCATCACGGACTGGCAGGACCGCAACACCGCTGTCCTTTTCGCCGACGGCTCGGGCGCTGTCGTCATCGAGGCCACCGAAGGCGACAACAGCCTGCTGTCGTGGAACCTCGAGTCAGACGGCAGCGCTGAGGAGTTCTTGTACTGCGATATCGGCGACAAGCTCCAGATGGAGGGCCGCGAGGTGTTCCGCCGGGCGGTGCGCATCATGGTCGACTCGGCGATGATGTCGATGAAAGAGGCGGGAGTCACCGCCGACGACATTTCGCTCGTCGTCCCCCATCAGGCGAACATCAGGATCATCTCGGCAGCGTGTGAACGGCTCGGGATCGCTCTCGACCGGACCTCCGTCGTGCTCGACCACACGGGAAACACCTCGTCGGCGTCGGTCCCGCTAGCGCTTGGCGACGCGCTCGATCGAGGTCGCGTGAGTGACGGCGACCTCGTCCTGTTCGTCGGCTTCGGTGCAGGCATGACAGCGGCGAGTGCGATCATCCGCTGGTCGACGACGGTCAACGAGCACCAGCCGTGAGCGACGCTGCGCCCAGCGACGGCCGCATCGTCCTGATCACCGGAGGCGGGCGCGGGATCGGGCGCGCATGCGCCGAGCGGTTCCTCGCTACTGGCGATCGCGTCGCCGTCACGTACAACTCATCGCCCCCACCCGACGACGTGTTCGGCGTGCAGTGCGACGTGACCGACACCGAGCAGGTCGATGCCGCCTTCAGTGCGGCCGAAGAGCGGTTCGGTGGTCCGGTGGAAGTGCTGGTGTCCAACGCCGGAATCACTCACGACACGTTGCTGGTGCGGATGAGCGACGACGACTTCACGTCGGTGCTCGACACCAATCTGACCGCAGCGTTCCGCGTCACCAAGCGTGCGGCGCGAGCGATGTTGCGAGCTCGTCGGGGCCGCATCGTGCTCGTCTCATCGGTCGTCGGCCTCCTCGGCTCACCCGGCCAAGCCAACTACGCCGCGTCGAAGGCCGGACTCGTCGGATTCGCCCGCTCGGTCGCCCGCGAGTTGGGTTCGCGATCGGTCACGATCAACGTCGTGGCACCAGGACCGGTGGCCACCGACATGACTGCCTCGCTGAGCGACGACCGTCTCGCCGAACTGACCGCAGCCGTACCGTTGGCACGCGTCGCCGAGCCAGACGAAGTGGCAGGCGTCGTCGAGTTCCTCGCATCACCGAGCGCCGCCTACATCACCGGTGCCGTGATCCCGGTCGACGGCGGCCTCGGCATGGGACACTGAGCGCCCACTACTCGCCCCTACACTCATCATTTCCGCGAAAAGGAGACATGACCGTGGATGAAGAACTGTTCGCCCGCTTCCGCAAGTGCGCTGTCGAGGTGCTCTCGGTCGAAGAAAGCGCCGTCGTACCCGACGCCAACTTCGGCGACGACCTCGACGCCGACAGCCTCGACCTCGTCGAGCTCGTGATGGCCCTCGAGGAGGAGTTCGACATCGAGGTCCCCGAAGAGGAGCTCGAAGGCGTCGAGACAGTGCAACAGGCATACGACCTGATCTCCAACAAGTTGTGAGCGCCCGGCGCGTCGCCGTCACCGGCCTCGGCGTCGTTGCGCCGGCCGGGCTGGGACAGAAGTCGTACTGGGAGGGGCTGCTCGGACCCGGCCTCACCGACACGACTGCGACCGAGATCGAAAACTGGGATCCGACGCCGTACTTCGCCAATCCGAAAGAGGCTCGGCGCGCGGATCGCGTCGAGCAGTTCGCGCTGGCCGCTGCCGGCGAAGCCTTTGAGCAGGCCGGCGGGTTCGACCTGATCGGGGTCGACCCGGCTCGCTTCGGCACGATCTTCGCCACCGGCGTGGGCGGACTGCACACGCTGGAGGGCCAAGTCGTCGTGCGCGTCGAGAAGGGCGTCCGTCGTGTCTCGCCGTTCCTCGTGCCGATGATGATGGCCAACGCCGCCGGAGCGGCGATCTCAATGCGTTACGGCCTCCAGGGCCCGAACGAGACGATCTGCACGGCGTGTGCCGCCGGCTCCCACGCCATCGGGTACGCGGCCCGGCTCATTCGCATCGGCATGGTCGACGCCGTCGCCACCGGAGGAGCCGAAGCGGCGTCGACGATCACTGCGCTGGCCGGCTTCGGCAACATGACAGCCCTCACCTCATCGGGCATCAGCCGACCGTTCGACGCCGAACGTGACGGGTTCGTGATGGGCGAAGGCTCAGCCGTGCTGATCCTCGAAGAGTGGTCGAGTGCCGAGGAACGCGGTGCGACGATCCTTGGCGAAATCCTCGGCAGCGCCAGTAACGCCGATGCGCATCACATCACGGCGCCCGCTCCAGGTGGAACCGGGGCGACCGCCTGCATGCGCCTCGCCCTCGACGACGCCGGGATCTCCGCCGATGCGATCGGTCAGGTCAACGCACACGGCACCTCGACGCCACTCAACGACGCCGCCGAGGCAGCCGCTGTCACCGAGGTCTTCGGAGCCGGAGCAGTGCCCGTGGTCTCGATCAAGGGAGTCACCGGCCACGCGCTCGGCGCGGCAGGTGCACTCGAGGCAGCCGCCTCGCTGCTGTCGATCGAACATGGCCTGATCCCGCCGACGGCCAACACGACCAACGTCGATCCGGAGCTCTCGATCGATGTCGTCACCGGCGACGCTCGGGCGTGGACGCCGGCTCCGGTGATCTCCAACAACTTCGGTTTCGGCGGCCACAACGGCTCGGTGATCTTCGCCCCACCAACCTGATGTAACGCTCGGTCGTTACATCAGGCGAAGACGAACATCAGGTCGCAGGCGCACGCCAATTCGTCGCCCACCGAGGCGCGGCCGCTCCCCTTGCCGGCGCGCGCCGACATCCGGCCGAGTTCGACTTCGAGGGTCAACTCGTCACCGGGCATGACCTGTCGACGAAACCGCGCCTTGTCCAGCCCTCCGAACAGCGGCAGCCGGTCGGCGTAGCGGTCGTCGCTCAGCACCGCAGCGGCACCGAGCTGGGCGATGGCCTCGGCCATCAGCACCCCCGGCAAGGTGGGCCGCCCAGGGAAATGGCCGGCGAAGAACCACTCGTCGCCGGTGAGGTGCCAGCGACCGACGGCGCGCACGCCGGGTTCCAGTTCGAGCAGTTGATCGACGAAGAGGAACGGAGCGCGGTGGGGCAACAGATCGGTGGGTGCTGGCAGCGTCATCGGTGGATCACCATCGCGGTCGGTAGCGGGCGTGGACATGGAAGTGATCCGGAATCGTACGCATCGCCCCATCGATCCAATACGACTCGGCAAGCGCGCCGCCGCGTGCTTCGACGACGGCACGTAGCTGTTCGATCATGTGCTCGCGTTCGGCGGCCGGCGGTTCAGCACCGTGCGAACGCCACACCACCATCGGGACCGCGCACGACTCGCACTCAGCGATCCAACAGCACTCGTCGCTGTAGTAGCGCTCGGTGATCGGCGCGGCCTCACAGAGCTCACAACGCGAGTCGGGGGGGGGCGGGGGCCCGGGGGGGGACGGGGGCCCCCCCCCGGGGGGGGGGGGTGGGGGGTGGCCGAGCTAGCCCGGCATCGCCTCGGGGTCAGAGTCTGTCCGGATCTGAGCCGCCTCAAGGACCGAAG
>JBCDFR010000104.1:0-6892 GCA_039177505.1 Actinomycetota bacterium | reverse complement strand
GGCCAGGAACGCTGGATGAATCGCTGGAAGCCAGCGCTCAACGCCTTTGCTATCACCTTTGAAGGCCGCCTCTTCTAAGGCCCTACGATCCCCAACAACAATGACCAGCCAGATCAGTTACACCAAAGATCTGACAGTCCCCGTCGAGGGTGAGCGCGGCTTGTCAGCATTTCGAGTGCAGTGTCTGCGCTTCGAGAGTTTCGCGCGCCGGCAAGGCCAGTACGCGACCATCGTGACGAGATAGTAAGGAACATGAATCGATTAAGCCCCCCGGCAGCGTGGCGTCAAGCTCTCGTAATCGGTGTCGTGCCGAAGAGCAGATTCGCTGCGCTGTCCAGGATGGAGCGGCTGTCAGCCGCCACGCATCTCATGTCCAGTGCCGAACAGCTTGCCCGACCACAAGCATTGGAACGCGGTGGATTGAACGACTGGTCGGTAATCGTCGATGGGACACCGGGCTCTCGACCCGTGCGTTCCGTCCTCAACTGGGTCGCGCGCCCGAGGGTCACCAGGGCGATCCATGTTGGACGGGTGATGGCCGCCGTTGTGCTGGTCGCTCCCGGTCGGCGCCGTGGAGTCCGTCTCGCGGCGAACGTTGTTCTGGCGACGAGTTCGGCGGTGCTCCACCGCCGTTACTGGTACGGCACCGACGGCGCGGATCAGGTGAGCATGCTTGCGCAAGGCCTGGCGACGGTGGCGCGGGCCGGCCAACGGTCCCCACGCATCGTCGATGCTGCGCTCTCGGCGGCGTCGCTGCAAGGGATGATGTCCTATGCCGCGTCGGGGTTGGTCAAGGTTGCCAGCGGGCCGTGGGGTACGGGGGATGCGATCATCGGGGTCACTCGGACGCGCACCTACGGCGACCTGCGCACGTGGCAGCTTCTTCGTGGTCGGCGGAACGTGGCGAAGGCGTTGGAGATCGCAGTCGTGGCGCTGGAGTGTGTCGCGCCGGTCGTCTACATCGGGGGCGGGCGACTCACTCGACCGTATGTTGCGGCGGCGACCGTGCTCCACCTCGGTATCGCGAAGGTGATGTCGCTCGGTCGCTTCCTTACGTCGTTCTGCTCGCTTCACGCGCCGATGATCTACACCACGGCTGGACGCAGGAACGGGCTGCAGTACGACCGTGTCACCGCGCTCGCCTTCGGGGGCGGAATCGGTCTGGTGGGCGCGGCGGCCGGACATCAAGCGCTGACGCGCCGCACCGTCGAGCGAGCGAGAGGCGACGAGCAGCGCATCGAGTTGTCGGACGGCAACGAGATCTCGTACCGGGTCGTGGGCGATCGAGCGATGCCGCCCGAAGCGACCGGGTGTGCTCCGGTGGTCATGCTCGAGCACGGTCTGGCCTCGACGCCCGAGCATTGGGAATGGATCGTTCGATCGCTCCGAGAGCATCCCGGTGGAGCAACCCCCACCATCGTCACATGGCACCGGAGCGGCTACGGACCGAGCTCCCACCGACCGAGGACCGTGCGTACCATGGAAGATCTGGCCGCCTCGTCTACGGAGCTGATCGAGCGTATCGCCTCCGATCGTGACGTGGTCCTCGTCGGCTACTCGCTCGGCGGGTACCTCGCTGTGCTCGCAGCGGCGAAGACGCAAGCGGACGTTCGGGGAGTCGTGCTCGTCGACACGAGCCACCCCGACGAACTGCGGCGGTCAGAGAAGCAACGGCTTGGCGCAGAGCGAATGGAGGGCGCAATGACCTCGATGGCCAGATCATTGTCGTTCGGGTCTGGGATACTGCTGCGGTGCCCACCATGGGTGAAGGCACTGCCTATCGAGGTGCAACGCATCGCGCTCGCCCAGGTCCGCGATCCGCGGACGTGGCGGGCCGGTGTGCGCGAATGGGATGCAACGCAACGCGACTTCGACTCGAAGCCGCAGCTGCAACCGCTGACGTGCCCGATGCTTGTGTTGACCGCCGGGGCCACGAGGCGCGACGATCCGGTGCAGTACGAGCTTCATGCAGAGATGCTCGAGCTCGGCGACGGCGGCCAGCACGTCACGATCGACGGCGCCAATCATGACAGCATCGTCACCAGCCGGGCGCACGCTGCACAGGTGGCCGAGCACATCAACGAGTTCATCGCGACGTGCATGGGTGACAGCCGCGTGTCGAGCAACACCAACCAGCGCGTCGTCGACGCCGCGAGCACGAGCGAGCCGCCCTCATGAGCCGGGACCGCGCCAGCACGGTGGTTCGCCGCGCTGCGTCGGTCGGCGTGCCGAATCTCATCGAGGTGCTACTCGCCGCGTGGCTTGTGGCGACCGCCGCAAGCCAGCACGCCAACCGAAACTTCGATCGGGTTCGGTCCAATCCCTGGACCATGACGCTGTTGCCGGACTGGCGGTTCTTTGCGCCGCGACCGGCGATTCACGACTACCGGGTCATGTACCGTTGGGTCGACGATGCTGGTGAACCGTCAGCGTGGCAGGACGCTGCCGAGATCGCCCCGCGCCGTCTGGCGCAGGCTCTGTGGTTTCCCGAGCGACGCACCCAGAAGGGGCTCTTCGATGCGTGCACAGAGCTGACTAAGGCCGTCGGGCTGGATCCGGACAGACTGCACAGATCCGTTGCGTACCGCCTGGTGAGGGACTACGTCGAGCGGCGTATCAGTCAGCGGGTCCCTGAGCCGCCGCGCGGTTTCCAGTTCGTCGTGGTCGCCGACCCCGGTTACGACACCAACGACACGCCAGACTACCTGTTCGCCTCGCGCTTCGAACCGTGGAGGACCGATGCTTGATCCCGCAACGAACCCCAGGCGGTCGGAACCCCAGTGGCCCGACCAGACCCGGACGTACGGCGAACAGTTCCACGACGTCTACGACCACTTCGTGCCGGCCGACTCGGGACGTGTCGTGGCCGATGCGATCGCTGGACGCGTGTCGACCGTGGCGACAGATGGTCGTTGGTCCGTCGTCGAGCTTGGTGTGGGCACCGGGCGAGTCGCCATTCCGCTGATCGATCACGGTGTTGATGTCCACGGAATCGACTCGTCGGCCGAGCTGCTCGCCGTTGCGCGTAGGCGCGCGGGCGCCATCGCGGGCCGCACTGCGTCACTCGAGTTAGAACGTGCCGACATCAGGTCCTGGTCACCACGACGACGGTACGACGCAGCCATTTGTGTGTGCGGGACCATCTCGATGCTCGGTTCCGAACCGGAACGTACTGCTGCTCTGAGATTGGCGCGAACGAGCATCCACGATCGCGGTGTGGTGATCGTCGAGACCCACCGCCCGAGCGTTGTACGCAGGTTGCACGGACACCAGCAACGCCTCGATTTCGACTTCCCGGCACACGGGTTGTCCGACGTCGTCGCCCACTCCTTTCTGGATGGCACTCGCTGGGAGTTCGACATGGAGTGGCCCGACGGCGCTCACCGCCGACGCACTCATGAAGTCACCCGCCTGGTCGAGCCTGACGAACTCGTCGCATGTGCAGCGGATGTCGGGCTGCGCTGCAATGGCATCTACGAGAACTGGTCCGATCTCCAACACGGCTACAGCGTCGAGGACACCGGCCTCAGCCCGCTGTACATCGTCGAACTCGAACCTCGGGTCGAACCCGATCACTCAACCACCACCAACAAGACACAGGAGTGAATTAAGGTTCGCCACCGATCCATCGAAGTCGGCTGTCTTACAATACCGCCTGTGCGACTCGCAGACCGCCTGAGCGTTGACCTCGCCGATCTCGACCCTCTCGCTCCCGAGCCGACGCGGTTCGACGGCATGATGCCGGTCACTGCGAGCCCGACCCTGACCGCGTTGTGCGTCACCTCGGCGTCGCTCACCGTCGAAGTTGAGGGTGTCTGCGTCACTCAGGTCACTCAGGTCACTCAGGTCGTCGGCTAGATCGAGGGCGTGCCCTGACCGGTCGACCCGGCTACGAGGTCCGCAACGCATGGTCGTCGTGGGCTCGCGACCTGGTTCAGATTGGGGTGTTGGTAACGAACGTGTCATGAAGTGCAGGACTGGCTATTCGGTGAGGTCGAGTCGTTGGTTCATGTTGAGTCGGACTTCGCCGTAGGGCGCAATGTGGGTCCAGAAGAGCGGGGCGAGGCCGCGGCGGTCGGCTGGGGTGAGTTGTTCGAGGCGGCCGGGTTCCGGGGATGAGCTGCGCAGGAACAGGATCTAGCGCTAAGCGGCGACGCCGCAGCCGTGAACAGGGCTGACGCGGCTCCTTCGACGCCGCACCGGCTTCACCGCGAGCTGTCGCCAAGTCGACCTCCGAACTGTGGCGGCAGCTCCGCTACCAGGCGATTCGCCCTCCCTAGGACTCACTAACGCTGCTTTCTGTTCCTCCGTTGCTCATACCCGAGAAACGTGTCGCCAGCGGCAAGACCGCTGTCGCCACCCTTGCTGAGCTGGGACTTCGCACTCAGCCCTGAGCCGAGCCCGCCGTCGCCGCACGAGAGGACAGCAGCAGCTCTGAGCAGGGGTTTCGCGGCTCGTTTGCCGCTCATGACACGTTTCTTACCGACACCCCGATGTCGGCGCGTCCTTAAGGCTCCGTTGAGGTCACGCTTAGGTCGCTGGAAATACGCTGCGCCGGTGACAGAGCGACGCAGACATCTGCCACCATACGATCCTTTCTGGTTAGCAATGAGGTCCCGCGACCATGCTATCTAACCACTCCAACGAACGCCCGCCCAACGAAGCACCCCCTCGGGTCCTCGACGACTGCATTCGTAAAGAGTCCTTTGGGGAGCGAGACCTTGCTTGGAGAGGGATCCTCTATCGCCGATTCGGGCCGTTAAAGCTGAGACGGTTCTTCTCTGCTTGTGTTCTCGTTGGAATCGTGGTCGTTTCCGTGATGCTGTATTCCGAAGTCACTGCCGCTTCGTACGACCGAGTCGAGGAATCGATCCAGTCAAGCCCGATGCCGGAGCAGAACGAGCTTGGCTGCAGTACCCACGCCTGGTTCTTGATGTTCGCCGATCCCCCCTACCGCTACTCCACTCACAGTGTGTTCCACAATGGCGCTATTACGCTCGAGAATAGGTACTGCGGGAGCTACAGAGCGCGCGTCCTGGCGATGACAAAAGTCTGCGGAGGGTTTGGATGTAACTGGCACCATCGCGGTATCGGTAATTGGACCGGGGTCCAGGGTACGCAATGGTCGGGATTTGATGGACAGGACTGCCGTAGTGAGACCAATCGCTACCGCACAGACACCGTGTTCGAGACGCTCGTGCTCGGCTTCGCCACGTCGCCGCCGTACCCCGTGATCAGAATTCGCACCGATGTCGTCTATGACAATGTTCAACCCGAGTTCAAGTGCTAAGCGTAGAAGGAAGCATTGAATTATGAACTGGAATCGAGGCACACTCACAGCCGGTGCGGCAGTCGCATTGGTTGCCATCGGCGGCAGCGCTGCCTTGAGTCAGGACGCTCAGCCACCTGTGCCGGCACACTCACATAATGACGCTGGCTATCTAGACTTTACTCCGGGAGTCTACGCTGAGGCGGCGGCAACGGTTGATGCGGAACTGGGGATAGTTTCGGGGGGAGTTTCGATGGTCGAACTCTTGGACGACCCCGAGCTTTGGAACAGCGTTCAAAATGCAGCCGCAGAGTCTAGGAGTGTTGCGTTCTGGGATGCCAGCCAGCGCGCCGGCAATGCGCTCGATGAGCTCTACGACAGTGCCGCCGCGTTGCCGCAGGCAAAGGCAGTCCAAGAGGTTTGGGTGCTCTGCATGGGCGGTGACTGGAGTGATCCAACGGAGTTGAACGCTGCCCTCGCATCGGGTCTCGACGGCGAATCACTCTCGTCCGGACAAAGCGCCAGTTCGATTCAAGATCAGGCAGACGAGTGCGAAGCCGCGATGGTGGATGACTTCAATGCGCTACTGCTGGATCTGGCCCCCGAGTGGGCGGAACGCAATCAGCCCATCTTCACCGACTATTTGGTCCAGGTTCGGTCTACATACGAATCCTCGGTGCTGTAGCTCGTGCACAGACTGTTACCGGCCTCGGCAACTGCTGTACTACTATTTGCGTGCAGCAGCGACAACGAGGCATCGGGATGTGTATTCGAAGACCTAGGCCCGTACCAGGAGCTTCGGGTCACCGAAGATGAGTTTGACCGCCCGGACTACGTGATCTATCAGTCGAGCCTCGTCGAGGCTGGCGGATCTGACATTGCGGTGCCGGTGCCTCCCGACAGTGACGGCACTGCCATATTGGACGCCAATAGCGGCCTTGTCGTCGTTTCCGATCAACAGATCGACATCACAGGTGCGCTCGATACGTGCGAAATCACGAGCGGAACTGAGACGGGAAAGCTCCACGTCGTCGTCGCAGAAGCACCATCGGACATCACAGCCAACGAATCGACGTTCCTGATTGGGTCAAGCGACGGGCTACCCGTAAACGCCGTCATCCCAGACAACTACGACATCAGCAGTGGCGGCACTGCGGTCGTCGGAATCGAGATCGGGGAGCTGTAGCCCGTCACCACCGACACTTGAGCGTGATCTCGATTGTGTAGGTGAGCTACTCGGAGAGCGTCACATTCCGTGGGAGGTTGACGGGCGGACGATGATGCCCGCATGACCCAGGGGGGTTCGGTTGCGGGTGGTGGTTCGCGATGTGAGCCGGGGTGCTGGTAACGAACGTGTCACCAGAGGAAAAGTGGACAACTCCTGCCCGAGCGATGTTCGCGGTGTGTCGCCCGCCTCACAGGTCGAGGCGCCGGTTCATGTCGAGTCGGACTTCGCCGTACGGCTTCACGTGAGTCCAGAACAGCGGTGTGAGACCGTGACGCGGACCCTGTTGGGTGGTTGACAGTTTCGCCTTCCTGATCTGTTTGGGAGGATGGTCGCTCTGAGCTCTCGAAGGAGAGGACATGAGCGAAGGAAAGAAGAAGCAGCGTCGGACGTGGACG
>JBCDFR010000103.1:0-7152 GCA_039177505.1 Actinomycetota bacterium | reverse complement strand
TTGCACTCCTCCACCGTGAACTTCGGCGGCGGACGCAGGTCTTCGTCGAACGGGTCGAACTCCAGCTCGAGCTGCAAAGACTCGGAGAAGTCCTTGATCGGGCTGATGTCGCGGAAGGTGTTGGCGAGACCCTCGTCGAGGAACCACTGAAAGCTCTCGCGCTGAATAGCGATGAGATCAGGTAGCTCCAGCGGCTCTTTCAAGTTGCCGAACGAGTAGCGGTCACGGGACACGGGACGAGTCGCCACGGATCACACTCCAATGAGACGAGGGCGGATGTCGACAGAGGTACGGGCGCGCTGAGTCACACCGAGATCACGGTGGGGGAACAGCAGACGCACGACAAGAAGCGATGCTATCTTCACGGGCGAGCTTCGCCAACCGCGTTCGGCGCAGGTGCACCGAGCGGAACGCTCCAGCCCGTTGGGGCGACTGAATTGCCGGACAAGGTAAAGAAGTCGCCTCGAGATGTCAAGCATGCAGCTGGGCAAAAACGGGCGATGGCCGGCGGGTCGCCCCACCGGCCATCGCCGTTGTTGTCTTGTGTGTGATCGATACCGATCGACGGTGCGCCGGTATCAGCCCGCCGATGGCAGGCCCGTGATCACTTGAGTTCGACCTCGGCGCCGACCTCTTCGAGCTTGGCCTTGGCGTCCTCGGCGTCGGCCTTGCTGGCCTTTTCGAGGATCGGCTTCGGCGCACCGTCGACGAGGTCCTTGGCGTCCTTGAGTCCCACGCCGAGGATGTCCTTGACCGTCTTCACGACCTGGATCTTCTGGCCGCCGGCGGCGGCCAGAATCACGTCGAACTCGGTCTGCTCTTCGCCGCCGCCGTCGGCGTCGCCGCCGCCCGCTGCAGGCGCACCCGCAGCCGCCACCGCGACCGGAGCCGCTGCGGTGACCTCGAACTTCTCCTCGAAGGCATCGAGGAGCTCCTTGAGCTCGATCACGGTCATGTTGCCAATGGATTCGAGGATGTCGTCTTTCGTAGCCATCTTCTGTCGTTCACTTTCATGCGATGGTGTGGCCAGTCGGCGCACACCGGAGTAATGGAAAAATCGTCATCGCTGCGGGACGCGGCCCGGAGCGGAGATCACGGTCAGGCAGCCTGTTCCTGCTGGTCGATGTAGGCCGACAGGCCGTACGCGAAGTTGCGTGGCAGCGCTGCGAGAAGACCGGCGGCACGACTCATCGGTGCCTGCAAGGCGCCGGCGAACCTGGCCAACAGTTCCTCGCGCGACGGCAGGCTGGCCAACGCCTTCACGTCGTCTGCGGACATCGGGCTCTCGCCCAGCACGCCGCCCTTGACGACGAGGTTCGGGTTGGCTTTGGCCTGATCGGTGAGCGCCTTGGCGGCGGCCACCGAATCGCCGGTGACGAATGTCAACGCGGTCGGACCGAGCAGGTGTTCCGCGAGGCTCTCGTAGCCGGCATTGTTCGCCGCCAGCCGGGCCAGGGTGTTCTTGTACACCTTGTGCTCAGCACCGGCATCGCGCAACGGCGTGCGCAGGTCGGCCAGCTCACCGACGGTCATCCCGCGGTACTCCGACACGAACACCGCAACGCTGTCGTTGAGCTTGCCAGTGATCTCCTCGACGATGGCGACCTTGTCGGGTCGCGGACTCGTAGTGGTCATCTGAGGTGCATCCTCCTTTCATGGGACTCATGGCGCTCGCATGTCGATGCGAACACCAGGAGGAGCGGGGCGTCGACCCTTGCGGGCCTCGGCCAATGCTCGACATGGGGATGCACCTCGGCTGGTGGGCGGACTGCCCATTACCCCGTCGCCGGTGAGGCGCCGGGACCAACGGTCTCTGGCAAGCAACCTGATCGGTATGTCGACTCGACGTTATCGGGTCCAGACGACGAAACGCTGTGCCGACCTCAGTGTCGGAAGGAGAGTCGAACAACGTAAGGCGCGTGCCGGCGCGTCGTTGTGTTGTCACCCTGTCCGGCACCGACAACGCGGCAATCGGCGCAATAGGCCCGTCCACTCGCCAGGGCTTGATCGCAGCCTCGGTCGCGATATGTGGCCGGGCGATGTCTGCGGTCGTCGTCGCCGGCATCGATATCCCGGGAACCGCCACCGCGTTCTACAGCTATGCCCTCTATTCGGCTGGAGCGATCGTCTTCCTCGCTGTCCGACGAACGCCGATGCGACTCGCCGTGGTGCGGTCCACTGCCTGGGCTGGTCTGGCGCTTGCGGCCAGCGTCGCGGCCCAATACAACGCACTGCGACTGACGAGCGTGGTCAACGCGTCGATGATCATCACCCTCCAACCGCTTGTTGTCGGCGCAGCCGCGGTGTCGCTGTTCGGCGAGCGATTCCGCCGTCGCGATATTTGGCTGGCTCTGATCGCTGTCGCCGGTGTCGTTGTCGTCGTGGCCGTCGAAGGCGACAACGCGGGCGACGACTGGCGGGGCGATTCGCTCGCACTGCTGGCCATGCTCACCTGGAGTGCCTACACCGTTGCGGCCAAGCGGTCGACGACGCAACTGTCATCTGCCGAGTTCATCGCGGCCGCAGCCATCTGGGTTGCGGCTGCCTGCTCCATCCTGAGCCTGACGCTCGGCTACGACGTGTCATGGCCCTCGTGGTCGACGTGGTGGCCGGTCACGCTCATCGTCGTCGCCTCATTGGTGCTCGGACACTCGATGTTCAACTGGTCGCTGCGGCACGTTCCGTTGTGGGTCGGAGCGACGCTCGTGCTGACGACACCTGTCGTCAGCGGGTTCTTGGCGTGGGCGTCACTCGGCGAGACCCTCACTGTCATCGAATTCGTGGCGATGGCGGCTGTGACCGCTCCCATCGTCGTGATCGTGTTCGACCAACAACGCACGCCGGCCGAGACAAAGGCCCCGGCGCAGTCTCCATAGACCCGGACGCGGCACGGTCGGCGTGCGCCGCGGACGGCGATTCACCGGCCGGGTCTCCGGCAACAACTCAAATGTTGCGCAGGCGGCAGCTGAACATCGCGGCGTGCGCAACGTGTGGGTACTGTCGGGTGCATGGGGAACGCAACGAACACGTCATTTTGGCGCGCGGCCGTAGGAGCGGCCGTTGCGCTGTCAGCGATAGCCGTCGGCGCCGCACCGGCGACCGCACAGGAGGCGCCGGCATTCGACCGGGTGGTGACCATCGGCGACTCGTACGCCTCGGGCACTGGAATTCACGCCGATGCGACCAGTTATGACGACCAAGGGCCGCTCGTCCACGAGTTCGCTCCATCGCTCGACGGCGGTTCGATCGCCTGCCTGCGCGAGCTCGACACCACACCGGGGCCCCGCGTGGCAGCAGCGCTCGGCGCAGACTTCGACATGGTCGCCTGCGCAGGCGGGGTGATCGACAACATCGATGCGCAGCTGGCTGTGGCCGACCTCGGTTCGGGCGCAGGATCGCTGGCATTGCTCACCATCGGCGGCAACGACGTCCGCACGGCGCGTGGCGAGAGCTGGCCCGAAGCCCTCATCCGATGCATCACCGCATGGCGCTGCGACCGCGACAGCGGCAACCAATTGAGCAATCTCGACGACGTGCAGACCCGGTTGACCGCGCTGTACCAACAGATCGGGACAGCACACCCCGATCTGACGCTGCGGGTATACGGCTATCCGCGCCTGATGCAGCCGGGTTGGTTCTGTTCGGGTGTGCTCGGCCTCGGCCGCAGCGAGGGCCGCTTCATCGATGGCCAAGCCGACCGGCTCAACGCAACGATCGCTGCAGCGGTGAATGCGGCTGATGCTTCGACCCCCGCCGACATCGGCTTCGTCGACGTCGTCGACGAGTTCGACGGCAACGGCGCCTGTGAGGGCTCATCGAGCCGGAGGGGCGTCAACTCCATCGTGTTCGGGAACTCGATTACGCGGACGACCAACCCGGACGGGACCGTCAGCGAGAACGTCGTCGATCTTGGGATCCTGCCGAGCGCGGCGTCATTCCACCCGAGCCAGCTCGGATACGACGCCTACTTCGACGCACTCGTCAACAACTTCGGAGGATGAGCGGGATATCGCTGCGGCGTCTGCCCCTGAGGCAGCAGCCGCAGCGGTAACTCGGCCCGCCAGATCAGACTTCGGCCTTGAGTCGGCCGGTGTCGACGCGCACGCCGGGGCCCATCGTCGACGAGACGGTGACCTTCTTCAAGTAGCGCCCCTTGGACGATGCCGGCTTGACGCGCTGCAGCTCGTCGAGCACTGCGCGGAAATTCGTCTCCAGCGCATCGGGCTCGAAGCTGGCCTTGCCGACCGGCACGTGGACGTTGCCGTACCGATCAGTGCGGTACTCGACTTTGCCGCCCTTGAACTCACCGACGGCCTTGGCCACATCGGGCGTCACGGTGCCGGTCTTCGGGTTGGGCATCAGACCACGCGGGCCGAGCACACGCCCGAGGCGGCCGACGAGCGGCATCATGTCGGGCGAGGCGATGACCAAGTCGAAGTCCATCTTGCCGCCCTCGACCTCGGCAGCGAGTTCGTCGGCACCGACGACGTCGGCCCCCGCCTCACGGGCCTGATCAGCAGCGTCGCCGGTGGCGAACACCGCAACGCGCACGTCTTTGCCGGTGCCCGAGGGGAGCGCAACCGTGCCACGCACCATCTGGTCGGCCTTGCGTGGATCGACGCCAAGGCGCACCGATACATCGATGCTCTCATCAAACTTCGCCGAAGCCATGGTCTTCACCAGGTTCAGTGCTTCAGCGGGACCGTAGAACTGGTCGCGGTCGTACTTCTTTTGTGCGTCGTCGTACTTCTTGCCGGACATGATGTGTCTCCCTCAGTGGTTGAGCCGGCCGGGCGAGGTGCTCCCGGTCCAGGCGGTGGTCGGTTGAGAACTGTGTGAGCCGCGAGCAGGCGACTGCTCAGACGACCTCGATGCCCATCGAGCGGGCGGTGCCCCGCACCTGCAGCTTGGCTGCTTCGATGTCGTACGCGTTGAGGTCGGGCATCTTGATCTGGGCGATCTCTTCGAGGTCGGCTTCGGTGATCGAGCCGGCGGTCTCCGCGCCCGGGTTGTTGGCCGCCTTGTCGAGACCCGCCTTCTGCCGAACGAGTACCGCAGTGGGCGGCGTCTTCAAGATGAAGTCGAACGAGCGATCTTCGTAGATCGTGATCTCTGTCGGTACGACGGTGCCGGCCTGCGACTCGGTCTGAGCGTTGTACGCCTTGACGAAGTCCATGATCGCAATGCCGTGCGGGCCGAGTGCGGTGCCGACGGGCGGTGCGGGGCTGGCCTTGCCGGCCTCGATCTGAATCTTGACGACTGCGACGACGTTCTTCTGCGCCATGGGTGGTTCTTTCTCGATCTACTTCGTGAAGGCGTGCTTCGTGGGGTGTTCGTGGTGATGGCCGCGATGGGGCGGCTCAGAGCTTGGCGACCTGGCTGAAGTCCATCTCGACCAGGGTTTCTCGGCCGAAGATGTTGACAAGGACCTTCAGCTTCATGTGGTCGGCGTTGATCTCGGCGATCTCGCCCGTGAAGTCGGCGAACGGGCCTTCCTTGACGCGCACGCTCTCGCCTTCTTCGTACTCGAGCTTGGCCTTGCGCCGCGGAGCCGCCTCGGCGCCATCGGTCTTGGGCGCCAGGAACGTCTTGACCTCACGACGCGACAGCGGCGTGGGCTTTTGCCCTTGGCGACTCTGTCCGACGAAGCCGGTGATACCGGGCGTGTTACGCACGCAATACCAGGACTCGTCATCCATCTTGCAGCGCACGAGCAGGTAGCCCGGGAAGACCTTGCGCTGCACCGTTTGCTTCTTGCCGTTCTTGTACTCGTCGACCTCTTCAGTCGGGATGACGACTTCGAAGATCTTGTCTTCCATGTTCATCGACGAGATCCGCGCCTGCAGGTTGGCGGTGACCTTCTTCTCGTAGCCCGACTGGGTGTGCACCACGTACCACTGGCCGGGTCGCAACAACGGGTCGTTCATCGGATCGGGAGCGGCGGCCTCGTCGTCCTGCTCCTGTTCGATCTGGTTCTCTTCGGACTCGTCCGCAACCGCTTCACCATCGACATCCGACCCGGCATCGATCTCGGTCGATGATTCGGCGACCGGTACCGCACCGTCAGCCGCGCCGACGTCGGCGTCGCCGACAGGAAGACCCTCAGCGACGGCGTCGACGGAATCGGGCTCGGGTTCGGCGTCGACGGGGTGATCGCCGACGGGGAGCAGGTCACTCAGACCAACCGCGTTCTCAGGCGCCTCGGTGGCAGTACTGCCAGCGTCGGCAGAGTCGGTGCTGGCCGAATCGTTGTTGAAGGTGTCGTCAGTCATTCGTTGTCGCTCCGATCACGACGAGTAGAACCACTGCGACCACTGGCCGAAGACGTAGTCGAATCCGCCGACCATCGCCGTGTAGATGACCACGGTGATGATGACGATGATCGAGTAACGACGAACCTCGGGGCGCTTGGGCCACGCGACCTTGCGCATCTCATCGCGCACTTCGCGCAGATACTGGACCGGTCCGACCCGGTCGCTCTGCTTCTTCTGCTGCCGCGGCGCGCGGGTGGTGCGCCCCTCGTCGTCGAGGGCGCCCATCTTGCGAAGCTGTCGCTTCTGCTCGCGATTGAGGTCATCGAGTGACACGTGATTCTCTGCGATCTGTCGCTAGTGATCTATTCGTAGGTGAGAAGCAGGGCAGGAGGGACTCGAACCCCCGACCGTCGGTTTTGGAGACCGATGCTCTTCCAGCTGAGCTACTGCCCTCGGGTTGACGCCAAAGACGTCAGTGCGAGGGTACCAGCGCAACCGAAGCACCCCTCTAGTGCCCCGCGTCGGCCAGGTCGGGTCGTCAGCGTGTTTCTTTGTGCAGTGTGTGCTCGCGCTCGTGTGCGCAGTACTTGTTCATCTCCAGGCGCTCACGGTCGTTGATCTTCGACTTCATCGTGATGTAGTTGCGCCGCTTGCACTGCGTGCACTCCAGGGTCACCTTGACCCGCTTGTCGCTCTTGGCCATGTCGTGGCCGTCCCTTCGTTACTTCTTCGTCGCTGTGTCGCGATCGCCGTCAGTGAACCGCCAGCTCAGGCGAGGATTTTGGTGACACGACCAGCACCAACAGTGCGGCCACCCTCACGAATCGCGAACCGCAGACCCTCATCCATCGCGATCGGCTTCCCCAACTCCACCGTCATCTCCACATTGTCACCAGGC
>JBCDFR010000102.1:0-7487 GCA_039177505.1 Actinomycetota bacterium | reverse complement strand
TCGGCGGGATCGAGCGGCTCAACGAGTTGCAGAACGCAACCCCGTCGGTGTCGGGTGCCGAGCACTACGCCAAGATCGTGATGGACACGGCGCTACTGCGCCGCCTGATCCACACGGCAGGCGAGATCACCGACCTGGCATTCGGTGAGCCAGACGATGTCACCAAGGCGGTCGACCTCGCTGAATCGAAGATGTTCGAGGTTGCCGAGGATCGGGTCGTCGACAGCACCCGGCCGATTCAAGAGCTGCTCAACGACACGATGGACCAGCTCGAGGAGAGCTACGAGCGTGGCGACTCGATCACCGGCGAGGCGATGGGGTACGACGACGTCGATGAGCTGTTGTCGGGGCTCCAGCCGAGCACCTTAAACATCGTGGGTGCTCGTCCGGCGATGGGAAAGTCGGCCTTCGGCCTCGGCATTGCCACCCACGTTGCGCAGCATTCACAAAAACCGGTGCTGTTCTTCTCGCTGGAGATGGGCCACGCCGAGCTCACCCAGAGAATCCTGGCGAGCGAGGCCAAGGTCGATTCGACGAAGCTGCGAACCGGAAACCTGAGCGAGAGCGATTGGTCGAAGATCGGATTGGCCGTCGGTCGGCTCGAGGTGCCGCTGTTCCTCGACGACAACCCACAGGTCACCGTGATGGAGATCCGCGCGAAGGCTCGACGGATCAAGTCCCAGCACGGTGGCCTGTCGGTGATCCTCATCGACTATCTGCAGCTGATGAGCGGGTCGGGTACCGCGGAGAACCGCCAGCTCGAAGTGAGCGAGATCAGCCGAAACCTGAAGATCCTGGCGCGTGAACTCGAAGTGCCGATCGTCGCGTTCAGTCAGCTCAGCCGTGGTCTCGAAGCACGCGCCGACAAACGGCCGATGCTCGCCGACCTCCGCGAGTCGGGGTCGCTTGAGCAGGATGCCGACGTCGTGATGTTCCTGTACCGCGACGAGGTGTACAACCCCGAGTCGCCCGACAAAGGCTCGGCAGAGGTGATCGTCGCCAAGCATCGCTCGGGCCCGATCGGCACGAAACGACTGGTGTTCCTCGGCCAGTACACACGCTTCGACAATGCCGCCCGCTCGGTGTAGTGACAAGCGACGAATAAGTTGTCCCTGTCGCTGTATCTGTCCCGTCGTGACGACAACTTGTCCCAAACGACCGTAAGTTGTCCCACTCGTTGACGCAGAGTGGTCGGCCGGCACGGGGAGTGGCCGACGAGCTCACCGACCTCCGAACGCTTCCGTACACGCCCACGGCCAGTGTCCGACGGTTCCGCGGTGTAACGGTGGGGTAGCGGCCGGTCCGAATCGGCGTGCGTTATCGGTCGGGTCGGTCTGCGCATCCTGCCGGTTACCGAGCGGGTGGAATCGTCGTCGCCGGCGCGCGATACCGGGCGCTTCTCGTCGCTCGCGCGTTATCGAGCGCCTCGACGTGCGCACCGTGCCGGATATCGCTCGGAGTTTCAGGCTGCTCGGCCTTGAGCAATATCGGACGGGTTTGGTGGCTCCGGGGTTTGTCAGCCGAGTTTGCGTGGAGGTTCGGAGCGGCAGGCGTCTGCTTGCGTCAAAGGGCCACAACGAGCCATTGACCTCACTCGATGAACCGGCGCCGATAGCTGGTGCAAGAGCGATTCAGTTGATGGTTGCGAGTTGCTGCCACTGGTCTTTCGTGACCGCGACGACCTGGTCGGGGATGGGTTGGGGCGCTTCGAGCACCGCGCTTCCTCCGATCAGCACGGCGTTGTTGCGCTGCTCGACCCACTTTGGAGGAAATCGGTCGATCACCATCACGTACGGGAGCAATCCTTCATCGTTCACCACCGTGAGCGACACCGCTGCAATGTCGAGGGCACACTCGATCCGATAGCCGGCGCTGGAATTGAGATTGTTGGTGCCCTCGGCGACAAGGGTGAGCCGTTCGGGCTGTGAGCCGTCGGTGTCGTAGTCGAACCCGGGCAGTGGGTCGTTGGCTGGGCGTGGTTGCAAGCTGGTGACGATCGATTCGATATCGCGCTGGTTGAGCCCTCGCGAGCGGAGGTATCCCTGGGATCCGTCCGGGAGGTCCCAGACTGCCTCTCCGTTGCCGATCTCACCGGGGTCGTCGACGTCCTCGAGGACACGGATGTACACCTGGTTCCCACCGATTTCGACGGGGTCGTCGCCACCGGTTGGTCTGCTCGATTCGTACAGGCGCAAGATCACGGCGAACGGTCCGGCAGCGCCGCTCGCAGGGTCGGCGACCGCATGAACCGCCGCGCCTTCCTCTCGGCTCCGCGTAAAGGGCTGCCAGGTGAATGCCTCGTGTTGCGCCCGGGTGATGGTTTGGGTAACGCAGACGCCGTCGCTGAATGCGACCAACGGAACACCGTCAACCGCCGGCTCGGCCTCGATCGTCGGAGCGGGCTCGGCCTTGACTGTCGGCGCAGGCTGCTCGGCTGTCGACGGCTCGGTAAACGCCAGTGTGGAGGTTGTGGTCGGCGCGTCGATTGGTGCTTCTGCGTCGGTCGGTAACGGCTGGGCCACGGTCGCGCCGGACACATCGCTCGTTGTCGCCTCCGAGCCACTTGTGCACGAGCCCGCAACGACAATCAGTGCGAGCGTGACGAGTCGCATCGGTTGTGTTGGGAACCGCCGATCATCGCTGCCGCCCGGGCATGTCCTCGGCATGTCGACGAGTGTGGCACCCCTGCGCCACAAACGGTTGGCAGCTGCTGATGGTCGGGCCACGAACTCGGACAAGCGCGTCGAGTTAACGCTTCGATCGTGTCCATGGGCCCCTGTATGAACGTCCGCTGGCCTCGAGCGCAGACTGCTCGATCTAGCGCACAAATCTCGCAAGGACCGCTGAACGCGCCGTCCTGCTCACCATTGCTCGTTCGTAGGCTTGCCAACACCCGCTCGAGATCGGCACGAGTGCGCTCGGGTTGTGGCGCTGTCTTGCTCTTCACAGGGCGCGTGGCTGTGGTAGTACGATCGGAGTGTGGCGACACTTCGTGAGCTTCAAGCGGCAATCGAGCACACGAGGGCGGACCGCGGATTCACGACCGACCCCGTTCGGTTGCTTTGCTTGCTTGTCGAGGAGGTCGGCGAGGTTGCAGCTGAAATCAAGAAGACTTGGTCTGCGAACTACCCAGAGCTGCACATCAATGACCTGGAAGATGAACTCGCAGATTCGTTCGTGCTGCTGAGCGCGCTCGCCACCGCGTTCGACGTCGACCTCGCCGCCGCCGTGGATGCAAGGTTCTTCGACTCCGACTCGAACCGGGTGTGGGCAACCGCGCCGGCCGAGCCCGCGCACACCGAGCACGACTAGCCCGCATCGGCCTCGAGCGGCTCGTTGCTCGTAGCCGAGCCATGCGAGTCACTCGCTGATCTTGGTGGGCGAGCGAGCGCGACAACGGCACCTGCCACTGGGGCAAGGGGGTGCCTACACCGCAATCGGGAATGGCGGTGCGCGAACGTCCCCGTCGTGCAGATGGCAGGATTGGTCATGGCCGATCCCGGCAATCCGGTGCCGTCATACGCCAGTCGAGCGTTGATCTACGGCTGTTTCGCTGTTGTGGGTTCTTCGATTGGGAGCATGTGGACGTGGGCCACCGATGACTGGTCCGATGCCAACCCGCTGACCGCTGGGTTGTTGCCAGCGGTATTCAGTGTGGGCCCGGCGATCCTGATTGCTTCGGCGGCCAATGTTTCGCGCCCCACCGTTGCGATGGTCGCTGTGGGTTTGGCCGTGGCGATGATCGTGATGTGGGGACTGTTTGCCTCGAGTGACTCTTCGACGTCGGCGCTGGTGTTTGTCTGGGGCTGGTTCGCGGGTATCCCCGTCGCGATCGGCATCGTCCTTGCCGAGCGACGCTTCACCTACGACGCCCAAGGTTCAGGCAAGCTCCCCAACGCATAACCATCCAACTCGCACGCCGTTCAGTAACCGCCCTGTATCGGCACGACGGTGCTCGTGTGTCAGCGCGGAATTGCGCGAGTTCGGTCGTCGAGCATGTTCGGCTCGGCTGGTCAGCTCACCGAGCCGCGTTCGACGATCCACTCTGTCGGCTGGCCGGTCACGGCTGCGATGTGGTCGAAGTCGGCGTCGTAGTGGAGCAGAGTGAGCGACGCTGACTCAGCAACCGCCGCAATGACAAGGTCGGGCACCTTGCGTCCTCGAAGGCCCTCTTCGGCGAGTGACCGCTGGACTTGTGCCGCTCGTTCGAAGTGGTGAGCCTCGACCTCGACGCAAGCGAATGCCTCGAGCGCGTTGGAGAGTCGATCCCACTCTTCACCGTTGCGTGCCGAGAAGCCGACCTCGAGGTCGGTCATCGAAGCTCTGGTGAGCCCATCGCGGTCGAGTTCTTGGATTCTTCGAACGACCGAGGGCTCGCCGAGGCGGGTGATGACACTCGTGTCGAGCAGGTACATCAGCGCCAAGCGGTCGAGCGGTCATCCAGATCGGCCGCGGCCAACGTCGAGAGCGCACTCGCCAACTCGGCGCTGCGTTCGTGCGCTGCTGTTCGCAATGCCTCGTTGACGGTGTCCTTGATCGTGATGGTGCCGAGCTTCGCTCGAGCGGCGTCGAGTGCATCGTCGTCGACGTCGATGAGGCGCTTCGTCATCACCACAATATATACAGACGACTAAGTCATATATACCAAGGAACCCGCGTCGTATTGCCGCTCCGGTGAACCGATGTGACGGATAAGGACAAGTATCCGTGAAACACTCCCAACGGTGAGATCCCTCCCCAACTCGACCCGACATGGCGACACCGACCTCCCGCCACGGTTGATCGCCCAAGTGTCGGTCGCCGGGTGTGTGGTCGACAGCCGTAGGAGAATTGGGCTGCCGGCGTTGATCCGTCGAGGTCCGCACCGACCTGACGATCTAAGCGACCGCACTCCGCCACTCAGTCGCGTCGAAGACCAGCGCCAGCACACGCGAACCGAGTGAAGGCCCATGCCGCAGCGGAGCATGCTCGGCAGACACTGCGACGTTTCGTCCGGGCATGACCAGCCCGGAGTCGCCCACGAAGTCGACTCGGCCGCTGGTCTCGATGGCTGCGAGAGGACAGCTCGCTGCTATCGACTTGTGTTTCGGAATATAGAACCCGTAGTTGATCGCGTATGCCACGCGAAGCTGGGGAGCAGGGCGCACGGCTCTGGGACCACTTGCGACTAGGGACGACTTTGCTTGTTCAAGTGCGCGAATCTCGGTCGGTTTCAGCCTTCGCTCAAGGACGACGGCGCTGCCCGACAACCCACTGAGTTCAACGGTGCGTCGAAGTGATGCCTCCAAACTGGTCCCGCAGTGCCGCGCAACCGCGTGGACATCGTCCATCGTCGGGCGCAATGAGATGAGTGAACCAACCGCAGTGGCGGGCATCAGCAGCTCGGCTGCACCTATCTCGCAAAGCAATTCCTCCTGGTTGCTCCAGTCCACGTGCTCCGTCTCATCGGTCCGCCCAGTCGCTCCGGTCGCCGACATGAATGGAATGTGCATCACTTCGTGCGCTACGGAAAAACGGACGCGACCGTGCGAATGTTGGCCGTTGACCGTAATCAGATAGCGACCGGCCTCATGGCGGACGCTTCCAGCCGGGCCGCCGCTGGAGTACCTCACCTTGGCGCCGAAGAATGACGCTGCCATCTCGACGTCGATCGGCAGATCGTCCGCAGTGGGCAAATGGCCGTACATGTCTCTGTGTAACTGCCGAACTATCCCAGTGATGACCCCAGGCGGGTCTGCAGCGACTTGGCGACTCATGACGAGCGCCCTGACAGGCGCGTCCAGGGTCCCCCATGTCTCCGTGCGCCCGCGCCGCATAGGGCTACTCGTCCAATGCGCGAGATGAACTGATCGAGTCGTAGATCATGGCCCATCTCCGGGCACTTTGCGGGCGTTCGCCGCGGAACTTGATGCCCGCCAGCATCTGAACATCGGCCTCTGGGAGCTCTCGGTCCCTTGCGAAGTCGGCCAATCCTGGTGGGACTGATCGAGACGGTGCGGCCGGTGCGGTGTCCAGAAGATCGGCGATCGTGACGCCGAGTGCTTGCGCCAGTCTCATCAGCACCTGTCCCGACGGTGGGACTGTTAGGTCCGCGGTGTAACTGGTCTGGCCTGAAACGCTGAGCGGCTGCTCGGCGGGAAGGACAGACAACTATGACGGACCATGATGTGGCGGTGGCGACACCGCCCGACGACACGAGCGAGGAGCGGCCGGATCAGACGCTGGCCGAACAGCTCGTAGAGCAAGCACGAGCTGACGGCAAGAGCCTGGTCGGCCCCGACGGTCTGCTATCGGATCTGACCAAGGAGGTCCTCGAGACCGGCTTGGAGGTCGAGATGGAAGAGCATCTCGGCTACCCGAAACACGCCTCTGAGGGCCGCAACGGCGGCAACTCTCGGAATGGGACCAGGTCGAAGCAGGTGATCACCGAGGTCGGCCCGGTCGAGGTTGATGTGCCTCGTGATCGTGACGGGACCTTCGAGCCGAAGACGGTGCGTAAGAACCAGCGTCGCCTCGACGGTGTCGACTCGATGGTCATCTCGTTGACTGCGAAGGGGTTGACGACCGGGGAGATCGAAGCCCACCTCGCCGAGACGTATGGGACCGAGGTGTCACGGGAGACGATCTCCAAGATCACCGACCGGGTCCTCGACGAACTCGCCGACTGGCAGAACCGGCCCCTCGATCGGGTGTATCCGGTGGTCTTCATCGACGCGATCGTGGTGAAGATCCGCGACGGGCAAGTCGCCAACCGGCCTGTGTATGCAGCGATCGGCGTCACGGTCGATGGCAAGCGCGACATCTTGGGACTGTGGGTCGGCACCGGCGGCGAGGGCGCCAAGTACTGGCTGCAGGTCCTTACAGAGATCAAGAACCGTGGTGTCGACGACGCCTGCATCGTGGTGTGCGACGGGTTGAAGGGCTTGCCGGAGTCGATCGAAGCAACCTGGCCGCTCGCTGTGGTGCAGACCTGTGTGCTGCACTTGATCCGCAACACCTTCCGCCTCGCTTCGCGGGCCGATTGGGACAAGATGGCCAAGGACCTCCGCCCGGTCTACACGGCGGTGAACGAGGCTGACGCCCAGGGGCGTCTCGATGAGTTCCACGACCGATGGGGCGACAAGTATCCGGCGATCCGCACGTTGTGGGCCAACGCCTGGTCGGAGTTCGTGCCGTTCCTCGACTACTCACCTGAGATCCGCCGGGTGATCTACTCGACGAACGCCATCGAGTCGCTCAACGCCCGGTTCCGGCGAGCGACGAGAGCGCGAGGGCACTTCCCCAACGAGCAGGCTGCGCTGAAGTGCCTGTACCTCGTCGTGCGGTCGCTCGATCCGAAAGGCACCGGCCAGGAACGCTGGATGAATCGCTGGAAGCCAGCGCTCAACGCCTTTGCTATCACCTTTGAAGGCCGCCTCTTCTAAGGCCCTACGATCCCCAACAACAATGACCAGCCAGATCAGTTACACCAAAGATCTGACAGTCCC
>JBCDFR010000101.1:0-7986 GCA_039177505.1 Actinomycetota bacterium | reverse complement strand
TCGACGCGTCGCCGAAAGGCGACCCGCCAGGGTTCGTCCATGTCATCGACTCGACCACGCTGGCCATCCCCGAGCGCAAGGGCAACGCTCTCGGCTTCGGTCCGCGCAACGTGTTGGCAACTGGTCGCATCGGATTGATCTTCATGGTCCCCGGGCAGCGCGAGTCATATCGGATCAACGGAACCGCCACCTTGACCCGTGATCCGGAGTTGCTCGATCGGCTTGCGGTCGATGGAAAGCCGGCGCTGATGGCGACGATCGTCGGCGTCGAGGAGGCGTTCTTTCACTGCGGGAAAGCGATGATTCGCTCCAAGCTGTGGGCGGCGGCCGACGAGGCGGAAGCCCGCCGCCAACCCATCGCCGAACAGATCAGTGGACTCCTCGGCGACGAGGGCCTCGTGCCCGTGATCGCCGCCGATCTCGAAGAGAACTACCGCACCGACCTGTATTGAACGCGGCGTGCGCCCCACTCTCGCGAGCGTCTCGGCTCTCGCCCGCAGGTACCGCTCAGTTGTCGAGTTGCTTCTCGAACCAGTGGTGGGCGAACGGCTCGTCGTTGAACGAGTCGATCTCGACGTACCCGTTGGCGATGTACATGCCGATCGCCTCGCGCAACGCTCGATTCGTGTCCAACCGCACACTGCGCGCTCCGGCGCGGCGAGCTCGCTCCTCCAGCTCGGACAACAATCGCCGCCCGACGCCAAGTCCGCGTGCGGTCGGTGCCACCCACATGCGCTTGATCTCCGCCGGCCGATCCGCGAAGAACTTAACGCCCCCGCAACCGATGGGTGCGTGCCGCAGCGTCGCAACGAGAAAGCGGCCCTTCGGCGCCCGCACCTGGTCGCCAGAGGCAGTACCTGTGATGGCGGGATCGAAACCGTGCTCGAGACGCTCGGCGAGCTCGGCGAAGTACCGTTCGACGCAGTGTTGCGCCGCGGCGCTGTCGGGGTCGACCTCGTCGACCGCGACGAGGCCGGCGGTGAGCAGCCTGTCAACCGTGGCCACCGCATCGACGAGCTGATCACGCTGTCGCTCGTTCAACGGAGCGAGAAGTGACCCGACCAGCGCATCGCTGGACCGATCGAGTGCAGCGAGCTCGACGCGTCCCTGCTCGGTCGGTCGCACGATGCGCACACGCGCATCGGCGGCGCTGGGTGCGACGTCGACCAGCCCTTCGTCGCTGAGCCGACGCACCAACCGTGTGAGATACCCGGAATCGAGATCTAGGCGATCGCGCAACTCTCGGAGATCGACACCGTCGCCCACCTCCCACAACAGCCGCGACGCCGCAAGCGGGCGGGGCCGTGCAAGGTACTCCTCGTCGAGTGCGCCGACGCGCTCGGTGACGGTGCGGTGAAAGTGCCGCAACGTGGCGACACGATCGTTGTGCAGCGTCATTCTCTGATCTTAGTCAGAGAATGAGGTGACCCTTCCACGTGCACCGAGGCAACTCGTATCGGCCGGCCCCAATCGTGCGGACCACGCACCGAAAGTGCAACAGTCACACCATCGATCACTCCCCGTTCCCGCCAGGCTTCTTCGCCCGCACAGATCCGTCGCCTGATGCGGCGTTCTACTCATTCGAGCGCTTCGTAACGCACATCGACGACACAGCCATCGCTGCGGTGTCTGCCCTGTACGACCGGTTGATCCTCGACCGCCACGACGACGTATCAGTACTCGATCTGTGTTCGTCGTGGATTTCACACTTCAGCCGCCAGCCTGCACGCCTCGCCGCCTTGGGCATGAACGAGGCTGAACTCGCCGCGAACCCAATGGCGACCGATCGTGTCGTCGCAGATCTCAACCTCGACCCGACGCTCCCCTATGACGACGCGGTGTTCGATGCCGTGACGTGCTGCGTCTCGGTCGACTATCTGACCCGGCCGCTCGATGTCTTCGCCGAAGTCGCCCGGGTGCTTCGGCCGGATGGCGTATTCGCCTGCACGTTCTCCAATCGTTGCTTCCCGACCAAGGCGATCAGCGGATGGCTGTCGACCGACGACCACGGCCGGTGTGCCATCGTCGCCACCTACTTCGCGGAGACACCCGGGTTCGGACCACCCGAGGCCAACTTGGAGAACCCCTCGTCGCCGGGCGACCCGCTGTTCGCCGTATGGGCCCTCCGCGCGCCGCTCCGGCCAGTCACGACCCACTCCACGTGACGCTCCGCACGACCTGCATCGCGCCCTCCTCGCCGGTTCGCACAGCCGTCGTGGCCGCCCAGCTCGTGCAACTCATCCGATGCCATCTGATGCCAGCGCCGAAGATGGTCGACCCGTTCCGCCGACTTCTGCGGCTCGTACTCACCCATCTCGACTGACTCCGAGCTCCCGAGCGGCCGCGCTGATGGCGTCGGCGGCGCGCTCAAGTGCATCCGCCGCTACCTGGCGCGCCTCGTCGCTCAGGTCGCTCGTCGACGCGGCGACTGCTTGGCCGCACGGGCGATACACACGAGCGAACGCCTGGTACGTGGCGGCGGTGAGTGCGACCCCGATGCGGCGCCGGTCACCCGGATCGGGTTGGCGCTCGACGTACCCCGCCGCAACCAGTCGGTCGACGAGTGTCGTGACCGTGCCGCTACTGAGGTCGAGCCGCTCGGCGAGGTCGCGATGACTCAACGGTCCGTACTCGAGCGCGTTGAGCGCGTGCAGATCGGATCGATTGATGTCGAGGGCGCGGCTCGCCGCTCGCTCGAAGGCGTCCACCGCTGCCCCGAGCGCGCGGATCTGCACGAACAGCACACTCGCGTTGTTCTCCACCCGCGCCTCCGATTAACTTGATGATCAAACTATTTGTCTATCGAACTATATCTCACCCGTCCAGAAAGGCTGCAGACCCGTGATGAAATGGACAGAGACCATCGAGATCAGCGCTCCTGCCGAGCAGGTCTTCGAGGCGCTCCTCGACCAAAAACACGTGATGGCGTGGTCGGCCTGGCCAGAGGCGACGGGATTCGCCTGCGCCGTCGAAGGCGATGGACGCACACCGGGTTCCGAGATCGTGTTCCGCGACGAGCACGGAACGGTGCAGGGCCGTCAGCGAATCGTCGAGGTCGATGGACTGCGAGTGTCGAATCGTCTCGAGAACAAGGGTCCGCTCGGCACGGTGATCACTCCACGGGTCGACTTCACCGCAACACCACTCGACGAGGGCCACACGCGTGCGACACTCGACTTCGAGGCCACAATCCCCCTGCCATTCGGCGTCCGCCATGTCGTTCGCGCCGTGATGTCGCGGTGGGCACGGAAACTGCACGTGAAGGACCTGGAGCAGCTGAAGTCGTACGTCGAGGCGGGGACCACCTGACAGGATCGACACTGTGGCCGATATCGAACGCGACCCGCATGCCGGACCGGTTCCCGACGCCGCCTGGGATGCCGATGCGCAGTCGCGAGCCAACAAACAGCGAGTCGAGATCTTCAACGCCACGCGACCCGGCGGGCTCGATGGCTGGACGATGGACGAGCGTCAATATGAAGTGGTCCGCGAGCTCATCTTGGAGATGATCGACGTGCACGCCGACGACGATGGCACCATCGCGCTCCAACTGGTCGTCGAAACGGCCCAGGATCGTTACGGCGACCACGAGTTGTTCCCCAAGGGACGGCTCACCAACTACGTGCGGTACACCAAGACCGACATGGAGGCCCGCTGTGAGATCGAACGCATCCCCCGCTCCAGCCCACAACGCATCACCCGTTGGCGCGACTGACAGCGGCACCACGATCCGACACGGCTGCTGAACGCCCACGCCGGCTGTCATGGGCGACGCCGCGATCCGTCCCACCGACTCCGCAAAATACGATCTGCGCCACGGCCACAGCACAGAAGCGCCCGTCAAAGATCTCACGTGGCAGCAGGAGTGACTCCCCTGAGGTTGCCGGCGCTGCGCGCTGACGCACTGCAAGCGCCAGCGCTCGTCGGCGCGTCGTCCACCCATGCCCCATTCGGTCCATGATGTGGCGCAGCGGTTCGTCGACATCGACATCACCCGCTGATCGATCACCGAACGAGTGGCGTACCGAGCAGCGTGTCCGACATACGCTGCGGACGATGGCCAAGGCGCTGATCACCTGGATCCCGGTCGGCGTCGGTCTCGCCGTGGCGATGCTCGTCGCCGGACTCGGGTGGCCTGTCGCCGTGGGCGCTGGCGTTGCCATCGGCGGCGGACTGACCGCGGCCAACCTGCCGCGGCGTCCGCGCCGCCCGCGCATCGACCCGTTCGCGATCGGCGAGCCGTGGCGCCAGCACGTGCAAGCCGCGCAACGGTCGGCGACACAACTCCACCGCACCGTGCGCGAGATGCGTGACGGGCCGCTGCGCGAGCGGATGACATCGATCGCCGACCGGCTCGACGACGGCCTCGACGAAACGTGGCGCATCGCCCGCCGTGGCGACGAACTCGACGCTGCAGTGAAGCGGCTGGATCCCACGGCGTTGGCGTCCCGGTTGAGCACTCTCGAAGAACGCCGCCGTACCGAGCCGAGCGTCGAGGTCGCGAGCGCGCTGGCATCGGTGGAGAGCCAGATCGAAGCGACCGCACGGCTGAAGGTGCGTGCCGGCCGAACGGAAGACCGTCTACGGCTCACCCAAACGCGTTATGACGAACTCGTCGTGCGCGCCACCGAAGTCACATTGGGAGCCGACACCGACGACTACGCCCACGCAGTCGACGACCTGGTCGTCGAGCTGGAAGGGATGCGACTGGCCCTCGACGAAGTGACCGAAGCCGACTCGTGACGGATCGCAGCCGACTCGCAACGGAAAGGCGCCGGCAGGGATGACCGACCGACGGATCGGTGCGCACCGTGTCGTTTCCGAAATAGCGCGGACCCCGCCCGCGTCGCGAACACAGTGAGCGCCTCCGAGGCACCGTCGACGGGCGGCACTGCCGACACCGCTGTTGGCGGGCTGCTGCGCAACAACGTCGTCGTCGCCGCGGGCACGGCCCTCTCGCGGTTGACAGGGCTCGCACGGTTCGTCGTGTTCGCCGCCGTGATCGGACGCGATGCGTTAGGTGACGCCTATCTGTTGGCCAACGAGACACCGAACATTGTGTACGACCTACTGCTCGGTGGCCTGCTGTCGGCGACGCTCGTCCCGCTGTTCTCGACCTTTTTGGTCGACGACGACGACGAGTCGACGAACGTGGTCATCGGCACCGCTGCGGCGCTGATGACCGCGATCACCGCAGCGGCCGTGTTGGCCGCCCCGCTGATATTCGGCATCTACTCGATCAATGTCGAAGACGCCGATCCAACAGTCTTCCGCGAGGTCGGCACCACGCTGGCCCGACTGTTCCTGATCCAGATCCTGTTCTACGGACTGACCGGTCTGGCGAACGCATTCTTGAACAGTCGACGTCGCTTCTTTGCGGCGGCGTGGAGCCCGATCCTGCCGAACCTGATCATCATCGGCACGCTGCTGTCACTGCCTTCGCCGGGCCCCGACGGCTGGCAGATCGGCGACGTCCTCACCGACGATCGACTACGACTCACGCTCGGCCTCGGCGCCACGGTCGGCATCGGCTCGATGCTCGTCGTGCTGATTCCCGCCTGTCTGCGAACCGGATTCCGTTTTCGACCGCAAGTGAAGTGGCGTCATCCGGCAGTACGCAAGCTACTCACGCTCAGTTTCTGGACGATCGGCTTCGTCTTTGCCAACCAGGTGGCCGTGGCCGTGGTGCGCAACCTGGCCGGCCCCGGTTCCTCCGACGCCACCGCCTACGTGCTGGCCTTCGCCTTTTTTGTGCTCCCCCACGGACTCCTCGCAGTGTCGATCGCCACGACCTTTCAACCCGAACTGTCCCGAGCGGTGGCGCAGCGGTCGAAGCCCGACTTCTTGTCGAACGCGTCGCTCGGTGTACGGATGACCGCACTCGTGACGATCCCTGCGGGATGCGGCATGTTCGTCCTGCGGCAGCCATTGATCGGCCTCGCGTTCGAGCGAGGCGAGTTCGACGCCGACGACGTGCTGGCCACGTCACGCGCCCTTGCCGGTTTCGCTCTCGGACTCGGGGCGTTCTCGGTGTACTTGTTCGTGCTCCGTGGGTTCTACGCCCACAAGGACACTCGCACTCCGTTCACCATCAACGTGTTCGAGAACGCGCTCAACATCGTGCTGGCGTTCGTACTGGTCGGGCGGTACGGCGTGCTCGGACTGGGGTTGGCGTTCGCTCTGGCCTACGTGGTGGCGTCGATGTGGTCGCTGCAGGTCCTCGGCTACAAGGTGCCCGGGTTTCCCATGCGGGAGGTGTTGGCGAGCCTGTGGCGCACCGTGCTCGCGTCGGTGTTGATGGCCGAAGCTGTGTGGCTCGTCGCTCGGCAGGTAGGGGGCAACGCGGGCCTCGACGCTGCCTTGCGCGTCACGGTCGGCACCGTCGTCGGCGTTGCCGTGTACATCGCCGTACTCGTGGCGTTGCGGGCGCCCGAGCTCGACGCCGTCCGCCGTCGGCTGCAAGTAGGCTCGACGACATGATCAAGCTCTTCAAGCGGTGGTGGGCCTATCTGACGGCCAAGCTCACCGGCAAGTTCAACGAGAGCGCCGACCCCAAGGTGCAGCTCGAACAGGCGATCACCGAGGCCCACAACCAGCATCAGCGGCTGAAGGAGCAGGCGGCAAACGTCATCGCCAACCAGAAGCAGGCCGAAATCCGGCTGAACAACAAGCTCGGCGAGCTGGAAAAGCTCAATGCCAACGCCCGCCAAGCCCTGCTGATGGCCGCCGACGCCGACAAGGCCGGTGATGGCGACAAGGCCACCGAATACACCCACGCAGCAGAGACGATCGCCGACAAACTGATTTCGGTCGAGAGCGACGTCGAGAGCCTGAAGCAGCTGGTGCTCGAGTCGACGGAAGCCTCTGACCAGGCCAAGGCGGCAGTCAAGCAGAACAGCCGGCTCTTGCAGGAGAAACTCGCTGAGAAGTCGAAGCTGCTCAGCCAGCTCGAGCAAGCGAAGATGCAAGAGGAAATGAACACGGCAATGACTGAGCTCTCCGAGACCGTGGGCGACGACGTGCCGACCTTCGCCGAGGTCGAACAGAAGATCCAGGCGCGCTACGCCAAGGCCACCGCGTCGGCCGAACTGCAAGACACGACGGTCGAGAGCCGCGTGCTCGAGGTCGAACAGGCCACGGCCAACATCGCTGCCCAGTCGCGGTTGTCCGAACTCCGTGCCGAACTCGGCCTCGGTGGCGCCGAGACGCCGGCCGTCGAACCCGGGGCCGCGGCCGGCGAAGAACAGCAAGCCACCAGCTGACGTCCACCCCGACGCGTCCCGTGGCCGAGCCGACCGCGAGCATCCGCGCCGACGTCGTCGACCGCGACACGGAACACTCCAGCAGCAACGACGCGACTCCGCCCCGCGAGCACATCGCCCTAGGCGACGCCCTTCCGTATGTAGCCGCGACGATCGGCGCGCTCTGGATGTTCAGGTCGGTGTTCAGCGGCCAGCTTCCAGGCAACATCGGCGATGCCCGCTGGACCGTCGCGCTGCACGAGCATTGGTATCGCGTGTGGCAGGGCGACGCGGCACTGCGCGACCTCCCGTCGTTCTACCCGGTCGAAGGCACGCTCGGAACGTCCGATGCGTTCTTCGCGCAGGGGCAGATCTACGCGGCGCTACGGACGTTCGGCGCGGGAATGATCGACTCGTGGACGCTCACTCAGTTCCTGACGTTCCTGTTTGGCACCCTGGGCCTCGCCGCACTGAGTCGACGGACTCTCACGACCGTCTGGGGCCGAGTAGCTTTCGTTGCGCTCTGCGCAACGTCCTACCCGGTCTACTTGCAACTGGGCCATGTGCAGCTGTTTGCGATCTTCTGGCCGGCGTGGATCATCGTCGCGGCGATCGACTTCGCTGCGGATCGACGCCGAGTTCTCTCGGCGACCGTCCTCGCCGTGTTGCCACCGGTGCTCGCCTTGTCGTCGTGGTACGTCTTCGTACTGTTCTTCCTGCTGACTGCGCTGTTTCTCCTGGTACG
>JBCDFR010000100.1:0-8207 GCA_039177505.1 Actinomycetota bacterium | reverse complement strand
GCAGCACCCGACTCACCCCCGACGCGGCTGCCCAGATGTTCGTTGAGTTGTGGACCAACAGCCCCGGCCACTTCGCCAACATGACGAACACTCGGTACCGCGAGGTGGGTATCGGCCTGTATCTCGACAACGGCGGATGGTGGGCCACCCAACTGTTCCGTTGAGTGGGTCGATGGCAGATGTGCGACGTACTGGTCGTCGCACATCTGCCACCAAATGATCGACTGGCGGAGGTGGACGGGAATCGAACCCGCCGGACGGGGTTCGCCCGTCCCAGCCGCTTTGAAGGCGGTGGAGCCCACCAGGCGCTCAGACACCTCCGTCTTCGACGCTATCGGCGACGACCACGTTGGGTCCTATCGACCGCATCGGTACTCTCGAGGTGACCGGCTCCTCCTCAGTACACCGAGAGCGATCTACCGCTCACCGGAACGGGGAACCACATGCTCACCGTGTTGTGGGCCGCCAAGGGCGGCACCGGGACCACCTTCGTGTCGTGCGCACTGGCGCTCGACGATCGCCGCACCACGTTGCTCGTCGACCTCGATGGCGACATACCCAACGCACTCGGACTGCCGTCGAACGATCGCCCGGGCGCGCACGACTGGTTGCGCAGCGACGCCCCGCCCGAACACCTTGCCGACCTGCTCGTCTCGGCCACCGACAATCTCGTGGTTCTCCCGGCACATCCGGCGAACACCGAACGGTCCGGTGAGGCCGTCGCTGCGGACCGCTGGGCGGCACTCGCCGATTGGTGCTCCGAATGGCATGCACGCGGCCAACGCAACGTTGTCATCGATGCCGGAACCGGGTCGCCGCCGGAGTCGCTGATCGACGTCGCCGATCACGCGCTGCTCGTCACCCGCCGCTGCTACCTCGCCTTGTCGGCGGCGCGCCGCGTCACCGGCCGCGCCACTGGGGTCGTGCTGATCGATGAAGACGGTCGCACACTGC
This sequence comes from Actinomycetota bacterium, assembly GCA_039177505.1. Taxonomy (GTDB): domain Bacteria; phylum Actinomycetota; class Acidimicrobiia; order Acidimicrobiales; family Ilumatobacteraceae; genus JABSQH01. The sequence continues at coordinate 7,253 of JBCDFR010000100.1, read as the reverse complement.
CCCGGCGAGGGGTCACCGAAACGACAGGTGCGCCGATCGCGGCCACTGTCCGTTACGACCGCACGGCGTTTCAGGCCCTCGATGCGGGGCTGCTGCACACCCCGCTCCCCAGAGCCATCCGCCGCCACCTCGCTCCGCTCGTCGCATGACGGTCGAACCACGGGAACGGTTACCCGAAGCGGACGACTCTCCCTCGCTCAACACAACGCCTCCGAACGCACCGGCCGACGACGCCGTGGCCGAGGTGTGTCGCCTCGCAGCAGGCGAGTCGGGCGACGTCGACGCCGTCGTCGGCCGCGCTGCCGCGGTGGTCGCGCCACTCGCGACAACCGCCCAACGCGCACTCCTCGTCGATGCTGCGCTGGCGCGACTCACCGGCTTCGACGACCTGCAGCGCTTCATCGACGACCCGTCGATCGACGAGGTGTTGGTCAACAGCGACGGATGCATCCGCATCGATCGCGACGGTCAGCTGCGCGCAGTGGGCACCATCACCCAGCCGCGACTCCTCGCCGCCATCGAACGGGCGCTCGCACCGCTCGGACGCCGGGTCGACCGCTCGAGCCCGATCGTCGACGCTCGATTGCCAGGCGGCCGGCGGCTGTGCGCCGTCCTCCCACCGGCATCGCTCGACGGGCCCGTCGTCGCGGTGCGTCGATTCGCCGAGCATCACCGTCACCTCACCGAGTTCACCACCAGCGATGGGGTCGACATGTGCCGTCGCCTACTGACCCGCCGAAACAACATCGTGGTGTCCGGTGCGACGTCGTCGGGGAAGACATCGCTGCTGGCGTCGCTGCTTGCACAGCTCGACAGGAGTGAACGTCTCGTTGTTGTCGAGGACACCAGCGAACTTCCGATCTGCCGCGACGGCGTGGTCCGTCTCGAGACCCGACCGCCGTCGTCGAGCGGTCCACCGCCGATCACGATGGTCGACCTCGTCAGGACGGCGCTGCGGCTGCGACCCGACCGCATCGTCGTCGGCGAGGTCCGCGGCGACGAGGTGGTCGGCCTGGTCCAGGCAATGAACACAGGCCACGACGGTTCATGCTCGACGTGTCACGCCAACTCGGCCAGTGATGCGCTGGTCCGCTTGGAGACGCTGGTGATGCAGGCCGCTCCGTCGTGGCCCCTCGAGGCGATCCGGCGACAGCTCGCCAGCTCGATCGACGCCATCATCCACCTCGCCCGTGATCGTGTCGGACGGCGACGGATCGTCGAGATCGCGGAGGTTGGCCACCCGTCGACGGGACCACGCGCCAGCCCAACGGTCGCGACCACCACGCTCGCGCGTCTGGTCGATGGCCGACTCACGTCGGTGGCAGAGCCACGACGCTCTCGACAGAGCGGGGGCTCGACGTGACCGCCAACGCGGCCTCGTGGTGCGCCTTCGCGGCGATCGTCATCGGCGGATGGACGTTGCAGCCGGCGCCGCCGGCACGTCGGCCTGCCTCCGACGTGGCAGCTCGAGCGGACCGTCCCCGCCGACGAATCGAGATGCCGAGGAGGCGGCGAGGTCGTTGGCGGAGCCCGCAACTCACCGTCGATGCCGTGGCCCAATGGTGTGACCAGATCGCCAGAAGCGTGCGCTCAGGACACACGCTACGAGCGGCGGTGTCCATCGCGCCCGACGACGCCGCGCTGTCCGCAGGCACGGCCCGGTTACGCCACGATCTCGATCGCGGCTGCAGACTCGCGGTGGCGACGGCCGCGCTCGCCGCTGATCAACCAACCACCGAACGCGCAACTGCCGCGCTACGGCTCGTGCTGTCGGTCCTGACCGCCGCCGCCGACGTCGGCACAGTTTCGAGCGAACCGATCGATCGGGTCGCCGCCGCACTTCGGCAACAGGTCGCCGACGACCAAGAGCGCTCTGCGCAGAGCGCCCAAGCCCGGATGTCGGCGCGAGTGCTGACCACGCTGCCGATCGGCACGCTGGCGGTATTGGCAACGGTCGACCCCGATGTGCGCGCAGTGGTCACCGCGCCGCACGGTGCACTGATCGTCGCCATCGGCGGTGCGCTGAACCTCGCTGGATGGCGATGGATGCGCCGGATCGTGAGGAGACGAGCATGAACGGTCCGCTCGATCGCGTACGGCGCACGCTGCGCACACGATCGGAGTCGCGCCGCGCAGCCCAGCAACTTCCGGATGCCATCGATGCCTTGGTGCTCACCATGCACGCCGGATTGACACCGCACCTCGCCGTGCGCTCGATTGCGGAACACGGCATCGACCACACCGCTATCGCGTGCGCATCCGTCGTCGGGCGGCTCGAGCGCGGCGACGCGCTGGCCGACGCGTTGCACGAGCTGACCGCCACATTCGGGCCGCGAGCCGCAGTGGTAGCCGATGCGATCGGAGCAGCCGACCGCTATGGCACACCACTCGCGCCGGTGCTCGATCGGCTCGCCCACGAAGCGCGCGCCGAACGCCGTCGTCTCGACGACGCGGCGGCGCGGAAGCTCCCCGTGAAGCTGTCGTTCCCACTCGTCGGATGCACGCTGCCGGCGTTCGTCCTCTTGGCCATTGCGCCCGCCGTTCTGGCAGCGCTCGGCTCACTCGGTGTCTGATCGCCGCCACCACCATCACCCACCACCACCACCACCACCACCACCACCATCACCACCCACGACCAGCACCACTCACGATCAAAGGACTCCAATGCCGACGTCGCTCCCACTCCTGCTGTGTATCCACCTGATGACCATCCCGACCACCATCGGCAACCACATCCACCGCGCCGCCGACCAACGCGCTCGCCGGTTCGGCGATCGCGGCCAGGCGACCACCGAGTACGCGCTGATCCTCCTGGCGGCCGCGCTCGTCGGACTCCTCGTCGTTGCGTGGGCGACCGCGGGCGGCGGCGCTGCACAAATCAGCCGGCTCTTCAATCGCGCGATCGACAGTGTCATCGACCGCGTGTGAGCACCCGCGACGATCGCGGACAAGCCACCGTCGAGGCCGCGCTGGCGCTGTCGCTGTTCGTCGTGGTCGTGCTCGCGGCAGCCCAGATCGCCGTCGTGGTCCGCAACGAGATCGCGGTCGAGCTCGCCGCCAGAGAAGCAGCGCGTGCGGCGAGCGTGGCGGCCGACGCTGGGCGCGCCGCCAACGCCGCGGCTGAACGGGCGACGTCGTTGCCCGTTGCAGTATCGACCCGACTGTCGAGTGACGCCGTCACCGTCACGGTCACATACGCCACTCCGACCGATGTGGCGATCCTCGGTCGACTACTGCCATCGATCGAGCATCGGGCAACGGTGACAATGGCGATCGAGCCGCCGCCTGGTGGTCGGTAACGTTGCGCGGTGGACATCGAGCTGCGTACCGACACCATCGGATCGATTCCGGTAGTCGCGGTCGGCGGAATCGTCGACATGGCCTCGGTACCACAGCTGCGCGACACACTGACGCGGGCGATCCGCCAGTTCGCGGGCCAACGCGTCGCCCTCGATCTCGACGGTGTGCGCGCGCTCGATGACGCCGGGCTCGGCATACTGCTCGGTGTCGCCGCAGCCGCGCGCGACGTCGGCGGCGAGGTCTCGTTCGTCGTCACCAATGAACGCCTGCGCAACCAACTGGCCCGGACCCGCGTCGACCGCGCCGTCGACGTCGCGGCGACCGTGTCCGAGCTGGCCTAGGCGACCTGCTGCTCGATCGATCAAGCTCACCTCGTGCGCAGTTCGACGATCTGGGTGCTCGGCGACCAGCTCAACCGGCGCATCGGTGCGTTGGCCACGGCCGATCCGGCACAACACCACATCGTGATGGTCGAGAGCGCCGCGGCCCTGAGCCGGCGCAGGTGGCACCGACAGCGCCTGCACTTGGTCCTCGCCTCGATGCGGCGCTTCGCCGAAGAACTGCGCGCCGCCGGTTTCGACGTCGACTACCGACGCGCGCCGACGCTGCGCGCCGGCGTCGTCGATCACCTGTCCGATGCTCAGCCGACCGAGCTGATCGTGACAGAACCCAACTCGCTGGATGGCCGCGCGCTCGCCGAATCGCTCGGCGCGCGGCTGGTCCGCTCGGATCAGTTCCTCTGCCATTACGAGGACTTCGCTGCGTGGAGCAGCGACCGTCGCAGCCTCAAGATGGAGGACTTCTACCGATGGCGGCGACGCACCCTCGGCTACCTGATGGACGGCACCGGGGATGACGCGCAGCCGGCTGGTGGCCAATGGAACTTCGACCACGACAACCGCAAGCCGCCTCCGGCAGACACCCCGTGGCCGGCGCCGCCGCGCTCGGGGCTCGACGATCTCGACCGCGCTGTGATCGCTGATCTGCCCGACACCGCGTGGGGCGCCGTCCCAGACGGCACGTGGGCGACGTCTCGGCGCGCCGCACTCGGTCGCCTCCGCCACTTCATTGCCGACGTCGCCCCGATGTTCGGGCCACACGAGGACGCGATGACGTCGCGCTCGTGGCACCTCGCACACTCGACGCTGTCGCCGTATCTCAATCTCGGCCTGCTGCTCCCCGGCGAGGTGTGCGACGCGGTGCAGGACGCCTACGACGCCGGCCGGATTCCGATCGCTTCTGCCGAGGGCATGATCCGCCAGGTGATCGGCTGGCGCGAGTTCGTGTGGGGAACGTACTGGTCGCAGGGCCCCGAGTACCGATCGTTGAACGCGCTCGGCGGCGAACGCCCTGTCCCACCAGTACTCGCCGACGATGCGCCCACCGAGATGGCCTGCGTTCGAGCCTGCATGGACGGATTGCAAGACCGGGCCTACAACCATCACATCCAGCGGCTGATGGTGCTCGGCAACCTCGGCCTGCTGCACGGCGTCGACCCGTGGGGCATGACGACGTGGATGTGGGAGCGGTTCATCGACGGCGCCGAGTGGGTGATGCTCCCGAACGTGATCGGCATGAGCCAATGGGCCGATGGCGGCACGATCGCCACCAAGCCGTACGCCGCTGGTGGGAACTACATCAACACCATGTCGGACTACTGCGGATCGTGCCGATTCGATCGACGCGCCCGGGTCGGCGACGATGCGTGCCCGTTCACCACGCTGTACTGGGACTTTCTGGCGCGCCACCGAGCGCGCTTCGATCGGCACCCGCGCATGGCCCGCCAGGTCCGCACCGCCGAGAGATTGGCCGATCTCGACGCCGTGCGCACACAGGCGGTCGATATCCGCCGACGACTCGACGAAGGACGCCTATGAGTGAGCCGCTCTTCCACATTGCGTTGGTCGAGGACTGGATCGACGCGTTCGCGAGCGGTGAGTACCGCATGTCGACCCGTGGCATGTCACTCGACGACGTCGGCTTCATTCACCTGTCGACCCGCGTCCAGCTGATCGGTACCGCCAACCGGTTCTACGGCGACCTCGCAGAGCTGACCGTGCTGATGATCGACCCGGCGCGCCTCGTAGACCCCATCCGATTCGAAGCGGTAGCGGGCAGCGACGAACTGTTTCCGCACCTCTACGGCGCGCTGCCCCTCGGCGCGGTGCTCGACGCCCGCCTATGGCAACGCACGACCGACGAGTGGTCGTAGCGGACCATGGTGGTCAGCTGGTCTCAGCCGATCGTCACCAGGTGAGCGTGCCGGCGCCGCCTTTGAACGGGCCGGTGACGTTGGCTGTTACCCAGCCGCCGTAGAACGACCCCTCGTTCGGCACCACTCGCTCGTCGTCGACCCAACACTCGTCGACGCGCTGGGCGTAGAACGCCCAGTGATCAGCGATGTCCGAGAACCGGGGCGTCGGCTCGGGATAGGTCCAGCAAGCCTCGGCGAGACGGCCACCGTCGGTGACGACATCGGCGTACCGGGCAACGCCCTTCCACTCGCACAACGACCCCCGCTCGACGCGTTCAAGTCGATCGAGGTCAACGAAGTCGGGGCTGACGTAGTAGGCGGGTGCCTGGCTGGTTTCGAGGACACGCCACGCAAACGGTGCGTCGGCGATGACCAACCCGTCGTGCACAACACGCACTCGCCAGTCCACCGACTCGAGTTTCGGTGGACGCGGGAAGTGCCAGACCGACTCGACCGACTTGCCGTTCGGGGCGATCGCCCCGAGGCCGCCTGCCGCCGCTAGTTCGTCGTCGCCTCGCGCCATCGGCTCAATCGTCCCACGACTCGTCGAATTCGGCTGCGTCGGGCGGGCGGGATCGACCACCAGCACGACGGTCAGCGGCCCGTTCGTGTGCCCGTTGCTCCTCTTCGAGCGCGGCTTCCTCCTCGACCAGCCGTTCCAGACTGGTCAGCCGGATCGGATCGAGTTCGCCCGACTCGATCGCGGCGCGCACGGCGCAGCCCGGCTCGCGGTCGTGTTTGCAATCGCGGAATCGGCAATCGTCCATCAGGTCGAACACGTCAGCGAAGGCCCGCTCGATGCCATCGCCAGAGAGCCACAAGCTGACAGCCCGGACGCCGGGCGTGTCGATCAGCCATCCATCGTCGGGTAGCGGGAGCAACTCGGCCGCCACGGTCGTGTGTCGACCACGCTGGTCACCGTCGCGAACCTCGGAGGTCGCTTGGCGCTCACCACCGAGCAAGGCATTGACGAGGGTCGACTTGCCGACACCACTCGCCCCGAGGAGCGCAAGGGTTCGGTCGCCGCGCGCCTCGTCACGAATCGCATCGAGACCGTGGCCGGTCGTTCCGCTGGCTACCCAGACCGGGACGCCGAGCGCAACCTCGCTCAGCTGCTGCACCGCTACCGCCGGATCGTCGACCAGATCGGGTTTCGTGGCGAGGACGATCGGCGTTGCGCCGCCGTCGAAGGCAAGTACCAGCTCCCGCTCGAGCCGTCGCGGCGACGGCGGTGAGCCGAGCGAGTGCACGAGGAACACCGTGTCGACGTTGGCCGCGAGCGTGTCCGACACCGCACGCATCCCGTCGAAGGATGCCCGCCGCACGAACGCCGACCATCGCGGCAACACTTCCGCGACCCGTTCCTCATCCTCGTCAGGAATGATCCAGTCGCCAACGGCGACATCAGCTCCGAGGTTGCGCACACGGAGCGGATCGCGATCACCGGTCGCCTGCGCCAACGTCCGAGCGACGGTGCTCCACCCTCGGTCGAGGCGGATGACCCGCGCCATCCGGTCGCTCGACGCCGGCCCAACATCAAGCGGCGCCCGGCCCAATGTGCGCGCCGAACGGTTCACACCTGGATCGTACGGGGCGCAGTACCCGCCGAGTCGCCGACGTCCGCCGGCACGCAGCTGCGTTTCACATCAGCCTTCGACGGCGCCGACCGTGCCGATAGCTTCTTGCCATGTCAATCGTC
>JBCDFR010000099.1:0-8293 GCA_039177505.1 Actinomycetota bacterium | reverse complement strand
GATGGGGGCTAGATAACGGGCAACGCGATGCCCGACCGCGTTGCCGATCCCGATCGCCGGCCCTCCGACGTGCTCGACGACACCGGCGACGTCGCCGGCGAGGTCGCGAATGGTCAGGCCGTCGAGTCGACCGGTGCTGGTGCCGGCGCCACGCGGGTTGATCGCGACCGGTTGCAGGCCGACAGTGCAGAGAAGCTCGCCGAGCGCGTGGAAGCGACGGATGCCTCCGCCGAGACCCGGCAGTAAGCACACCATCGTTCCCGTCGCGGAGTAGCGGTGCACTTCGAGCGACACATCGCCGACGTCGAGTTGCAGCGAGTCCACGCCGGGACGGTACCAACAGAGACGATGCGCCGGGGAGGCTCGCGCCCTTAGTCGATGTCGAGATGGTCGAGGCATTGATCGAGCGCGCGCCCGACGGCCTCGGAGATTGTGCCGCGCCCCGCGATGGCCCATGCGATCAATGCTCCGCTCCAGACGACGTAGATGTACTCGGCAGCGGCAGCAGCGTCGCCCTCCGCTGAATCGCCGTCCGGCGCCGTGCTGCGAATTGTCGATGCGAGCGCGGTCTTGATCACGCCCGCCTGCTCGGCTGCATACGCCCTGAGTTCGGCATCGGCGAGGTCGAGGCCGAGCATCGCCACGTTGTTGGCCACCTCGGCCTGTGTCGTCATCGATGCGGTGAGCGCAGTGAGTGAATCGATGATTGCGGCTCGTGCGCTCTGGGCGTTTGTAGTGATCCGATGGAAGCGGTCTGCGGTCGCTGCGGGCTGGTCAGCAGCGAATGCGATGAGCAGCTTGCGCTTGCTGCCGAACCGGAATCCGAGTGCCGGTCCTGTGAGGCCGACGCGTTCGGCGATCTCGTCGAGCGTCCACCGATGTGGACCGCGTTCGGTGATCGTGTCGGCAACCGCTGCGAACACGTCTGCGTCGTCGACCGTTCGCGGCCGCCCTGGCGGTCGTCGCTCAGCCAACCAGGCCGCCTGGAGTTGTGTCGTAGACCAGTCGCAGAGCGCCGTTGCTGAACGGCGTCGCCAGCAGCGGCCGCATCGGACCGCTGAACGGCCCGGTGAACAGCGGAATTCCGTCGCCGATGGCCTCTGGAACGATGGTGATGTCGAGGGTGTCGACTACGCCGCCGTTGAGCGCCGCCGTCACGACCTGGCCGCCGCCGAAGACCCACGTTCGTTTGTCGGTGCGGTCTTGGAAGTCGGTGATCGCGGCGGCCGTCGGCGCCGCGACGAACGTGATGTCTGCCCCGTCGGGAACCGGAAGATCGACCGACGAGGTCAGTACAAGGGTCGGGCGGTCGCCCCAGGTCCAACCCCACCCGACGGTTTGCTCATACGACGCCCGCCCCATCACCAGGGCCCCCACGCGGTCGGCCCATGCCGAGAAGTCGAAGTCGTCGAGCGGGTACCTGTCGAGATAGTCCACAGCGCCGTCGGGGCGGCAGACGTAGCCGTCGAGAGTTACCGCCAAGCTGGCGACGACATCGGTCGCTCGCTCATGCTCCGGGATGGGTGGTCGTGTCACGTCGCCTCCTGACCGACGCTGCGCGGTGCAAAGCGGTCATCTCGATAGATACTATTTGGTCACAAAGTAACTTGTCCGACAAGTCGGCATTCGCGGTGAATGTTCGGTGGCATGTTGTAAACACATTCGAATGTCTGCATAATTCGTAGCGATGACGGACGATCAAGACGCGGTTGCCGCAGGCGCCGAGCTGCTCAAGGTGTTGGGGAGTCCCGTGCGCATTCGCGTGATCCTCGCCCTCGAAGAGCACGGTGAGCGGTGCGTCCACGAGCTCACCGAGCAACTCGGCGTCAACCAGCCGCTCGTGTCCCAGCACCTCCGGGTGCTGCGATCGGCCAATCTCATCACCGGTCGGCGCGAAGGCAAAGAGGTGCGCTACTCGATCGCCGACCATCACGTCAGCCACATCGTTCGCGATGCGATCAGCCACGTTCAGGAGACAACATCATGAGCACGACCCACGCCATCCACGAGAATCATGCCCATCAGCACGGCCCGAGTTGCGGACACGCATCGGTGGTGCACGGCGATCACGTCGACTATTTCCATGACGGTCACGTGCACCGTGAGCACGACGGGCATTGGGACGAGTGCGAACCGACACACGCCGAACATGCCGACCACGGCGATCACGAGCACGGTCCGAACTGCGGGCACGAGGCCATTCCCCACGGCGACCACGTCGACTACCTGCATGACGGTCACCGGCACGCCAAGCACGGCGACCACTGGGACGAGCACTAAACCCTGATCTCAGCGCTGGTCCGGCGTCAACAGCGCCTTGGCGCACTCGGTCGTCAGGCGAGCACGTAGATCCACGCACTGCGGGAACCGTCGGCGGTGTCGACCGTCGTCAGCGTGCGGCGGTAGCCGTGGCCCTCGAAGTCGTCCAGCCGCTCCCAATGGGCGGCGAGCTCTGCCGACTCGAACAGTGCGACGTCGACGGCAGGCCCGGCCGGGTCGAGGACGATGCCTGGGTAACCGAGGTCGGCCCCCCACCCCTCGGCGCGCAATATGCCGCACACGGTGCCACTGCGCCATCGGCCGGTGATGTCGGCAAGGACGTGTTCGTTCGGTCGACCCGGTGCGAGCGACCCGTACACCGCGAGGCGCTCGATCATCGTCGTGTCGGGTTGCGAGCGGTTCGTCGAGAGGGGTTGGTACGGGGCGGGGCCAACGGACGGGTTTGGGTACAGCTGGCCCCACCCCTTGCGCCGACTACCTCGTGGGGCGAGGCGTTATTGACGGCGGTACGAGCACAGTAGACGATCGCGCCTCGAACCGCACCTATTCGGAACCAAAACGCTTCCTAAAGCGCTGACTATTGTCAGATTCGGGCTGATTCCGCCGACCGGCGGTCAGGACCACGCGGTCCCGACACGTCGAGACCACCTCAGGTGGCGTGTCGTTCGAGCCAGGTGATCACGTCGAATGCGGGCGTGTCGCCGGTGAGCGCGCCCAGCTGGCAGATGCCGGTGGGACTCGTGACGTTGACCTCGGTGAGCTGCCCGTCAACGACGTCGAGTCCGACAAAGACCAACCCGTCGGCGCGCAGCGACGGGGCAATTCTCTCGATGATCCGCCGGTCGGCGGCGTCGATCTCGGTCGCCACCGTCGACCCGCCCACGCAGATATTGGCCCGAAAGTCGCTCGCCGTCGGTATGCGCAGAATCGCTCCGAGCGGTTCAGCGTCGAGCAACAAGATGCGCTTGTCGCCAGCGGCGACGTTCGGCAGAAACCGTTGAGCGACCACTGGGACGCGGCCGCGATCGGTCAGCGTGTCGATGATCGACGGCGCGTTGTTGTCGTCGGGGCGCAGCGCCATCACGCCGCGACCACCATGACCAGCGATCGGCTTGAGCACGGCTGCGCCGTGTTCGCGGGCGAACGCCACGATGCGCTTGTCATCGGCAGAGACGATCGTCGGCGGTGTGATGTCTGGGAACTTGCAGGCGTACAGCTTCTCGTTGGCATCGCGCAGACCGCGTGGAGCGTTGACCACCAAGGTGGTGCCCACGAGGTGATCGAGCAACAACGTCAGATGGAGGTAGGTCGCGTCGAAGGGCGGGTCGGTGCGGACGAGCACCGCGTCGACCGATCCGAGGTCGATGCGCTGGTGTGGCGCGAGGACCAGCGGGGGAGTGGCGTCGGCATCTGCAACTGCTGGGCGGGCGCGGGCCCAGATGCGATCGTCGCCGTACTCGACAGCGTTTGCTGCGCAATGCCAGACGCGATGACCGCGCGCTTGTGCGGCCACGATCAACGCAAACGAGGTATCGGTCTCCGGCGCGACCGTGTCTGGCCCGTCCATCACCACCACGATGTCCACGACCTCGCTCCTCAGTGCTTCTTCTTCTGGCGGAACGCGGTGAACCGGCCGACGAACTCGTCGCGTTGCTCTGACGACCAGGCCACGCCCGGCCATCCCGGCAACGCTCGGCAGCGGTCGCCGTGATCGGTGAACGATGGCGCGACATCGGCGGTGAAGCCGAGCTGCTGCAGGCCGCCGAGGCGGACGTGCAGCGGCATCACGACCGCTTCGGCGAGTGACACGTCGGGCCCAGCGATCCACCCCGTGTCTTCTGCCCATCGACCGATCTTGCCGAGCGCGGTCCCGAGCGCCGTGCTATCTCGTTCGATCCGTGCTGGATCGGTGCCGTAGTAGACGCCTACCATCGGGCGAAAAGCGTGTTCGTCGATCCATGCCATCCGCTCGCGTATCAGTTGCTGCGCGGCGGGACCGGTAGGGAGGAGGGGTGCTGCGGTGATCTCGGTCTCGAGCCACTCGAGGATCGGGATCGAGTCGGCGAGACAGCGGTCGCCGACCCGCACCATCGGAATCTCGCGCCGCGTGCTGTGCTCGACGAACTCCGCCGGCAGCTCGAAATCTGGCGGCCGCACCCCTGAAGGCGGAAGATCGATGAGTTCGTATGGGATCGCCCGCTGTTCCAGCGCGAACTGCACTCGCGTGGCGTACGGGCAGATCCAGTGACCGTAGAGCGCAACGTTCACTCGAACAGCACCTCACAGCCGGTCCCGGCGAGCACCCCGTCGACGCGTCCGCAATCGTCGGGAGACAGCTCCGTGTAGTCGGCCCGCAACCATTCGAGACACTTGCCCTGGTACTTGAACGGAGCTTGCCGGTAGGTGCCACCATCGATCTCGCAGACCACCTCAGGGGCATCGGCGTGGAGCGCCGCCGCGTTGGCCACCATGAACGGCGCATACGTGGCGCCGATCTCGTGCAGCAGGGCGGTCGTTGCTTCCGGCAGTTCGTCGAGTGCTGTCCAGCCGCTGTCGCCGTCGACTGGCCACCACGACAGATCGTCGACGCGGTCGACCCAGTTGATCACTTTCGGGGCACGGGTCGCGGCGATCGTCATCGGGGTCGGGTCCCACTTCACGAGTTGGCTGAGCTGGCCGAAGATGCCGAGATCGCCGCGTGCCGGACGGTCGCCGAGCAGGAACTCATCCTGGCTGAGCAGTTCGGTGAGCAGGTCGAGCAATCGCTCGTACGAACCCTCGATGAGCGGCGCGTTCTCGTCGGTCGAGCCGACCAGCGCTCGACGCCCGATCTGTCGGGCCGAGATGAACTCGTAGCTCTGCTGAGCCTGGTCGCTCGTCATCTGCAGGTTCTGGGCGAGCGGAAGCAGCCGGGCGGCCTTGTCGATGTCGGCGGCATAGGCCCAGCGGTAGTGGTACATCATCTTGGTCACCCACTCGTCGCCGTAGTCCTCGATCAGCGCGTCGAGAAAGGCGACCGCGGGATCGGTCGGGACCAGGCTGCGACCGGTGTACTCGGTCTCGAGCCGCATGATCTGCGGCGACGAGTCGACCGTTGCCTCGGTGTACACGCCGTCGTCGTCGGAGTACACGATCACCGGGATGATCGCCACCGGCGGCGCCGGGAGGTCGTCCCACCGTGAGCCGCGCAACACCCATCGGAACGGGATGCGCCGGTAGCGGAGAACGGCGCGCATCTTCAGTGTGTATGGCGATCCGTACGCACCGGCGAGCACGAGCCGACGGTCGGTGGTCATGTGGTCTGCTCCCCAAGCATGGAGGCGACAGTATCGACCCAGCACGAAATATGCCAGTGTGATGCGCACAAGATACGATATTCGGATGGTCGAGATCGTGGAGCAGCAAACGATCGCGCGTCCGAGCGATGAGGTATGGGCGGCGTTGGCGGCGTTCGACGACATCAGCAACTGGGCGCCAAACGTGGATCACTCGTGTCTGACGACGGAACAGGCAGATGGCGTCGGGGCCATCCGTCGGGTGCAGGTCGGTCGGAACGCGATGCTCGAAGAGATCGTCGAGTGGCAGCCCGGCCGTGAACTAGCCTACAGCATCACCGGGCTGCCCCCAGTCGTCCGCTCGGTGACCAACAAGTGGTGCATCGATTCGTCGGGTGCCAACAGCCGGGTCAGCCTTACCAGCATCATCGACGCCGGGCCGCGACCTCCGCAACAACTGGTCGGTCGCATCCTCGGTCGTGTGCTCGCGAAGGCGTCGCGCGACATGCTCGGTGGACTGCAGCGCTCCCTCGAGAGGGATCCGGCATGAGCCAGCCCGACGTGGTCGTGCTGATGACCGACCAAGAACGAGCGGCGCCCGCGTACGAGCCCGACGACGTCGGCGAGTGGCGGCGGCGGATGCTGACGGGTGCGCAGTGGTTCGCCGACCACGGTGTCTCGTTCCGCCGGCACTACACGGGCTCGTTGGCCTGCGTGCCGAGCCGCCCCACCCTGTTCACCGGGCAGTATCCCGACGTCCATGGGGTCACCCAGACCAACGGACTGGGCAAGATGGAAGACGACTCGCGGATGCGCTGGCTGCGTCCGGGCGAGGTGCCGACACTCGGACACTGGTTTCGCCACGGCGGATACGACACGCACTACGTCGGCAAGTGGCACATGAGCCACGCCGACCTGCTCGATCCGGCGACCGGCGCACCGCTCGCGACGCACGACGACCGTGGTGTCGTCGACGACGTTGCGGTACAGACCTATCTCGATGCCGATCCACTCGACGAGTTCGGCTTCTCCGGGTGGGTCGGTCCGGAGCCACACGGGGGAGAGCGCCGACTCTCCGGGTTGGTGTGTGACCCGATCTACGCCGATCGAGCGGTGGCGTGGCTCGAGGATCGGTACGCCCGCCGCGCTGCCGGCGACGCCGACGCACAGCGGCCGTTCCTACTCGTGGTGTGCTTCGTCAACCCACACGACATCGTGTTCGCACCGGTCTGGCTCGGGCGCTTCGGGCCGGACCATCCCTTCGCGGACGACCCGCTGGGTCCACCGAATGTTCCGCCGTCGCCGACCGACGACGAGGACCTGGCGGCGAAACCGGCCGCTCAAATCGCCTATCGGGCGTCGTACCCGACCACCTATGGGCCGGCCGCAGTCGTCGACCGGGCATACCGCGAGCGGAGCCAGGAGTACCGCAATCTGTACTACCGACTCCACCTCGCGTCCGATGGACCGCTCGATCGTGTGCGCCGCGCCGTCACCGAGGGTGGGTCCGACGGTGCCGTGTTGGTGCGCACGTCCGACCACGGTGAGTTGCTCGGTGCGCATGGTGGCCTGCACCAGAAGTGGTTCAACCTGTACGACGAAGCGACGCGCGTGCCGTTCTCGATCGCGCGTATCGGCGATCGTTCGACGACGGCACGGGCGATCTCCGACGCCCCGACATCGCACCTCGACCTCGTTCCCACGTTGTTGAGTGCCGCGGGGATCGACCAGAACGAGTCAGCCGAGGCGCTGCGCACAACGTTCAGCGAAGTGCACCCGCTCCCTGGGCGCAACCTCCTGCCTGTCGTCGACGGCGAGGTGGCAGATACCAGTCGGGTCGTCTACGCGATCACCCGCGACAACATGCCGGAAGGCGACTCTGGTGCGAGCGGGATGGCCCGCCGCATGGGTCGCATCGACCGGCAGCCGCCGCCGTTGCGCATTCAGGTGCCGGCGCACGTCGCCGCCAACTTCGAGAGCATCGTGTCGCGGGTCACCGAGGAAGATGCGGCAGGCGGCGGCGGACGGCTGTGGAAGCTCGTCCGCAGCTTCGACGACCCCGCGACGTGGACCGAGCCGGGCGTTCGCCACCTCGCCAGCAACGGGATCGGCGGCGACATGTATCGCACCGAGCCGCTTCCTGAGCAGTGGGAGCTGTACGACCTCGAAGCCGACCCCATCGAGGCCAACAATCGTTGTGCCGATCCCGACGTCGGCGAGGTGTACGCCGTGCTCGTCGAACGGCTCGCTGTCGAACGAGCCCGTGCCGTGCCCGAGCGACATCAACCGTGGCCCTACGCGGCGCGCATTCCCACCGGAGGACCGAAGATGAAGAAGGCACCACCGCCCGCCAGGGCGCTGCGTAAGGCACTCCAACGCGCCGGTTTCCACCCGGACGACGCCGAGGTGTTCGACGGCGACCTCAGCGGCCGACGGGCATTGGTGATCGCCACCAACCACGGTGTGCTCGACGTCGGCAAGGCGACCGGCGTGTTCGCCAGCGAGTTGACCGTTCCGTACTACGCGTTTCTCGACGCCGGTATGGACGTCGACGTGGCGAGTCCGAGCGGCGGGGTGATCCCGTTCGACCCGCAGTCGCTCCGAGCGGTGTTGCGCAGCGCGGCGTGCGACCGCTTCTTGGCCGATGACGAACTGCGCGCGCAGATCACCAACTCGCTGGCGATAGGGGGGGGGGGAAAAGCCCACAAAGACAAAAAGGACAAAGCGGGGGGGGGGGG
>JBCDFR010000098.1:0-8375 GCA_039177505.1 Actinomycetota bacterium | reverse complement strand
GAAACCCGATCGGGACTCCAAACGATCGACGGCCGAGCCGAAGGCATCGGACGACGCTCTGCCGGACAAGTCACCACCGTGCAAGTCACTGGCCGCGCCGGCATCAACAACTCGGCGACCGCGGCGATCCTGAACATCGCCGCGATCAACCCGCAACTCCAAGGGTTCATCACCGCCTACCCCTGCGACGCCCAACGCCCTGACGCCTCAACCCTCAACTACGCAGCGGGGCAGACCATCGCCAACGGCGGCATCTTCGCCCTCTCACCCACCGGCACCATCTGCATCTACACCCACCGCCAAATGGACCTCATCGTCGACGTCACCGGCTCCATCCCCGACACCAACACCGTCAACACCATCAACCCCGCCCGATACCTCGAAACACGCCCCGGCCGAACCACCTTCGACGGCCGATCACAAAACATCGGACCACGCAGCGCCGGACAAATCACCACCCTTCAAGTCACCGGCCGCGGTCAAATCCCCAACAACGCCACCAGTGCCATCCTCAACATCGCCGCCATCAACCCGGCACTCCAAGGCTTCATCACCATCTTCCCGTGCAACGTCACGCGACCAGACGCCTCGACGTTGAACTACGCCGCCGGGCAGACGATCGCCAACAACGCCGTCATCGCCCTCTCACCCACCGGCACCATCTGCATCTACACCCACCGCCAGATGGACCTCATCGTCGACGTCACCGGCTGGACCTGACTCCCCACCGAAAAACCGGGGAAAACGGGCGAAATCCGCACGCCACCGCGAACAGAACCGCCCCGAGACCAGCGCGACGGCGCCCTACGGGTAGCGAGCCGCCAACCAATCGGTGACTACTGCCATCGCCTCGCGCCGGTGACCTTCGAGGTAGTGCGGGGCGCCCTGTATCTCGTGATACGAGACGTCGTCGGCGCCCGCCGCGGCAACGATTTCCTCGGCCTGCCAGACGCGGATCTCGGTGTCGCCCGTCGGATGGACGAGCAACGTCGGTACCGTCACGCTGGGTATCGTCTCGGCCAACTTGGCGCTGCTCGACAGTCCCGACCACGTACTCAACCAGCCACGAGCAGTCATCGTGCGCGCCAGCCCACCACGCCCATAATTGGCGTCGAGTGGATCGGGGAAGGCGAACAGCGAGCCCATCGGCCGATCATCCGGATCGATCGACAGATCGAGGTAGGCCGGGTCGGCCAACGTTCGATAGATGGTGAGATACTTCGTGAACACCGCCTGCCGACGCAGGTCGCGCCAGGCCAACGGATCGGCTTGCGGATCTGCGTTGCGTAGACCGGGGATCACCCCGGTCGACGCCTCGATCGACGCCTTGGCAATCGCGTCGATACGCGCGACACGGTCGCGCTGGGCGGCGCGATAGCGCTCGACCCACGCCGGGTCGTACGAACACGGCTCAGGCCAGGGCCGCCACCCGTTGTCGGGGTGGTACATGTCGAGTTCGGGATCGGTCGAGAACGGATCGGCCTCGTCGGTGACCGATGGGTCGATCACCTGCAACATGAACACGCCCTCGCCCGGATGGGCGGCCATTCCGATCCAGCCGTCGCCGATATCGAGCTCGGCGTTGGCCATCGCCATCAACGAACCGCCGCCGGAGTTGCCGAGCAGCACCACTGCGGCCGCGCCACGCCGGACCATCTCGTCGTGCGCGGTCTTCACATCGACGATGCACGACTCGTGGAGACAGTCGGTGTCGTTGTTCATGTAGCGCGTGCCGAAACCGAACACGGCGTATCCGGCAGCAGCCAGCAGCGGGCACGCGTAGTGCACGCTGAAGTCGCCGCGCGGATGCGAGAGGATCACCGCCGTTTCCCACTTTCCGTTGGGTGGTGTCCACAACACGCCACGCACCAGACCGCCATCAGGCGACACGAGGCGGATCGGCTCACGTCGGACGGCGACGCCCGGGTCGTCCTCGGGAAGCGGCCAGTAGCCGAGGCCGAACGGCCGTTCCGCGCCGAGCATCACATCGAGATCACGCACGAGTTCGACCGTACGTCAGCTGGCGGTACGGGTTCCGACCGGCGCGCCGTCCATCACCAGCGGAGGACGGGCAAGCGACACGCCACCGCTCGTGGCGAACGGTCCTAGCTGGTCGACCAACGTCGATGAGCCCATCGAGATGCCGTCGGACTGGAGCTGATGATCGACCTCGATCCCGATCCATTCTCCCACCGGATAGCGAGCGATCATCATCGTGTAGTCGGCGTTGATGTAGTGCAGACCTTGGTCGCTGTTGTTGGCCAACGGGCAGGCGATGTCACCCGACAAGGCCGCACGGACAAACGGTGTCAGCGACTCACCCTCGACGAGTTCGGCCGTTTCGTTACTCCACACCCGCCCTCGTTGACCGCCATCGTCCTCGCTGCCGAAGCCACCACTGACGGGTCGAAACCACCAGGCGGTCTGGCCGGGCGAGCCACCGTCGGATGGCGCCGGCACCCCATCGGGATCGGGCCATGGCTCGCGCTCGGGGCGCCAGATGCTCCCCGGCGGATCGTTCCCTTCGGCGAGGAACACCGCCGTGGCCCGCACGACCTCGTGACCATCGCACTCGAGCGTCGCTTCGCCCACGGTGATCCGTCGGCCCTCGCGCAACGGACGCACGTACGCGACGACCGGTGCCATCGCGGCTGGGCGAAACAGGTCGACGGTCAGTCGGGCGGCACGTCGCCTCGGCGCCCCGAAGGACTGTTCGAGCGCACGGGCGGCGATCGCCCCGAGGAGTCGGCCGTGCAACATGTCCTCGCCCCAGGGTGCACGAGCATGCGGGCAGGGGGCGAGACCATCGGCGGAGGTCCGAAAGTACGGGTCGGTCACCGCGCCGGTGTATCACGCAGCGCCCGGCGCCGAGCTACCCAAGGGCTAGGAGCCTCAGCCGTGCGGTGGACCGAGGATGGTGCAGCCGTAGTCGGGCGCGGCGGCGACCATGCGCTCGATGTCGGGGGGTCCCTGCTCGGGGATTCCGTCGTGGGTCGCCTCGTCACCGGCGTCGAGGTGGAAACCCTCGAAGCCGCCCGGCGTGTTGATCTCCAGCATCCGCACACCGTGTTCGCCAACCTTGAATGCGTGCGGCACCCCGCGCGGCAAGAAGACGCTGTCGCCCGCTTCGAGATGCACTTCGGTCGGCGACTCCCCGTGCGGATCAAGCCATGCCGTCATCGAACCCTCGAGCAAGTTCAACGTCTGGTCCTCACGCTCGTGCACGTGCACGGGCGGGGCGTACCCCGGCACCAATCGCTGGCGCAGGATCGACAGTCGGCCGTCGGTGTCCTGTGCGGACACCAGCACTTCCATCACCTGGCTGTCGAACCAGAAGGTCGTACCGGTCGGGTTGGTTGCGGTCGTCATCGTGTTCTCCTCAAGTCGACATTCTGTCTCAGAGCAACCCTTGCTCGTGCGACACTTGTATCACGATGTGATCACTTTCGCAAGACTTTTGTCTCATGACTGGACTATGCTGTCATCATGGCGACTCGAGAGAACCAGCGGGAGCGAACTCGACGAGCGATCCTCGACGCCGCCGGCCGACTGGTCGACGCCGGTTCCTCCAACCAGTCGGTCGACGAGATCGCCGACGAGGCGTTGGTCAGCCGAGCGACTGTGTACCGCTACTTCGAGTCGATCGACGACCTCCTGTGGCAGCTGCAAGCCGACCGCCACTCGCCCGATCCTCGTGTCGCGATGTCGACAGCGGGCAACAACCTCGACCAACGGATGTTGGCCGCAGAAGAAAATGTCAACGCCTACCTCTTCGAGCACCAAGACAGCACGCGCACCTTCGAGCGCATCATGCTCGAACGGCGCATCGAGGGCCGGGCAACCGATGCCGACCGACCGGGTCGACGGTTCATTCAGATCGACGCCGCGATCGAGCCGCTGATCGAGCAGCTCCCAGACGACGATCTCCGCCTCGTGCGGCATGCGCTGTCGCTGGCAATCGGCTCACAGTCGATGGTCGCCCTGCTCGACACCGCCGGCCTCGACCCCGACGAAGCCCGAGCGGTCACTCGGTTCGTCTGTCGGGCTATCGCGAGCGAGACGCAACGCCTGCTCGATGAGCACGCACTATCACACGGCAAGCAGGCAACGGCCACAACCGGTTGAAGCCGTTGCGGCCGGCGAGCAGCCGTCGGGGCGATCGGTCAGCGTGACCTCGAGCATCCGCGCTTCACCACTATCGACTGCGGTGAGCGTCAACGCCACCCGTGAGGGCTGAGGGGACGCTCGATTTCACCTGCGGGCTGCGCGGTGCGTACCGTGCTGATACATGGGACGGGTTTGTAATGGCAGCTGGCGCGTGCACGGTTTGGGGAGTGGTCAGTGTTGTTGTGACAGCGTCGGTGCTCGTCGCCGGCACGACCGCAGCAACACCGGTCAGCGCGGCTGCCCACGCGTCAGGGCAATCGATCGCATGGGGCAGCGCAGGATTCATCAACAGCCTCGACCTCGAAGCACCCGTCATCACCAAACCCGCTGACATCACCACCACCAACGACCCCGGCCAACCAGGCGCCATCGTCAACTTCGAACTGCCCGACGCCACCGACAACGACTTCGTCGCCTCGATCTCGTGTACCCCCGCGTCAGGCCAGTTCTTTGATATCGGTGACACCACCGTCACCTGCACCGCCACCGACGCCACCAGCAACACCGCCACCACCGACTTCACCATCACCGTCAACGACAACCGCCGAGACGCGACTCAGTCCAGCACTCAGTCATTCCATAAAATCGACGGTCAACGCACCTCCGGCCTGAGCCTCGAGTACCGCCTCGACCGCGGTTCGATCACTCATCCCTCCGAATGCGTGCTCAGTGCGTTGGTGACCAACGACACCGACACCTCGATCTTCGTTCGCATCCTCAAGGGCAACGTGAAGTACACCTGGGCCGACAGCAAAAGCACCAACCCCGTCTCCACCACCGTCGCAGTCGAGGTCGCACCGGACGAAACAGCGACCATTATCAACGTCGACGCCGGCATCGACACTGCGGGCGTCGCATGTCGAGCGAACGGAAACATGCAGTGGCGGATCTCAGCAGACGAAGCCGAAGCAAACCGCGGTGGCTTCGACCGTTCCCAACGAAAGAACATCAACATCCGTCCCGAATAGGTCACGCCGTAGTTCGCACGGGACTCGCAGACGCAAGCGCACCGAGAACTCACTGTCCTACCCGAGGTGACCTACACCTCGATCACCCGAGCCACGCAACGCTCTGCGGCGGGCCCCTGTTGATGCAATCCCTTGGCGTCGGCGCACCGCAATCGGTTACGACGCAATGCGGGCCGGGCAAGCGATGCTGACCGACAGGTTCATCTGTCGGGCCATTGCGAGCGAGGCGCAACGCCTCCTCGATGAGCACGCACCATCACACAGCAAGCACGCGACGGCCACAACCGGTTGAAGCCGTTGCGGCCGGCGATCAACCGTCGGGGCGGTCGGTGAGCGTGACCTCGAGCGTCCGCTCTTCACCGCCACGGATCACGGTGAGCGTCACGGTGTCACCGGGCGCGAGATCGCGGATCGCGGCGATCAAGCCCGTCGATCCGTCGGTGGGCACCCCATCGACGGCGACGATGAGATCACCGTCCTCGATGCCTACCGCCGCAGCGGGCGTGCCCGGTTCGACATTGGTCACCAGCGCACCCTGACCACCATCCATGCGATCTGAGAGACCGACTCCGAGGTACGCCTCGTCGCGAATCTCCCCATTGGCATGTGCGCGTAGCGCATCGATGATCGGAAGCGCCTCTCCCGCAGAGATCGCGAACCCCACGTTGGACGCTGCAGTGAAGGTGCCACTGCGAGCGACGGCGGTGTTGATCCCGATGACTTGACCGTCTCCGTTGACCAGTGGCCCGCCCGAGTTACCGGAACTGATTGCAGCGTCGGTCTGGATCAGACCGTTGAGGAACGCACCGTCTGTGCCGATCGTTCGGTCGAGCGCCGACACGATGCCCAACGTGACCGATGGGTCACCGTCAAGGCCAAGGGCGAACCCGATCGCTACGACCTCATCGCCGATGGCGATGCTGTCAGGGTCGGCAAAGGTCGCCGCCTGGAAGCCATCGCCATTCATGCGCAGCAGGGCGAGGTCGTTCCCTCGATCGGCTGCGAGCAGGTTGACCTCGCGCGGCTCGGTTTCCCCAGAGAGGCGCACACGGATCTCGCTCGCGCCCTCGACAACGTGAGCATTGGTCAGGATCTCACCGTCAGGTGAAATGATCACGCCGGTACCAAACGATTGTCCGCCGCCGACGTCGGCACTGATCGTGACGACCGATGGGGCGATGTAGTCGACGACCTGGGCGACATCGACCCGGGCGGCCGCGCCGGGCGTGGGTGCGGCGACATTGATCGGCTCGCTCGACGGGGATGTCGGCGGCTCATCGAGCCAGTCGGCCACCTGTGTGCCGACCAACGCTCCCGTAAGGCCAGCAACCCAGGCAACGGCGACGATCAACGCAATCACCAGCGCCGTGCGCGGACGCCGCTTCTTCGGGGATTGGCTCAGCGGCTCGGGCGAGGGCGTCGACTCCGGAGCGTCGACACCGGAAGCTACGGGGCGATACGTCGGCAGCACCGGAGGCGATTGCGGGGCTCCGGAAGGGGGTGGGGGGAACGAAGCCATGCCTGGTGTCTATCGGCAAGGAGCGCTCCGTTGCGAGAACAAGCGGTTCTTCACACCTGTTTCACAACTGTCTCAACCGGGCTCGGCCGCCTGGCGCTCACCCGCCTGCACCACCCGCAGTCGTTGGACCGGCGCACACCGGACAGTTGATGCCGACAGTTGGTGCCTGGCACCAACTGTCGGCACGGCTGACGCGGTGGGGTTTTTGATTTCGATGTCGACGCCGGCGGGCAGCTCGATGCGCTGCAGGCTGTCGATCGTCTTGCCGTTGGGGTTGACGATGTCGATCAGCCGCTTGTGGACACGCATCTCGAAGTGTTCGCGTGAGTCCTTGTCGACATGCGGGCCACGGATGACCGTGTACCGGTGCTTATCGGTCGGCAGCGGGATCGGCCCGCGGACCGTAGCGTCGGTACGGGTCACCGTCTCGACGATCTTCTTCGTCGACTGGTCGATGATTTCGTGGTCGAACGCCTTGAGGCGAATGCGAATGCTCTGTGCCATGGGATGACTTTCGTTTCAGCAGTCGCCGGGCTCAGGCGAGGATTTTGGTGACACGACCAGCACCAACAGTGCGGCCACCCTCACGAATCGCGAACCGCAGACCCTCATCCATCGCGATCGGCTTCCCCAACTCCACCGTCATCTCCACATTGTCACCAGGCATCACCATCTCCGTCCCCGACGGCAACTCAATCGTCCCCGTCACATCCGTCGTCCGAAAAAAGAACTGCGGACGGTAATTGTTGAAAAACGGCTTATGACGGCCACCCTCATCCTTATTCAACACATACACCTGACCCTCAAACTTGGTATGCGGAGTAATCGACCCAGGCGCACACAACACCTGACCACGCTCCACATCCTCCTTATCCGTCCCACGAAGTAGCGCACCAATGTTGTCCCCAGCCTGACCCTCATCAAGCAACTTCCGGAACATCTCCACACCAGTACACGTCGTCTTCTGCGTATCACGCAACCCAACGATCTCAATCTCGTCACCAGTGTGGATCACACCCTGCTCCACCTTGCCAGTCACCACCGTGCCACGACCCGTGATCGTGAACACATCCTCGATCGGCATCAAGAACGGCTTCTCCAACTCACGCACCGGCTCAGGAATGAACTCATCACAAGCATTCATCAGCTCCATGATCTTTTCCTGCCACTCCGCGTCACCCTCCAGGGCCTTCAACGCAGACACCTGCACCACCGGCGCATCATCTCCAGGGAACTCATACTCATTCAGCAACTCACGCACCTCGAGCTCCACCAGCTCGATGAGTTCTTCATCATCCACCATGTCGGACTTGTTCAACGCCACCACGATGTACGGCACACCCACCTGACGCGCCAACAACACGTGCTCACGCGTCTGAGGCATCGGACCATCAGTCGCCGCCACCACCAAAATCGCGCCATCCACCTGCGCCGCACCAGTGATCATGTTCTTGATGTAGTCAGCATGCCCCGGCATATCCACATGCGCGTAATGCCGATTCTCAGTCTCATACTCAATATGAGCAATCGAAATCGTGATACCCCGAGCCTTCTCCTCCGGCGCCTTATCAATCGTGTCAAACGCCGCAAAATCAGCCAACCCACGATCAGACAACGTCTTCGAAATCGCCGCCGTCAACGTCGTCTTCCCATGGTCAATATGACCCATCGTCCCAATATTCACATGCGTCTTATTACGCTCAAACTTTTCCTTGCTCATG
>JBCDFR010000097.1:0-8986 GCA_039177505.1 Actinomycetota bacterium | reverse complement strand
TTCGGCGATCGTCGTTTCGAACGCGACGACGCCTTCGAGGCCGTGTTGCACTTCTCGATCAGTCATTCCAACTCCTCTTCGTCGAGGTCCACGTCGCCGCTCGACGCGGACGGGTTCCCTGTGCGCGCCACGTTGCGCCGATGCTGATCCTTCCACGGATCGCACCCCGAGTACATATGAACGTCTCGGCGAAAGTGTGCGGCGAGTGACGGGTCAGACGATGGCGACGTTGTTTTCGCGCGCCCGTCCGGCCATTCGACCGATCAGCCACTGTGCGCCGCGCGGTGAGACACGAGCGGCAAGGTCGAACACGTGGGCGTCGGGACCGATGAGCGCTCGTCGCTTGTTCTTGAGCATTGCGCCCACGATCCATCTGGCCGCCTGCTCAGGAGTGGTGCGTGCCAGCTGCTCGAATTGCGTCGCTGCTTCCTCTGGGTCGATCTCATCGGGAAACGAGATGGCGTTGCGGGCGATGTTCGTGCGGATGCCGCCGGGATGGATCGTTGTTGCCGACACACAGCTGTTGGTGATGTCGAGTTCGGTGCGCAGTGCCTCGGTGTAGCCGCGTACCGCGAACTTCGAGGAGTTGTAGGCCGCCTGGCTCGGGATGCCGAGCAGTCCGAACACGCTGGAGATGTTCACGACATGCCCCTCGCCGCTCGCTTCGAGCCATGGCAGGAACGTCGTCGTCCCGTTGACGACTCCCCAGAAGTTGATGTCCATCACCTTGCGGAAGTCGGCCTGTTCCATGTCGACCACATCGGCGCCGAGCGCAATCCCCGCGTTGTTAACAATCGCGTTGACCCGTCCGAACTCATCGTTGGTGTGTTGGGCCCAGGCGGCAACCACATTGCGGTCGGTTACGTCGACCGTCGTCGTCGTGACGCGCACGATGCTGTGCTCGCGCGCGGTTGCGGCGGTGACGTCGAGTCCATCGGCGTCGACGTCACTCAGCGCTACGTGTGCGCCACGTCGAGCACACTCGATCGCCAACGCCCGCCCGATGCCGGAGCCCGCCCCGGTGATGGCCACGACGCGATCATCGAGGGCGCGGATCATCGTTCGTCGGAGCGGATCGGCAACGTCATCGAGGCAGTCTCGCGGGCCGCGCGTCCGACCGCCGAAGCGGCCCGGCTCAGCGCCGGTTGCGCGCCAGCTGGAGCGCCAGCTTGCCGAACGCTCGGATGCGAACGACATCAGGGGCGTCGGTGTCACCGAGCACGTCGAGGAGGACTCTGCTCACCGGTTGGGTGGCGGCGAAATCGAGGGTCTCTGCGATCGCTGATTCGTGGCCGGCGAGACCGACGCGCTCGATCGCCCATGCCAGGGCATCGGTATCGACGGTCGCGCATGGGCGCGGGCCGACGGCCGGCGGGTTCGGCGTGGTGCGCAGTGCAGTGGTCATGAGGCCTCCTTCGAGTAGCCGTCGGTGGGCGGTTCGATGTCGACCGTACGGCCTGCAGTGCTGCAAGAAAAGCGGATATCGCTCACCATAACGATTAGCAATTCTGATAGTTCCGGTAGGGTGCGGTCGTGGACGTGAGTGCGCTCGATCCGCGCCATCTGGCGTCGTTGATAGCGGTGGCCGAGACGGGCACGTTCGGGCGGGCAGCGGCTGAACTCGGGTACTCCCAGTCGGCGGTAAGCCAACAGATCGCGGTGCTCGAACAAGCGCTCGGCGCATCGGTCTTCGATCGGCCCGGGGGTCCGCGGCCCGTGGAGCTCACGCCGATGGGCGAGATCGTGCTGACCCAGGCTCGCCGCGTCCTCGCGGTGCTCGCCGATGCAGCAGCAGAGATCACTCGCTTCGAAGGTGGCGAGACAGGCCCGTTGGCGGTCGGCACCTTCCAGTCCGCCTCCACAGCGATTCTGCCCGGGGTCGTCGCGGCCATGCGCGACGCTGCTCCAGGGGTGCAGATCGAGCTCCAAGAGAGCGATGACGATGCCGATCTCTTTGCTGCGCTGTGCGACGGCACGCTCGACGTGAGCTTCGTCGTCGGCGAGATTCCGGAGTCGCTCACGGCCGTTCCCCTGATGTCGGATCCCTTCGTGGCGGTGGCGCCCGCCGGTTCGTACCCAACGGGCCCGATCGCGGTCAACGACGTCGTGTCGGGTCCGCTGATCGGCCAACCACTCGATTCGTCGTGTCAGCGGCTCGGCGAGTCGGCGTTGCGTGCCGTCGCCCCCGACCTGCATTACGTGTTCCGAACCGCCGACAACGGAGCGGTCGCCGCAATGGTGAGGGCTGGCATGGGCGTGGCCGTCTTGCCGTTGCTTTGTGTCGACCCCGACGACAACACGATCGAGGTGCACACGCTCCAGCCCGAGTTGCCCGCCCGGTCGGTACAAATTGCCTGGCGCACCGATCGAACCCAGCCGCCGAGCGCACAGCGATTCGTCGAGTTGTCAGCCACCGTTGCCGCCGGCGTCGCGGCGGCGATGGGTCAGCGGTCGTTCGACGCTGCGCCTGCGAGTTGAACCATGGCACTGTTCCGTCGTCGACAGCGCACCCCTGCCGCCAATCAGGCGGCGACAACCGACGACGACGCGGCGCCGTCTCCGCCACCCACCGTCGACGTGTTCGCCGACATCACGTGCCCGTTCACCCACGTTGGACTCCAACGGGTCGTGCCGATGTTGAGCAGCACCGGACGAGCGGCGGTTATGTACGTCAAGGCGTGGCCGCTGGAATGGGTCAATGGTCAGCCGTTGCAATACGACGCGGTCGCGTCGAAAAGCGAGGCGCTCACAGCGCAGCTCGGTGGCGACTCCTTCCGTGGGCTCGATGCCGGCAGCTGGCCGAGCACGACGATCCCGGCCCTGGCGATGGTCGCCAACGCCTACGTCGCCGACCCGGCGACTGGCCTTGCGTTAAGCATCGATCTGCGGCGTGGGCTGTTCGAGCTGGGTCGCGACATCTCCGATCCCGACGTCCTCGCCGACTATGCCCGATCCCATGCGCTGCACAGCGCGATCGGGCACAAGGCGCGCCTCGACGGCGAGGCGATCGTGCGCGACGACTACGAGGAAGGTCAACGGCTCGGGGTCGACGGATCGCCGCACTTCTTCGTCGGTTCCAGCAACTTCTTCTGCCCCGCCCTCGACATCGGCCACGATGCCGACGGTGCGTTGACGGCGCGGCTCGACACCGACGGTCTCGACGAGTTCCTCTCACAGTTGGCGACTCCCGCTGAAGACGGCTGAACCAGCTCACGGCTACGGTGCGGAACGCAATGAGCACCGCCCGTCAGTTCCGCCAGACCCGCTTCCAACCGCCGCCGGGCGCGTGCGAGATCCTGCTCGTCCGTCACGGCGAGTCAGCGCCGCACGTCGAGGGAGAGTCGTTTCCATTGGTCGACGGCCACGGCGACCCGCCGCTGTCGCCTGACGGGCATGCCCAGGCCGAGCTTGCCGCCGAACGCCTCATCGCCACTGGCGAGCAGATCGCGGCGGTGTATGTGACGTCATTGCAGCGCACTCGCCAGACGGCGCAACCGCTCCTCGATCGGGTCGGTTTCGAGGCGCGCGTCGAGCCCGATCTGCGCGAGGTGTTCCTCGGCGACTGGGAGGGCGGCGAATTCCGCCAACGCGTCGCCGACGGTGACCCGCTCGTGCTCGAGATGCGTGCGGCGCAGCGGTGGGACGTGATCCCCAATGGCGAGCCGGCGGACGACTTCGAGCGGAGGGTGCGCGCCGGTATCGAACGGATCGCCGCCGCGCACGCCGACCAGGTCGTGGTGGCAGTGGTGCATGGCGGGGTCATCGGGCAGATCGTCAACATCGCGGCGGGCACCTCCGGGTTCACCTTCGTCGGCGCCGACAACGCGTCGATTTCCCACATCGTCGTCGACGGTCATCAATGGGTCGTGAGGTGCTTCAACGACACGTCGCACCTGACGCCGACGTTCAGTACCGCCGCTCAGGAACTGATCTGATCGGCGCGTCGATCGTGCTCGGCTAGGCCAACTGCCAGAACGGTCCGTGGAACCCGCTGGCGGAGAGCAACGCCTGACTCTCGGCGAGCGTGCGTGGCTCGAAGTCGAGATCAAGGCGACCGGCGTACCAACCGCGGCTCAACTCGAACAGTGTCGTCATGGCCACGACCGAACCGCCGCGTGGTGCCGCGTCCTCCGACCGGAGGAACCGGATCGTGCGTCAAGTCTCGACGATGTCGTCCCACCAGATCGCCCCTGGTCGGGTGAAGTGGACCAGTCCGGCGCTCGGCGCGACCTGGCCGTTGCTCACCTCGAAGTGCGCAGGCGCTCCATCGTCGAGCCAACGCGATGTGATGGCGGCGTCGACATCGAGCATCAACGGAATGGCCAGTGCGTCCCACGCGCAGTTGGCCCACCACCGTCGCCCGTCGGTCGACATCACGACGTGGTCGGTGGGTCGGGTCGCAAACGGCAGTGCCATGGTGACCTCGTCGCGCTCGTCGAGCACCAGAGCATGAGCGTCGTGCAAACGTCGCAGCGAGGGCGCGACGGCCGAGGCGTTACCGACGATCGCATCGAGGACGGCGCGGGTCGGCGCATCGCCTGTCCTCGACAACGCGTCGTACACCGCCCAGCGCACTCGGCGGTCGATGTCGTCGTTCCCCGGCATCGGCATCATCGTCGCGCATCGATGCGCCATAGGATGCGGACGTGCCACGTCAGATTCTGCTGCTTAATGGACCGAATCTCAACCTGCTCGGGACGCGCGAGCCGGAGGTTTACGGCGCCACGACGCTCGACGACATCGTCGCCCAGTTGCGGTCGATCGCGGAGGAGCGGGGCGCTGAGCTGAGCGATCAGCAGTCGAACCACGAGGGCCAGCTCGTCGACATGCTCCACGACGCCCGGAACTGGTCCGACGGCGTGCTCTTCAATCCCGGGGCCTACACCCATACCTCGATCGCGCTCCGTGATGCGATCGCTGCAACCGGGCTGGCGGTGGTCGAAGTGCACCTGTCGAACGTTGCCGCTCGCGAGTCGTTCCGCCAGCACTCGATGATCAGCCCAATGTGCGTCGGTGTCGTTTCGGGCTTCGGAGCGATCAGCTACGTCGCCGCGCTCGAAGGACTATTGCGTCACCTAGATGAGGTGGCGGCATGATCCGCCACGTCGTGATGTTCCGGTGGCACGACCACGTTGACGCCGCTGCGGTCGCTGCGCTGGGTGCGGCGCTCGATCGCTTGCCGACCGTGATCGACGAGATCGTCAGCTACGTGCACGGGCCTGACCTTGAGTTGGCAGACACCACGTTCGACTACGTGCTCGTCGCCGACTTCCAGTCTGTCGACGACTTCCACACGTACCGCGACCACCCCGAGCACCAGGCGTTCATCGCCGAGCACATCGTCGACACCGCGGCGCAGCGCGTCGCGGTGCAGTACCTGCTCTAGCTCTGGCTCCAGCGGCGGATGCCGCCCTGGAACCGCTCGTCGGTCGGCAGTCCGGGATCTTGAGCGGGGTCGTAGTAGGGCGTGTCGCCGATGATCGTCACGCGCTCGACCCGCCGGTGGCTCGGCCAGTAGTCGCTGACGGCGTAGTGCTGGCACGAGCGGTTGTCCCAGAAGGCGATCGAGTTCGGCTCCCATGAGAACCGCACCTGGTACTCGGGGAAACTCGCCTGGCGGTACAGGATCTCGAGTAGTTCGGCCGACTCGTCGGGGTCCATGCCCACGATCTCTTTGGTGAAGCCGGCGTTCACGTAGATGCCCTTGCGGCCGGTCTCGGGATGCGTGCGGATCACCGGATGGTGCGGGTTGGGGTATTGCTTGTCGAACTCGGCCAACTCTTCCTCGGTCGCCCCGGCGCGTTCATGCCGCTTGCGGAACAGCTCAAAGTCGTGGCGCGCCACCTTGCCCTCGACGCGCTCTTTAATGCGTTCAGGCAAGCCGTCGTAGGCCGCATACATGTCGGCGAACAGCGTGTCGCCACCCACCGGAGGAGCGTCAATGATGCGCAGCACCGATCCGAGCGACGGCTCGAGGCGCCAGGTCACATCGGAGTGCCAGCCGTTCTCCTGGCCTGGACGATCGGCGTCGTGGGTGATCGCCAACACCTCGGGATAGCCCTCCTTGTGGGGGCTGAACGGGTGTACCTCGAGCTCGCCGAAGTTGTGGGCGAAGGCGAGGTGTTGGTCGGTGGTGATGTCCTGGTCGCGGAAGAACAGCACCTTCCAGTCGAGTAGCGCCTGGCGCATCTCGGCGGTCTGCTCGCCATTCAACGGTTCGCGCAGGTCGATGCCGTCGACGAGCGCGCCGATCGTGGGCGACTGTGGTGTGAGTTGGAGTGTGGTCGGGTTGTCGATGACGGCCATGGCGATCCCCTTCGCTCGACGACAGACGGGCGGGTCGTCCCGCATCCTCCATCCTGGCGCGCTCGGTGGTGCCGAGTCGAGCCCGGTGGCCGTCAGACGACCGTGGAGCCGTACATCTCCCCGAGCGGATCGCTGATGATTTCGATGCGCTCACCGTCGGGGCCGGCGAAGTACAGCGACGTGTCGCCGGCGAGGAATGTCTCCACGCCGGCATCGTGCAGTCGGTCGCGCGCTGTTTCCCAGTCGCTGCGCGACATCGAGACCGCCAGGTGGTGGTGGCCACCGAGCACTTCCGCGTACTCCTCGAGGCCGAGGCCGGGGAAGTCGAAGAAGGCCAGGGCGTTGCCATTGCCGATGTCGAAGAAGAAATGCGTCGATCCTTCGTAGTCGCGGTTCTCGAACAACTCGGTCAACGGCCACCCGAGCAGCCCTTGATAGAAGTCGATCGTCCGCTCGACGTCGGAGGAGATCAGTGCTTGGTGATGCACGCCGCGCGCCGTGGAGGCGGCGCGCTCCTCCGCGGGGCGGAGGTGCGCGGCGCGCAGGCGTGCCCACTCGTCGTCGCGGTCGGGATGATCGCCGTCGCGGGCGGTTCCGAACTCTGGGGCTTCGCTCGTCATGACGTCATCCTCTCACCGGCGATCGGTGGTTGCTCAGGCGGGAGCGACGAGCTGCACGTCGAGCTCGAGGTTGACCTTGTCGGAGATCATCACCTTGTCGCCGCCGAGCGGCACGTTGAACTCGATGCCGAACTCCTTGCGCGACAGCGTGCCAGTGGCGGTGAATCCGGCGCGCGTCGACTGGTCCATCGGGAACACCGACGTACCGAAGAACTCCACGTCGAGCTCGACCGGCTTGGTGACGCCGTTGATGGTTAGCTCGCCGGTGAGGGTGTACTCCTCGCCGCTACCGGAGATTCCGGTCGACACGAAGGTCATCTGCGGATGCGCTTCGGCGTTGAAGAAGTCGGTCGACTGCAGATGACCGTCGCGATCGGGGTTGCCGGTGGCCACGCTGCCCAGGTCGATCTCGGCGTTCACCGACGTGGTGGCGAGGTCGTCGCCGACGGTGACGGCGGCGGTGACACCGTCGAACCGGCCGCGCACCTTCGACAAGCCCAGGTGGCGGACCGTGAAGCCAACCGTGGTGTGCGACGGATCGGCCGCCCAGGTGCCGGCCGCCAGCGGAAGGGTGGAGGTCGTCGTGGAGGAGGTGTTTGTCATAACAAACAATGTAGCACAAATACTTGTGAACGCAACCATAACTCCGAAATTGTGAGCGAAACATGCGAAAAGCGCACGGAATCCCCGGTTTTTCGGTCAGGGGTGGGCGGTTGGGTGGCGGGGTGCGTCGACGCGGGTGGTGTAGATCGCGCCGGTCGCGGTGCCGTCGGCCTGATCGGGGTGGGCGTCGACGGCGGTGAGCACGAACAACGTGTGCCCGTCGTCGCCGCCGAGCATGCAGGCGTACGTGGGCAACGGCGTCGGGATGGTCGCCGCTACCTCGCCGCCCTCGAACACGCGCACGACCTGTGAACCAACGGCGTCGGAGAACCAGATGGCATCCTCGGCATCGATGGCGCAGCCGTCGGGCGCAGTACCGGCGATCTCTGCCCAGATCCGCCGACTCGATAGGTGGCCCGTGGCGTCGTCGATGTCGAACGCCGTGTAGCGGCCGTCGAAGCTCTCGCCGACGATCAGCGTCGCCGAGCCGTCGCCCGGCACGATCACCGATCCGTTGGGGAACGCCATGTCGTCGGCGACCTGTTCCACCGCGCCGTCCGGGTGCACGAGGGCGAGCGTGGTCGGCGTGAACTCGGCTTGGGCTTCGAGATCGAAACCGAAGTTGCCGACGTAGGCCCGCCCGCGTGCATCGACGACCATGTCGTTGCACTTGTCGGTGGCGATCGACGAGAGGTCCGCGTGCTCGACAACCGAACCGTCGTGCTCTCGGCGCATCACGCGCTGGTCGAGCATCGACACGAACAGCAGCCGACCATCGGGCAGCCAGCCGAGGCCCGATGGCCGACCGTCGTAGTCGAGCTCGACGCGCCGGTCACCGCCGGCGCCGACAGAGCTGATCGTGTGTTGGTAGAAGTCGCTCCACCACAACCGACCATCACGCCAGCGAGGGCCCTCGCCGAAGTCGATGTTGTCGACGAACAGTTCGAGGGTGGTGGCGCTGCCCATCGCGTTCACCCGACTGGGGCGTCGGCCATCTGCTCGACGAGCGGCGCAAGCTCCTCCAGCGCGGTGAGCACCTCTGAGCGATCGCCCTGGGGGAGACCCATCACCGCTCGGGTGACGCCGCGATCGGCCAGCGATTCGAGCTTCTCGGCGTCGGGCGGTGCGCCGAACAAGCCGATCTCGACCGTCGCTGGGTCTCGTCCGATCTGCTCGCACGCCGCGCGCACCTCGTCGAGTTTGGCCAGCGGACGGTGGCCGCCGATCGGCATCCAGCCATCGCAGAATTCGGCAATGTCGGCAGCGGTGCGTGGGCCTGCGGTGCCACCCAGGATGATCGGCGGGTGTGGTTGTTGCGTGGGCTTTGGCCATGCCCAGCTCGGTTCGATCGACACGTGCTCGCCCTCGAAGCTCGCTTCGTCGGAGGTCCACAGCTGCCGCATCGCCAAGATGTTCTCCCGCAAGATGGCGCGGCGTTCGAGATACGGCGTGCCGTG
>JBCDFR010000096.1:0-9015 GCA_039177505.1 Actinomycetota bacterium | reverse complement strand
CCCCCCCCCCCCCCCACCCCCGCCCTCCCCGCCCCACCTGGTGCCCCCCCCCCCCTTTGGCCCCACTACTGAGACACCCGCCCGAACGATCCGAGACAAGAGACAGGACCCACCTCACATGCTCGACGTCAACATGTTCGACCAGCTCAAGATCCGCCTGGCTACGGCGGACCAGATCCGCACGTGGAGCCACGGCGAGGTCAAGAAGCCCGAAACGATCAACTACCGCACGCTGCGTCCCGAGAAGGACGGCCTGTTCTGCGAGAAGATCTTCGGACCCACCCGCGACTGGGAGTGCTACTGCGGCAAGTACAAGCGTGTCCGCTTCAAGGGCATCATCTGCGAGCGCTGTGGCGTCGAGGTCACGCGCTCCAAGGTGCGCCGTGACCGCATGGGCCACATCGAGTTGGCCGCTCCGGCCGTGCACATCTGGTACCTGCGCGGCACACGCTCGTGGCTGGCCTACCTGCTCGCCGGCATCGAGCCGAAAGAAGAGCTCAAGGCCAAGCAGCTCGAGAAGGTCATCTATTTCGCTGCACACCTCGTCAGCTGGGTCGACGAGGACGGCCGTCATGAAGCACTCGAG
Organism: Actinomycetota bacterium; assembly: GCA_039177505.1. Taxonomy (GTDB): domain Bacteria; phylum Actinomycetota; class Acidimicrobiia; order Acidimicrobiales; family Ilumatobacteraceae; genus JABSQH01. The sequence continues at coordinate 8,429 of JBCDFR010000096.1, read as the reverse complement.
ACGCTCGAGAACGAGTACCTCGAAGAGCGCGACGCCATCCAAAAGGAGATGGAGCTGGCCATCGACGCCCGCTTCAAGGAGCTCGAAGAAGCAGCTGCCCAGGCCGAGAAGGAAGACGCCAAGGCCGCCGAGCTGAAGAAGCTCCAGAAGGAAGCCGACAAAGAGGTCGAGGGCATCCGCGAGCGTTACGAGATCGAGCTCGACCTCATCGCTCGCACGTGGGACGAGTTCAAGGGCCTGCACTCGCGCAAGATCATCGAAGACGAGATGTTGTGGCGCGAGATGCGCGACAAGTACGGCGAGTACTTCGAAGGCGGCACCGGCGCCGAGGCGATCAAGGCGCTCATCGACCGCATCGACTTCGACGAAGAAGAGCAGAAGCTGCGCGAGGCCATCGACCCGGGCGACTCCGGCCGCAAGCCCCTCAGCGCCCAGCGCAAGCAGAAGGCGATCAAGCGCCTGAAGATCGTCGCGTCGTTCAACCGACGCGACGAGCACGGCCGTCGTACCAACGACCCGAAGGCGATGATCCTCGACGCGGTGCCGGTGATCCCGCCGGAATTGCGGCCGATGGTCCAGCTCGACGGTGGCCGGTTCGCCACCTCCGACCTCAACGACCTCTATCGCCGGGTGATCAACCGCAACAACCGGTTGGAGCGCCTGCTCAACCTCGGCGCTCCCGAGATCATCATCAACAACGAGAAGCGGATGCTGCAGGAGGCCGTCGACGCACTGTTCGACAACGGTCGCCGCGGCCGGCCGGTCACCGGACCGGGTAACCGCCCGCTGAAGTCGCTCTCCGACATGCTGAAGGGCAAGCAGGGCCGCTTCCGTCAGAACCTGCTTGGCAAGCGCGTCGACTACTCGGGTCGCTCGGTGATCGTCGCCGGCCCGACGCTGCGCCTGCACCAGTGCGGCCTGCCGAAGCTGATGGCCCTCGAGCTGTTCAAGCCGTTCGTCATGAAGCGCCTGGTCGATCTCGAGCTGGCGCAGAACATCAAGACCGCCAAGCGCATGGTCGAGCGCCGTCGCCCGCAGGTGTGGGACGTCCTCGAAGACGTCATCAAGGAGCACCCGGTGCTACTCAACCGTGCGCCAACGCTGCACCGTCTGGGCATCCAGGCCTTCGAGCCGGTGCTCGTCGAGGGCAAGGCGCTCCAGATCCACCCGCTGGTGTGCACTGCGTTCAACGCCGACTTCGACGGTGACCAGATGGCCATTCACGTGCCGCTGTCGTCGGAGGCACAGGCCGAGGCTCGCGTGCTGATGCTCAGCGCCAACAACATCTTGTCGCCGGCTTCGGGTCGTCCGATCGTGACACCATCGCAGGACATGATCATCGGTGGGTACTACCTCACCGAGCACATCGAGGGCGCCACCGGTGAGGGCCGCCGCTTCCGCCATCTGTGGGAAGTGATGCGGGCCTACGAAGAGGGCACCCTCGATCTGCACGCGGGCATCGAGATGCGTCCTCCGGGCAAGGAAGGGTTCCAGACCACCGCCGGCCGCGCGCTGTTCGAAGATGCGCTGCCCGACGACTACGCCGACCGCTTCGGACACTTCACCGACACCGTGAAGAAGAAGGAAATGGGTGTCATGGTCGAGCACCTCTCCGACAACTACGACAAGGCCACGGTCGCCGAGGCGCTCGACAACGTGAAGAACGTCTGTTACCGCTACGCGTCGCAGTCGGGGCTCACGGTGTCGATCGACGACGTGCGCACGCCGCAGGCCAAGCGCGATCTGCTCGACGGCTACGAAAGCCAGGCCGACAAGGTCGAGACCCAATTCCGCCGCGGCATCATCACCGACGGCGAGCGTCGTCAACAGGAGGTTCGTATCTGGACCGACGCGACCGCCGAGGTGCAGGCTGCGATGGAGGCCGAGTTCAAGGCCCAGCAGTTCAACCCGATCGACATGATGGTCGGCTCGGGTGCTCGCGGAAACATGACGCAGATGCGTCAGATCGCGGGCATGCGTGGCCTGGTCGCCAACCCCCGCGGTGACATGATCCCCCGTCCGATCAAGTCGAACTTCCGTGAAGGCCTCGAGACCCTCGAGTACTTCATCGCCACGCCCGGCGCCCGTAAGGGTCTGGTCGACACCGCGCTCCGTACCGCCGACTCGGGTTACCTCACGCGTCGTCTCGTCGACGTCGCCCAGGAGCTGATCATCCGCGAGGACGACTGTGGCACCAACCTCGGAATCTGGGTCGAGAACGTCGCTCCTGACACCGCCAACCGCCGTGCGTACCTCGAGACCAAGCTCTATGGCCGGGCGCTGATCAACGACGTCGAACTGTCGACGCCGATGGTCAAGGATGGTGAAGAGATCACGCTGCTCGAGCGCAACACCATCGTCGGCGACGAAGAGCTCGCCGCGCTGCGCGACGACCCCGAGATCGATCGGGTGCGCGTCCGCTCGGTGCTCACATGCGACGCCGAACTCGGCGTGTGCGCCATGTGCTACGGCCGCTCGCTGGCCACTGGCAAGCTGATCGAACTCGGCGAGGCGGTCGGCGTGATCGCCGCTCAGTCGATCGGTGAGCCCGGCACGCAGCTGACGATGCGCACCTTCCACACCGGTGGTGTGGCCGGTAAGGACATCGCCGGCGGTCTGCCCCGCGTGGTCGAGCTGTTCGAGGCTCGCACCCCGAAGGGCTCGGCCCGTCTGGCCAAGGCGACCGGCACGCTCGTGCTGCGCGAAGACGAGGGCAAAGGCATCCCGGTCGTCGTCACCGACGACGCCGGCGACACGTACGAAACCGTGTTGCCGCTCGGCGCCCGCCCGATCGTGGAAGATGGCCAAGAGATCCGCGCCGGTGAGCCGCTCACCGACGGTCCCTTCGATCCGAAGGAGATCATGGAGATCAAGGGGATTCGCGAGACGCAGCTGTACCTCGTCGAAGAGGTTCAGCGGGTCTACCGCGACCAGGGTGTGTCGATCCACGACAAGCACATCGAGCTGATCGTTCGTCAGATGACGCGCCGCGTCGGCGTGCAGGAGCCAGGCGGCACCGCCTTCCTGCCCGGCGAGCGGGTCGATGCCAAGCGCTTCCGCGACACCAACCGGCAGATGGTCGAGGACGGATCACGTCCCGCCGAGGGCCGCCCCGAGCTGATGGGCATCACCAAGGCGTCGCTGGCTACCGACTCGTGGCTCTCGGCGGCCTCCTTCCAGGAGACCACCCGTGTGCTCACCGAGGCGGCGATCGACGGCCGCGGCGACGACCTCATCGGCTTGAAGGAGAACATCATCATCGGCAAGCTCATCCCTGCTGGCACCGGCATGATGCGCTACCGCGAGTTTGGGATCGAAGCTCCCGACTACGAGCCGATGACGTTCTATTCGAGCGACGCCGAAGTCGCAGACCCGGCGGCCTTCCTCGCCGACCTGCACGGCAGCTACGACGCCGACGCAGCCGGCGAGCAGCCGGCCGCCGTCGAGACCAACGGTGCCACGACGCCGTCGTCAGAATCCATCGGCTGAGTCGATACTCGCTCCATCGGACAACAGGGGTCAGACCCCAACTGTCCGATGGAGCGAATACTCAACCGGCACGCAGCTCGGACAGCAGGGGTCTGACCCCGGTTGTCCCCGCGACGAGCACCGCCGCCGTTGGAAGCTGGCAGCTGCGTCCGTAGCATTGCAGGGTCCTTTCAGCGGGGAATCCGTACGTCGGCCGCTGTATGGCGGTGCCCACTCGGGGCGCCAACTCACCACATTCCACAACTCGGCTTGCCGACGACGTGGACGATCCGGATCGAGGTTCCGAACGTATGCCCACCATTCAGCAGCTGGTCCGCCAGGGGCGCAGCTCGAAGGTCACCAAGAGCAAGACCCCGGCGCTCAAGGGCTCGCCCCAGCGTCGCGGCGTGTGTACCCGCGTGTACACCACCACCCCGAAGAAGCCCAACTCGGCGCTGCGCAAGGTGGCCCGTGTCCGCCTCAACTCCGGCATCGAAGTGACCGCCTACATCCCGGGCGAAGGGCACAACCTGCAGGAGCACTCGATCGTGCTCGTGCGCGGCGGTCGTGTGCGCGACCTTCCTGGTGTGCGCTACAAGATCATCCGCGGTGCGCTCGACGCCGTCGGCGTGAAGAACCGTAAGCAGGCCCGCAGCCGCTACGGCGCCAAGAAGGAGAAGTGACCGATGCCTCGTAAAGGTCCTGCCCCACGGCGCGAGCTCGTCGCCGATCCGATCCACAAGTCGGTACTCATCACCCAGCTGATCAACAAGGTGATGCTGCACGGCAAGCGCACGCTCGCCGAGCGGATCGTGTACGACGCGATGGACATCATCGACGCCAAGTCCGACACCGACGACGAGGCGATCGACGTCGTCAAGCGCGCTGTCGAGAACGTCAAGCCGCCGCTCGAGGTGCGCAGCCGCCGCGTCGGTGGTGCCACCTACCAGGTGCCGGTCGAGGTGCGCCCCCGGCGGGCGACCACGCTTGCGGTTCGCTGGATCGTCGACTACTCCCGCGATCGTCGCGAAAAGACGATGGCAGAGTGTCTGGCCAACGAATTGCTCGACGCCTCTCAGGGTCTTGGTGCGGCGATGAAGCGCCGTGACGACATCCAGAAGATGGCCGACTCGAACAAGGCCTTCGCTCACTACCGCTGGTAGCTCTGACTGCCGCCTGCGGTCGCTGTGGTGGCCGGCGTGCACTAACGTGCCGCCCACTGGGGTTGGCGATGAAAAGGGGATGGTGCAAATGAACGTTCACGCGATCTTGTCCGTGAAAGGCCGCGACGTTGCCACGATCGCGCCCGATGCATCGATCAGCGACGCCGTCGCCCAGCTCGGCGAGCGGAAGGTCGGTGCGCTGGTCGTCAGCGCGAACACGTCGACCATCGACGGCATCATTTCTGAGCGCGACATCGTTCGTCGGCTGGCCGAAGACGGTCCTGCCACGCTGGACGAACCCGTCTCCGCTGCGATGTCGGCGAGCGTCGTCACGTGTCAGCAGAACGACGCGGTCAACGACCTGATGGTGCTGATGACCGGGCAGCGGTTTCGTCACCTTCCCGTCGTTGACGACGACGGCAAACTTGACGGCATCATCTCGATCGGCGACGTCGTCAAGTTCCGCCTCAGTGAACTGCAAGCGGAGAACGACGATCTCTACGGCTACATCCAGGGGCGCTGAGGCCGTCAGATCGTTCGTGATCCGCCGGCGCTGATCGCATGGGCGAGGTCATCGGGCAGATACTCAGCGTCGCCGTCGGCGTGGCGATCAGCCCGGTCCCGGTGATCGCGGTGATCCTGATGCTGTTCAGCCGCAAGGCGGCCAGCAACGGTGTCTCCTTCGCCGTTGGCTGGGTGCTCGGACTGTTCGGCGCCGGAGCGATCGTGTTGGCGCTCGGCCTCTCCGACGACGACAACGGGGGACCGTCCACGACGAGTGGATGGGTCAAGATGGCGGTCGGCGCACTGTTCATCGTGCTCGGTATCCGGCGATGGCGGTCGCGGCCTCGGCATGGTGCGGTGGCGTCGACACCAGCGTGGATGGCCTCGATCGACGATTTCACTGCGGCGCGTGCGGTCGGAATGGCCGTGCTGCTGTCGGCGGTCAACCCGAAGAACCTCGGGCTGACCATCGCCGCTGCGTCGACCATCGGCGCAGGCGGGTTGTCGACGGGCGACGAATACGTCGCACTCATCGTGTTCGTCGCCATCGGATCGGTCACGGTGGTCACGCCCGTCGTGATCAATGCCGTTGCTGGCGAGCGGGCGCAACCCGTGCTCGACGAGATGAAACGGTGGCTCATCGACCACAACGCCACGATCATGACCGTGGTGTTGGTGGTGCTCGGTGCCAAGGTGCTCGGCGACGGCATCTCTATTCTGAGCTGACGTACGGTCGATACAGTCGCCCTCGTGGCGACGCGACGGTACGGCGAGCGACCGCGTCGTCGTGCTCCCGGCGCCGGACGTCCGCGACGCGTTCGGCGAACGGTTGACGGGCCCGTCGACGACGAAATCGTCGGCGTCGCCGCGCGACTGTTCGCCCGTCACGGGGTCGCGGGGACCACAATGGCCCAGATCGCTGACGCCTCCGGCCTCGCCGTGTCGTCGATCTACTACTACTTCGCCAACAAGTACGAGCTGCTCGATCGCATCGTCACCGAGGTCAACCAGCAACCGCTGGCGATCGCTGACGCGGCCGCTATGCGGTTCGCCGATGCGCCGCGGAGGCTGCACGCCTTCGTCCGCAACGACGCAGCTGCGCTGTGCGAGTTGAGCTTCGACATCAACGAAGTGCACCGGTTGGCCGGCGACGACCGTGCCAACCTCAGCCGCTACTGGGAGGACCGCCGTCGATTGGTGTCTCGCGTGCAGGGGTTCGTGGCCCAAGGTGTTGCCGCTGGCGACTTCGTCGAGGTCGACGTCGAGTTGACTGCTCGATCCATACTCGCCAACGACGAGGCGATTCAGAATTGGTATCGCCCGCCGGCATCGGACGGTGATGCGCTCATGGATCCCGGTCGGATCGGATCGTTTGTGGCCGACCTCGGGCTCCGGGCCCTGCTGCGAGATCCAGCTGCACTCGCAGCGATCAGCAACGACACCGCCGTCGACCTCAACGGTTGACTCCAGGGGACCGACCACGGCTCTGGAGCCGAAACACGGGCGTGACGCGATGGCCCATATCGGTTAATTCGAATGACATTCGATTGAAACAAAGCACTCCTACGTTCGGCGAATCCATCCACAGAAGGGCGTCACATGAATCGTCGTAGGATTCGCATCACCGCCGCACTCACGGCACTTGCGCTCGTCGCCGCCGCATGCGGCGACGATGACGACAGCAGCAGCGACACATCGGCGACGACCGCCGAGACGTCGAGCGACACCAGCACCGAAACGAGTGCGGCTGACGACACCGCGACTGACGACACCGCGACTGACGAGACAACGACCGACTCCGGCGCGTCGGACGAGATCGACTCGATCACCATCGGGTACTCGGCGTGGCCCGGTTGGTTCCCCCTGGCAGTCACCGAAGAGGCGGGCATCTTCGAAGAAGTCGGCCTCGACGTGAACCTGGTTTTCTTCGCTGACTATTTGGCGAGCATCGATGCGATGGTCGCCGGAGAGCTCGACTTCGTCACTCAAACCCTCAGCGACACTATGGCCAGTGTTGCGTTCGGCGATGAGCAGGTCGTCGTCGTGGTCAACGACAACTCGACGGGCAACGACAAGATCATCTGCGACGAGTCGATCACGACGATCGAGGAGTTGGAGGGCAAGACGGTCGCCGCCGAGGCCGGTGTGGTCGACCACTTCTTGCTGGTCCAAGGACTGGAGTCGGTCGGACTCACCCAGGACGACATCAACTTCGTCGGCGTGCTGACCGACGTTGCGGCGGCCAGCTTTGCTGCGGGTGAATTCGATTGCGTCGGAGTGTTCGCACCGTTCTGGCTCACCGCACTGGGGCGTGCCGGCTCGGCTGAGTTGTTCAGCTCCGCTGACTTCCCCGGGCTGATTCCGGACCACATCGTCGCTACCCGAGACATCGTCGACGAGAACCCGACCGCAGTGCAGAAGCTGGTCGACGCCTGGTACCTCACGCTCGACTACATCGAGGAGAACCCCGTCGAGTCCACAGGGATCATGGCCGGAGTCGCCGAGACGACTGTGGAGGAATACGAGCTGTTCGCCGAGGGGACGACGATATTCTCGGCCGAAGATGCGCTGGCGGCGTTCGAAGACGGTGATACCACCGAGTCGCTCTTGTACACGGCGGAGCTCATCAACCCGTTCCTCGTCGAATCCGGATTCACCGAGAACGAAGCACCGCTCGACGGTCTGCTCGACTCGAGCTTCACCGCCGACTGGGTCGACCGCAACGGCGGCTGATCGCCGTCGCTGAGCGAACCCGCCGATTCGTTCGGTCATGTTGTCGCCTTCGACCTCGTCCGCACAGCGGACTCGCGGCGGCCGCGGCCGTCAGCAGGGAAACCTGCTGCGGCTGCGAGGTGCGATCCCCCAGCGGGCGCGGGCCGTAGCGATCTTTGCGGGGGTCGCCTGCATCGTCGGACTCTGGGGTGTGGCGTCGACGGTGTGGGCGAGCGACGGATTCTCGGTCCCGACCTTCGCGGCGACGTGGGATGCGCTCACCGAGATGTGGCGCGAGGGTGTGTTGTGGAGCGACTTCACTGCCTCGACCGAGCGAGTTGTCATCGGCTACTCGATCAGCCTCGCGTTCGGCGCGATCATTGGCCTGTCGATCGGGAGCTTCGCCACGGTCGACGCGTTCTTCGAACCGCAGCTCGGGTTCTTGCGTTACATCCCCGCAACTGCGTTGACCCCGCTGTTCCTGATCTGGCTGGGCATCGACGAGGCGCCAAAGATCGCACTCGTCGTCGTCGGCACCGTCTTCTACAACATCTTGATGATCGCCGATGTGGCGCGTGCCGT
>JBCDFR010000095.1:0-9128 GCA_039177505.1 Actinomycetota bacterium | reverse complement strand
CGCCGACGCTCGGGCGCTGATTGCCAATGTCACCATCACCCAACCGCAAGGGCGCGGCTTCGCCACCATCTATCCGTGCGGCGAACAACCCAACGCCTCGACTCTGAACTACGCCGACGGACAGACGATCCCCAACGGCGCCATTATCGGCCTCTCGCCGCGCGGCACGATCTGCATCTTCACGCTGCGCACCACCCACGTCATCGTCGACGCCACCGGCTACCTGGGCGAGACGTAGTGTGCTCGCGGCGGTGTCGGGGTCGACGGTCAATCGACGGGTAGCAGCCCCCGTTCTTCAAAGACGGAGCGGGCCACGAAGACCGCGTTGAGCGCGCGGGGAAAGCCGCAATATCCGACGCTGTGGATGAACGTCTCGATGATCTCTTTTGGTGAAAGGCCGACGTTCAGCGCGGCGTTGATGTGAACATTGAGTTCCGTCTCGCATCCGCCGAGCGCGGTGAGTGCACCAAGGGTGACGAGCTGGCGTTGGTCCGGCTTGAGGCCGGGCCGGCTGTACACGTCTCCGTAGGCGAACTCCATGACGTACCTGCCGAGGTCGGGGGCGATCTCGGCCAAGCTCTCGATGATGCGTTCACCGGCGTCGCCGTCGACGGCGTCGAGGACGGTGCGACCATGGTCGAGTCTGGCGTCGTCGGCGGGCAGGGGGTCTGGGAGGTCGATCATCGCCCTATTCTCACCGACGAACCGGGTGTGGTGCCGTGCCATCTGTCGAGATGAGCCGGCCGGGCGGTTCGGTACTCAGTATGCTGTTGACCAGGTTGAGTCTGATCAAGTATGACCATTGACGGTAGGAAGACTCATCATCGAAGGGCGGATCGCAGATGCGAAGAACGCTCGGTGGACGCGCCGCAGCAGCGATGGTCGCTGTCGACCTGCCAGCTGTAGCCAGCGAAACAGCTCGAGCGGCTGAGGGCTACCAGGTGTACGCGACCCACCGAACCGGAGCCCGACGACGTGGGTGTTCAGTGCAGGTATCTATCGCCTCCACAACCACTACGTGCCAGCTCACGGGCCCCCTCTACTCACTTCTACTCTCAGCCCCCCACGCCGCGTGCGCGACATGCGATTGACCCGGATGAGACAATCTTCGATGAAAGAGAGGTCGCCAATGGGCCTTACTGCACTGATCGTCGTCGTTGTGGCAGCACTTGCGTCAGCCTGTGGGTCTCCAACGGCACAAGGTGAGGGACTCGGAGCAGCCTTCGTCGATCTCGAACTCCTCGCCGACGAACTCCACGAGGACGCCGTCAAATGCGCCCACGAGGCCGGCGAGGTAGACGCCTACAGGGACCCGCAAGGAGGAATCGTTCACGACGGCTCTGCCGTGTTCGACTGCTTCGATCAACTGCTTGCGACATCCAAGTACGAGGTGTTTTCCGACGACTCGCTTGCGATGGCACGAACGATTTACGACGGGTTCGTCGTGATCCACCAGTGCCTGGAAAGCGAGGGCTACCCCTCGATGGAGCCGCCATCTTTCGTAGACTGGGTGGAAACAGGACGCACCTGGGAACCATACGGGGTGATGGTTGCAGAGCGCGACCTGGACCGGCTCGAGACCGCGATGCACGAGTGCCAACCGCGATAATCCTCGCGCTAAACGCTTCCGTGCGGTCTCGAGAACTAGGTCAACGCAGCGATGAGTTCGTGGCGTGTGTCGTCTGAGGCGTAGATCTCGGTGTACGCCGATGGCGTTGAGGTCCGACTAGCGAGTGATGCCGTGGGGGTGGCCGGGGTCGCGCTCGAAACGCGGGAACTGTGTCTATTCGGTTCCTCACTGTTCTGCTGCCACTTTCTGCGACATGCCAGCGTCGGTGCGCGCTGCGCATGCAGCCGTCCTGAGGAGGTGTCGGACCTCGCGTTCGAGTCGCCGGCCGCAGACCGCGCGCTCGCCTTGGCCGTCGCACGCATTGCCGTACCCTCCGATCCGCTGCCGGTGGATCCGCGTGGGACCGCGACCGGCTTGAGCTTCGCTGCACTCACGGCCGATTGGCGACGGTCTCGGCTAGGGCAACCGATCCAAACCGGCCCGGCCGCTCACGTGCGACCGTGATTACGCACCTGTCGCTTCCTCCTTGGATTCTCCGAAGAGATGTTGATCGAGATCAATTGGTCGCTTGCTCTCGTCACATTCCTCGGTGTAGTAGTTCATCGCTGCGACAATCCGCACCGAGTCGTCGTCTCGTAGCGATCGCACGTAGTGCGGGTGGTGTCGTGCATCAAAGAACACCAGGTTGCCTGCGAGTGGGTGTATGACGGTGCAGTCTGCGTCGACCGCTTCGACCGACGTTGCTCCCTTGTGGTTCGCAACGACGAGTTCGCCCCCCGCACCCGGCGGGTGGGTTGTGAGGTAGAGCAATCCCTCAAGTGGGTTCGAGTCGACATGACACTCGTACCGCATGTTCCTGCCGACCTGGACGTTCAGGTTGACCTTGATTTGATCGCGTGTGGCGCAGAAGACGTCATGTCCGGACGCCTGCTTGGCCAAGTCGAGAAACTCGTGGTGATACAGGTCCCAAAGCCAAGGCATCGCTTCGCGAACATGCGCTCCGTTGACCGTCATCACCGGGATCTTCAGATCTGAATTTTCCTCGCGCGACGTGACGGACCGAGGACGCAGAACCCGTGCCCTGCTGTGAGCGGTCGCGACGGCTTTGCTGTTCTCTTGCCAACCCGGCGGGAGGAGTCGACGGACGTCGAACGATGTCCAGGAGAAGTACGGCGTTGGAACCGGCGCTCCCACCGCTCAACGGTACCACGCTCGGATTCGAGCGACTGCCGGATCGCAGCGTCACGCGTGCGGCTTCGAGACTGCCCACCGAGCTTGGTGAACGATAGGCGACGTTTCAGCGCCGCTCACCCAACCGGCGGCGTTTTCTGTCAGGTTCGCGGCGACGGCTGATCTTCGGTGTGCCGGCGTGGGAACGTCGCCAGCGGTACGGCGCCGATCGCCAGTGTCAGGACGGCGACGACGGCGAACGTCCCGCGTACACCATCGACGATCGCGGCGAGGTCGTTGTCGGCGATTGCGTTGGACGCGTCCGGGCCTGCGAAGGCATCGAACAGGCCCGCCGCAAGCGCAAACCCGATCGCCCCACCGAGAAACGACAACGCCGCCAGCAAGGCGCTCGCCGACGAGGCGACCTCGGTCCGCACCGACGCGATCGCGACGGTCGACGCCACAGCGACCGACAGGCCCGCGCCGGCGCCGATCAACACCATTCCAGCGACGAGGTCCGCGGGACCCGCACCGATGTCGATGATCGACAGCGTCGCGGCGCCGGCGGCCATCGCCACACAACCCGCGACTCCGGCTGTTCTCAACCCCAGTGGCCGAATGAGCCAACCGCTGACGATCCCGAATGCGACGAGCGGAACGCCGAACGCGAGCAGCACCCAACCGCCCAACGTGGCCGATTCGCCGAAGCCGTTCTGTAGCAGCAGTGGCAGGAGGAACAGCACAGCCGACAGTGGGATGTTGGCAAGGGCGATCAAGCCGACGCCGCCCAGATACGGGCGAGTCGCCAGTTCGGGCGGGGCGATCGGGTCGTCGGCGCGTTTCAGCAGGGCTGGGAGCGCCGCGAACAGCCCGATGGTGACCGCTGTCAAGACGAGGGTGGTTGGTGCCGTCCATCCCCAGTCTGGGCCTTGTACGCCCACGATCGTGACGACCACGAGTGCCGAACCGAGGCAGGCCGCACCGACCAGGTCGAGTCGCACCGACGATGGCTCCGAGGTCTCTTCGAGGCTGGCTGCGAGCACCACGACCAGCAGCGCCAACGGGCTGCAGATCCAGACGATCGCCGGCCAGCCGACGGCGCTGTCGACGAGTGTCCCGCCGATCGGGACACCAATCGCCTGGCCGAGGCCGGTCGACGCCGAGACGACACCGATCGCCTTGCCCCGCGCCGCGCCGACGTAGGCGACGTCGGCGATGGCGAAGATGGCGACGCTGATCAGCACGCCGCCGATGCCCATCACAACGAGGGCGAGCAGCAGTAGTGCGTAGCTTGGCGCAGCTGCGGCAGCCAATGTGGCGACGGCGAAGATGGCGGCGCCGATGCGGATCGTCAGCCGTCGGCCCTGTCGGTCGCTCCACCGCCCGACGATCGGCACGAGCGCTGCGAACACCAGCATGTAGGTCGTCGGGAGCCACGCCAGTTGCGACAGCGATGCGTCGAACTCGTCCTGCAATGCGGGCAACGCGATGGCGATGGCGCTTGCCGGAAACCAGATGATCGCCCCGCCGATGACGAGCGCCAGGAATCCGCGGCGACGGCGTGAATCCACAGGTGGGAAGACGCTTGACGGCGACGACATCGGGACAAAGTACCTGTGTCGTTGCTCGGTGGTTCAACTCGCTCACTCGACCATGACCAGCTGTCCGGTCGTTTCCGTCGTATTTCCGGTTGTGGAGCGGCGCTGCGACCTGTGCCGGTCACGCGGCGATCATCTTCTCGAAACTGCTGCGCAACACGGGATGGTGAGACTGCGGACTTCAGTCAACAATCGAGCCGAAAGCGAGCCGTCGTATGCCCAAGTTGGAACTCACAGAAGCCGAGGCGGCGAGCCTTGCTGAGATTCCCCACCCGTCGCTCGGCTCCGGAGCAAACCTGTACGGCTCGACCAAGATCTTTCCCGACTACCAGGCGGAAGAAGGCGAGAGCTACCTGACGCTGGTCCACGGCATCGTTCACGAGTCGTCGGTCTCGTTCGTGGCGATGCTGCAAGCGACACGAGCGCTGCGGAAGGGATTCGAATCAGTCGTCTATTTCTACGGCCCGGGCGCGATGAACTGCATGGACACACGGGGATTCCCGTTGACAGGCGACACTGCGTTTCCTGGCGAGATGAACGTCAACGCGCAGATCAAGACGATGATCGAAGAAGGCGGGAAGGTGTATTGCTGCCGATTCGGGCTGTCGCTGCACGGCCTGCGTGAGGAGGACCTCATCGAAGGGGTCATCCCTGCGCATCCGCTCGACGTACAGGACTGCCTGATCCACTACGCGCGCAAGGGCGCGATCATCAACAGCACATACAACCTCTGATGCTCGACGTCGCCACCCGAACCGAGCTTGCGGTGACCGGCGTGCGGGTCGCCGCTCCGGTCCGGCGAACCGGAGGTGCAGGCCCATCCGATGATGGGCATGTGCTCCTCGACGGGGTCGCCGCCGCGTTGCCGGTCGCGGCCGACTCGCCGTGGGTGATCGAGGAGGGCCGCTTGGTCCGCGAGCACGATGAGGGCGGCGCCGAGAGCGAGATCAACGGCGTAGTCGTCGGCACCGTCGATCGTCCGAAGTTCTACGACCTCCAGACCGCCGACGGCGTTCCCTACCATCAGCTCGCTCGACTGCATGGTGCCGATGTGCTCGCCACGACGGTCGTGCAGACGTGCATCCGATACGAAGCGTCCGAACGCTGTCGTTTCTGTGCCATCGAGGAGTCGCTCGCCGCGGGAGCGACCACACGCGTGAAGACGCCCGCCCAACTCGCGGAGGTGGCCGAGGCGGCACATCGCCTCGACGGGGTGCGACAGGTCGTGCTCACCACCGGAACATCGGCAGCGGCCGACCGCGGCGCTCGCTACCTGGCGCGTTGTACGGCGGCGATTCACGCTGCTGTTCCGTCGCTCGGCATCCAAGTGCAGTGCGAACCGACCGACGATCTCGAGTCGTTCACGCTGCTGCGCGATGCCGGGGCCACGGCGATCGGCATTCATGTCGAGTCCCTCGACGACGACGTCCGTCGGAAGTGGATGCCAGGCAAGTCGACGGTCTCGCTCGACGAGTACTGGCGGTCATGGAACGAGGCGGTCCGGGTGTTCGGCCACAACCGAGTCTCGACGTACCTTCTTGTCGGCCTCGGTGAAGATCCGGACGAACTCGTCGCCGGAGCCAAGACGCTGATCGACGCCGGTGTGTACCCGTTCGTCGTACCATTCCGCCCGCTCGCCGGGACATTGGCGATGTCGGACGGTGCGACTGCCCCGTCCCCCGAGCTGTTGCGGAACGTGACCGAGCGGGTCGCGGAGCACCTTGACAGTGCACGAATGGTCGGAGCCGAACAAGGTGCCGGCTGCGCTGCTTGCGGGGCGTGCAGCGCCCTTCCCGCTGCAGGAGGCTGAATGTCGCGAGCACCAATAGGTCACAGCGACGGCGCCGCATCGGACGTGCTGGTCGAGCTCGGCGGACCGCGCCGCGCCGCCGGCGCCGAGTTCCTGATCGAAGTGGCCACCGACGACGCACTCGGCGCGTACCACGAACTCCGACGAGCGCACTTCGTCGATCGCCAGGGCCTGTTCGCCGCGACCGATCTCGACGACATCGACGGGCACCCGGACACCACGGTGCTCGTCGCTCGTTCATCGCACGCCGCCGACGTCAACTCCGTGCTCGGCGGAGTGCGTGTGTACCCCGTCGGCGACCCCAGCGATGGCTGGTGGGTGGGCGGCCGATTGGTCGTCGACTCGAATCTCCGCGGCGGTGGGGCAACCGGCGTTGGCGCGGCGCTCGTCCGCGCCGCGTGCTCATTCGTCGAGTCCGAAGGCGCGATCCGATTCGACGCCAGCGTCCAACCTGACAAAGAGGCGTTCTTCGCTTCGTTGGGCTGGCAACGGTCCGGCCTCGTCGAGTTGCACCGTGCACAGCACGTGTTGATGCGCTGGCCGTTCTCGGGGTTCGCCCGACAAGCCGCGCACAAGGGAGCGATCGGACGGCTCGTCGGCGATATCGGCCCAGGTGGCGACCGGTGGGTCGGCGACGACGGAGCCCCGACGCCCGGCACCGATGTCATCGCCGTGAATGATGCGATCTTGCCTGCGATGGTCGAGCGCGACCCGTGGTGGGCGGGTTGGTGCTCGGTGCTGGTCAACATCAACGACCTCACGGCGATGGGTGCGGCACCCGTCGGCCTGCTCGACAGCATCGGCGCGCCGACAGAGTCGCTTGCGCACCGCGTGATCGCCGGGATGACCGATGCCAGCCGAGCGTGGGGTGTCGACATCATGGGCGGCCACACCCAGCTCGGGGTACATCCCGCCCTCTCGGTCACGATGTTGGGCCGGACCGAACGCCCGATTCCCGGCGGCGGCGCACGGCCCGGCCAACGCCTGACCCTGATCGCCGACCTCGGAGGTCACTGGCGGCCGGGGTACACCGGACGGCAGTGGGACTCCACCTCATCGCGTACCCCCGAGGAACTGCAATCGATGCAGCGCTCGATTGCTGACCTCACTCCCGCAGCTGCCAAAGACGTCAGCATGGCCGGAATCGTCGGCACGATCGCGATGCTCGCCGAAGCCTCTGGTGTCTCGATCGATATCGACGTCACATCCATCCCGCGTCCTGCCGGCGCGCGCCTCGGCGAGTGGCTCACGTGCTTCCCCGGCTATGCGATGGTGGTGGCTCACGACGAACCCATCTCCTCGGAGTGGTTGCGACGGTGTCAGCCAGCGACCGTGGCTGAGATCGGTCGGGTCGGCGGCGGACGTGGGGTCCACCTCGTGTGGCCAGACGGGTACGCCGAGCAGGTGGTCGGTGGTGCCGTGACCGGCCTCGGGCCCGCGCATAGCGTTCGGGCCGAAGAGGTCTGTTATGACTGAGCTCACCATCGCCGCTGTCGCCGCGCCATTTGACCGCGACATCGATGCCGGCTTTGAACGCATCGCGGACATCCTCAACGAAGCCCGCAGCCGCGGCGCACAGCTGGTTGTGCTCCCCGAGGCGGCGATCGGCGGCTACGTCGCCGACCTACACCTCGGTGCTGGCGTCGATCCACCTCCATCCCTCCGCTCAGACGGTCCCGAAGTCGCCAGGCTCACGGCCCTCGCCGGAGACCTGATCGTGTGTTCCGGCTACTGCGAAGTCGTCGACGGGGTCCGATACAACGCAGCGATCTGCGTGGGCCAGGGGCGGACATGGGGCTCGTACCGGAAGGTGCACCAGCCCCTTGCGGAGGGCACGACCTACGGTGCCGGTGACACATTCGAAGCGTTCGATACGCCGGTCGGACGGCTGGGCATGCTGATCTGCTGGGACAAGGGGTTTGCCGAGGCAGCACGCACGCTGGCGCTGGACGGCGCCGAGATCATCGCGTGCCTGTCTGCGTGGCCGGCGAGCCGCACGGCGCGCGCCGCGCGGATCGAGGACGACCGTTGGACTACCCGATTCGACCTCTTCGATCGGGCCCGTGCCCTCGACAACCAGCTCGTGTGGGTTGCCTCCAACCAGAGCGGTTCGTTCGGAAGCCTTGATTTTGTCGGCCGCGCCAAGGTGGTCGGACCCGGTGGGGACGTCCTCGACGTCACCCCCGTCAGTGGTGGTATTGCCATCGCGACGATCGACGTGCATGCCGAGCTCGACGCCCACCGGAAGGGGATGTTCAACCTCCGCGACCGTCGCCCCGACGCCTACCGGCTTGGCCCGTTCGACCCTGCTGTGATGCCACCTGCTCCGCACGCTTCGGATGCTGACCGTCCGGTGTCGGCATGAGCGTCGTCATCGTCGGCGGCAGCGTGTCGGGCCTGTCGGTCGGACTCTTCGCGGCCCGTCGTGGCGTCGAAGTCACGATCGTCGATGCCGACGACGCCACCGATCCATCGCTGCCCTTCGACGAAGCCCGGGCCCGAACAACCCGCCGCCCGACGCCGCAGTCGGCACATTCGCACGCCTTCCTGGCCAAGGCCCACCGAATCCTCTCCGGGGAAGCTCCCGATGTGCTCGACGCGTTTGCTCAGCACGGTGTCGAGGCGGTTCGTCTGGCCGACGCGCTGCCGGCCTCGCTGGTCGACCGAACGACTCGCCCGGGCGACGACGATCTGGTCGTGCTGCGGGCGCGGCGGTCGACGTTTGAGGGCGTATTGCGACGAGTCGTCGCCGCGGAGCCCGGTGTCACCATTCGGTCCGGAGTGGACGTGTCCGACTTGCTCTACGAGCAGACAGACCGTCATCGTCCGCCGCGTGTGGTTGGTGTCGACACCGACCGCGGGCCGATCATCGGCGATCTGGTGATCGATGCATCGGGGCGCCGCGGCCAGACTCCGCAGTGGTTGTCCGCCGCGGGGATCGACCTGCACGAGGAAGTGGGTGCGTGCGGCATTGCCTACT
>JBCDFR010000094.1:0-9224 GCA_039177505.1 Actinomycetota bacterium | reverse complement strand
CGACCCACAGCTCCCAGTCCGTCGACGTGTACGGGCGGAATCGAGCGACGAGCTCGTCGACCACTGGCTGCAGCACCGCCTGCTGGGTGGGCTCGGGAAGGGGGCCCGCCATGATGTTGCGCACCACGTCGCCGCACGCCCCGAGCGTGGTCAGGAGGCTGGAGTTGATCCCTGCGACCAACTCTTTCAGCTCGCCCTTGTGGACCATGTGGAACTGGACACCCTGTCGAGTAGTGAGGCGCAACTTGCCGTTGGCCAGCGAGGCCACCCGATCGAGTGCCAGCCATTGGTCCGCGCTGATAATCCCACCTGGGACCGAGGCCCGCACCATGCACGAGTAGTCGAGCGGCAGTTTGGCCTGTGTCCGTGCTCGCCGGACGTCTCGATCGTCCTGTTGGTAGATCCCGTGGAACTTCAACAACAGCTCGGCGTCGTGTTCGAAGTCGGGGCGGTCACCGGCGAGCTCCTCGCCAATCGTGCCGGCGAGATAGCCACTCTCGATTTTGATCGTCTCTGCACTCATGAGATGTTCTTCCTGTCGTCAGACCTGATGCAGGCCGCACTCGGTCTTGTCGCTTCCCGCCCATCGGCCGGCACGTTGGTCGTCGCCTTCCGCGACGGGTCGGGTGCACGGCCAGCAACCGATCGACGAGTAGCCGCGATCGGCGAGCGGATGATCGGGAATCCCGTGTTGCTCGGCGTACGCGGCGACGTGGTCGTCGGTCCACGCGGCGATCGGGTTGATTTTCACGACGCCCTTGAGGAGGTCGTCATGAACAATCGGGGCGCGTCGTCGCGACTCGCTGTCGCTGCGCCGCAGTCCGGTGACCCAGGCGTCGCGTTCGCGCAGCGCACGCTCCAACGGCTCGACCTTGCGAGCCGCACAACACGCGTCTGGATCGGTCTGCCAGACGTTGCGATCGAGGTCGGCGTCGGGATGAATCACGCGAAGGTTGAGATCGAATCGTTGCGTGAGGTCGTCGGCGTACCATTCGGTCTCGGCGAAGAGGTAGCCGGTGTCGAGCAGGGTGATCTGGACGCCGGGCACCGCTGCGTTGGCCACGTGGGCGAGCACGCCGTCGCCGAAACTGGCCGTCACGCACAGCCGGTCGCCGAATCGCCGACCGGCCCACTGCAGCACCGCCGTGGCGTCGGCGACGGGGTCGATCGTCTCGGCCGGACGAGCTTCTTCGACTGCCACTTGGCGCCGGGGGGAGCGGTGCACGAGAGGTAGTAAATCAATTCCGACCAAAAAGATCAACTTTGTCGGTTATTGCCGAACGGGGTCCCTTATCTTGCTGCATATGCTGCGGTCGTGACGGTCGCCGCCCGCTTCTCGTACCCGATCTGTCTCGACCTCGACGACGTGCTCGTCCTGGTGGTCGGCGGGGGGCGCATCGGCGCCCGCAAGGCGGATGCGCTCGTCGCCGGTGGTGCCCGCGTTCGTCTCGTCGCCGCCGACGTCAGCGAACACGTCGACCGAGCCGCCATGCACGAGGTCCGCGAGCGTCCGTTCGAACCAGCCGACCTCGACGGTGTGCGGCTGGTGATCACCGCCACGGGCGATGTCGACACCGACCAGACCATCTCGGCCGCCGCCCGCTCGGCCGGCATCTGGACCAACGCGGCCGACCAGCCCGTCGACTGCGAGTTCATTCTTCCCGCCATTGCTCGAGCGGGCCGTGTCTCGGCGTCGATCAGCACCGACGGCGCCAGTCCGGCGCTAGCGCGCTACCTGCGCGACCGCGTGGCCGAGCTGTTGACCGACGACGTCGCCTCCTTCGCCGAAGAGCTGGCAATGGCGCGGACAGAACACCAGGCCGCCGGCGGTTCCACCGAAGACGTCGACTGGATGCCGCGCATTCGCGCTCGACTCGACGAGCTGCTCAGATAGCGTCGCCCGCCGATGACGACGCGGGCTCGGTCGAAGCGCGCGGCCGCCGGATTGGTTGCCGCCGCAGCGATCTTCGGGTGCACCGCTGGATCGTCGGACAACACCGCCGATCCGACGTCGGTAACCACCGCTGTCGACGAGGCGCCGAACACGACGGACACGTCGACGTCGTCGAACGGGTCGGCGCCGTCCACCTCGGCTCCGACGCCGATCGACGACTCGACACCTGTCGTCGCTCCGGCCGCCGATGGGTTGCCGTCGATCAGCGAGCCCGACCCAGAGATCGTCAGCGGTGTGCTCGGCAACGGTCTGCGATATCTCATTCGCCGCAACGACAGCCCGGGTCGCCGCGTGGAGATGCGCCTCGCGGTCGATGCCGGCTCGGGGCTGGAGGCCGACGATCAGGGCGGCGGTGCGCACTATCTCGAGCACATGCTGTTCAACGGCACCGAGCGATACCCGCGCAACGAGCTGATCGACGTGCTGCGCAGTTTCGGTGCGGCGTTCGGAGCCGACATCAACGCCTCGACCGGGTACGACGAAACGACCTACCAACTCACGATGTCGACCGACGACGCCGAGGTGGTGGCCACGGGTATCGACGTACTGCACGAGTGGCTGACTGCCGCGACCATCGCCGAAGACGATGTGCAGAACGAGCGAGGCATCATCCTCGACGAGTGGCGCGGCTCGGCGAGCGACTCGGGGGGCCGTATCTTCGAGGCACTCGAGGAACTGCTGTTGTCTGGTACCCCGTACGAAGGGCGCAAGCCGATCGGTACCCGCGAGGCGATCGAATCGACCACGTCCGAGCCGTTACGAAGGTTCTACGACGAGTGGTACCGGCCCGAGAACGTCGGGGTGGTGATCGTCGGCGACATCGACCCGGCCGAGATGGAGTCACAGGTCATCGAGGTCTTCGCTGATGTGGCTGATCGCGGCTCGGGCGCGGCGCGACCGGACTTGGAGGTGTCGCCGTCAGTCACGCCCCGTGCGGTCGTGCATCTCGACCCCGACGTACCGGAAGGCTTCGCCATCGTCGCGCTGCCTGTTGCGATCGAAACGACGTTGTCGCCGGAGGCCGCGTTCCAGTCGGCCGTGCTCGACTCCCTGCTCTTCGACATCATCGCCACGCGCTTGAACGACGATGCGCTGCGTGGCGAGGCGCCATACGACGGCGCCTCCTTCAACGACACGAGCATCGTGCGGCCGCTCGATTCCCCGGGCATCGTCGTCTCCGCCGACGGTCCGCAGGTCGAGGCCGCCACCCAGGCCGTGCTCGACGAGATCGAGCGTGTGCGCCGCTTCGGCGTGACCGACGCCGAGGTCGCTCGGGCGGCCGCTTCGGCACGCAGCGCGGCCGAGACGACCTATGCCGGTCGCGAGACTCGCCAGGATGCGTCGTTTGCCGACGAGTACGTGCGGCATCTGCTGACCGCAGAGCCGATCCCTACCGCCGACGATCAACTGGCGCTGCAGTTCGCCGTCCTCGACCGCGCCACGCCCGAGACCGTCGCCTACCGACTTGTCGATCGTCTGCAGCGCGCCAGACCGCATCTACTCGTGGTCGCCCCGGCGGCGGAGTCGGCCGATGTTCCCGATGCTGATGCGTTCGTCGCGCAGGCGCGCGATATGCGCGCCCGTGACATCCAGGCTCGGACAAGCGTGGCGCTTGTCGGCGAAACGCTCATGGCCGCTCCGGACCCGGTTGCGCCGAGTGACATAAGCGAGCTGGCCGATGGATCAGAGATCAGCTTTGTCGCCCCAGTCGTGTTGGAGTACCCCAACGGCGCGCGAGTGGTGTTCAACCAGACGAACATCGTTGACGGAGCCGTGTCGTTCGAGGCGCGCCGCGCTGGTGGCTTGCATGCGGTCGCTGACGCTGACGTGCCGAGTGCGGTCGCCGCTGGTCCCGTCGTCGGTGCAAGTGGCGTAGGCGACTTCGGGCCCGTCGAATTGGCGGCGTTCCTCGACCAGCGCGAGGTCGGCGTCGCTCGTGCGATCGATATCACAGCGGAGGGCTTCGTCGGTGGTGCGTCGACGGCCGACGTGGAAACGCTTTTCCAGCTGATCCATCTATCGATCGTCGAACCGCGGGTCGACGAGGTGGCGCTGGCGAGATACCTCGACGATGAGCTGCCCTTGGCCGAAGACCCAGGACTCGAACAGAGCTACGCCGAGTTCGTCGCGCTGTCGAACGCGCGCTACGACGACCCGCGGTATCTGCCGCCGACCCCCGACTCGTTGGCGACCGTCGATGCGGACACCGTCGACCGGGTGTACCGCGACCGTTTCAGTGGAGCGGATGGCTGGGTGTTCGCGTTCAGCGGCGACTTCGATCCGGCGACCGTGCGTCACCTCGCCGATCGGTATATCGGATCGCTGCCGGCGGGTGATGCGCAACCGCTGGACCCAATCGTCGAACCCGATCCGCCGTCCGGGATCGTCCAGGAGACGATCGCAGCAGGCGACAGCGAGACCGCCTCGGTCGCGCTGCTGTTCAGCGTGCCCGGCAGCACCGATCCGCGACTCGACGTGCTTGCCGAGATGGCCCAGGCGGTCATCACCACCCGCTTGACCGACACGATTCGGGAGGAGCTCGGTGAGTCGTACTCGCCATTCGCAGTGGTGCAGGTGGGCGGCGGCGGTGCACCGTTCATCGACACGTATTTGTCGAACAGCACTGGCCCCGATCTCGTCGCCGAGGTGTCAGACGCTGTGCAGGAGCAGCTCGACGACCTACGCAGTGTTGGCCCGAGCGAGCAGGCGTTCGCCGCCGCGTCTGCCGCGGTACGCCGGGGGCTCGAGTTGTACAGCAACCCGCAGATCAACGACGAGGTGCTGCGTCTACTCACCGATCCCGCGGGAACGGCGTCGTTCGACGAGTTCCTCACGCGCGAGCGACTTGCCGCAGCGATCGACGTCGACGATGTCGCGCTGTTCCTTGCGCAGACGCTGCCGCCCGACCGGTACATCGAGATCCGCACGGTTCCCCGCTAACACGCACGCGTGCCCAATCAGCGGCGGCCGGTGGCGGCGACGTTGCGTTGGCTCACCTCGACGAGTTCGCCCCGGCGCACTTCGTAGCTGACCACGTGCTCCACCGACAGCTGGCCGCCGCGCGCCTTGCTCGACACAACATCGAGATCGGTGCCGTCGACCAGCGCAACGAGGGCGATGGCGCGGAACCCGTCGCGCGCTCCAGGTGTCGACCGCTTGTCTTCGCGCACGAGGAGTTCCGATTCCCATACCCAGGCGTTGTCGACCGATGCGAAACGAGAGCGGTGTGATGTCTTCGACTTGGCGATGAGGCCGCCGGGGCAGACGATCAGATTGCCGACGATCCACGGCTCGACGCCGAGCCCGTCACGGCCAAAGCCCGACTCGAACGCCTCGGCGATGATCGCGTCCTGGTCGCCTCCGTCGATCGCCCGCTCCTGTTGTACCTGGCGGACCACTTCGGCGAGGTTGTGCAGCTGATCGTCGTCGAGCGAACGAACGTCGGCGAGCACCTGGTCGGGGTCGGTGGTGCGGTCGGTCGGGCTCATCGGGTCCAGTGTTGCCCGCTGATCCAGCGATGTGACCCACCGTCTACGTTCCTTCCATGGAGACGACCGTGTTGCGCGCCCACCGCTAGCCCTGGAGCGTGGGGCAGATCGAATTCGATCCGCCGGGCCGTATGAGGTGCTCGTGGAACTCGCGGCGTCGGGGTTCTGCCACACCCAGGAGCACTTTGTCGCCGGCGACCTGAGTCTCGACTGCATGATCGGCACCTTCAGCCATCACGCGGTGGTCGACGAAACGAGTGCAGTGAAGATCGATGCCGACATCCCGTTCCGTCAGGCGGCGTTGCTGGGGTGCGGTGTCGTCACGGGTTGGGGCTCGGCGGTCTACGCCGCCGACATTGTGCTTGGCGACTCCGTCGCGGTCGTTGGCGGTACCGGCCTCGTTGCTCACCTTGTTCGAGAAGCGACTGGTCGGGTCGTTGTTCGGGTCGGGCAACATCAGAAAGGACATCCCCAGCTGCTCGAGTTGTCCACCCAGGGCCAGCTCGATCTGGACGAGTTGGTCACCTGGACGTACCACTCGACGACATCGAGCAGGGCTTCGGCGATCTCCGCGGAGATCGCAACGTACGCGGGCTGATCGTCTACGACTGAGCGTCGTTGTCCCCGGTGAACGTGACGGCCGACACGTCGCCTACCATCGCCGGCATGAGGACGAAGGCAGCCATCTTGCGCGAACGCAACCAGCCCTGGAGCGTCGAGGAAATCGAGCTCGACCCGCCCAAGGCCGGTGAAGTGCTGATCCAGATGAGGGCGTCGGGCATCTGTCACAGCCAAGACCACATCAAGACCGGAGATCTCGCCGGATTGACACCCGATCCGCCGGTGATCGGTGGGCACGAGGGCTCAGGAGTGGTGCTCGAGGTCGGTGAGTCTGTCACCAGCGTGGAACCGGGCGACCATGTCGTGCTCGGGTTCATCCCGGCCTGCGGTCGCTGCCCATCGTGTGCATCGGGCCACTCCAACGTCTGTGACACCGGCGGCGCGGCGTTGCCGACCGGGCTCCAGATCACCGACCTGACCGCCCGGCACCATGACCTGGAGGGCAACGATCTCACCCTCGACTGCCTGATCGGTACCTTCTCCCATCACACCGTCGTCAACGAGGCCAGCGTGGTCAAGATCGACAAGGACATCCCGCTCGACAAAGCGGCGCTCCTGGGGTGCGGCGTGGTGACCGGCTGGGGTTCTGCGGTGTACGCCGCCGAGGTCGGCGCCGGCGACTTCGTGGCCGTCGTCGGTGTCGGTGGTGTCGGCTCCAACGCGGTGCAGGGCGCCAAGCTCGCCGGCGCTCGCGTCGTGGCGGCAATCGACCCGTCGGAATTCAAGCGCGAGCAGGCCCAGGAGTTCGGTGCGACGCACTCGTTCGCCTCGATCACTGAGGCGATGGAGGCGCTCGGCGAGGTCACCTTCGAGCGCGGCTTCGACAAGGTGATCATGACCATGGGAGTCGGCGACGGCGATGCCCTTGGCGAGGCCTTCCATCTCGCCGGCAAGCGTGGTCGCATCGTGGTCACCAACATTCACCCGACCAGCGAGCAGTCGATCGCCGTCCCCGGCTCCCTGCTCACGCTGTTCGAGAAGCAGCTGGTCGGCTCGTTGTTCGGTTCCGCAAACATCCGCAAGGACATCCCGCAGCTCCTCGAGCTGTACACGCAGGGGCAGCTCGAACTCGACGGGCTGGTCACCAACACGTACCCGCTCGAAGAGGTCAACCAGGGCTTCGAAGACATGCTGTCGCACAAGAACGTGCGTGGCTTGCTCGTCTTCGACTGACGTGATGCAGCCGGCACCGGGGCTTGATCCTCGGCGCTGGCGCACGACCTGTCATCATCGGCGCCGTGAGTGAGCTCGTCGATCGAATCGAGGCCGACGTCGTCGGGCGCCGACGCGAGATCGAGCTCGTGGTGTCGGCGCTGCTGGCGGACCGGCATGTCGTGCTCGAAGGTCCGCCGGGCACCGGCAAGTCGACCCTGCTGCGCACCGTCGCCAGAGAACTCGGCGTCGGGTTCGAGTTCGTCGAAGGCAACGCCGAGCTCACGCCTGCACGTCTCGTCGGGCACTTCGACCCGGCGCGCGTGCTGGCCGAAGGGTACGACCCCGAGGTGTTCGTCGATGGTCCGCTGATTGCAGCGCTACGCGACGGCGCGCTGTTGTACATCGAGGAGATCAACCGAGTCCCCGAAGAGACGCTCAACGTGTTGATCACCGTGATGAGCGAAGCCGAGTTGCACGTGCCGCGCCTGGGACACGTTTCGGCGGCGCCGGGGTTCGGGCTCGTCGCCGCGATGAATCCGTTCGACGCCATCGGGACGGCGCGTATCTCCGGTGCCGTCTACGACCGGGTGTGTCGTGTGGCAGTCGATTACCAGAGCGCCGACGACGAGGCCGCGATCACCGAGCGCGCTGCAGATGTGCCGACGATCGAGCCGACGTGGATCGCTCGAGTGGTGGATCTCGTTCGACGCACGCGGCAGCATGCCGACCTGCGTGTCGGCTCGTCGGTGCGTGGTGCCATCGACATGGTCGCCGTTGCAGCGTCGCTCGGTGAGGTGCGCGCAACGTCGGCGACCGACGCCAGCGTGTCGCTCGATGCAGCGCTGGTCGCGTTGTCGGGCCGTGTCCGCTTGCGCGAGGGCACCACCCGCAGCGCCGAGGACATCGTGCGCGAGCTGTGGAAGGCGGTGTTCGAGCCGGCCGATACCGCGCCCGGCGGCGCGGGAAAAGCGACGGCCCCGACAGGGGCGACGACGAGCTGAACCCGCCACCGGCGGAAGGTGATGCGGCAGCCGACGAAGTCGCTGCCCACCGCAAGCGGACCTCGACGCGACGCCAGCTCGAGCAGCGGTACGAACAGCTCGACGAGGTGTCGCCTGAGATCGGTGTGCTCGACGAAGAGGTCTTCGAGCAACAACTGGAAGAATCTGCCGACGATGCCCTGGCGATGCTCGCCGACTTGACGGGCGCCACCGATGCGAAGCTGCGGGCGCTGGCTCGCCGGCTGGCCGCACAGGTGTTCCTACAGCTCGCCGCCCGTGGTCCGACGCGGCCGCGCGGCGTTGGCCGGCTCGCCTCGCATCGTCTGCGCGACGAACCTGGCGACCTCGACGTCGACGCCTCGATCGAGACGCTCGTGTCGGCACGGGCGGCGGGCGCCGCGCCCGACCCCGATGAATTGTGGGTTCGACAGTGGCACAGTCCGGCGACGGCGCTCTCACTGGTGGTCGATCGCAGCGCTTCGATGACCGGACGCCCGTTGGCCACGGCTGCCGTCGCGGCGGCTGCTGTCGCCTGGCGGGTGCCTGTCGACTACTCGGTGGTGTCGTTTGGCTCCGATGTCGTGATCGCTCGATCGCAGGCTTCGAGCCTCCCGCCCGAGACGGTGATCGACCGAGTGCTCGCCCTCCGGGGGTTCGGTACCACCGACGTTGCTGCTGGGCTCGCGGCCGCGGAAGAACAGCTTGCTCGTTCGCCGGCCAAGCGCAAGGTGACCGTGTT
The DNA here is from genome assembly GCA_039177505.1 of Actinomycetota bacterium. GTDB lineage: Bacteria > Actinomycetota > Acidimicrobiia > Acidimicrobiales > Ilumatobacteraceae > JABSQH01. The sequence goes on along the minus strand of JBCDFR010000094.1, from coordinate 266 downwards.
GTTGTCGGACTGCCGCTCCACCGTGGACACCGATCCCGTGCCGGTCGCCAGGCGGCTCGACGAGCTGGTGATCGTGGGACCCGAGGGCGACGCCGACGAGGCGGTCGAACTCGCCGGTGCCGTCGGCGCTCGCTGCACTGTCGTTGCGGGGCCGAGCGACGCAGCCGCCGCGCTCACCCGTGTGCTCGACCGTTAGCTGCGACGTGGGGCCCGTGGTGGGGGGGGGCCACAAGAGCACCCCCCCCCCCCGCAGCGGGAGCAGGGGG
>JBCDFR010000093.1:0-9881 GCA_039177505.1 Actinomycetota bacterium | reverse complement strand
CGCAGCCGCTGCGCTCGCCGAGTGTTTCGACGACGCTCGCAGTGACACCGATCGCCTCGCCGCTGCCCAACGGGCGCTCTTCGCCCCGGGCAATTCGGTCGATCCGTCGTTCCTCGACCCAGGGCGGACCGTGGTTGCCGCACGCGCTCAGTCTTTCACGCCTCGGCTCGTGGTCCAGGGGCTCGACGACCGCATCGCGCCACCGGAGAACGGGTATCGACTCCGCGAACGATGGCCCGACCGAGTCGAGGTGGTCGACGTACCTGACGCCGGGCACGCGATTCTCAACGAACAGCCGGCGGCGGTGTCAGCCGCGATCATCAACTACATCGCACGACTGCCCTGAACGTCGGCCGGCCCGCCCCGCTATGACGAGCCGAGGCGTGAAAGACTGGTGTGCATGGCTGAGCACGACCTGATCATTCGTGGAGGTACCGTCGTCGACGGAACCGGCGTCACTCGACGCACCGCCGATGTGGCCGTTTCGAACGGTGTGGTCACTGCCGTCGGGCGAGTCGACGGTCGCGCCACACGAGAACTGGACGCCGACGGAGCTCTCGTGGCACCTGGCTTCGTCGACGTCCACACGCACTACGACGGACAGGCCACCTGGGAGTCGACCATGCAGCCGTCGTCGTGGCACGGCGTGACGACCTCGGTATTCGGGAACTGTGGTGTCGGCTTCGCACCAGTGCACGACGATGACCACGACCGACTGGTGCAGCTCATGGAGGGCGTCGAGGACATCCCCGGCACGGCGCTCCACGAAGGCTTGTCGTGGAACTGGAACACGCTCACCGAATACCTCACGGCCCTCGATGGCCCGAAGGACATGGACATCGCTGCGCAGGTCCCTCACGCCGCGCTCCGCTTGCATGTGATGGGCGAACGTGGTGCAGCCGGCGACGACGCCACCGTCGCCGATATCGCCGAGATGGGACGACTCGCAGCCGAAGGCGTCGACGCCGGCTTCCTGGGTTTCACCACGAGCCGGACCGTGAACCACAAGACGTCCCTCGGAGAACCGACTCCCACGCTGACCGCCGCTCGCGACGAGCTCGTGGGTATCGCCGAAGCGATCGGCACCACCGGCCGCGGCGTGTTGCAACTCGTGTCGGACTTCGTCGACGCCGACGCCGAGTTCGCGCTCGTTCGTGCGATGACCGAGGCGTCGGGTCGGCCGATCAGCTTCGCGCTCATCGAGTCGCGTCGCGGATACGACTTCCATCGTGCGATCCTCCGGCACATCGAAAGGGCTCGCGACGACGGGCTCGCCGTCACGGCGCAGACCGCCGTTCGCCCCATCGGTGTGCTGCTCGGCTTCGAGTGCACACTCAACCCGTTCCTCCTGAACCCGGTGTATCGCGAGGTCGCCGATCTCCCGACAGCGGAGCGGACCGCTGCGCTGCGCACGCCGGAAGTGCGCGCTCGGCTGCTCGACGCCACCGGTGGCAAGGATCGCGGAACCATCGGCGGTCGCCTGATCGAGGACTACGACACGATGTTCGCGCTCGGCGAGTCGCCGAACTACGAGCCCGACATGTCCACGACCGTGGCGGCGATCGCCGCTCGGGAAGGTCGAGGGCCGGCGGAAGTCGCGCTCGACGCGATGCTCGAGAACAATGGCACCGCAATGTTGTGGGTGCCGTTCTCCAACTACGGCCAGGGCAATCTCGACGGCACCCGCGAGCTGCTGACACATCCGTACACCGTGCCGGCCCTCTCCGACGGCGGCGCCCACGTCGGCACGATCTGTGATGGCTCGTTCCCGACCACGCTGCTACAGCACTGGGGCCGCGATCGTGCGGGCGAACGGATCGACGTGGAGTTCCTCGTGCAGCGCCAGTGCCGCGACACCGCTCGTATGGTCGGCTTGGACGACCGAGGAGTGCTCGCGCCCGGATACCGCGCCGACATCAATGTGATCGACTTCGATCGGTTGCGGGTGCATCAACCCGAGCTGCTGTACGACCTGCCCGCAGGCGGTCGGCGCATCGTGCAGCGCGCCGACGGGTACGCCCACACCTTCGTCGCCGGGGTGGAGACCTACGCCGAGGGTGCCTCCACCGGCGAGCTCCCCGGCCGCCTCGTCCGTGGCGCCCAGGCCGCGCCGGAGTCGGTGTGACCATGGCCGACACACTTGTGGCCGATGAGGTCGAACCGGTCGAAGCGCACGCCGAATGGCGAGCGGCCGACGTCGCAGACCCAGCGGACTGGACCCATCGCCTGACGCCGTCCGAAGTCGATGAGCTGGCGTCGGCGCTGGCCCACGCCAGAGCGCACGCCGACGACGTCATCGATGTCGACAAGGAGCACTTTCCCCTCGATCGGCTCGTCCCGGTGCTCGACGACATCGCTCATCAACTCGTCAACGGGCGCGGCTTTCAACGCATCTCGGGCCTTCCGGTCGACCGACTTGGCCCCGAGGCATCGTCGTGGATCTATTGGGGCATCGGTCTACACCTCGGCGTCCCGTGGCCGCAGAACGTGAAGGGCCACCTGCTCGGCGACGTTCGAGATCAGGGCAAGGGCCTCGACGATCCGACGGCGCGCGGCAACGAGATCGGTGGGTCCGAGTTGGGTTTCCACTCCGACGGCTCCGATCTCGTCGGGCTGCTGTGCCTCGATCCGGGCCTGTCCGGTGGCGAGAGCCTGATTTCCAATGCGCTGCTGTGCCACAACCTGCTGGCCGCGTCCGATCCAACGCTGGCTGGAGCGCTGTACGCCGGGCTGCCCTACGACTTTCGCGGCGAGCAAGCCGCGGGCGGGCAGCCCTTCTACCACGTCCCCGCATTCAGCCGACATAAGGACCGCCTGTTCATCCGCTACATCCCGCAGTACATCCTCGCCTCGCAGCGCCACGGCGACGCGCCACGCCTCACCGACATCCAGCGAGCAGCGATGAAGGCGTACTCTGCGCTCATCGACGACCCCGATCACCGGGTCGAGATGAGCTTCGAACCCGGCGACATGCAATTTGTCAACAACTACCACGTGCTGCACGGCCGCAAGTCCTACGTCGACGATGCACAGTCCGGCCGCGTGCGGTGGCTCAAACGGTTGTGGCTGGCGACCGACATCCTCGGCCCCGACGACCGACCGCCGCGATTTCAGGCCGCCGGCGCAGCAGCGCACTGGTCGACCAAGCGCACCAAGGCCTGACATTCTCGCACTACTGTGCGCCGCATCATGTGGCGGCCACCGTGCGCTGTAGGCGGCACTCGACCGACAACACTCCAACCACGGTGCTGCACTTCCAGCGCTCGATCCTGAGGGGATATTCGTGAGCGAATCACGCGAACTCGACGTCATCGTCTTCGGCGCCACCGGCTTCACGGGCCGGCTCGTCGCGGAATACCTCACTGAGCGCTACGGCGTCGACGGCGACGTGCGCTGGGCGATGGCCGGTCGCAGCCAGGACAAGCTCGAAGTGGTGCGCGACGAGATCGGTGCACCCTCCGCCACGCCCCTCGTCGTCGCCGACAGCGACGACGAGCGGTCGCTGCGCGAGATGGCCACCCGCGCCCGGTGTGTGCTCACCACTGTCGGGCCGTATACCTGGTATGGCGAGCAGCTCCTCGCGGCTGCCGCGGCGACAGGCACCGACTACGTCGACCTGTGCGGCGAGGTGCTGTGGATGCGCGAGATGATCGCCAAGTACCACGATCAAGCCGCCCAGACCGGCGCTCGGATCGTGCACTCCACGGGTTTCGACTCGATCCCTTTCGACCACGGTGTCCTGTTCGCACAACGGGCAGCCGAGGAGCGGTTCGGCAGCGCGTGCCAACGTGTGCGCACGCGCGTGACCGATGTGCGCGGCACGATGTCGGGCGGGACGGCCGCGAGCGGCAAGGCCACCATGGAGGCCGTGCAAACCGATCCGACCTTGTTCACTCCGCTGGTCGACCCGTTCTCGCTGACGGAAGGCTTCGAGGGACCGGCGCAGCCCGACGGCGATCAGGTCGTCGAAGAAGACTTCATGGGTGGCTGGGTCGCTCCGTTCTTCATGGCGCCGATCAACACCAAGAACATCCATCGCTCCAACGCCTTGATGGGACATCGCTACGGCGAGGACTTTCAGTACGACGAGATGTTCTTCGCCGGTCCGGGCGACGCTGGCCGCCAACTCGCCGACATGATGGCGGCGATGGCCAGCGGGATGGGCGGCGAAGGTGGACCCGAGCCGGGGGAAGGACCGTCGAAGGAGGAGCGTGAGGCCGGCGGCTACGAACTCCTCGTGATCGGCACACACGCCGACGGCGGCGAGGTGCGCGCCAAGGTCACCGGCGACAAGGACCCCGGGTACGGTTCGACGTCGAAGATCATCGCCGAGGCTGCGTTGTGCCTGATCGATGAACGTCCGGACACGCCGGGTGGGATCTGGACGCCCGCGCCGGCCCTCGGAGCAGCACTCTTCCCGCGGCTGATCGAACGGGCTGGCATGACGTTCGATCTCATCGACGACGCCTGAGGCGTTGCCGGTCCTCGCGTCGCCGAATCTGCGTTACGCCACTCCGCTGCGCAGTCGATCGGGCGTGAGGCCGGTCCAGTCGTTGAAGGCTCGATAGAACGAACTCGCATCGGCGTACCCGAGGAGGAATGCGATCTCCCCGGCGGAGATCGTGTCGTTGCTCAAGTAGTGGCGCGCCAACCGCTCACGCGTCGATGCCAACACCGCCTGGTACGACGTCCCCTCGTCGCCGAGGCGACGCTGCAGCGTGCGGCTGCTCATCGCCAGCGAACCGCCAACGTCGCGCACGCCGGACCGGCCCGCCGGCAGCAATTCGACCAACGCGGCGCGCACACGTGCCTCAGTCGACGCGCCGGCCTCGACCTCGGCCAGACGCGTTCGTAGCGTCGGTTCGAACCGTTCCCACATCGCCGCGCTCGCCGTGAGAAACGGGCGGTTGGCATCGGCCGCCGCGAACGTGATCGCGTGATGTGGTCCCGACTCGATCGTGACACCGAATCGGGCGACATAGGGCGCCTGCTCCGCTGGCGGATCGGTGGTCACCACTCGTCGTGGCTGGACATCGACGCGCGTGCCGATACGCGCCAGCACCACCCAGAACAACAACTCGGCGAGTGCGAACCCCGAGGGCGGCTGTTCGTCCAACCATCGACAGGCAACGGTCGTACCGTCCGAGTCGACGTCGACGTCGAGCCGGATCGGGCCGATGATCGGCTTGTACCGCTGCAAGCGGTGCGCCGCCTCGTTCAGATCGGCGCTGCACAGGGCCGCAAAGATCGGCGGGCTGAACGCTTCGGCGGTGAACGCATCGGCCACGCGCAGTGGGAGCTCACCATCGGCCAACTCGCGTTCGAGCGCCTCCCAGAATCGGTGGTACTCGGAGCTCGACAACGACACCGCGCCCCGCGAGAACAGATCCACTGGCAAGCCAGCCCGGCGCAGCACGTCGGCACGGCTCACCCCGAGGTCGGCGAGCAAGATGCTGACCTGTGGGTCGATCTGGTAGGTCCCTGCTGCCACGACTCCGATCGTACGGCGTCGACGGTGCCTGCGATTCGCGGATCACGCCATGATGATGATCGATCACGCCGTGACCGCCTGGCGCACATCGCCAGCGCGTTGGCGTGATCCGTTATTGGCGATTCGCGCAGGGGTCCGTACCGTCCATCGGCAACTCACCGGCAGAACCCTGCTGATGCCCACCGAAAGGACTCGATCTCCATGACTGCCAAGGTCGTTCTCATCACCGGCGCTTCTTCTGGAATGGGCAAGGTGACCGCGTTGATGTTCGCCGAGCAGGGCCATCGCGTCTACGCCGCGGCGCGACGAATCGACGCCATGCAGGCAGAGCTGGCACCCAAGGGAATCGTGCCAGTCGGCCTCGACGTCACCGATGCCGACGGCTGCCAACGTGTCGTTGACCAGATCATCGAAGCCGAGGGGCGCATCGACGTGCTCGTCAACAATGCCGGCTTCGGGCTGTACGGACCGGTCGAGGATGTACCGATCGACGACGCCCGCTACCAGTTCGAGGTCAACCTGTTCGGCCTCGCCGACCTCACCCAGCGCGTCCTCCCCCACATGCGCGCCCAACAGTCCGGTCGGATCATCAACACGTCGTCGATGGGCGGCAAGATCTTCACCCCGCTCGGGGCCTGGTACCACGCGACCAAACACGCCCTCGAAGGTTGGTCCGACTGTCTCCGACTCGAGACCGCTCCATTCGGTATTCAGGTCGTGGTCGTCGAACCTGGCGGCATCAAGACAGAGTTCGCCGACGTGGTCGGTACGCAGCTCGAGAAGTACTACGGCAACAGCGCCTATGACGAGCAGATGAAGCCGTTCATCGACATGATGGGCGCCGAGAACTCGATGATCGATCGGCTCACCGAGCCCGAGGTGCTGGCCCGTGTATTCGTTGAGGCGGCGACGACGTCGAAGCCGAAGCGCCGGTACGTGAAGGGATACGGCGCCCGCCCGACGCTGTTCATCCGCAAGTGGTTCGGCGACGGTGCCTACGAGTTCGTCATCAAGCGCATGGCCCGCTGACGCGCTCGACCATGGCGCGGCATCGACGACCGCACGATGATGCTTAGTCGGCTGCTGCGCCCGGGTTGGAGGCGGTGGTGATGAGCATGGCGGCGTCGAGTCGCACCCCGATCCCGTCGTGACGCGCTGTGTATGCCACGTTCAACGCGTCGGCGGCGATACCGGCGGCGCGGTCGTCGTAGGGCCGGAGGAAGGTCTGCATGCCGGTCATACCCATCGCCGTGTCGACCGCTGCGTCGACGCTGATCCCCGAGCCTGCGAAGTACAGCGGCAGCTCGAGCGGTTCGATCTCGATGCCCACCCATCCGGCATCGCCCAACACCGACTGGACCACCCCGTCGACCCCGAACGAGAACGGCCCGGCAGCGGGGTCAGAGTCGGCCACGTCGTAGCCGTTGATGCGTAGCGCCTCGTTGACTGCGGCCCAACCGACCGCATGAAAATCGCACGTATTGCGAGGTCTCCACGTGACCATCGTGAGGCGTCCGCCTGCCTTCACCGCTCGCCGGAGGTTGGCGAACGCGGCGACCGAGTCGTCGAAGAACATCACGCCGAACCGGGAGATCGCTGCGTCGAACCGAGCGTCGCCAAGTTCTGCACGCTGCGCGTCGGCGATCAGCCAGTCGATCGTTGCGTCGCCAGACGCCGGTGCCGCAACGGACTGCGCCTCGGCGAGCAGATCGGACGACACGTCGACGGCGGTGACCGCGCCTGTGCGACCGACCTCGCGCGCGGCGCGATACGTCGTCGCGCCCCGGCCGCAGCCGATGTCGAGCACCTGCTCGCCCGGGCGCAGCGCGGCGTGTGCGAACAGCGGGTCGAGGACCGGCTCCAGCATCGCTTCGAGGCGGTCCGCCTGTGCCAGCCAGTTGCCTCCTCCCGCAGTTCGCCATGAGTCGGTCGACCATGCGGGATTCGCATCGTGATCGGTCATCTCCTCGTACCTACCTCAGGGAGCGACACGATGAGGGCGCAGCGTGATCGGGATCGACTTGTACGCAGGGGTTCCGGCGTCGTTGGCGCTTTCGAGGGCGACGAGCACATTGGTCTCGGGAAAGTACGCCGCGCAGCAGCCGGGCGGCACGTCGTACGCCACTGCGCGGAACCCAGGCGCTTCACGGCTCACCCCGTCGTCGCTGCGGGCAACGAGGTCGACGATCGCGCCCGCGGCGATCCCTCGTGCATCGAGATCGTCCTGGGCGACGAACACCACACGGCGCCCCCCGCGCACTCCCCGATATCGATCGTCGAGCCCGTAGATCGTCGTGTTGTATTGGTCGTGGCTGCGAATCGTCTGCAGCAGCAGCTCATCGCCACGCGTTGTCGCAAAGGTCAGTTCGTTCACGGTGAACTGCGCCTTGCCCGTCTCGGTGTGAAAGCGGCGGCGATCGCGCGCAGCGTGCTCGAGTACGAACCCGTTGGGCTCGGCCACGCGCTCGTTGAAGCGCTCGAATCCCGGCACGACTTGACTGATGCGGTCACGGATCAACGCATGGTCGCCGGCGAATTGCGACCACGGGATCGCCGCGGTCGGAACGGTCCGCTCAGCGAGGTTGCACACGATCTGCACCTCGCTGCGCAGCGACGGCGAAGCTGGCGCAAGCGTTCCGGTCGACGCATGCACGATGCCCATCGAGTCCTCGACGGTGACCGCCTGCTCGACACCGTTCACCAGGTGTCGCTCGGTACGCCCCAGCGGCGGCAGAATCACCGCTTGCTCGCCGGTGTAGAGATGTGAACTGTTGAGCTTGGTCGAGACCTGGACGGTCAGACGACACGTCGCTAGAGCCGCCAACGTGACATCGGTGTCGGGCGTCGCGGTCGCGAAGTTGCCGCCCATGGCGAACAACACCTGCACGTCGCCCGTGCGCATGGCTCGAATGGTGTTGACCACGTCGTGGCCGTGGTGGCGCGGTGGCTCGAAGGCGAACTCGGCGGCGAGCGCGTCGAGAAACTCCTCCGTCGGGTGTTCACAAATGCCCATCGTGCGGTCGCCTTGCACGTTGGAGTGGCCGCGCACGGGGCACAGGCCTGCGCCGGGTCGGCCGATGTTGCCGCGCAACAGCAAGAAGTTGACGACCTCTTTGATCGTCGCGACCGCATTGGAGTGTTGGGTCAGCCCCATCGCCCAACAGACGACGATGCGATCGGACTGACGCACTCGAGCGGCGAAGCGCCGCGCCACGTTTGGATCGAACCCGGTTGCCGCAGTGAACGTCGCCCAGTCGATGTCGCCGGCCGCGGCGGCGAACGCATCGAAGCCACTCGTGTACTCGTCGATGAACTCGCGGTCGATGGCCTGTTCGCTGATGAGCAGGTGGTTCACGGCGGCGAAGAAGGCGAGGTCGCCATTAGTGCGGATTTGCAGCAGATCATCGGCCAGCGGCGTCCCCTTGCCGACCAGGCCGTTCAACCGCTGCGGGTTCTTGAATCGCCGCAACCCGGCTTCCGCCAACGGATTGATGACGGTGATGTGTGCGCCGTTGCCCTTGGCCGTCTCCAGCGTGCCGAGCATGCGCGGGTGATTGGTGCCGGGATTCTGGCCGACCACCACGATGAGGTCGGCCGACTCGATGTCGTCGAGTTGCACCGTGCCCTTACCCGACCCAATCGTGTCGTTGAGCGCACGACCGCTCGACTCGTGACACATGTTCGAGCAGTCCGGGAGGTTGTTCGTGCCGAACGTGCGGGCGAACAGCTGCAGGAGGAACGCGGCCTCATTGCTCGTACGGCCGGATGTGTAGAACGCCGCTCGATCGGGCGAGTCGAGCGCCTGTAGCTCGCTCGCGATCAGTTCGTTCGCATCGCCCCAGGTGATCGGTTCGTAGCGATCGGCGCCGGGTGCGAGGTGCATCGGTTCGGTGATCCGACCTTGCTCGCCCAACCAGTGTTCGCTGCGCTCCCGCAACTCGTCGATCGAATGCGCAGCGAAGAATGTACGGTCACACCGCTTGGTCGTGGCCTCGGCGGCGAGCGCCTTCACACCGTTCTCACAGAACTCGGCGATGTGCCGGTTGTTCGGCTCCGGCCACGCACACCCAGGGCAGTCGAATCCACCGTCCTGGTTGACGTCGCGCAGCGTGGCGATCATCCGCCGCACACCCATCCGGCGTGTCCCGTGAGCGAGCGCGTGGACGGCTGCGGGCACACCCGCCGCCCAGTCCTTTTGGTCGCTGATCGAAAGGTCGTCGTCGGTCATGGGAGTGTCGGACTGAAGGGGTCGACAACCCGGTCTAGCACCTCCGCCGACTGGATCGAGCGGCGCGTCGGGTCAGGCCTCTGTGTCCGACACTCCCATGAGCGACGACGACCTCTCGATCAGCGACCAGAAGGACTGGGCGGCGGGTGTGCCTGCGGCCGT
>JBCDFR010000092.1:0-10339 GCA_039177505.1 Actinomycetota bacterium | reverse complement strand
TGGATCGAACGGACCTACCACCGACGCCGACGACAGCCCCGCCTCGGCCGATTGACCCCCATCGAATACGAGACCATCATGACCCCGGCCACCAAGGCCGCCTAACAAACCCCACCTGTCACCGAAACGTGCAGCAGACCCATACGATCCCCAACAACAATGACCAGCCAGATCAGTTACACCAACGATCTGACACTCCCGCAGCGACGCTTGACCGCACCTGGGGCGCTTCTGGTCGGCCAGGAGAGTTTTTCGCTCGGCTTTAGTTTGGGTTCAGGTGGCTCGATCGAAGATGGTGCTTCATCAAACTAAGGAGCACAAGATGGCCAAGCAGGTTGAGGTCCAGAACAAGCGCGCAGATCGCAAGGTTCGCTTCGAACCCGTACGCGATGACGATCAGCTGCGCGTGAGTGCCACCACGGTTCTGTTTTCCGCGTAGCACTAAGGCAATTGCAGGGCGTTTGGAATTGACGTTGCGACGCGCCCGGGTCGAGTCGAGGTTCTCCGAACTGGGAGCCCGGGCCTCGCCGCGGCCTAGCGGAGACCTTGATGGTTGAGGTCATTGGTGTGGGCTTTGGTCGCACCGGCACGTTGTCGCTCAAACTCGCCTTGGAGCGTGTCTTGGGCGGGCCGTGTTATCACATGGCCGAGGTGATCAGCCGTAGTGAACAAGCGGTGTGGTCGGCAGCACTCCAAGGTGACCGTGTCGATTGGTTGTCGGTGTTCGATGGTTGGACGGCGACGGTCGATTGGCCCGCAACTGCGTTCCATCAAGAGATCGCTGACGCATTTCCTGATGCCGTGTTGTTGTTGTCGAGTCGCGACCCGCTGTCGTGGTGGGCCAGCGCGGACCGCACCATCTTTTCCACTCTTCGGGACCGCCGCGACGACGACTCCGAGAAGCGGTTTCTGAACGATTTGTTCGCGCGAAACGGTGTCGATCCCAACGATCGCGAGGGCTCTATTGATGCCTTCGTTCGGCACAACGAACACATTCGGGCGTCCTACAGCGATCGGCTCATCGATTGGACGGTGGGCGATGGATGGCAGCCACTGTGCAACAAACTGGGTGTAGCACTACCCGCCGAGCCGTTCCCGCACGCCAACAGCACAGCACAGTTCCCAGACACTGTCGCCAATGCCAGCCGCGGCGTCGTACCACGAAACGCGCCGCCGCCACCTCTCGTCGACAACGACGATCGAACCTCAACTCGCCCGCCCGGTCACTGAGCTCGCGTAGATACTCGCTGGTGTTGCCGTAGCTGCCGCTGCGTACGCGGGTGTTGGTACTCGCGCATCGCCTCCGGGAAGCGAAGCTCGCACGATCAGCAGTCGGTGAGCGTGCCGTAGACCGCTTGTGCAGCGGTTCCGACCGCTTGCGCCGACTCGACGACACCGGACGCGTTGGCCACCGATAGATCGTCGCCGAGGTCCGACACCGCGCTCTGGAACTCATCGAACGCGACCGACAGCGCGTCGATCTCGGATTGGGCTGCGTCACCGGCTGTGGCGCGCAGCGTGTCCAGGTCTTCGCCGATCGCGTCGATCGATGCTCGCAGCCCATCGGTCCCGGAGCTGATGACATCAAGTGACACGAGATTCTCCACGCTCGAACGCAGACCCTGTCCGGCTGTGCAGTACTGCTCCTGCGCCGACGGGCCGTCGTCGCCGCACGCCGACACAGCGACGAGCATGGCGCTCGCTGCAACCATCGATGCGAGCTGAAGGGTTCGTTGGCGCATCTCCCGACCCTACGACGCGAGGCCCCTACCAGCCACACACTCGGGCGACAGCCGGCTACACGACACCGGTGACGTGCGAGTCGTGCACAGCGATGTCGTTGCCCGCTGGATCATTGAAGTGAAAGGTGCGATGGACGCCGCCCTGGCGGATCTCCGACGGCTGATGCCCAGACCACGCCTCATGCGCGCCGTCGACGTCGTCGACCATGAGATCGACACTCGCGACAATCACAGATCCTGCCGAGCTTCCGCGTGGAACCAGGACGAGGTGGGTGCCACCGGCGAGTTCAAGTACGCCGATTCGCTCGTTGAGCACCACCGATCGCAGACCTAGACCGAGGTAGAACTCGTACGACGCCTGCATGTCGTCGGCGACGATGGCGACGTGGCCGATCCAGATACCTGGCTTGACCGTGGCGTCGGGGTTGGGCTCTGGGCTCGTCACGTCGTTGCTCCGCCTCACTGCGATGCTGTCGTCATCAGCGTACGTCGCAACGCCTGCCATCCCGCTGGAGTTGATCCGAGGCGAACCTCTCAGCAGCTGGTGATCACGCCGCAGACCGTGGCGATCAGGGGTTGACCCCGCCTATTGGCGCCATGATTGTGAACACGCCGCCGAATACGGCGGCGAGTTCGTCGTCGGTGAGTTGGTCGTGAGCGATGCCAACATCGTCGAGCACGCTGCGATGCGCGGCGCCGAGCCGATCGCGCAGTCCGGCATCAGTGTTGAGACGCTTGAAGAGCTGACCAGCTTGCGACGTCATGCTCCTCGACGATAGTGCGCCGGCCACCACTCTCAGCTGCAGACATCCAGCCTCGCAATCCCTGCCCAGCGGTTCTGACAACTCTGCGGCTGGAATCGCCGACGCGACAGCCAATACGACCCCATCTGGAACAGATCACGACCGCTCGGCCGGCTGGCCGATACATCGCTTTCGCCCGGGCGCACCTGCTGGTCAGGCCGCTACATGCCAGCAAAGTGAGGCGTCGTTGAACGCGTAGTCTCTGCGACGTGCGAGCAGAACGGGCTGTCGTCGTCGACACCGCTTCGAGGCCCGAGTCCGTGGTGGTTCACCGTGCGTGAGCGTACGGCGGTGATTTTCGGCCGCGGCCGCGCCGGGACGTCGTTTGCGGCCGCGCTGGCCGAAGTGGGGTGGTCGATCGAGCTGGTTTCGTCCCACTCACTCGACGCCAGTGCGAGGCTCACCGACGCGGAGTTGGTGCTGCTGACGGTGTCGGACGCCGCGATCGGCGACGTCGCGGATCGCCTCGCGGAGCGCCATCGCTCGCTCACTGCGGTGGTTGCGCACGTCTCGGGAGCGTGCGATCTCGACGTTCTTGCCGCGCACCCGCGGGTCGGATCGATCCACCCCTTGATGTCGTTGCCCGACGCGGAGACGGGCGCTCGACGGCTGCTGGATCGGTGCACATTCGCAATCGACGGCGACCCGCTCATCGACGCGGTCGTAGCTGACCTCGGCGGACGGGCGATTCGTGTCACCGGTTCGCGGCGGGCGCTCTATCACGCGACCGCGAGCGTGGCCGCCAATCACCTCACGGCGCTCTGCGCGCAGGTTGAACGCCTGGCCGCGAGCGTCGATGTCCCGGTCGACGCATACTGGACGATGATGCGTACGACGCTCGAGAACGTCGAGGAAAGGGGTCCGGGAGCAGCGCTGACAGGGCCGGCCGCACGCGCCGATTGGCCGACGATCAGATCACACCTCGCCGCCCTGCCGAGTGATGAGCAGCGGCTCTACCTCGTGCTGTGCGAGGGCGCAGCCACGCTCGCGGGGCATGATCTGCCCGATGATCTGGCCGCCCAATTGGACGGCGCGCCGTCGACGCCCACGGAACCACGCTTCACAACGGGGTCCGTCGCGACCAATGCTTCGGACTCGAGTAAGGACCGCCACACCTGAGGAGGCCAACGATGGGACGCAGGATCCTCTTGATCACGACCGATCAACAACGGTACGACGCGCTCGGATGCAACGGCGGCACGATCGCACGCACTCCGATCGTGGATCATCTGGCGGCACCGGGTATCCGGTTCGAGCGCGGCTACTGCCAGAACACGGTGTGTATGCCGGCCCGTTCGACCATTCTCACGGGCCAGTACGTACGAACGCATGGTGTCATCGCCAACGGCATCCCGCTCCCACCAGAGGCTCCGAGTGTCGCTGCCGAGCTTGCCAACGCCGGCTATCGCACGGCGCTCATCGGCAAGGCTCACTTCGAACCGATTCAAGACCCCGAACTCCGCTGGGCTGAGAACACACTGGCGTGCGAGGGCAGCACCGGGCCGTACCGCGGTTCGAGCACGTCGAGTTCGCCGGGCACGGGCCCTGGGGCTCGTCACACTATGCGCGCTGGATCAAGGCCGAACACAGCGACCAGCGCGCCGGGTTCGCCCGCATCTTCGATGGCGTCACCCCGACTGGCGAAACAGGCGCTCCGGAGATCTCGTACAACCCGATAGCGCGCGAGCAGTACCACACCGACTGGGTTGCCGATCGCACCATCGGTTGGCTCGACTCGCTCGATGCGGACGACGACTGGTTCTGCTGGATGAGCTTTCCCGACCCGCACCATCCATGGGACCCGCCACGCTCCGAACGGCACCGGGTGAACTGGCGCGATCTCGACCTGCCTCCCGGCCACCCCGGAAGCGCCGCCAAGATCCGCGACATCTTGAGCGCCAAACCCGCCCACTGGCTTGCCTGGTACGACGGTCGCGTCCCGAACATCGACGCAGCTCCCGGCAACTTCGTGCCGGCGAACCTGACCCATAACCAGATGCGCGAGATCCTCGCTCTGATCCACATCGAGAACGAGCTCATCGATGAAGCCTGCGGCCGGGTGCTTCGTCTCATCGTCGACCGCGGCTGGGACGACGACACCGACATCTTCTTCACCTCAGACCATGGCGAGTTCCAAGGCGACCTCGGTCTGCTGTACAAAGGCCCGTATCACGTCGACGCGCTGATGCGGCTGCCGTTCATCTGGCGCCCAGCCCCCTCCGCGGCGATTGCCCCGGCCGTCGTCCCCGAACCCGTCGGCCAACTCGACCTCGCCCCGACCTGCTGCGCGATCGCGGGCACCGACGTACCTTCGTCGATGGACGGTGCCCCACTACCGATCGCACCAGACTCCGATCGCGAGCGCGCCTTGTGCGAGTGGGACAGTCAGCTCGATACCGGCTTTCGGCTCCGATCGATCATTCGTGACGGTTGGGTCTGCACAGCGTACGAACCATCGCGACTCGACCGGGGCCTCTCTGCCGAAGACCTGCTCGGGATGTACGGGGTGCCGGGGCCGTTGGAGCGAATTCGGTACCACCGCACCGAAGGCGAGCTCTACCGGCTCGACGAGGACCCGCACCAGTGGTCGAACCGATGGGACGACGCCGGGCTGGCCCGACTGCGGTCCGACCTCGTTGCCGACCTCTACGACAACCTGCCCGCGCCCCGGATCTCACCGCTCACCGTGGAGGCGATGGCCTGAGCGGGGGCACGCGTGCTCCAGCGCAGCGACGTCTGGAGAAGGCTCCGACCTGGCGATTTCTCGGGCAACCCGTACGGGATGCAGATCCGTTCGAGCGATGCCAGAAGAACTTGTCCTCTCAGGCCAACGCGACGTCGTCGGCCGCATCCCACGGCACGACTCCGGAGCGCCAGTGAGTGATCTGTTCTTCCTGATCGTTGCTGTGAAGGTGTCGAGGCGGTTGGGCAAATGTGCTGTACGGGCGACACCGGAGCACGACCCGCTCCTCTGCCAGGGCCATTGCCTCGACGACGGGCCGGGCCTCGGCTCCGAGCGGCTCACCTGACATGCGTCCGCCGACCGCCATCATCACGTCGACGACAAGATCCGGATCCGTGTCGACGGCTGCATCGCAGTACACCTGCAGGTAGCTGAACGGCCACCGCTCATCGAGCACACAGATGCTGACCTTCGGGTGCTGCGCAACTGCTCGTGCCTTGCCTCGGGCTCGCATCGTCGACACCAGCAGCTCCCCGGAGTCGGTGGGGATGTAGTACACGATCGACATCGCCGGCCCGTCGGCCTTGCGGGCAGTACCGAACACACATGTGCGATGTGTCCGTACGAAGGTGCGCCGCTCCGACGGCGTCATGTCGCGATCGGTCTCGGGAGTGAATGGCTCGTCGGCCAAAGGAAGCAACGTCAGTTGGTGTGGCACGCAGTTCTCCTCGTCGAAGCTCGCTTGTCGAAACGGGCAGAATTGTGGTGGTGTTCCCATGCAGGTACATGGGAGTCCCATGTATATATATGGGGGAGTGCCACATATGTCAAGCCAATCGCCAACACCGGGCAGATCGACATTGGAGATCGATCTGATCGAAGCGCTGAGTGGGGTCGCGTTCGCAGTGATGGCGGCCTTGACCAAGGCCGCCGGGGAGCGCGACTTCTCCCTGACACAGCTCCGGATGCTCGGCATCCTGCGCGATCGGCGACTCACGATCACCGAGCTCGCCGACGCGCTCGGCCTCGACCGCTCGTCGGTGTCCGGGCTCGTGGAGCGTACTGAGCGGCGCGGCATGGTCGAGCGAGCACCGAATCCACACGACGCTCGCAGCGTCCTGGTGACCCTCAGCTCGTCCGGCCAGAGCGCGCTCCTCGATGGGGCCGCGGAAATCGCCGCGCAGCTGACCGGATTGACCGATGCGTTGATGTCGGACGAGATGGCTCGGCTGACGCAGCTGCTCGACCGGATGCTGGAGCATCGCGGTCTTCCGTAGCGCCAGCGGCGGGTGATCACTTCGTCTCCATCGATGCGCTGATCGAATTCCAACCCTCGGTGCACAGCACCACCTCAGCGGCACGAGGGTGCATCTCCCAGACGTCCCACGCGCCGCCGAATCGATGCTTCGACACCAGACGACCGTCGGCGCCGTCGCCACCAGTTCGCTCCGCTGTTTCGATGGCGTGACATCATGCGGACGTGGCGATCGAGTTTCCGCATTGGCTGCACTGGATCGACCGTCCACGGTTTGAGGAAGGCACTGAGCCGTACACCCGCCGCTGGTGGGCGCTCCCCGCCGTCGCGTTGTGTGTGTTCACGATCGGCGTCGACATCGCGATCGTCGGAATCGCCGGGCCGACGATCACCACCGAGCTCAACGCGACGGCCGCGGAGCTGCAGTGGACCTTCGACAGCTTCACGCTGGTGCTCGCTGGATTCGTGCTCATCGGCGGCGGCCTTGCGGAGCGGTTCGGACGAAAGGGCGTGCTGCAGGCCGGGCTCGCAATCTTCGCGATCGGGTCGCTGGTAGCGGGCTTTGCCAGTGACCCGCAGATACTCATCGTCGGGAGAGCGCTCACCGGCCTCGGCGCCGCACTGATTTTCCCGCCCGCCCTGTCGGTGTTGAGCGTCCTATTCCCCGAGGCGGAACGACCGCGGGCGATCGGGATATGGGCAGGCGTTGCCGCCAGCGGCATGGCGCTCGGACCGGTGGTAGGCGGGCTGTTGTTGAGCGAGTTCTGGGTCGGGTCGGTGTTCCTCGTCAACGTACCGGTGGCGCTGCTCGCGATTGTGTTGCTCGGCGTGCTCCTGCCGCCGTCGCGCGACGACACGCGCGAGGGCCTCGATCCTGCCGGTGCGCTGCTGTCACTGCTGGCGCTCGGAGGAGTCATCTACGGGTTGATCGAGGGCCCGGCCCAGGGATGGGGCGCGCCGACCGTCGTCGCTGCGTTTCTTGTCGGTATCGCAGCAGGAGCCAGCTTCGTCGTGTGGGAACTGCGTTCGGCGCATCCGCTTTTCGACCTGCGAGTCCTCACCATCGGCCGCGTGGTCACCGGCGCGCTGGCGATGTCGATGGTCTACTTCACGGTGGGATCGATCCAGCTTCTCGTTCCGCAGTACCTCGAATTCGTCGAGGAGTACTCGACGCTCGCCGCCGGATTCATGATGATCCCGCTAGGGCTCGGGATGGTCATCTTCTCGCCCCAGAGCGCCGGCCTCGTCGAACAATTTGGCCAGCGGGCAATGCTCACGTTCACGCTGGGCGCCATGGCCGCCGGCCTGGCGATCCTCGCGTTGGTCAGCGTGTGGGGCGGCGCCGCCAATGTCGTCATCGGCTTGGTTGTGTTCGCCGTGGGCTTCGGCTTGGTCGTTGCCCCAGCGACGTCGGCAATCATGGTGTCGCTGCCGGTGTCGAAGGCCGGCGATGGTTCCGCAGTCAATCTGCTCTCACGCCAGGTCGGCGGCGCCATCGGTGTCGCGCTCGTCGGATCGTTGGCCACGTTGGCGTATCGCCGTGATCTCCCCGTCGACGATCTCGGACTCGACCAGACTCAGCAGGAAGACCTCGAGAAGTCACTCAGCGGTGTGGAGCGCGTGTCCGGCCTTTCGCCCTCGAAGCAGGCGGCGGTCGACGCGGTCGCCGACAGCAGCGTTGCCGTGGGGCTGCAGTGGGGGTTCGGGTTGGCGGCACTGTGTGCGGCAGCCTCCGCCGCACTCGCGTATCGCTTCGAAGCACCTGCCGCACGCGCCAAGTGAGCGCACCAGCCGAGTCCGCCAGTGCCTCCGACGTCGGGGACTG
This sequence comes from Actinomycetota bacterium, assembly GCA_039177505.1. Taxonomy (GTDB): domain Bacteria; phylum Actinomycetota; class Acidimicrobiia; order Acidimicrobiales; family Ilumatobacteraceae; genus JABSQH01. The sequence goes on along the minus strand of JBCDFR010000092.1, from coordinate 2,031 downwards.
TTGCAGCGAGTGTGTAGCTGAGGGTGGTCCTGTTGGTCCGCGGCGAGGAGTCGTGGGCCGGGAAGGATCATTTCGATGACCTCTGAAACGCCGCGGTACCACGGGCATGTCACTTGACAGATGATGCCTTCTGTAAACTAGCTTCATGGTGTGTCGCCAGCGGGGGAGCGGACAGTGAAACACCTGCTCACCGACCCTGTGACAGCCCGTCCGTATTCTGAAACTGACGATCTGACTTGACGAAAGCGAGCACCGCCGATGACCACCCATGACACCGTTGCGGCCGCGTTAGAGACCTCTGAGGCTCTGCGCGACGTTCATCACCTCGACGTCGACGAGCTCACACCCCAAGAGCTGTACTTGTTGGTCAGTGCGCTGCAGGAGGTCGTGGTTCGTCTCCCAACTGCGCTCGACCGTGCCGCCCGGTTGGTCGAGGCCCTCGCCGATGATCCGGCGTTAGGTCACGACGGCGGCGGCGACCTCGCCCGCAGCGCACAGCAACGAGCCCGCGACGCAGCAATGCAGCTCCGCCGAGCTACCGACCAGCTGCCCGGGATCACACCGATCCCCGCAGTTCGTGGTGACGGCACGATCGAACGGATCGACGTGCCAGAGATCATCAAGATGCTCAACGACGCCTACGCTGACCTCGGAACCCTCAAACGCGACCCAAAGCCACACCAACTGGCGCGCATGGGGATCACCGTGTCGACGATTGAGTCCCCACGTGGCTGACCCTGACGCGGTACCCGGGCTGATTGACATCGACGCCCTCGACGACGAGGACGGCGGACTCGACGACCGCGGCGTCGCAGATCTGTTTCCCCGGCCCGCCGGCTACGTGTCGCGGGCGGAGCGGGCAGCGGGGGAGTGGCGAGCTCAACGTGAAGCCAACGCGGTCACCGAGTTCGACACCGCCCAGGTCGCTGCGTCCACGCTCGCCAAGTACGAGACCGGGTGGCGTGACTTCGGCGGCTACTGCACTGCTCGCGGGATCGAGCCCCTCGACGCGACACCTGATGATGTGCGGGCGTGGATCTTGCAGCTCACCGCCGACGGGCTGAAGGTGCCGACGATCGAGGGGCGCATGGCAGCAATCCGGTGGCACTTCGCCCAAGCCGACCTGCCATCACCCACCACAACGGCGAGTGTTGCCGGCACGCTCGACGCCGCACGTCGGCGAATCGGGGAAGTACGCCGACGCGCTCGGCCGTTGTCGTATGACGACCTACGCCGCATCGTTGCCGGTATCCCGACCATTCTGAACGAGCCCGCCGATCATCCACGGGTGCTGCGGGATCGGGCCATGCTCACACTCGGTTGGAGCGCGGCGCTGCGTGTGTCAGAGATCGTCGCCCTCGACGTCGACGACATCACCGTGCACGGCGACGCCGACCACGGCCAAGGTGGCGCCATCGTGCACATCGGCCGTTCCAAGACCGACCAGACCGGACAGGCCGTCGACATCGGCGTCCCGTTCTCGCGACACCTCAACTCCTGCCCTGTACGCGCAACAATGGCCCTGACACGCAAGTTGACGGCCACCACCGACCGCGATCCACTCACCGGGCACCGGCTCCCGAACCAAACCAACACCGGGCCACTGTTCCGCAACATCAACCGCGGCGGCCGCCTCGGCAACCGACTCACCCGGCAAGGCGCCGACCACATCATCAACCACTACATCGCCGCCGTCGTTGACGACCCAACCGGGTATTCGACACATTCGCTGCGTGCAGGGTTCATCACCGAATGTTCCAACCACGGCATCGCCGAAGGACTCATCCGACGCGTCAGTCGACACACCTCCAGTGCCGGGCTCAACCCCTACGACCGACCCCAAGACCTCCTCACCAACGGACCACTCACCAACCAAGACTGGTACTGAACGGGGACTGTCAGATTCGCGGTGTAACTGGTCTGGCCTGAAACGCTGAGCGGCTCGCTCGGCGGGAAGGACAGACAACTATGACGAATGATGATGTGGCGGTGGCGACACCGCCGGATGACACGGGCGAGGAGCGGCCGGAT
>JBCDFR010000091.1:0-10354 GCA_039177505.1 Actinomycetota bacterium | reverse complement strand
CCCAGCTCGATGACGCGCTCGATGAGCGCTCGATCGTTGAGGTGCCGGTCGAGCATCGCCAGGTGCGCGTCGTGGACGCTCACGCCCAGCGGGTGCGGTTCGATCGTGATCGGTCCTCGTGCTGGCACCGTGCCGGGGGCGAGCACCCGCAGGTACCACCCGGTTCGTCCCGACGAGCGCATCAGCGGTCCGACCTTCGGGGTGCCCCGATAGACGGTCAGCTTTTGACACGGCCAACGCGGCTGGCAGACCGCGAGCTCGGCATCACCCCAGCGCCACCGGTCGCCAATGTGCACCGTGCGCTCGTCGACGCCGACCGTGGCGACGTTCTCGCCAACCGCCGGAGCGTCCCGCATCGTGGCAATCTCCGGCTGAGCGAGGTCGGTCGCCCACGCCGCCCGATGCTCGTCCGGGTGGGCGTACACCGCTTTGTCCGGTCCGCCGTGTACCGATCGATCGGCCTGATCGTCGCCGGCCAGGTTGATGTGGTCGAGCCGCAACGACCTGTCGGGGTCGACTCGGTGCTTGTGGATCGCGGATGTGACGCCGAGCTGTTCGTCGCCGAGCGGTTGAGGCGTGCCGACGTAGAGATCGGCGATTTCGATGGTGAGCGCGTCGCTCATGTCTCGAACGGCATGTCGGTGATCGCGTCCATCATCGAGTCTTGATCTGGCTTGGCCCCGGCGCGCAGCCGTACCTGGAGCGCAATCGCGAAGGTGATCAGTGCGGCAATCGACGACAGCAGCAGGCCGATCTCGATCCGACGGAAGATCTGATCGCTGGAGAGCCAGGTCCCGAGCACGAACGCCACGACGCCCAGACCCCATCCAAGGGCAACGAGTGCGTGACCCTGCAGGGCGATCACCGCCTGTGCGGTCGCCAACGCGCCCATGTACACGGCGCTGCTGAGCGCGAGCATCGCCAGCGTCTTGTTGGTCAACTGGGCGTCGTACACGACCTCGATCACCCACGGGCCGAGCACGAATGCGCCGCCGGTCCCGACGACGCCAACGGCGAGGACGACGAGCATGAGACGGCGCAGACCAGAACGGAACTCAGCGAGTTGGCCCTGCGCCGCGAGACGAGCGAGTCTCGGGAGCAACGCCGCTTGGACCGCTTGGAACAAGAACAGTGGGATGCGGGCGAGCAACACCCCGAAGGAGAACTGGGTGACGAGTGCCTCCTGATCGGGCTCGGCAAACAGGCTGGCCGCAATCGGACCGGCGTTGAGCAACGAAGCGGCGAACACCGAGCCGAGCAGCAGCCATCCCAGGTTGGAGGTGACTTCGTTCCACTCCGCTGGTGGGCCGGGATCGGTGTGCAAGCCTCCCCGTCGCCACACGACGATGACGGCAACCAATGGAGCCAAAGCGATCAACATCGCGTATGCACCGATTGCGCTCACACCGAACGCGGCGAGAGCGAGGCATACGACGATGCGGACGATGCCGTCGCTGCCCATGATCCATGCGTAGTTGCGAAAGCGGCCCGTACCAGACGAGATGCCGCGGGCGATGTGCGCCGGGGCGTAGGCGGCGAACGCCGTCGCCAGCGCAACGACCATGATCCAGTTGCCGTTGAAGTACGAACTGGCGAGGAGCGAGCCGAATGCGGCGATCACGATGACCATCGCCACGACGAGAATCACGCCGAGGGTGACAATGCGCCCGACGACCGGTCGCGAACCCTGCCCGAGTGCGCGCCGCGACGCCAACGCTCGTCCCAGCTCTTGTTCGAGCGGCAGAAAGAAGCCTGGTGAGAGTGCGAACATCGCGAACCACAGCGAGGCAATGGGCGCAAAGGCGTCTTCGCCGCCAACTGCGACCGTGCCGACACGGAAGAAGGCGTAGGTCGCGAAGCCGGCGATCAACAATGCGATGCCGACCGGAATCGTCCCTTCCGGGAGCGGTGTGCGCACGCGCGTGTTGGTGGTGGGCGTGGGCACGATCGACCGAGGCTATCGGGGCGGCTGTGGTGAACCGGCGACGGCGCGGCGGACGGCGCGTTCGATCTCGCGGCGGCGAACCTGGGCACGTTGGAAACCGAGGATGCCGAGTCCAACGCTGACGTAGACGGCGTCGCGGGCCGCTGCCGCTGCGCGCTGGGTGAGCGGGTGGTCGATCACGGCTCCGAGGTCGGCATCGGTGAGGTCGATGCGCGTCGGATCGGGCAGACCGGGCACGGGCCGACGCTACCGCCTCGCGGTGTCGGTGGCGGGTCGCCACCGACACCGCATCACCGCCACCGACGTCGGCGTCGTTGTGACCTGTGGGCGCGACCGGCGACCAGTAGCCTCGCATCTTCGTGGAAACGCAGACCCAGAGCGCGCCGCCCGTCGTGGCTGTGGTCGTCGTCCACCAGCCCGCGCCCGAGTTCGACCAGGTGCTCGATGCGTTCGCGGCCCAGGACTATCCGAATCTGCGGTTCCTGTTTCTGGTCACCGCATCCGATTCCTCCGACGACGACGCGGCGCTGGCTGCACAGGTCACGGCGCGGCTGCCAGAGGCGTTCGTGCGAACGACGGAGACCAACCCAGGGTTCGCAGCGACGGCCAATGAGGTGCTGCGCCTCGTCGAAGGTGACAACGGATTCCTTCTGCTCTGTCACGACGACATCGCTCCGGACCCCGATGCGGTGCGCATGCTCGTCGAGGAGCTGTTCCGATCGAACGCCGGTGTGGTCGGTCCGAAGCTGGTCGACTGGGACGATCCCCGGGTACTGCGGTCGGTTGGCCCGGGTGCCGATCGCTTCGGACACATCGACGTCGGTATCGAACCCGGGGAGGTCGACCAGGAGCAGCACGACGGCGTGCGCGACGTCTTCGTCGTGCCGTCAGCGTGCATGCTGGTACGTGCCGACCTGTTTCGAGCCCTCGGTGGCTTCGACCCAGCGATCACGTACTACGGGGAAGATCTCGAATTCTGCTGGCGGGCGCACTTCAGTGGCGCGCGGGTGATCGTTGCCCCGGTGGCCCGCGTGCGCCATGCCGGCCGGCTGAACGAGCGGCGCCCTGATCTACGCACGGTGAACCTCGAGGCGAGGCATCGCGTGCGCACCGTGGCCACGCTGACGGGCCCGGCGCGTGTCGTCGGCCGATCGCTCGAGTTGGTGCTGTTGACGCTCGTCGAGCTCGTGGTCGGCCTGTTCACCGGTCGACTCGGTGAAGCCTGGGCATCGCTACGAGCCGTGGTGGGGTTGATTCCGCGGACACCGACGATCCTCAGCCGTCGGCGCACGATTCGTGAAGTGCGCCGCGTGCCCGAGCGGGAAATCAGCGGCTTGCAGGTGCGCGGCAGCGTTCGTCTCAGTGCCTACCTGCGAACCCGTGACACCACGACATTTGCCGGGGCCGACCGCCAAATTCGGCGCTGGCGCGACAGCACGACCGCACCCGTGATCTCGTGGATCGCCGTCCTCATCGGACTCTTCGTCGGCGCTCGCAACTTCTTCACCGACGGCATCCCACCTGTCGGGGAGTTCCTCGCCTTCCCGGAGAGCCCGGGCCGGCTGCTCGACACGTTCCGTTCAGGCTGGAACCCGACCGGCGTCGGGGCCACCTCGTCGAACCCCACCGGGTGGGCCACGCTGGCTCTGGCTTCGGTCGGCACGCTGTTCCGGATGGGGTTGTTGCAGACCCTCTTCACCGTCGGCACGGTGCTCGTCGGTGCCATCGGCATGTGGAAGCTGGCCACGGTGTTCCCGTCGACGCGGGCCCGACTCGCAGCACTGATCGTGTACGCCGCAACGCCGATCGTCAGCGGAGCGATGGGCGGCGGCCAACTCACCGTGCTCGTGACGTACGCGAGTACACCGTGGGTCTTGCACTTGGTTCGTCGGGCCGCGGGCGTCGAGACCGCCGACCCGACGATGGCGAGTGACGATGTCGCCGACGGGATCGTCGAGCTCGATTGGGCCGATCGGGTTCGGCGGACAGCGGCGGCGGTGATCGTTGTGGCACTCGGTGCGGCATTTGCCCCGATCGTGCTCGTAGTCGCCGCGATGCTCGGGCTCCTGCTCGCGGTCGGCACCCTCTTGGCACTCGCGTCCTGGCGTACCGCAGCACACACCTTGGCCATCACCGGCGTCACCGTCGTCGGCGCGGCGCTGCTCAACATCCCGTGGTCGGCCACCTGGTCGTGGTCGACCATGGTCGGCCCGCCGCCGGTCGGTGAGGCCGGGCTCGGCTTGGTGCGTGTCGCCTCGTTCGACATCGGGGCGACCGACTTTGCGGTGCTCGCGCTGGCGCTGTACCTCCCGGTGATCGCGGCGATTGCTCTCGCCCGGGCATGGCGTCTCACCTGGGCGGTGCGCGCCGGCACCATCGTGGTCGTATTCGGCGGTTTGGCTGTTCTCGCCGACCGCGGTTCGTTGCCGATCGACATGCCGGCAGCGGGCGTGCTGCTCGTGCCGGTGGCGGCCGGGCTGGCCATCGCTGCCGGTGCCGCACTGGCCGCATTCGACCTCGACGTGCGCGGCGGATCGTTCGGCTGGCGTCAGCCATTGGGTCTGTTGGCCAGTGTTGCGGTGGTCGTCGGCGTCACGCCCGGCGTGTTCGCCCTTGGTGACGGTTCGTGGGGCGCGCCGAGTACGCCGCTGTCGAGCGTCCTTGACGCACGCTTGCCGGCCGCCGATGAAGACGGCTCGTACAACACGCTGCTCGTCGGCGATGCCCGGTTGCTTCCGGTGCCGGGAACGCAGTACCGCGACGGAATCAGTTGGGCCGTGATCGACGACGGACCGCTCGATGTGACCGACCGCTGGGCTCCGCCATCGACCGCCGCGGCAACCGCGATCGACGACGCACTCGACCAGATCGCCGCGTCGTCCACGTTGCGCGCCGGCCAACTGCTGGCTCCGCTCGGTATCCGCTTCATCGTCGTGCCGGTGTTCGACGGGGTCGCGTCGACGCTCGACGACCCGCTACCGGTACCGGCGGGTCTCGTCGAATCCCTCGATGACCAACTCGATCTGGTGACCGAGCTCGCGTTGCCGACACTGGAATTGTTCGAGAACCGGGCGTGGATCCCGACCCGTAGCTTGTTGACCGGTGCGACCGCGGAGGCGAGCGAGTCCGCCGGAGCAGAAGCGCTGGTGCGCGCCGATCTCTCCGAAACGGATCCGATCTTCGTCGACGCCGATCAGCTGACGGCGACGACCGAAGCGATCCAGGCCGGAGTCGTGCATGTCGGTGTGCCGTTCGCCGATCGGTGGACCCTGTCGGTCGACGGCACCGATGTTCCGGCGCGCCGCGACTTCGGCCTGACGACGGCGTTCGACGTCTCGACGGGAGGCCAGGCAACACTCGAGTACGGCAGTTCGGCGACGCGTTCGCTGCTCGTCGCCCTGCAGGTGGTGTTGTGGCTGGTGGCGATCGTGCTCGTGATGCGCGTGTCGGTGTCGCTCTCGGCACGGACGGGTACGTTGATCGACGACGAGACACTGATCGATCTCGGCGATGCCGAACCCACCGCGATCGATCCGGGACTCGACATCACCGGCCAGATCGCCCGACAGGACGAGCAAGGCGACGAGCGAGAAGACGATGACATTCCTGCGGAGACCGGGCAATGAGTAGGCGGGCGTTTCCGGCGTTGGTGGTCGTACTGGTGGCGATGGTCTCGATCGTGATCGCCGCGCGCACGGACCCCGTCGAGGCCGATCCGATTTTTTCGACGCCGGCGGGCGCCTGGATGCCGTCGGTGACCGAGACGGATGCGCTCACCGGCAGTTGGTTCTGCCCCGGCGTCCCGGCGACGGGTGAGGACGGGGTCGGCGGAGAGGTTGTCATCGCCAACCGCGACGGCGATCCGCTGGAAGTTCGATACACCGTGCTGACGCCCGACGGCCCGGCTGCGGTGCAGGACGTAGTCGTCGAGCCGTGGTCGACGACTACGATCGACGTCGACGCCACCGTGACCGCCGATTTCGCGTCCGTTGTCGTGGAGACCGAAGGTGGCCGCGGGATCGTCGAACAACGGGCGATCCATCCGGCGGGCGACTCGGTGGCACCTTGCGCCAATGCCACATCGGACACCTGGTACCTGGCAGACGGTTTCACGGTCGATGGCAGTGTCGCCACGCTCTTGGTCACCAACCCGTACGACGAACCGGCGACGGCGCGGCTGCGGTTCGCCACCGAGTCCGGCGAGTTCACGCCGGGTTCATTCCAGGGATTCGTGATTCAGCCGCAATCGGTCGAAGTGATCCGACTCGCCGAGGGTGTGCTCAACGAACCGGTGATCGCGGTCGAGCTGATCACCGAATCGGGACGGGTGGTGCTCGGTCGTGCCCAGCATTACCTCGGTGGTGGCCGCCTGGGCTACGACGTCAGCCTGGCGGCGCCGGCGTTGCGCGACCAGTGGTGGTTCGCCGATGGTGAGGTAGGTGAAGGGATCTCCGAAACGTTCGCCATCTACAACCCCACCGACGACGACGTGACGGTCGACGTCGTGTTCCTCGGGGTACCGATCGAGGCCAACTTCGGTGACGTCGAGCCGATCGATGTCGCCGCCCGCAGCGTTGTCGTCTACGACCCGTTGGGTGAAGACGATGGGGCGACGCTGCCGGACGGTCGACACGCCGTCGTGTTCAGCACCTTGTCCGACCCGTCGATCGTCGTCGAGCGCGTCTTGACCCGTCCGGCCGGCGACTCCGTGGCGACGTCGGTGGTATTGGGAGCACCGCCTCGATCCGATGGATTCGTCGCCAACCGCTGGCACGTCGGCATCGGCCCGTCGTCGCCCGCACCCGAAGCGCTCGTGATCTACAACGTCGACAACGGAGACGGCACGATCACCGTTCGTGCTGTCGGACCCGGCGGGCCGACCGAGATCGACGGGTTGACCGACGTACCGATCGGAGCGGCCGCGGTGATCACGATCGACCTCGAGGAGGCCGATGCGCTCGACAGCGAGTTGATCGTCGACGCGACCAACCGGGTGTTCGTCGAACGGCGCCTGCCCCGCGGTGCGGGGCTCGAAGGAACGTCGGGATCATGGGCAATCCCGTCGGCGAGCTCATAACCTGAGCGCCGATGGAGCGCCTGCTCATCGCCGTCGTGATCATCGCCGTCGTGGCTGTGGTCGCACTTATCGCGCAACGCCGGCGGCGTCCTGATGCGCCGACGCAGCGGGCGTACCGAGTGCCCGAGCAGCTTGATCGCGCCGACTTTGCCAGACCGCAGACGCCCTGGATCGTGGCCGTGTTCACGTCGTCGATTTGCACCGCGTGTGCCGACGTCGCCGGCAAGGCCAGTGTGCTCGAGAGCGGAGACGTCGCCGTCGCCGTCATCGATCACGAAACAGACCGGGCGATCCACGAGCGGTACCGGATCGACGCAGTGCCGACGACGCTGATCGCCGATCGCCTCGGCGTGGTGCACGGCAGCTTCCTCGGCCCGATGTCGGCGACCGACCTCTGGGCTGCCGTCGCCCGAGCACGCGATCCGTTGCAGCCTGCGCCGCACTGCGACGACCACTGATCGGATGCCGTCGGGTATGCGATGCCCGACGCCGGTGGTGCTCAGTTGGCGACGATGTCGTCGGCGGGTTGACCGGACTCGGCCATTCCCTGTTGGATCAGTCGGGCCACCTCTGGACCGTCGATCGTCTCCTGCTCGAGGAGCGATTCGGCGATCAGCTCGAGACCGCGGCGATGACGGGTGAGCGTCTCGGTGGCGCGCTCCTCTTGTTCGGTGAGGATGCGGGCGACTTCTTCGTCGAGCAGCTTGGCGGTGTCGTCGGAGTACTCGCGGGCATTGGACATGAGGTCCTCGCCGAGGAACACCTGTTGTTGGCCTGCCCAGGCCATCGGCCCGACACGCTCGGACATGCCCCACTCGCGCACCATCCGGCGGGCGATGCCGGTGGCCTGTTCAAGGTCGTTGGCGGCACCCGAGTTGAGATGGCCGAAGATGATCATCTCGGCGACGCGACCGCCCATGGCCTTGCAAATCGTGTCTTCGAAGTACTCCTTGGAGTACGTGTGCCGCTCTTGGGGGAGTGACCAGGTGACCCCGAGCGCCATGCCGCGCGGCAGAATCGTCACCTTGTGCAGCGGGTCACCGTGCGGGAGGACCGTGGCCAGCAGCGCATGCCCGCCCTCGTGGTACGCCGTTGCCTTCTTCTCTTCGGCCGACAGAATCATCGATTCGCGCTGGGCCCCCAGCACTACTCGGTCGCGGGCGTTCTCGAAGTCGATGCGAGCGACCTCTTTGGAGCCGCGTCGTACGGCGACCAGCGCCGCTTCGTTGACGAGGTTGGCCAGGTCGGCGCCGCTCATCCCCGGGGGTGCCTGCGCCATGGTCTCCATGTCGACGTCGGCTGACATGCGCTTGTCGCGCGAGTGCACCTCGAGGATCGACTTGCGCTCGCCCGACTCTGGGAGCGGCACGACGATCTGACGGTCGAAACGGCCTGGCCGCAGGAGTGCAGGATCGAGGATGTCGGGCCGGTTGGTGGCCGCCATGATGACGATGCCGTCGGACGTTTCGAACCCGTCCATCTCGGCGAGCATCTGGTTGAGCGTCTGCTCGCGCTCGTCGTGGCCGCCGCCGAGACCGGCGCCGCGCTTGCGACCGATCGAGTCGATTTCGTCGATGAAGATGATCGCCCGGCCCATCCGCCGAGCCTGTTGGAACAGATCGCGGACCCGGCTGGCACCGACGCCGACGAACATCTCCATGAAGTCGGACCCGGTCACCGAGAGGAAGCCGACGCCGGCCTCGCCGGCCACCGCACGGGCAAACAGCGTCTTGCCGGTGCCGGGAGGCCCGACCAGCAGAATGCCCTTCGGGACGCGGGCGCCGATTTCGGCGAAGCGCTCCGGCATGCGTAGGAAGTCGACGACCTCGGTGATCTCTTGTTTCACCCCGTCGTAGCCCGCAATGTCGTCGAAGGTCGTCGAGGGGCGGTCGGTGGTGTACGCCTTGGCTTTGCTGCGACCGATCGACATCACGTTGCCCATCTGGCCCTGGGCCCGACGCTGGAGCCAGACGAAGAACCCGATGATCAACAGCACGGGCAACATCAAGCCGAACACGCTGAGCAGCCAGTTGTTGCTCGGTGGGTCGAAACCAACGATGACGTTGTTCTCCTGCAGGAGCACGCGGTCTTCGTCGGGGATGGCCCCGTCGCCGGGGCCCGTGGTGTTGTACTTGTCGCCGTTGACGAAGTCGCCGGTGATCCGGCCCGAGCCGTTGTTGATGTTCGCGGTTTCGATTTGGCCTTCGCTGACCTGTTCGCGCCATTCGCTGTACTCGAGCGACTCGCCGTCGTCGCTCGGCCACAGGCTCGGCACGAGGAACGCAGCGGCCAGTACGCCGATCAGAATCCAGATCGTCCAGCGGGGGAGGCCGCTGCGGCCACCTTCACCGTCGGTGTCGCTGCCCTGTGGCGGCAGGTGGTCGTCATTGCGGTCAGGCCGGTCGCTCCGGCGACTCGGCTTGTCGTTGCGTTGTTGACCTCGTCCAGCGCCCGGCGGCGGAGGCGGCGGCGGGGGAGGCAGGTCGTTCATGGTCCCATGCTAGGGGAGCATCCACCGTTCGCCGATGCAGTGCGCATACGGTTTCTGTCGATGGCACAGTGGCGGACCGGCATCCCGACCAACGACGCGGTCGGCGCAGGTGCACAACGCCAATGCTCGCGTCCGGGTTGTTCCGAACCGGCCGCGGCGACGCTCACGTATCACTACGACCGCTCGCAAGCCTGGCTCGACGAGCTCAGCGAGCGGCGCGATCCTCACTCGTACGATCTGTGCGAGCGGCATGCCGCTCGCATCTCGGTGCCGCACGGTTGGCACCTCGATGACCGCCGCGACAACGGTCTCGGTACATTGATCGCCGTCTGAGCATCGCGACCTGAGCACGCGTCGGCGCCGGTAGTGTCGGACGCCGTGGCCGACCCCATCCGCCGGGCCCAGCGGGTGACGCCGCCGGGCGGCCGGCGCGCACCGACGTCTCCGATCCGCGCCGCGTCTGCAGCGCCGATCGATCCGACCACCGCGGTCGTGACGTTCGTGGCTGCATGGCTGGGCGGTCAGGTGCTGTCCTCGATCGTGATCGCCATCACCGGGGGTGACCCCATCGACGAGGCGCCGATCGGTGTGCTGGCTGCCGCGCTGATCGCGGCGTGGACAGCGCAGCTGGCCGGCATGTGGGCCGCGTCGATGCCGTAGTCGATGCGAGGGTCGCCGGTGCCGGCGCGGTTCGACGCGACCCGAGGCCTGGGTCGCGCTCGAAACATCGCGCGGCTATTCCGGCGATCTCTACCCGTTCATCTACCCCCCGCTTTGGGCGGCGCTTTCAAGCCTGCTTCAGGGGCACGCCACCTTCACGCAGGTCGTATCGGCGGCCACT
>JBCDFR010000090.1:0-10555 GCA_039177505.1 Actinomycetota bacterium | reverse complement strand
CTTGCGTTACATCCCCGCAACTGCGTTGACCCCGCTGTTCCTGATCTGGCTGGGCATCGACGAGGCGCCAAAGATCGCACTCGTCGTCGTCGGCACCGTCTTCTACAACATCTTGATGATCGCCGATGTGGCGCGTGCCGTTCCGAACGAGTTGATCAAGGCCTCGTACACCTTGGGCGCGAGTCGACCGACGGTGATGCGGCGGGTGATTCTGCCGCACGCCTGGCCGGGCATGATCGATGTCGCTCGCATCAACCTTGCGGCCGCGTGGTTGATGCTCGTCGTCGCCGAGCTTCTCGCCGCTCAGGAGGGTCTGGCCTTCCGGATCATCAGGGCGCAGCGGTTTCGGCGCGTCGACCGTATGTTCGCGCTGCTGCTGATCTTCGGAATCCTGGGCATCCTCAGCGACATGGCGCTGCGGGCATTGCGCAATCGCACAGCCAGATGGGCTCGCGACTGACATGACCGCGGTACGCCCTGAGGCTGACGCCGCGGTCGTCGATGTTCCGCCGAAGGTGGCGATCCGCCGTTTGGTGAAGGACTTCGAGACATCGGCGGCATTGCGCCGTCGTCGAGTGGTCAGGGCGATCGACGACGTCAACTGTGATGTCCGTGCCGGCGAGTTCGTCTGCATCGTCGGCGCGTCGGGATGCGGGAAGTCGACCTTGCTCAATATCGTCGCCGGACTCGAGGAACCGACCGATGGTGTGGTCGAGATCGATGGCGAACGTGTCGTCGGCCCGGGACCGGATCGCGGGATGGTGTTCCAGGCCTACTCCCTGTATCCGTGGAAGACGGTTGCCCAGAACATCTCGTTCGGTCTGGAGTTGGCCAAGGTCCCCGCGGCCGAGCGCAAGGAACGGGTGGCGGAGCTGCTCGGCATCATGGAGCTCACGCGCTTTGCCGATCAACTGCCAAAAGAACTCTCCGGAGGGATGCGCCAGCGAGTCGCCATCGCGCGGGCGCTGGCGCCGGCGCCCGACGTGCTCCTGCTCGACGAACCGTTTGGTGCGCTCGATGCGCTCACCAAGCGGACGCTGCAGGAGTTCTTGCGGATCGTGTGGCTGCGCACGGGAGCGACGATTCTGATGGTCACCCACGACGTGCCGGAGGCGATCTATCTCGGTCAGCGGATCATCGTGATGTCGCCGCACCCTGGTCGTGTTGCCGACGTGATCGAGATTCCGTTCCCGGACGACCGTGGGCCGGAGGTCAAGCGCGATCCCCGGTTTCTCGATCTCGTCGACGAGATCGAAGACACGCTGCAAGCAGACAGCCCCGTCGAACACAGTGCCGTCGCCACCGATGCGTCGTTCATCGGTGATGCCGAGGAGGGAGCGCGATGACCACCACCGGGACAACCGATGGCGCCCGGGCGCATGCCCGAGCGCAGGCCGACGCCGCCATTGCCGAGTACTGGCGAACCGTCCCGCTCGAAGAACCGGATGTGATCTGGCGCGAGACCGTCGAGCAGGGGAACTACGCGGTGCGCGTCCTCCCGCGTGGCGCGCGCCTGCGACTGTCTGACCCAGCGGGCGACACGTGCGTCCAACTGCTCGTGTTCAACCATCATCAGCGCGCCGAACGATTGAACGTCGCCGACACCGTCAAGGTGCAGTGGCAGGCGTATCTCGGCGAGGGGCAGTTGTTGCTCTCGGATATGGGTCGAACGTTGATGTCGATCGAGCACGACACCAGCAGGGGTCATGACACGTTCAACGCGATGTCGAATCGGGCGTGGAACGCCGAGAAGTACAGCTCGGACGGTCTGTACGACCACGCGCCCAACGCCCGCGACCTGTTGACGGTGGCGCTGTCGAAGGCTGGGTTGACCCGTCGTGACGTGGCGCCGGCGGTGAATCTGTTCAAGTCGGTGATCGTCGAACCGGACGGGGCGTTCCGTTGGGAAGGCGATCAGTCGCCGCCCGGCGGTGAGGTGGTCTTGCGGGCCGACATGGACGTACTGGTCGCCCTTGCCGTGACGCCACACGTCCTCGATCCTCGCGCCGAGTATCGGGCGTCGCCGCTGCACATCGAAGCTCGCGCAGGAGCACCGGCTCCCGCCGACGACAGCATCCGCACCTCGTCGCCCGAGGCACTTCGGGCATTCGAGAACGTCGACGACTGGTACCGAGGCCGCCCGGCGGCACTCGTCGGAGTAACACCGTGACGTCGGGCGGACAAGCGGTGTTCGAGCATGTGGTGTCCGACACCACGCTTGCCGCACGTGCCCCCTGGTCGCAGCGAATCCGAGCCGGTCAACACCTGCATGTGATCGACCTCGAGGGCAACCAGGCGGTCGACTTCCTCGTGTACAGCGCCGATGACCCGATCGAGCGATACAGCGCGGCCGACACGATGAGCGCGCAGGGCAACGTGTATCTCACGACCGGTTCGGTGTTGCGCTCGAACGAGGGACGGCCGCTGATGACCATCGTGACCTCCAACGTCGACCGACATGACACCGTCGGCGGAGCGTGCTCGCGCGAGTCGAACTCTTTGCGGTACGGCCATCACACCAATCATCAGCACGCCTGCGTCGACAACTTCCTCCACGAGCTGGCTCAGCGCGGGATGGGCAAACACGACCTGGTACCGAACGTGAACTTCTTCATGAACGTGCCCGTCGAAGGCGACGGCAGTCTCGGCATCGTCGACGGTATCTCGGGTCCGGGAAAGTCTGTCGAGCTGCGAGCCGAGATGGATGTGATCGTCGTCGTGTCCAACTGTCCGCAGATCAACAATCCGTGCAACGGCTTCAACCCCACCCCGGTGCGGATGGTCGTCAGCGCGTCCGGGTAAGGCCGACGTGAACCCACTCTTCCCACGCGTCCTCGTCGCCAATCGGGGGGAGATCGCGTGTCGGATCATCGAGACCCTCGACCGTCTCGAGATCGAGTCCGTCGCCGTGTACTCCGACGCCGATCGGCAGTCGCAGCACGTGCGCGATGCAACCATCGCGCGGCGTATCGGCCCGGCTCCGGCAGCCGACAGCTACCTGCGCGGTGATCGCATCATCGATGCGGCGCTCGATGCCGGTGCCGTTGCGATCCACCCGGGCTACGGGTTGCTTTCCGAGTCGGCCGAGTTCGCCGCCGCCTGCGAAGCCGCAGGGCTGACGTTCATCGGACCGACGCCGGAGCATCTCGAGCAGTTCGGACGCAAGCACACCGCACGACGACTCGCACGAGATGCCGGCGTGCCGTTGGTGCCCGGGAGCGAACCGCTCGTCGACGTCGATCACGCCCTCGCGGTCGCTGCCGACATCGGCTATCCGGTCATGCTCAAAGCCTCGGCCGGCGGCGGTGGTATCGGTATGCGCCGCTGCGACGACGCTCAGCACCTCGCCGAAGCGTTCGACGCCGTGCAGCGTTTGGCCGCGAACAACTTCGGCGATGCGACGTTGTTCGTCGAACGTATGGTGGCGCGGGCACGGCACATCGAGGTGCAGGTCGTCGGCGACGGTCATGGCGCAGTGATCGATCTCGGAGAACGAGACTGCTCCGCACAGCGCCGACATCAGAAGGTGATCGAGGAGACACCGGCGCCGGCGATCTCGGAACGACTGCGCGATCGGCTGTGTGCCAATGCCCGAGGTCTCGCCGCCTCAGTGGCGTACCGGTCGGTGGGCACCGTCGAGTTCATCGTCGACGCGGACAGCGTGTCTCGAGACGACGGCGGCGACGCATGGTTCTTGGAGATGAATACTCGCCTGCAGGTCGAGCACGGCGTGACCGAAGAGGTGCACGGCGTCGACTTGGTGGAGTGGATGGTGCGGCTCGCCGCCGACGAGCCGCTCGATTCGCTCCCGTCAGCACCCGTCGCGCCACGCCATGCGATCGAGGCGCGCATCTACGCGGAGGATCCCCTCGACGGGTTCGCGCCGAGCGCCGGTCTCATCACCGAACTGCGCGTGCCGCCCGATGTCCGATTCGACGGGTGGGTCGATCAGGGGACCGAAATCACCCCGTTCTACGACCCCCTCATCGGCAAGCTGATCGTGCACGCGCCGACGCGCGTCGAGGCCATCGGCCGGCTGCGCGAAGCGCTCGATGAGCTGCGCATCGGCGGGGTGGCCACCAACCGTTCCTTCGTCGGTGCCGTGGCCGCTCGGCCGGACTTCGCCGACGGATCGCTGACGACTAATGCGCTCGACGACGCGTCGCACGCGGCCCACGAGGTGAAGGTGATCGACGGCGGGCTGTTCACCACGGTGCAGGACTGCCCGGGTCGCGTCGGGCACTGGGACGTCGGAGTGCCGCCGTCGGGGCCGATGGACGACCGATCGCATCGGCTCGCCAACGAGCTGCTCGGCAACGAACCTGGCGCACCGTCGCTCGAGGTCACGATGGTCGGGCCGACACTCGAGTTCCGCAACGATGCCACCTTCGTGCTCGGCGGCGCCGACTTCGACGCCACGCTCGACGGTCGTCCGGTTCCCTTGTGGACGGTTGTCGCTGCGTCGGCGGGGTCCCATCTGGCGCTGGACACCGCCGCCGGACCGGGGTTGCGAGGCGTGATCGCGGTCGACGGTGGGTTCGACGTCCCCGCGCACCTCGGCAGTGCCTCCACGTTCGTGCTCGGCGGATTCGGAGGACACTCCGGTCGTGTTCTGCGCCCCGGCGACGTACTCGCCCTCGGCCCAAGCACCGGCCAGGCGGTGGTCGGCGACCAACTCGACCCCGCCGAGGCGCCGATACTGGCCACGACGTGGACGGTTGGCGTGCTACCCGGACCGCACGCCGAACCCGACTTCTTCACCACCGACGACATCGAGGAGCTGTACTCGGCTGAGTGGACCGTGCACTTCAACAGTGATCGCACGGGCGTGAGGCTCGTCGGACCGAGTCCGTCGTGGGCCCGCCCGGATGGCGGCGAGGCCGGCCTGCACCCGTCGAACATCCACGACAACGCCTACACCGTCGGTTCGGTCGACTTCACCGGTGACATGCCGATCGTCCTGGGTCGTGATGGTCCGAGCTTGGGTGGGTTCGTGTGCCCCGCCACGGTCGCCCACGACGAATTCTGGAAGATCGGTCAGGCGCGGCCCGGCGACGTGATCCGGTTCGTTCCGCACGGTGAGTTGCAGCCTGGATCCGCGGAACGTCGAGTGATCACTTTCGATCCGGTGCTGGCCCGGACCGGCGCCGATGCTGAGCACCCTGGGGTGACCGTGCGGCGCGCCGGCGATCGCGCGGTGCTCGTCGAGTACGGCGACAACGTGCTCGACCTGCTCCTTCGTCTACGCGTCGGGCTGTTGATGAATGCGTTGGCCGAGCGACAACTCGCGGGCATCGGAGAACTGGTGCCCGGCGTCAGGTCGCTGCAGGTCGGATTCGACCCTGTACGAATCGCCACAGCCGACGTCGTGGAGGCGGTGCTCGACCTCGATGCGCGATTGGGCGACCTCGGCGATGTCGAGATCCCGAGCCGGATCGTGCGACTGCCGTTGGCGTGGGATGACCCCACGGCACAGACCGCGATCGACCGCTACCAACAGTTGGTACGACCCGATGCCCCGTGGTACCCATCGAACATCGAGTTCATTCGGCGCATCAACGGACTCGACACGATCGACGACGTCAAGCGGATCCTGTTCGAGGCGCGATACCTCGTGCTCGGGTTGGGCGACGTGTACCTCGGGGCACCGGTGGCGACACCGATCGATCCGCGCCATCGGTTGGTGACCACGAAGTACAACCCTGCTCGAACCTGGACGGCGGAGAATGCGGTCGGCGTCGGCGGGTCGTACCTGTGCATCTACGGGATGGAGGGTCCCGGCGGTTACCAGCTTGTCGGCCGCACCGTCCCCGTGTGGGACCGGTGGGGTCAGCGCCGTTCGCACGATCTTGTCGATGGCGACGTCGAGCAACCGTGGTTACTGCGCTTCTTCGATCAGATTCAGTGGTACCCGGTCGAGCCCGCCGAGCTGCTCGACTTGCGTGCTGATCTCGAGACCGGTCGGCACCGGCTCGACATCGAGCTCACCCGGTTCTCGGTGCGCGAGCACCTCGACATGTTGTCGTCCGAAGCGATGTCGATCGCTTCGTTCACCGCGACGCGCGATGCCGCGTTCGCCGCGGAGCGAGAGCGCTGGGCGGCAGCTGGCATCGATGTCGCTTCGACGGTCGAGGCGTCGACCGACGTCGGCGACGTCGCGCCCGTGCCCGAGGGGATGGTCTCGGCGGTGTCGTCGGTGTCGGGGGTCGTTTGGCAGCTCCCGGTCAAGGTCGGCGACACGGTGGCGCGCGACGACGTGGTGGCCGTCATCGAGGCGATGAAGATGGAGACGAACGTGGTGGCGGGAGTGTCGGGCACCGTGGTCGACGTGCGCAGTGAGACCGGTGCGGTGATCGGCGCCGGCGACGTCCTCGTGATCGTGGAACCCGAGACGGCATGACCGGGAGCGACATCGACCCGACGCTGGTTGCCGAGATTGTCGGTGGGCTCGACCCACGCGAGCGGGTCGCCGCGGCGGCAGACGCTCTGGCCCGGCTCGATGACCCGGCGGTGTTCATCACCGTTGCCGATGCGAGCGCCGCCGCCGATGCGGTCGATCCGGAGTTGCCGCTTGCGGGCGTGACGTTCGCAGTGAAGAACAACATCGACGTCGCAGGCGTGCCGACGACCGCCGGATGTCCGTCGTACGCCTTCCTGCCGGAATCGTCGGCGCCAGCGGTCGGTCGGCTGATCGAAGCGGGCGCGACCTGCCTCGGGGTGACCAATCTCGACCAGTTCGCCACCGGACTCGTGGGGACCAGAAGCCCGTACGGCGTGCCCATCAATCCGATCGATCTGCGCCTTGTGCCGGGCGGGTCTTCATCGGGTTCGGCGGTGGCGGTCGCCCGCCACCTCGTCGACTTCTCCCTCGGCACGGACACGGCCGGCTCGGGCCGCGTGCCCGCGGCCCAGACGCGGATCATCGGCGTGAAGCCCACCCGCGGTCGCGTCCCGACCACGGGCGTCGTGCCCGCCGTGCGTTCGATCGACTGCGTGTCTTTCTTTGGTCGGTCGATCGATGTGGCTGCGCTGGCGATGTCGGTCAGCGAAGGGGTCGACCCTGGCGATCCGTTCTCGCGCCCGGCGCAACGGTCTCCGTTGGTGATGCCGACGCTGCGAGTTGGGGTGCCCAGCGACGTGTCGCTCGACTCAGCACTCGACGAGGAGGCCTGGAGGGAGTCGGTGGCACGGCTCGCTGCGCTGCCCTTTGTCGAGACCGTCGACTGCGAGATCTCCGACTTCGTCGAGGCAGGCACGCTGCTCTACGACGGTCCATGGGTCGCCGAGCGGTACGCCGCGGTCGGCGCCTTCCTCGATGGCGAACCTGCGGACGCCGATCCGACGGTGGCGGGGATCATCCGATCCGGTGCCCGCCATTCCGCCGTCGACGCGTATCGCGCCATGTATCGCCTCGCCGATCTGCAGCGGCGGGCCGCGCACGTGTGGGGGACGGCCGATGTGGTGATCACCCCGACCACTCCAGGCGTGGCGACGCTCGATGAGGTCGAGCGCGATCCGGTGGGCCGCAATTCGCGCCTTGGCCACTACACCAACTGGGTCAATCTGCTCGACCAGGCGGCGGTCGCCGTACCCGGCAACGACCGCGCCGACGGTTGGCCCTTCGGCGTCACGTTCTGCGCTCCGGCATGGTCCGATCACGTCGTAGTCGAGCTCGCACGTCGCTTCGCCGCTCGCGGCGATGCGTCGGGAGTGGAATTCTCCGCCGACGGCGGCACAGATGTCGTGGTCGTCGGTGCCCATCTCCGCGGCCAGCCACTGAACTGGCAGCTGACCGAACTCGGTGGTCAGTTCGTGCGCAGCGCGCGAACCACTGCCGACTATCGGCTGTTCGCACTCAACTCGACTCCGCCGAAACCGGCGCTGGTTCGTGCTCCTGGGTCGGCCTCCGGGTCGATCGAGGTCGAGGTGTGGCGGCTGCCGACAAGCGAGGTCGGCCGGTTCGTCGCGTTCATCCCTGCGCCGCTGGGGCTCGGCCGCGTGCAACTCGACGACGGCACGGCGCCGACGGGCTTCATCGCTGAGTCGATCGCCCAAGACGGCGCGACCGAGATCACCGATTTCGGCGGCTGGCGGGCCTATCTCGGACGCTGATACCCCACGCCTGGGGTGACCAATCCACCGATACACTTGTGCCTCCTGTGCGCGCCCGTGGCGTTGCGCAGACGGTCGATTCCCCCAGGCCCCTTGAGATGAAGTGACGGAAGTGAAGTAATGCCCAAGCGAGAGTTCCCCCTGGAGCGCACCCGCAACATCGGCATCATGGCGCACATCGATGCCGGCAAGACGACGACGACGGAGCGCATCCTCTACTACACCGGCAAGAGCTACAAGATCGGTGAGGTCCACGACGGCGCGGCCACGATGGACCACATGGAGCAGGAGCAAGAGCGCGGCATCACGATTACGTCGGCCGCCACGACCTGGGTGTGGGACGACATCCGGATCAACATCATCGACACGCCCGGCCACGTCGATTTCACCATCGAGGTCGAGCGGTCCCTACGCGTCCTCGACGGCGCGGTCACCGTGTTCGACTCGGTCGCCGGCGTCGAACCGCAGACCGAGACCGTGTGGCGCCAGGCCAACAAGTACAGCGTGCCGCGCATGTGCTTCGTCAACAAGATGGACCGCATCGGCGCCGACTTCTATCGCACCGTCGAGATGGTCAAGGACCGCCTCGAGGCCGTCCCGCTCGTCATCCAGATTCCGGTTGGTGCCGGCGGCCCCGAAGCCGTCAAGCCGTTCGAGGGCCTCATCGACATCGTCAAGATGAAGGCGCTGCTGTGGACCGATGTCGACGAGAACGACTTGGGCGCAAAGTACGACGAAGTCGACATCCCCGCCGACATGGTCGACGAGGCGAACCGCTACCGCGAAGAGATGATGGAGACCATCGCCACGCAAGACGAGGCGCTGTTCGACAAGTACCTCGGCGGCGAAGAGGTGACCGAAGACGAGATCAAGGTTGCGATCCGTAACGGCACACTGGCGTTCGACTTCGTGCCGATCCTGTGTGGCTCGGCGTTCAAGAACAAAGGCGTCCAGCCGATGCTCGACGCCGTCGTCGACTTCCTGCCGTCGCCGCTCGACATCGAGCCGACCAAGGGCACCAACCTGAAGGGCGACGAGGAGATCACCCGCGGGCCCGGTGACTCCGAGTTCGCCGCGCTGGCCTTCAAGATCGTCGCTGACCCGTTCGGCAAGCTGACCTACTTCCGGGTGTACTCCGGCGAGGTCAACAAAGGTGACGAGGTCTACAACTCGACCAAGGAAGACCGCGAGCGGCTCGGGCGCATCCTGCTGATGCACGCCAACGAGCGCGAAGACCTGGACATCGCCATGGCCGGCGACATCGTTGCTGGACTCGGGTTCAAGAACGTCACCACCGGCGACACGCTGTGCGACCGCAGCAGCCCGGTGATTCTCGAGCGGATGGAGTTCCCCGAGCCGGTCATCCACGTGGCCATCGAGCCGAAGACCAAGAGCGACCAGGAGAAGCTCGGTAAGGCACTGAAGTCGCTCTCCGACGAGGACCCGACGTTCCGCATCCGTACCGACCACGAGACCGGTCAGACGGTCATCTCCGGCATGGGTGAGCTGCACCTCGAGGTGCTCGTCGACCGCATGCAGCGCGAGTTCTCGGTCGAGGCCACTGTCGGTAAGCCACAGGTGGCCTATCGCGAGACGATCACCAGAGAGTCGACCGGCGTCGAGTACCGGCACATCAAGCAGTCGGGCGGTTCTGGTCAGTTCGCTGTGGTCAAGATCAACATGGAGCCGAACCCCGGCGGTGGCTACGAGTTCGAAGACAAGATCACCGGTGGCCGCATCCCGCGCGAGTACATCCAGCCGACCAACCAGGGTCTGCAGGCGTCACTCGACAACGGTGTCCTCGCCGGGTACCCGACTGTCGACGTCAAGGTCACCCTGGTCGACGGCCAGTACCATGACGTCGACTCCTCGGAGATGGCCTTCAAGATCGCCGGTCAGGCGGCGTTCCGCAAGGCCGCCGAGATGTCCAAGCCCGTGCTCATCGAACCGATCATGGCCGTCGAGGTCGTGACCCCCGAGGAGTACATGGGTGACGTGATGGGCGACCTGTCCAGCCGACGTGGACGCGTCGGTGGCATGGAAGCCCGTGGCAATACCCAGGTGGTCAACGCCCAGGTGCCGTTGTCGGAGATGTTCGGATACAGTACCGACCTCCGTTCCCGCACTCAGGGTCGGGCCACGTACACCATGCAGTTCGCCGAGTACCAGCAGGTACCCGAAGCGATCGCCGAGGAAATCGTGAAGCGAGTTCGTGGCGAGTGATCGCCATCCTCTGATACGAATCTCCGAACCCGTTCTTTGACAACCCACCAACGAAATCGACGACTGGAGTCGCAGCTGCCATGAGCAAGGAAAAGTTTGAGCGTAATAAGACGCATGTGAATATTGGGACGATGGGTCATATTGACCATGGGAAGACGACGTTGACGGCGGCGATTTCGAAGACGTTGTCTGATCGTGGGTTGGCTGATTTTGCGGCGTT
>JBCDFR010000089.1:0-10658 GCA_039177505.1 Actinomycetota bacterium | reverse complement strand
TGCGCAGTCGGGTGATCAACCCGAAGTGGATCGCCGCCATGCAACAGCACGGCTACAAGGGAGCCTTCGAGCTGGCCGCGACCGTCGACTACCTCTTCGGCTACGACGCAACGGCCAAGGTGGTGGAGGATTGGATGTACGAGCGAGTCACCGAGGCGTACGTGGCCGATGCCGGCACCCGCAAGTTCTTCGCCGAGTCGAACCCGTGGGCGCTTCGTTCGATCGCCGAACGGCTGCTCGAGGCCAATCAGCGCGGGATGTGGGCAGCGTCTGACGAGGCCCGAACAACGCTCGAACAGGCCATTCTTGAAGCCGAGGGATGGGAAGAGTCGCGATGACCGATCAGCGGTTCCCGTTCGCCTCGGTGGTCGGGCAGGACGACGCCAAACTGGCGCTGCAACTCCTTGCCGTCGATCCGGGCATCGGCGGGGTGTTGCTGCGCGGGGAGAAGGGGTCGGCAAAGACGACCTTGGCGCGCGGTCTGGCCGACGTACTGCCCGGCGATTCGTCGTTCGTCGATTTGCCGCTCGGCGCCACCGAGGATCGGTTGATCGGCACGATCGACGTGGCAACGGTGCTCGCAAGTGGTGAGGTGACGGTGACGCCGGGGCTCTTGGCCGCCGCCCACGAAGGAGTGCTCTACGTCGACGAGATCAACCTCTTGGCCGACCACCTGGTCGACACGTTGCTAGACGTGTCCGTCTCCGGCTGGAATCGCATCGAGCGCGACGGCGTCTCGCACCAGCATGCGGCCCGATTCGTTCTCGTGGGTTCGATGAATCCCGAAGAAGGCGAGTTGCGGCCACAGCTGCTCGATCGATTCGGGCTGTCGGTGCAGATCACCGCCAGCGTCGACCCGGCCGACAGAGCCGAAGCGGTCCGGCGGCGGCTGCGGTTCGACGGCATCGACGTCGATTCGCCGGTCGAGCGTGGCAACGAGCTGGATGCGGAAGGCGATCGCTTGCGCGCCGCGCTTGCGGCCGCTCGCCCTGCGACAGTGCCGAGCGAGCTGACCGAGGTGGCGTCACGATTGGCGTTGGCCGTCGGGGCACAGGGTCTCCGAGCAGACCTCGTGTTGTGCCGCGCCGCCGCCGCGCACGCCGGTCTCGCCGGTCGATCGACAGCCACCGAAGACGACCTTCGGCGCATCGCCCACCTCGTACTCGCACACCGCAGCCGACGGAACCCCTTCGATCCGCCGGTGTTGCCTCCTGAGCAACTCGCCGATGCGATCGACGACACGCTGCACGACCACCCGCATCCGCCTCCCGAGGTAGAGGACCGACCGCCCACCGCCGACGGCACCGCGGCGCCGGGCGACGAGGCGTCGCCACCCGACGCCGAGCAGGGGCCGCGGCCCTCCGACGCGCGTGGGATGTCGCCGATGGCGCTGGGTGCCGACCGGCGACCACCGAGCGGCGCGGTGGCTCCCAATTCGCTCGCTCGTGAGGCCACGGTCGGGCGCCGGGCCGTCGCCGAGGGCAGTACCGGGCGACTCGTGCGCGACGTGTCGTTCGATCCACAGGCGACGCGCCCGATTGCTGTTGCCGCGACCGTCCGTCGGGTGGCTGATCGTCGTTTGGTCGAGTCCGATGCCAGCCTCGAGCGAGACGACGTGCGGTACGCGGTGCGTGAGCAGCGGGCGGGAAGTCTGTTGATCCTCGTCGTCGATACGAGCGGGTCGATGGGGGCCGATGCTCGGGCCGCGTTGGCGACCGGAACAGCTCTTGGGTTGTTGACCGATGCGTACGAGCGGCGTGACCACGTGGCGTTGGTGCGCTTCGGTGGTGAGGACGCCGAAGTCGTGCTCGCGCCGACCGGTTCGGTCGAGGTGGCGCGGAATCGGTTGACGTCCCTCGACACCGGTGGGGCCACGCCGCTCGCCGCGGGCCTGCGCTGCGCGCTCGAGGTGGCGCGCTCGCGGCGTGACCAAGGACGGAGCCCATTCGTCGTCGTGATCTCCGATGGGCGTGCCAATGGGGCTCCCGATGCCCTCGACGAGGCACTGTCTGCAGCTGACGATCTCCGTCGGGCCGGAATCGCCGGCTTGGTGCTCGACTGCGAGAACACCATGCCGCGCCTGGACCTGGCGGCGCGCTTGGCTGATGCGCTGGGCGCTCCTTGCCTCCCCGCCGCTGACCTCGAACCGGCTACCGCATCGACCGTGATCCGCACGATCAGCCAGGATGTACTCGATGCTCGTTGAGCGATCGGTCTCGATTCCCCTCCGGCGATCGGCGTCCGTCGTCGCAGACCGTCCCCCGCGGGGTCCAGCGTCCGCGGCGGAGGGCCTGTTGTTGGTCGGCCACGGTTCGCGCTGCATGATCAGCGCTGAACAGATGCATCGGATCGGCGACCAGACCCAGCTGGCGCTGCCGGACATCATCGTCGAGGTCGGTTTCCTCGAGATGACCGATCCGCCCGCGGGCGTGGTGCTCGAATCAATGATCGCTCGTGGTTGTCGGCGAATTGTGGTGCTACCGATGATGCTGTTCGGAGCGGGCCATGCCAAGAGCGACGTTCCGGCGATCGTTGTCGAGTCGCGACTGCGACATCCGTCCATCGACATCGTGTTCGGGTCTCCGTTCGGCCTGGTTCCCGAATTGATCGAGATCGCGGCCGACAACTTGGCGCAGGTCGACGCAGCTGGCTTGCCGCTCGTGGTGATCGCCCGCGGAACGTCGGACCCCGACGCCAATGCCGAAGCCTCGAAAGCAGGTCGCCTCCTCGCGGAGTGGGTCGACAGTGGGTTCTTGCAGATGGGGTTCACCGGCATGACGTGGCCGTTGACACCCGACGCATTGGACCTCGTGGGTCGCCTCGGGCATCGACGGGTTGCGCTGTTCTTCTGGTTTCTCTGCAACGGCAAACTCATCGAGCGGGCGCGCGAGCAGATCGCCGCGTTCACCGAACGCACAGGGGTCGAGGTGATCGACGCCGGCTACTTCGGGCCCGATGTACGACTGAGCGTGGTCATCGAGCGGCGGTATCACGAGGCGATCGAGGGTCGACCGACGGTGAACTGCGACACGTGTGCGTACCGTGCCCCGTTTCCCGGTGTCGAAGACAAGGCCGGGCAGCCGATCGGGGTCGGTCACTCGCACCTCGCGGCCGAGCACCGCCAGCACGACCATCACCATCACAACCACGATCACCGGGTCCGCGCCGACTAGCGCTTTCGGGTCGTTGTCTGACCGCACTCAGGACACGCGCCGGTGCTCCGCTGTTAGTAGCGCGTTTCGCTCACAGACAGAGCACGGCGACGAGGAACTCCGAGTCGCGCGCAAACGGCCGGAGATCCCACGTCGCGAGTCGGAGGTCGATCGTCAAATTCGCTGCGGTCACATCGGCGTCGAACTCGTCGAGCGCGTAGTCCGGGCCGGGGGCGAAGCCGGCGACCACACGCCCGTCCTGTGTGAGGTGCTCACGCAGATTGGCGAGCACGACCTGTCGGGTGCTTGGCGCAAGGTAGGTCATCACGTTGCCCGCTGCCACGATCACGTCGAACGGTTCGGACATGCCGTGCTGGGCCAGGTCGAGTTCGGCCAGATCGCCGATGATCCATTGCGGGCCTGGGTGGTCCTGCTCTGCGGCTGCGATCAGCACCGGGTCGACGTCCACTCCGACCACGTGATGTCCCATTCTGTCGAGGGCGCCGCCGACTCGGCCGGGTCCACAACCGGCGTCGAGAATCCGACTCGATGGCGGCACCATGGCGTTGACGAATCGGGCCTCGCCGGTGAGGTCCCCGCCGGCTGCGGCCATGGCTCTGAGCCGCTCGACGTACCTCGCTGAGCGGTCGGGGTCGTCCCGCGTCTCGGTGATCCACCTGCTCTGTTCGATCATTGGAGGCTCTGCGTCGAACGGCGTCGCTGCCGTACCGAGGCACACCGCATTTGTCGGTCGGGTTGCGAAAATCGGTGCCGAGCCGAAGGAGTCGGCCGAAGCCGGGATTCGTCCAACTCCATACGCTGGTAGCAGCTTCGGTCGAGCGGGCTGATTCCGCCGCTCAGGTGGAGCTCCCGTCCGTCTGCGAACCAAGCATCACCCGTCGGGATCAGTTCGACTGAGGCCTGGTTGTCCAAGACGCCGCTGTTTCGTTGCCGCCGACTGGCCAACGGCCGAGGACACTGTCAGGCCACCAAGCGATACGCAACCGCACCCGGGTGTGCGTAGGTCGTCATTCGAAGGCGCTTGTCCGATCCGAATGGCGCGAGGTGAGCGTCGTGACCGTGGCTGCCCAACCTGGACTTGATGGATTGAAGCACTCCCAGTGCGTCTTGTGGGCAGGCAAGCTCTGCAGAAAGGTGTCCGAACGGAACGACGACGATGCGCGACTTCTTGCCAACGAAGTCGGCGTACCGGACGAGCTCTTGTGCTGCGTTTTCGGCAGCCGACTGAGAATCGCCGCGCTCGATACAGGCGAACGCCACAATCGATGGCGATGGCGAGAGATCATCTCCGTCGAGATGGTGATGTGCGATACCTGCTGGGCGCGTAGCGGGTCCCGCATCGTCGAAGTCGAACGACTCGCAATGCCAAATCATCATCTGCACATGACGAATCTAGACCGGACAACCGCGGCGGACTGTGCTCCGTGGCCGTGGCCGTGACCGATGACACGGCGATCGATCCCGGGCGCTGCGCAGGGCACGTTGGAGGCACGGCACCTACCGGCGAGGGGTCGCACGGTGCCGACCAGCTTCGGCACCATCAACACACTGGGGTTATTCAGCGAAGGCAATAGAGCGGACGACGGGAATCGAACCCGCATCATCAGCTTGGAAGGCTGAGGTTCTAGCCGTTGAACTACATCCGCGAATGGCTCGCAGAATCCTATCGGCGTCGTCGCGTTCGCCGGTCGGCTCAGCGCGTGCCCAGTGCAGCGGCATTGCACAGCAGTACATCGAGCGCAGTCGACCACGATCGTCGGATTTGTTCGTCGTAGTGGCGGTACACGCGTCGCGCCAAGTCCCACGCATCGAAACTGGTCAGGGTCATTACAGCCTCGGTGACGGCGATGCGCGTCTCCTCCTCCAAACCGTCGAGTTCCGGGGCGAAGTAGGCGAGCAACTCGCGCCGGAGAAAGGCCGCCAGGCCGGTCATCTCTTCACTGATCCGGCGATAGCGCGCCGACTGATGTCGGGCGACGTTGGCCGCGTTCGCGACCGATCGATACCACACCAGACGACTCTCGACGAGCGCATCGATACGCGTCGCCAGCGGAGATTCTGGGTGCACCCGGGGGAGCGCGGCGAGCGTGGCCGCTGCAACGAACTCGCGGCGCACGGCAGTCTCGACGAGGTCCGTCATGTCGTCGAAGTATCGGAACACCGAGCGATGCGACACGCCAGCCCGCTCGGCGATCTGCTTAGCTCCAGGCGTGAGATCACCTTCGTTGATCAGTCCGATGAGTGCGTCGATGACCGCTTCACGGTTACGTTGACGCCGCAACGACCGGCCATCGGAACCCGCCCCGTCGGCATCGCCAAATGGTGGCCCAGTTGGGTCGGCCATCGGCCGTACGCTAACCAGTGGCGATCGGCGGTGTGGCGCAGGGGAAGCCGCTCTAGCCGTGAAATCGACCACCTCCAGCGATGACGATCGACTCACAACGCTCGGCTGCCAACCCGCTCATCGAGCGCGTCCGCAAGCTGCTCGACAAGGCCGAGGGAACGTCCAACCCACACGAGGCCGAGGCCTTCGCCCGCAAGGCGGCCGAACTCGTCGCCGCGAACCGCATCGACCCGGAACGGATCGAGCGCGGTGACACCACCGGTGAGCTGGGCGTGCGGCGATTGGAATTGGGTCGCGGCGCGTACGTACGGGCCCGGCTCTCACTGCTGACCAACGTGGCCGACGCCCACGACGTGCGCGTTGCGTACCAGACGGGGTCCACCGGGATGATCGCCTATGCGGCCGGGTTCGAGTCGGATCTGCAGGTTGTCGAGGCGATGTACGCGTCGCTGCACCAACAGGCCGCCGGACAGATGAACGACATCCGCCGCTCGACGCCTGCCGCGACACAGCGATGGCGCCGTTCGTTTCTTTTTGGGTTTGCAGCGCGCATCGGTGACGTGCTGGCCGAGGCACGCGCCGAGGTCGAAGACGCCCCTGCTGCAGCAACTGCGCTCCCCGCGCTGCGCGCCCGCCGTGAACGTATCGACGAGCACGCGGCCGAGGCGTTCGGGCCGGTCCGCTCAGCGCGTCCTGCACGAGCGGCGCAAGCATCGGCGTGGAAGGCCGGTGTTGCCGCAGCAAACGGGGCCGACGTCGGTCGGGCGCGCCTCGCTGGACGGCAAGCGATCGGTCGCGGATGACCGTCGATCGCCAGCGGCAGGCGACCTATGCCGCAGAGTACGACGCATTCGAAGGGACCGACCTCACGGATCGTGCACGTCTCTCCGATCTCGCCGATCTCGCCGCACGAGTCGTCGCCGAGCCATGGTGGCAGGGCCCGGCGGTCGTCGTGCGTCCTGCACGTGCCGATTCGTCGACATCGTCGGCCCGGTGCGGCATCAGTGCACACGACGACGTCGAGATCCGGCTCGCGCCTGGCGGTTGCACCGTCGCCACGCTCGTGCACGAACTGGCCCATGCGCTTGTGGGCCCCGCTCGCGGTCATGACGCCTCGTTCCGCCGGGCGACGCTCGACGTGCTTGCCGTGGCCACCAATCTCGATGCTCCGCGTCGTCGGGGCGAGCGTCACGTTGCCGGGTTGCTCGAGGCGTTTGCCGCCCATGGTCTGACGGTCGGAGAGCGGGGATGGCCCGACCCGGTCGGATTCGGGAGTCGGCCAGGCGCCGGCGGCGCCCCAATCGCGTTGTGAGTGTCGTGACCGGCTTCGGCGAGACCGCCACCTCGCTCCACCGACCGACCGAGATCTCGCCAACGTATCGTCCGAACCAGCAGCGACGTCAGTAGCCTCGTCGGCTGCGGGGTGTAGCGCAGCTTGGTTAGCGCGCCTGCTTTGGGAGCAGGAGGCCGGGAGTTCGAATCTCCCCACCCCGACCAAGCTGAGCTGGTGTTTTCAGCTCAGCTTGATCGCTTGGCGGGCGGTTGTCCGATCGACCCGAGGAGAGTCCTGACGGCGATATAGTCGTTATGACTACAATGTTGTGCAAAGCGACAGGCGGGTCGGTCGTCGATGATCATCACTTGACCGACCGCGAGCGCGCATCCTTCCAGATCTGGGCAACTGTCCAGCTTCGCGACCAAGTCGGCACGCGTGAGTCGGAGAACCGGCGCGGGGCGATGCAGCGCCGTATCCGAGATCGGGCGCCCCAGCCGTGTCCTCGCGTCGATGCTCGCCGGCCCTTGCGAGGCCCGGCTCGCTGCGGCGATCACAGCCCTCCAGCAACTCCTAGGATTCCTCGAACCCGTCTCGTCGGGAGATCGAGATGAGCGAAGCTGCATTCTTCGTCGGCGGCGTCACCCAGCCCACCGCTGCTCCACGGTTCGGGCGCCCCTGGGAGCATCGCCAAGCCGCCATCGCAGCGGTTGGATCATTCATCGCATGTGGCATCTATTGGGCCGGGACGCGCCGATTTGCTCCGGATGTGGTGCCCGGGCCGGTTGAGTTCCTGGCAACGGCCACGTCGCTGTGGGCCGTGTGGATCACGCAACGCCGCAACGTTCTTGCGCTTCCCGTCGGGATCGTCTCGGTGATCCTGATGGGTTGGTTCTTCCGGGATATCGGTCTGGTGGGCCAGCAGTGGCTGCAGTGGGGCTACTACCTTCCCGTCCAATTCTGGGCCTGGGGCATGTGGACGCGGGGCGGCGACGGTCGGACCGAACTCACGGTGACCAGGTCCACACCGAAAGCACTCGGACTCGTGCTTGCTGCTGGGGTGTTGGGGACCGCAGTTCTTGGTTGGGTGTTGGACGCGGGGTGGGATGAGGCGCTCTACACCTACTGGGACGCATCGATCGTTGCGAGCTCGATCGTGGCGATGCTGCTGCTCTCGCGGAAGAAGGTCGAGTCGTGGTGGCTCTGGCTCTTCCCGGTCAACGTCTCGGCGATCGGGCTCTACATCTGGACCGAGGCGTACATGTTCGCCGCGCTGTACGGGCTGTTCTTCGTGATGGCCGTCGTCGGACTCGCTCGGTGGCGGGCGGCGGCCAGGGCGGCCGTTGCATGAACTCGTCCTACGATCCGTCCGGTTTCACGCCGTTCGCCGTGACCGTTGCCGTGGTGGTGCTGTCGGCGGCGGATGCGCTCAGCGTGTTGCTCGTGGAACGGGGTGTCGAACCGTTCAAGGGGGACCTCGCCTTGCCTGGCGGCTTCGTGCTGCCGAGCGAAACGCTCGGCGATGCAGCCGTGCGGGAGTTGCAAGAGGAGACCAGCGTCGCCCCCGCCGACCTTGCGGGCGTTCATCTCGAACAGCTTGCGACGTTCGGTCGCCCGGATCGAGATCCACGTATGCGGGTCGTGTCCGTTGCCTATCTCGCTCTCACTGCTGCGCGGCCGGACACCTCTGGCGCGTCGGACGCTGCGGCAGCACGCTGGGTGCCGGTCGACGAAGCTCGCTCGATCCCACTCGCGTTCGATCACCTGGAGATCCTCGATGTGTCCGTCGAGCGCGCACGAGCGAAACTCGAATACACGACGCTGGCCGCAACCATGGCTGGACCGGAGTTCACCCTCGGCGAGTTGCAGAACGTCTACGAGGTCACGTGGGGTCAGCAACTCGAGCGGGCCAACTTCCGGAGGAAGGTGCTCTCGACGCCTGGATTCGTCGAGGCGACAGGCCATCGGCGGCGGGGGCGTCGGGGAGGTGCGCCTGCGGCAACCTACCGAAGCGCTGGAGCATCAATGCTGGTGCCGCCGATCGTCCGTGGCGTGGGATGACGCCGATGGCGTGGTGCGCAGCGGGCAAACGGCGGTCTGCAATCAACGCCGGATGTGTGTCGATGTGCTGATCGGACATCGCGTCTGCGGTGACCAGCTGTCGACCACGGTTGCTGGGGTCGATGGCTTCTGGAAGGGTTGCTCGATGCTGCACACGCTGGAAGCGGAGATCTCGCCGGGGATGTCGACCGCCGACGCCGTGGGGTTGGCGCGACGGGTCGAGGAGGTCGGCTTCGATCGCCTCGGGATCTCCGACGTGGTCTTCTGGCCCGACTGCTTCGTCTTGCAAGCGCTGATCGCAGAGGCGACGGAGCGTGTCCACATCGGCTCGATGGTGACCAACCCGTACACCCGCCACCCGGCGGTGCTCGCCGGAGTGTTGTCCACGTTGCAGGAGTCGAGTGGTGGTCGGATGTTCCTCGGGATTGGTGTCGGTGCCGGGCTCGAGGAGCTCGGGATCGACTACCCCCGGCCGGTCCGCGCGTTGCGCGAGGCGATCGTCGGCATCAACGGGCTTCTGAGCGGCGAGCGAGTGGAGCTGGACGGCGACGTGTTCCCGGTGCACGGCGCGGCGCTCATTCGACCTCCCGCAACGCGTGTGCCGATTTCGATCGGGACGCGGAGCCGCCAGGTGATGCAACTCGCCGGTGAACTGGCCGACACGGCGCTCGTCGGCGCACGAGCCTTCACGCCAGCGCTCGCCGAGCAGTACCGGACATGGCTCGGTGAAGGAGCCGCGCGTGTCGGGCGCAACCCGGCAACGGTCGAAGTCGCACCTCGTTTGACGTTGTGCGTGTCCGACGATGCGGCGCTCGCCCGCAACAGCGTCGTTCGCTACGTCGCCCACTATCTGGCGATCATCCGACCCGCCGACCTCGGACCCGATCGGCTGGCCGCCATCGATGCGGCGCTCGAACGCAGTACCGGCTGGTACTTCGATCTTGCTCGTCACGATGACCCGGCGCTGTTCGATCTCGTCCCCGCCGAATGGATCACCAAGTACGCCGTTGTCGGCACGCCCGCCGACGTGGTCGATCAGATGGCCGCGATCGCCGAGCTGGGGTTCACCTCGGCGAGCCTCAACCTGGCCGCGGTCGTGCGTTCGGATATGGCGACCGGTCTCCGGGAAACGATCGACGGGTTCGGCGCCGTGATCGATTCAGTGCGGTCGGCGTAGCTCGACCTGACCGGACGGCTGGGCCTGCCGTCAGCTCGCCGACCCCGCACGATCTCCGACCTAAACCCGCCGCTGGGATCGATCCCGCGTCGACGACCGTGACCGAGAACGATTCCAGCGGGGTGCAACGGCTCGCCAGCTTGAGGCTTCCCTCGTTCTCGTCGTGGTAGCTGATCAGCGGATGGTTGTCGTGGTCGATGGCATGAGTTCGTTGGCACCGGACCGACACCGCCGCAGACCGTTCCGGCAAGGTGGTGTACCGGTATCTGGGCACCTGACCGGATCGGTTCAGGCGAGTTGCCGGCGGGCGAGGGCTGCGAAAGCGCCGTCGAGCGTCATCAGCTCATCGAACGTGCCCTGCTCGACGACACGTCCGCCTCCGAGCATGTAGATCCGATCGGCGGCCCGAATCGTGCTCAGCCGGTGGGCGATCACCACCCTCGTCATTCCGAGCGCAGCAACGCTCTCGGCGACGACCGCTTGGGTCACGTCGTCGAGGTGGCTCGTCGCCTCGTCGAGGAGCAGCACCTGCGGATTGCCGATCAGCGCACGAGCGATCATGAGGCGCTGCACCTGTCCGCCTGACAACGTGCTGCCATCGGGGCTGACATAAGTGTGGATGTTCATCGG
>JBCDFR010000088.1:0-10751 GCA_039177505.1 Actinomycetota bacterium | reverse complement strand
TCGCGGAGGGTGCCGTCGAGGGAGTTGCTCTGCACCCAACCCTCCGACGAGGTCAGCTCGGCTTCGTACTCGACACCGAACGGCGGGCCGATGTCGCGTGGCATCTCGCCGACGGCAAACGAGCCAGGCAACGTTTCGAGGTACGCCGCACAGAGCCCAATCAGCACGTAGTGCTCCCCGCCGACGGCCTGGAACCTGTCGCGGCCCAAGTACGTGTCGTAGGGCTCGTAAGTGCCGGCCCAGCCGTCGCGCACCGTGCCGCTCGGGCAGTTCTCCCGCAACGACCATCCACCATTCTCGTCTGACCAACCGCCAAGGGTGATCCATTCGCCGTCCTCCACCTGTCGCTGGACGGACGTGCGGTGCAGATCGACGAACTCGTTGTCGTAGAGGACCTCTATCGAGTGAGCGAAGTCGCTAACGACAAGTTCGACGATAGCGGGGGGGGGGACGTGCCCGACGGTTCGGCAACGGCGGTCGTCGCCGGCATGAGCGCGGCAGCTGCCACGAGAGGCGCGAGACGACAGACAGTCGCGATCATCAACACTCACTGTCACCCATCGGAGGTGTGCGCCACCCGAATCGACGCTAAACAGAACCTGATCGCTGCCCACGACGACTCGAGGGCGCATTCGTGGCACTCAATTCACGCGATGAATGCCGACACAACCAAGCCGACGGCTGCGAGAGCGGGCTGACCACTGTGGTGACCGCCGCGGTCACCAGACCGGGTGAATTTGAAACACTTAGATGGTTGGCGGGCAACTACAGGTAGATGAGCCGGACGCGCTCAGTGGTGGACCGACAGAAGTTGGTCGGCGCGTGGTTCGACGCGCACGCGGCGGACCTTGGCCGATACGCCGCGCGTCGTGTCGGGTCAGATACCGCCGGCGATGTGGTTGCGGAGACGTTCACGATCGCGCTCGAGCGCTTCGACCGCTTCGATTCGTCTCGTGGTGAACCCCGGGCGTGGCTATTTGGAATCGCCACCCACGTGATCCGCCGCTTCCACCGAACCGAAACGCGACGCCTGCAGCACCAGGCCAACGCGCTTCGCTTCGAACCCGTCACGGATGACGCAACGGCGCGGGTCGACGAGCAGACCGATGCTGCACGAGCTGCAGCTGAGGTGCTCGACGCCATTGCCGAGCTACGCATCGAGGACCGCGAGTTGATCTTGCTCAGCGCATGGGAGCTGATGAACAGCCAACAGGTCGCTGCAGTCGTGGGCCAACCCGCGGCGACCGTGCGCACCAGACTCCGACGACTTCGTTGGGGCCTTCGCACGGTCACCACCCGATACGGAGTACACCAGTGGACGCACTAGAACTACTCGCCCAACTCCGACCAAACGACACGATCGACTCCGACAGCCTGGCCCGCATCCGCGCCGACGTTGTCGGCGTTGTCGGCGTTGTAGGCGATGTCGGCGTTGTCGACGAACCCGGTACCTCACTCGCCGACGAGGTGGGCGCCGCGGCCACTCCATTATCACCGATCCCGCAGCCACCGCCGAGATCACGCCCGACGTTGATGGTCGCTGCGGCAGCGATCGCATCGCTTGGAGTCGGTGGTGTCTGGCTCACCTCCACCGCCACCGACAACGACACGATCCACTCCGCGGCCGCGCGACCGAACGACCCCCTCGCTGCCACCACCAGCTCGACTCCGCCGACATCAATCGCGCAGCCATCGACCACCACACCAGCGCCAAACGTCAATCGCAAGCCGCCGGTACGCGCTGTGTCCGAGCCCGGACCGAACCCGATCCTCGTCTACGAACCCGGCGAGTTCGACGTCATCAACCCGCTCGATGACTACGGACCACAAGACTGGTCACAAGTCGGCTACCAGATGCGCGACGCGTTGCCCAACCGTCCGTTCCCCGTCATCCAAACCGAACCAATCGACATCTACGAACCCGGCACCTACATCCTCACCGGGTCGGCCCCAGGAACCGGCACTGAACTCAGCGGAGTCTCACTCCCTCCGGAGGTCGCCGTTGGCATGACGTTCTCGATCGACATGCCCAACGCAGTCGTCACACGAACCGGCGATACCATCCACGCCGCAGTCCCACTTGTCGTCACCGATGTCACGTGGCCCGTCCGCAACGTCACCGCCTGGCTGCAGTAGCCACCCGTTTGACCACACCCGACCTTGCGCAGCAACGATTCGCGGTGGGTCGAACCGACAGGACCAACACATGGTGAAACAACTCCGAGTCACAGCAGGATCCCTCGCACTCACCGCGTTGCTGGCGAACTGTGCAGCTCCCTCAACGGCCCACTCACCAGGTGCCGAACTCAGTGAGGAACGAACAGTCGCTCGTAGCGCTGAAGTCGAGCCCACGGCGACAGCCAGTCCCGAAGCTCTTGGCGTCGATTCGCACCCACTTCAGACCACCCTGCCACGCGTCGAGTACGGGCCTGCGGACTACGCGGCGAACTACATACCGCTCGAGGCCGTCCACACCGACGAACAGGCGCGCAACTTCGTGCTGCAAACCGCCTACGAGTACACATCCACCGTCAACAACAGCGTCACCGGCGAGCTGCACCTCGGCTACGCCGCGCCGACTCCAGAACTCCTCAACGCCGTCGCTGGCCTCGCCGACGGCACGAGCATGACGACGACCGGAGCCACTGCGAACACACGGGTCGGCCTACTCACGATGAGCGAAGGGTCATTCGCACCGCTTCGAGGTGGACCACCAGGTGCCCAGCCATCTCGCGTCAACGGACGCAACCTGCTGGTCGTTTTCGATCCCTGGAGCGAGCTACGTGTGAACACGATCATCGCCGACATCGCAGATGCGCTCTCGATTCTCGATCTCGTCGATGTCGACTACAGCGGACCCGTGCAGATCGACATCTGAGCCTGGCGTACGCAAAGCGTTTGCCATACAACACCAGCGAAAGCGCCCCGGGTGAAGACTCGCTGGGTTATGTGCTCGTCGATTGCCTCGTGAGACACTCATCGGCCTATGGGCGCAACTGTCGAGATTCGTATCCGTACTGTCCTCTGGGCAACCACATCAGCCGTGCTTGCTGTTGCTACCACGTTGATTCTCACGTCGGCATGGTCCGCAGACGCAGCACCAGGGGACAGCGACTCAACCTATGTACCGATCGCGGGTTGTCGTGTGTTCGACTACCGGCCGGCGCCCAACCAGGTCGGCCCGCGCGCTGCGCCGCTAGGCCCTGGTGAGGTGATGACTCAGCAGATCACCGGTGGCGTCGGTGACTGCGTGGGCGCATTGGCGATCCCTGCTGACGCGGTCGGCGTTGCGATGAACGTCACCGCCGTCAACCCGACCGCGCAGACCAACCTGCGCCTTTTTCCTGCCGACTCGGCCAAGGTACCGACACTGTCGAATCTGAATGTGTCGGCCGGGCAAGCACCGTTCCCAAACAAGGTCGACGTCGCCCTTTCACCGGGCGGGGCGATCAAGCTCTTCAACCAGAACGGTCAAGTGTCGGTGCTCGCCGATGTCGTCGGGTTCTACACGAAGTCCTCGCTGTCCGAGCTCGACGCGCGCCTTACGGCGGTCGAGGTGGACATCGCCGCGAAGGCCGACACCACGACGGTGTACACCCAAGCCGAAGTTGACGACCTCCTCGAAGGCAAGCTCGACAACACCAATGTCATGTGGGCGGTCGTGCAAGGGACTGGGGGACTTGGCATCAACCAGGGGGCCGTCTCGTCCAGGCGAACCTCGCCATTCGGCCAGTTCGAGGTGGTATTCGAACGCGACATCAGCAGACGGTGCGCCACGATTGCAGCACCTGCTGACAACACTTCATTCGGGATCCCTCTCGGGAGAGAGGTGACAGCGCAGCTCCGACTCGACTCCAACACCGGCAGCGACAAGACAGACAGCGTGTTGGTGCAGGTATTCACGTCGAATGGAGTGCTGGTGAACAACTCATTCACGATTGTGGTGATCTGTCCTTCCTAGTGATGCCGGCCGATGGTGACTGGCGATGGTGACTGACAAAGGTGAGATGCGATTCTGACCGCGGCAGAGGCCAGGGCGGACACTGAGAGCGTCAACCGACCGACACCATCGACGTGACGACAACCGCGGCAACGCAACCACGAACTCGATCGGGCACAGATCCGCTCGCCAATGTTCGAGAACCGTCGCCGAGACGGAGACGCGCCCGGCTCGGATCAGGAGGACGTGAGAATTCGATGCAGCGTTCGCGCCATCACGTCGCCGAGTGCGTGGTTCTTCGGGACGTAGTAGAGAACTCCGCCGACTGCGTGCTCAAGTTCGAAGGTGCGACCTCGGATCCACGCTGCTCCGCTTGCGGCGACGGCCTCACAAAAGGCGGGGCGCTCCGCAGCGGTGAGGACCGCCCAAGCGGGCGCAAGGTCCTGGGCAACGTCGCCCCTCCCGGCTCCTCCCCAGTCGATGATCGAAGTGAGGCGTCCCTGATCGACGAGCAGATTGCCGGGGATGAGGTCGCCGTGAACCAAGCCTTCGACCACGGGTTCGTCCACGACCTCACGCGCCTCGGCGACCAGGCGGCGCACCTCGGCTACGTCGATGAGTGCGGGGGCGTTCCACTCCGAGAGCCGAGCCATCGGTCGAGTCGTTCGAGCAGCGGACCCAGCGGGCCGCCCCGCTCCCCCGGGCGCCGCGCTCGCCCACCATCGACCTCGAGGCGAGCGATGGTGGCCACTGCCTCGCCGAGGTCCGCAGCAAGGGCGTCGAGCGGGAGTTGATCGAGGTCGCGGCCCGAATCGGTGTGGATTCGCCACATGGCGTTGTCGGTCCCCGACGTCGCGAGATACTCAACAGGGGAAGCTGCCAACTCCGGCAGCTCTGCTTGGAGCAGCGCTCGAACCACCGCCTCGCTCGTGTCCGGTTCGTTATCGTGAATCCGCTCGCTCACCCCCACAGCCTCCCAGGCCGGAGCGGCACGAGCGAGGCTCGCAGCGCGACATGAAAGACTCCTGCTGGTGACTTCGATAGCCGTCGATGGGGAGGGACATCGTGACGTCGAGTTGGCGCTTCACCTCGCGGACGTGGCGGCTGACATCGCTCGCCCGCTGTTCGAGTCGGGGGTACGTGTCGAGCAGAAGCCCGATGGAAGTCCCGTGACCGCCGCTGACTTTGCAGTCGAACGGGAGCTGACGCGGATGCTGCACATCGAACGACCCGACGATGCGTGGCTCAGCGAAGAAGCCGGCTCCAGCGGACACTCCCACCGGCGATGGATCATCGATCCCATCGACGGCACCGAGCAGTTCGTCGCACGCCAACCATCGTGGGGAAGCCACGTGGCGCTCGAGATCGATGGCTGTATCACGGTGGGCGTGATCACTAGGCCGATGCGCCGACTCCGGTGGTGGGCAGCACAGGGCGGCGGGGCGCACCGATGCCGCGAGGGGCAGACAGGCACAGGCCATCGACTACGGGTCTCAGCGGTGCCATCGCTCCGGTCGGCGAACGTCAGCGTGTGGGCGGAGGGCCCGAGCCCGATAGCCGAGTGTCTATCGAGTCGGACACGTCTCGTCGAGCCCGGCTACGACGACTACATCGACCTCATCGAGGGTCACCTCGACGCGATCGTCTTTCCCCGCATCGGGGTCGCCCGCGTCTGGGATCACGCGCCAGCTGTCGTGCTCACGAAGGAGGCTGGAGGACGGTTCCGGGACCCGCGCGGAGGCACAAGCATCAACGACGGAACGGGCGTGTTCACAAACGGTTTGGTCGACGACGATCTCGACGATGCGATCGTCGCGTTGATGGCGGCCACCGAGCAGTGACCCGCCGCAACGTTTCCACCGCCCGTCGTCCGTTTTCGGCGAGCGGCGGCGCGACGACGCCGTCGGCAGTAACAATCCACTGATCGACGACACGCCGACGATCGGTAGCGTGACGCCGATGGCCACCACGGACACCGTCGACGAGCGCGCCGCGCCCGGCATGTCGGGGCTGGCGTTGGCTGGCTTTGGTGCCTTGTTGATGTGTCTAGCTGCCGGGTACGGGGTGCTGTTCACGATCGTCGACGACTACCGCGACGAGTACGGCATCAGCGAAACCGCCATCGGTGTCGTCATCGGACTCGGATTTATCACGGCATTCTTCGCTCAGCTGTTCATCGCCCCCTGGGCCGACCGTGGCCACGCCCGCACGGTGGCGCTCGGCGGCACGGCGATCGGGGTCGCAGGGCTGTTGCTAATGGCGATCGGCACGTCGCTTGCGCCGATCCTCATCGGACGGTGCATCTCCGGCGTCGGAATCGGCGCAGCGGTACCCGCGGTGCGACGAATGGTCATCCTCGCCGACCCGGCCAATCTGGGGCGGAACCTCGGTCGCCTGCTGTCGGCCGAGGTGTTCGGCTTTGCGATGGGCCCGGCGATCTCAGCGGTGCTCGTCGGTCCGCTCGGGATTCCGACCCCATTCCTCGTCGTCGCCGGCGCGACGACGCTCTTGATGATCGTGGTCGCCCGGTTCTCCGTGCCCGAGGAGCAGACGACCGACGCGCCAGCCCGACTGGCACTCGACCTGCTGCGCATCAGACCATTCGCTGGCGCAGTGCTGCTCGGCGCGGCGGTCTACGTGATGATCGGTGCGTTCGACGCCCTGTGGGCCGTCGTCCACGACGACCTCGGCACCGCCGACTGGGTGGCCAATCTGGGCATCACGCTGTTCGCGATACCGCTCATCGTGTTCGGCCCGCTTGGCGGCAAGCTGAGTCAAACGTACGGACCGTTCCGCATCGCCACGCTGGGCCTGCTCGCCGGCTCGTTCTACATCTCGATGTACGGGCTCCTCCCGTCAGGCGGATGGATCTTCGCGCTGGCGATGGTGCACGCCGTCACCGACGGATTCACCGTCTCCTCCGCCGGGGTGGCAGTGGGGATGACCGTTACGAGCGACCGCCAAGCGGGGGCCCAAGGTGTGCTCGGCGCCGCCCAAGCGGTGGCGGCGGGCGTGACCGCAATCGCCATCGGCGCGACCTACGACACGTCGGGCCGGACTGCGGCGTATCTGTTCTCGGGCGCGCTGATGCTGACGTTGGTGGTGAGCGGCGTGTGGCTCGCCCGCTCGGCCTGGTCCCTGCGCGACGCTGCACCCGAGTAGCCCCGCGACGCGCTTGCGTCTCAGGCGTCGACGGGGGCGAGCATCTCGTCGGCCGCGGTCCACGGGTCGACGTCGCGAGCGGCCACGCCATCGGTGAGTTCGTCCCAGCGATCGCCCGAGCAGATGTCGCGGGCCCGGCGGCCAAGGCGTTGAGCGATGATCTCGCGCAACTCTTCACGGAGCCGGAACGTGCGACGCTCGTGCAACAGCCCACTCGTCTCGGCGTACTGGCGATGCTCTTGAACAGCGGTCCACAGGTCGGGAACACCCTCGCCTGTGGACCCCACGGTGGGCACGATCGGCGGTCGCCATGCGTCGTGGGGCAAGTCGGAGAGATCGAGCATCTGCATCAGGTCGCGGGTGGTCTCGGAAACCCCATCGCGGTCGGCCTTGTTGATCACGAACACGTCGGCGATCTCCATCAACCCAGCCTTGTTGGCCTGCACGCTGTCGCCCCATCCGGGGTTGACGACTACCACCGTCGTGTCGGCCTTGCCGGCAACCTCGACTTCCACCTGGCCGACTCCGACCGTCTCGACGAGCACCAGCTGTCGACCGATGGCGTGGAGTACACGCACCGCCTCTGGCGTCGCTAACGACAGTCCGCCCAGGTGGCCACGCGTGGCCATCGAGCGGATGAACACGCCAGGGTCGGTGGCGTGATCCTGCATCCGAACTCGATCACCGAGGATTGCGCCGCCGGTGAACGGCGACGACGGATCGATTGCCAACACGGCCAGCTCCATGTCGAGCGAGCGCAGGTGACCGATCCACGCACTGGTCAGGGTGCTCTTTCCGGCTCCCGGCGCTCCGGTGAGTCCGATCGTGTATCCGTCCGCGCTACGCGGGTGGGCGAGCCGGCCAATCGTGCGGGCCGCGTCGTCGCCCCGCTCGATCAGCGACAACAAACGAGCCAGCGCGGCGCGGTCGCCAGCGAGGGCGGCATCGAACAGCTCCTCGGGAGGAGCGCCGCGGCGGATCACCGGGCCGGTCCGGCCCCAGCCACCAGTGTCGTCACGCCAATGCCTCGGTGACGTTGACCACCTCGGTCACGCCGTCGACACGGTCGCGCATGATGCGTTCGATGCCTGCTTTGAGCGTCTGCGTCGACGCCGGACAGGTGCCACATGCGCCGACCAGCTCAACCTCGACCACGCCAGTGTCGGCATCGACGTCGCGCAACACGATGTCTCCGCCGTCAGCTTGCAGGGCGGGACGGATCACTTCGATGGTGGCTTCGACCTGTTCACGCATCTCGCTGCACATTCAATCATCAAAGGCCATACGATCGGACTTCGTGAGCGCGTTGCTCGCCCACCAGGGCGGCTGGGACGAGATCCTGCTGATCGCAGGCCCGATCGCCATCATCGCTGGTCTGCTGATGCTCGCCAAACGGCGCGTCGAGGCGAACGCCGGCGACCGCGAGCCCGAAAACGTCTGATGGCTCGGCCATTCCCACCGTTGCGGTTGGCGGTCGAGACACAGATTGCACCCGTCGGCAGCGGTGCAGCAGGGCAGGCGATGTCTAGTTCAACGCTTCACTCGCCGATCGGTTCGCGAGCCCATCGCCCGCTGCGACGACCAGTACGACGATCAATGTCAGGGCGGTCATCACCGAGTTCTGGAACGCAGCGGTCAGGCCGTTCCAATTCTGGTTCATGTACATCACCCACCAGTTGCCACCGATGACGATGAACCCGACAAAGAACACCGCCAGCCCAATGAGGCAGCCGAGGATGGCCCCGCGCTGAGCATCTGCCCAGTCGGCGCTCGATCGAGTTCGTCGGAACCCGGCGACGGCCGAGCAGGCCAGCACCCCGCCAGCAGCGAGCTCGCCCGCGATGATGATGGCGTAGACCAACGCATGGAACCAGGTGGCGTCGATAAACCGCCACTCGAAGCCGCTGTCAGCAGGCACACCATCACCCGAGATCACGCCGACGACGTAGGCCCAATTGCTGCTCGGATTGGAGACGTTGTCGAGGCCGACGACCAGGTAGTACGACGCCGTCATCAACACAAACGTCGAAGCCGCCAGCCGAGCAGCGCGTCGCAGGTCGAAGTCCTTCCAACGCACGGACCCGATCGCAGGCGTACTCTCGCCGCGTTTCGAACGGTCCGGCGCGCCGTCGACTTCGGCCATGCAGTGCGCTCTACCGCGGTGCTCCGAGTTCGGGAGGGCTGGGAGGGGTCTTATCTTTGCCGCCCCCCCGGCCCGGGGGTGGCCCCGGGCTGTTATCGACTTGCATCACGTACTCGGCGAGCGTCGGCGCGCCCTCATAGGAGTGCAGCGTGACCAAGAGTGTTCCATCGGTGAGTACGCCAGCGGCGTGAGTCACCGGCACCACCGACGGCTCCCCACCCGTGCTCCAGTCGGTCTCTTGAGTGCCGTCGACGGTGGCATCGACTACGTTGCCGTCCGCGTCGATGGAGAAGTCGAGCACGTCGATGGTCGTCGTGATCTGACCGGTGACGCCACGATCCTCGAACGACGCCGTGGTCATCAACGGCTCGCCGCCGCGGAGCGTTCCATAGACGGAGTTGCTCTGCACCCAACCCTCCGACGAGGTCAGTTCAGCTTCATACTCCACGTCGAACGGTGGTCCGATATCGGTCGGCAACTTGCCGACGGCAAACGAGCCGTCGATCGTTTCGAGGTACGCCTCACAGAGCCCAATGAACACGTAGTGCTCGCCGGCGACGGCCTGGAACCTGTGGGGGGAACCCTCGAAAGTGCCGGTAAAGCCGTCCCACCGAGCGCCCGGCGGACAGTACTCCAGGAACGAC
Organism: Actinomycetota bacterium; assembly: GCA_039177505.1. GTDB lineage: Bacteria > Actinomycetota > Acidimicrobiia > Acidimicrobiales > Ilumatobacteraceae > JABSQH01. The sequence goes on along the minus strand of JBCDFR010000088.1, from coordinate 862 downwards.
CATCCACCATTCTCGTCTGCCATCCGGCCAAGGTGGATCCATTCTCCGGCCTCCACCTGTCTCCGACTGAACGCTGAGGTCTGATCGACGAGCTCGTTGTCGTAGTAGACCCTCATATGGTCAGCGAAGTCGCTGATGACAAGATCGACGATGGCGGGGCCGGACGTGCCCGACGATTCGGCGACAGCGGTCGTCGCTGGCATGAGCGCGGCAGCTGCCACGAGGGGCGCGAGTCGGGTGATAGTTGCGATGATTGACACTCACTGTGACCGATCGGAGGTGTGCGCCACCCGAGTCGACGCTAAACGGAACCTAATCGCTCGCCACGACGACTGGATGGCGCATTCGTGACACTCGGTGCCCGCGACAAACTCCGGCTCCGACACTGCCGAGACGACCGACGAGATCGTCGTACGGCAGCCGAGCGACGCGCCGTCGACTTCGGTCATTCGGCGTTCTCGACTACCCGCGCCGATGCCAGAAATCGGATTCACGTACGTTTCACGTGAGCGCTGCCCCGTCCCCGCGGGGAGTCACCTGAGGTGATGCCATCACGTACTCGGCCAGTAGCGGGCCGCCCTCATAGGAGTGCAGCGTGATCACGAGCACCCCATCGGCGAGTGTGCCAGCGGCGTGAGTCACCGGCACCAACCGCTCCCCACCCAGGCTCCAGTCGGTCTTTTGGGTGCCGCCGACGGCGACATCGACCAGGTTGCCGTCTGCGTCGATGGAGAAGTCGAGCACGTCGATGGTCGTCGTGATCTCACCGGTGACGCCACGATCTTCGAACGACGCCGTGGTGATCAACGGCTCGCCGTCGCGGAGGGTGCCGTCGAGGGAGTTGCTCTGCACCCAACCCTCC
>JBCDFR010000087.1:0-11284 GCA_039177505.1 Actinomycetota bacterium | reverse complement strand
GGGGGGGCGCTCTTCAGCGCGGGGTGGGGCGAGGACGACAGCACGTCCGAGACATTGCCTCCTGTCACGGAGGGAACCGCAGCAGGGTCGACCGTGCCGGGGACGGAAGCCGGCGGCAGTACTGGTTCGTCGGGCGAGTACACGTACCCGACGGGCAGCGACGACGTCGTCGTCGAATACGCCGAGGTCGGCGGGTTCACGACCCAGGCGTTCGCCTTCCAGAACCCGCCCAGCGTGCTCATTTCCGGTGACGGACTCGTGTTCGGTGGCGGTGCGACGATTGCGGTGTTCCCCGGTCCCTTGGTGCCGCCCGTCTTCGTCCGCACGATTACGCCGGAGGGGATCGAGACGGTGCTGGCGAATGCCGACCAGGCGGGACTGCTCGCCGAGGTGGACTACGACAGCGAGGCGGCCGAGTTTGTCGCCGACGCCCCAACCGCCACGGTCACCATCGCTGCCAACGATCAGCGTTGGATTCACCAGGCCTATGCGCTCGGCGTCGGCGGGGGCCCTGAAGGCAGCGACGACACGCCCGAGCGGGAGGCACTGCAGAGCTTCGTCCTCGAACTCGGGGATCTTGCGACACTCGTCGGTGCCGATCAGCTGGGCGAGGAGCGGCCGTTCGAAGCCGCTGACTATCTGTTCCTCGCCGTGCCCCTCGACGACCCGACAAGCCGTACGTTCGAGGCCCAGAGCCCGACGATCGTCGAGTGGCCCGTCGACGCTTCGGTGCGTCTCGCCGACGCCGCGGAGTGCGCCGAGATCTCAGCCGACGAAGTCGGTGATCTCTTCGCCGAGGCTGATCAGCTGACGTTCTTCGACGACGGTGGCGTGGTCTACGAGGTGATCCCCAAGCCCGTCCTCCCTGGCGACGCCTGCACGTAGTCAGCTGACGGTAGGTTCCCCCGGCCCAACGGCGTTGCGCACGGATCGTTAGGCAGAGTTCAGGTTGTTCACAGGTGCGGAGACCGACAGTGGGATCGACCGCCGCCGTCTCACCGAAGGAACAACGCGTGCACTCCACGAACGACACTCCCCAGACCTCCCCGCCCGCTCGCCGACCCGGTTGGGTCGTCGGCGGTATTGTTGCCGGTGCTCTGCTCGTGGGCGGCGGGGTCTTCGTTGCGACGAACTCGAGTACCAACACGACAAGCGCCGGTGAGCAAACGACCGAAGCGGGCGCCGGGATCGCGGAAGGCGCAGGTACGGCCGGTGGTGGCTGTATGTACGACACCTATGCATACCTCGGCGAGGAGTCCGGGTACATCAATACGACCATCGGTGACTTCGACATCGCCGGCGTCGCTCTGAGTCCGATGACCGACGGCGGGTTGTGCGGGTACGTCGCGGCGAGCATTCTCGACCCGACGGGCCTCGTTCGTGACGAGCAGTTCACCATCAGCAACGCATCGATCGACCCCGACACCGACGATTTCGCGTTGCGCATCGAACATCCCTCCGGCATCGCTGCGGAGGGAGTGCTTGCCGGCCAACCGACAGCCGATGGCGGCGTGACGTACTCGGGCACATTGTTCGATGTCGCCGACGGCGCGCCGGCCGTCGATGTGGGTGCGCTGACGGTCGCGCCAACCGTTGCGTAACACTGCGGAGCTCGGCAGCACGGATGTCTCGCTCGTGCCGCGGGCGGGCACGAACTCGCCGGCGCCAGGCTGCGGCGTCGGAAAGGTTCAGATTGGTCTCAGGTATCGATCGTGTCACTCGACGCATGCTGGAGGCGCGTCGTCGTTCGACGACGCGATCTGTCCACGACACCGTCCACAAAGGAGCTTTGCCGGATGAGAACCGAGCCACACCAGCGCCGCCAGCGAGTCATCAACGCGGCGAGCACGTTTGCTGCGGTTGCTCTCCTCGCAGGTGGTGTCGGCGTCGTCGCTCTGATGTCGAACAACGATGATCCGGTGGCCGACGTTGGCTGCGTCGACGACTCTGATGCGATCACAGTGGGTGAGCGCGGACGACTCGACACGATGGTCGGCTCCTTCGAGGTCACTGCCGTGTCGCTCAGCCCGACGGGCGACGGCGACGTGTGCGGCTACATGAGCGCCTCGACGATCGATCCGAACGGTGTGACGGCACCGACGACGAACCATGTGATCGAGATCAGCGAAGGCCGGCTCCTCGACGCCGACGAAACAGAGGCAATCGGACCCAGGTTCTACTTGCAGATCGACGATCCGAACGGCGGAATTGCCCAAGGGATGATGATTGGCGACCTCGATGGCGACGCGATCGTGTTCAACGGCACGTTGTATGACGTCCACGACGGAACGTTGGCGGCAGAGCTCACCGATCTCTCGATTCAGCCGATGCCCGCCCTGATGGGCAGCGAGGAACCGAGCTTCGCCTGATGTGCTGACGAGTGGCGTGACCTGCCGGCTCAGAACAGCCGGAGTTCGTCGGGACGCAGGCCGCGCAGCTCGTCGTAGTCGACTTCGACACATCGGAACCCGCGCGATTCGGCGAGCACGCGCGCCTGCGGTTTCACCACCTGTGCGACGAACACGCCACGCACGTCGCCGAGCGTCGAGTCGAGCTCGAGACGCTCGATATACCTCGACAGCTGCTCCACGCCGTCGATCTCGCCGCGTCGCTTGACCTCGACTGCGACGACGCCGTCGTCGGCATCACGGCAGAGCAGATCGACGGGACCGATCGCGGTCGGATACTCGCGGCGGACCAGCCGCAGACCGTCCTCGATCGATTCCGGGCTGGCTGCCAGCAGCTCCTGTAAGTGGGCTTCCACCCCGTCCTTCTGGAGGCCGGGATCCTCGCCGAGTTCGGCGTCGACATCGCTCAACACCTCGTGCATGGTGATCGTCAACGTCTCACCTTTCGGATTGGCCACCGTCCAGGTCGACTCCTCGATCGTCAGCGTGTTCGGGGCGTTCATCCAGTTCAGCGGTTTGTAGGCGCCGCCATCGGCGTGGATCGCCACACAGCCGTCGGCTTTCACCATGATCAGACGGGTGGCTTCGGGGAGGTGGGCATCAAGCCGACCGGAGTAGTCGACCGAGCACCGAGCGATGACCAGACGCACGAGCGTCGACGCTACCCGGGCAGCCGCGGTCGATCGGTCTCGATGTGGTCGCGCATCCGTTTCTGGATCAGTGCACGGCGCTCTTGGAGCTGTCGGTACGTCAGTTGGTCGACGCTCTCGTCGAGGCCGAGCGCGGCACGGGCGCCGCCCATGTCGAATTCGACCGAGTCCGGGTCGATGCCCAGCTCGCGACCGAGCCGATCGCCGTGTTTCTGAGCGAACAGCATCGAGATCGTCGCCACCTCGCCGAGCAGATCGAGGTCGGGCGCGAGCCGAGCGATGGCACCGTCGATGAACACCATGTTCTTGACGTACAGCATCAGCTCCTTGGGCAGCTTGGCGCCGTACCCGAGCATTGCCTTGACCACCCGTTGCACCTCTTTGACCATCTCTTCGCCGCTGAGCGAGGTCGGGTCGACGGGTGGTTGGTCGAGTCGCAGGTCGGAGATCACCGCATCGAGATCGGTGTCGGGTGGCAGTGCGCCGAGGTCCCGCAGCGCCGCCATCTGGGTACGCGGATCGTTGGTGGTGGCGCCGAGCATGAGCCGCAGGAAGGCGTTGCGCCGCGCACCGTCGAGTCGCGCCACGATGCCGTAGTCGAGCAGCGCCGTGCGGCCGTCCTGCATCACGAACAGGTTGCCGCCGTGCAGGTCGCCATGGAAGATGCCCTCGACGATCGCTCCCTCCATAAACGCGACCATCGCGGTGCGGACGACTTGTTCGGTGTCGATGCCGGCGTCGCGCATTCCTGCGACGTCGTCGAACTTGAATCCGGCGACCCGTTCCATCACCAACACCCGTCTGGTCACGAGCCGGGGGTGCGGTCGTGGCACGACGTAGAACTCTTGGTCGAGGTCGTGCAGCATGGCCGCGACGTCGAGCATGTTGGCCGCTTCGAGCCGGAAGTCGAGCTCTTCGACGATCGTCTCGGCGAACAGCTCAACCAGCGCGGGAGGGTTCGCCAGTGCCGCCACCGGGATGCGTCCGATCAGATACGGCGCCAACCAGGCCATGACGCGTAGGTCTTTGCGGACGAACGCATCGACCGTCGGCCGCTGCACCTTGACCACGACGTCCTCACCGGTACGCAGTCGAGCGGCGTGCACCTGGGCGATCGAGGCCGCGGCCAGCGCGGTTGGTTCGAACGTCTCGAACACATCTTCCAACCGGCGGCCGAGGTCGCGTTCGACGCTCTCCCGCACAACCTCGAATGGCTCGGCGGGTACCTGATCGCGGCAGCGCTTGAATTCCTCGACCAGCTCGGCGGGGAACAGCCCCTCGCCTGACGAGATGATCTGGCCGAGCTTGATGTACGTCGGTCCGAGTGCTTCGGCCGCCAGCCGAAGCCGCTTCGACAGGTCGGCCCGACTCTGCTCGGGGGTCGCGAATCGACCGCGGCGGCGGGTGATCGTCCACGGTGCCAGCGCCTTCCCGAGTCGCCCGAGCACCGTGACTACGCGTGCTCCCGGAGGCAGCCGCGAGGGCCGAGTGAGATCGGGCACCGCCGCCTTGGCTGCCGCTCGGCGGTGATCGATGCCGGCGAGCCACGAGATGTCGTTGCGGTCGAGCACCCAGGGGGCCTGCTCGGTGAACGAGCCCCATGCAAGATCGTCGGCGGCGGTCACGCTGCCATGATGCCGGACTCCAGCGCGGAACCCCAGGTGGTGCGAGAAAATCCAGGTGTGACGATCGTTGTTCGCACTGTCCGTGCATGTCATGATTCGCGGGTGAGCGACTCTCGACCGTTTCGCGTGCTCGGCATCCAGCAGATCGCCATCGGTGGCCTGGACAAAGGCGCGTTGAGTGGACTGTGGTCAGGACTCTTCGGTGTGGAAACCGTCGACACCTACCGCAGCGAGTCGGAGAACGTCGATGAGGACATCCTCCGACTGGGGGCCGGACCGCATGCGGTCGAGATCGACCTGATGCAACCGCTCGACCCAGAGCGCTCGCCGAAGGTGCACGTACCAACGCTGAACCACGTCGGGTTGTGGATCGACGACCTCGGTGCGTGCGTCGACTGGCTGACCGACCAGGGAATGCGGTTCACCCCGGGCGGCATCCGCAAGGGTGCGGCCGGACACGATGTGTGCTTCATTCACCCGAAGGGCAACGAGGCCACACCGCGGAGTGGTGAAGGCGTGCTGATCGAGTTGGTGCAAGCTCCGCCGGACGTCCGTGCCGCGCTCGGTGGCTGATCAAGGCGCTCCGAACTGGTTGGTGCACACCGCCACCAGCCGGCGGTATCCGGTGTACTCCCGGGCCTTCGCCAGCGACACGCTGCCGGGTCCGATCGGACCGCTGACCTCCGGTCTCACATGGACGACGGGCGTGCTCGAAGGTTGGCGCGACGCATTCGTCGATGTCGGTGCGTTCGAGATGAGCGAGCTCACGGCCGAGGCGATGAACCCGGTCGGCGCCGTGATCACCGGATTCGCCTACGTGAATCACAGCCTGTTGCGGGTGCTCGCCGTGCGCTCGGGAGTGGGGGCTGACGTTGCTGCCCATCTCCTCGGCGCAGCGCGTCCGGGCGCGCCCGTCGAGATGGTGCAACCGATCGATGTCGACCAAGCGGCAACGGTGCGCGTGCGCGCTCGCCTCGATGGCATTGCCCAGACTCGGCAGGTCCCAGCGCTCGACGCCAATACCCAGTTGGCCAACGAGCTGCGCGCCACTCGGCCGCCGCTCGATGAACTCGACGACGCTGAACTGGTCGCGAGGGCGCGATCGATGACGGGACATGTGCGCTCGATGGTCAACGATCTGGTCTCGCTGGGCACACTGCTCTCGCCCGCGATCGAGCGACTCCACGCCGCCGCCCCGACGCTCGTGCTGCCGATGATCGCCGTCGGCGGCGACGCCGAACAGACCCAGCCGGCGAGCGTGTTGTGGCGCCTGTCGCGCCTGCGCGACGGGTCAGAGGATTTCGTCGATCAGTTTCTCGACTTCGTGCGCGAGTTCGGTGGTCGGGGACCGGAGGCGTGGGATCCGGTACGCCCGTCGTTCGAGTCCGATCCGCAGCTCGCGCTGTCGCTCGTCGAACAGATGCGCGGGGTCGGCGCCGAGCGGTCGCCGTCGGCCAGATTGGCGCGGGTGATCAGTGGACGCGAACGCGCCCTCGAGTCGGCGTTGCGTGGGGTGCGTGGTGACCAAGCGGCAGTCGATGCGTTGGTCGTCGGCCAAGCGACAGCGCTTCGGCTGCAACTGTGGCGTGATGGGGCACGAGTCAACTGTCTGCGGACGATCAACGAACAGCGGATGGTGCTCCACGAGCTGGCCCGTCGTCACCTGAAGGATCCCGCAGAGCTGGCCATGCTCACCGTCGACGAACTCGAACGTTTTGCCGAGGCTCCAGATGCAGGTGTAGCAGAGATCGCCCGCCGACGTTCGGACTTCGAGATGCTCGAGTCGCGATCGCCGCCGTACTTCGTCGACTCGGGTGCGGGCACCCCGTCCCTCAGTGATCTGAAGTCCGACCCGCAGGGAGAGGCCGAGGGCGTGCCCGGAGCAATGCCCGAGGCCAGCGGGGACGTCGTTGGTGATCCGGGAGCGCCGGGCGTGGCTGTCGGCGTCGCCCGGGTGCTCCGACACTCCGACGATGCGGGCGACTTCGGTCCGGGTGATGTGCTGATCGCGGAATCGCTCGATCATGCCTGGGCGGCGCGTGTGTTCGCCGCCGGCGCTGTGGTGTGCGGCGAGCGCCGGCCCCAAACGTATGCGGCGACCGTTGCCAGGGAGCTCGGCATTCCCTGTGTCGTCGGCTTGCCCGGATGCACTGAGTGGATTGATGACGGCGAGGCGATCTACGTCGACGGCACCGCAGGTACGGTACGCAAGGGGTGAGGGAACACCGATGACGAATGCCGAGCCTCTTCCAGGTCGTCCGTTGGCTGGGGTGCGTGTGGTCGAACTCGCGATGTGGGTGGCCGGTCCTGCCGCTGGTGCGTTGTTCGCCGACTGGGGCGCCGACGTCATCAAGATCGAGCGGCCAGGGGGCGATGCGTTCCGCGGCGCGATGAACCACGTCGGGCTCGAGATCGAGCCGCCGGGACCGCTGTTCGAGCTCGACAATCGCGGCAAGCGGTCGGTGATCCTGGATCTTCGGGACGAGCGCGACCGTTCGACATTCGACGCTCTGCTCGCCCGTGCCGACGTGTTCGTGACCAACCTTCGGCCGAGCGCATTGGAGCGACTAGGCCTCTTGCCAGAATCGCTGGTAGCCACCAATCCGCAGTTGATCGTCGGCACGATCACCGGGTTCGGGTGGCACGGACGGGATCGTGACCGGCCGGGGCATGCCACCGGCGCGTACTGGGCTCGTTCCGGCCTCGCTGCGGCATCAGCGCCGATCGGCGATCCGCCGCCGATGCCCCCGCCGGGAACCGGAGGTCATGAGACGGCGGTGGCGTTGGTCGCCGGCGTGTTGGCGAAGCTGCACGAGCGTGGTGCCACCGGGCGCGGCGGTGTCGTCGAGGCCAGCTTGTTGCGCAGTGGCATGTATGCCGCAGGTTCCGATCTTGCGGCACATCAACGGTATGGACACGAGCCGTCGACCCCGCGCCGCGAGGAGTGTGAAACGCCGCTGGTCAACAGCTATCACTCTGGTGACGGTCGCTGGTTTTGGCTGCTGTGTCACGAAGGCGAGAGACACTGGGCCGGCCTGGCGGCGGCGCTTGAGCGGCCGGACCTCGAAGCAGACCCTCGGTTCGCAACTGCCGTCGGTCGGTTCGAGCACCGTCGGGAACTCATCGCCGAGTTCGACCGAGCGTTTGCGGAACGCACGCTCGATGAGTGGTCCGAACGGTTCGACCGGTTCGACGTGTGGTGGGAGACCGTCGTCGAGGCCGACGACGTGCTCGTCGACCCACAAGCCGAGCGTGGCCTGGTGGCGGGCACCGTCGCTTCACCGGTCGACTTCGATGGTGTCGTGCCGGCGCCGGGAAAGGCCCCCCAGCTCGGTGCGCACACCGCCGAGGTGCGCACCCAGGTCGAGTCGACGGAACGCTGATATCGACTCAGAACGCCGGTGGTCGCTTGGCGCGCAATGCCGCGACACCCTCGCGGTACTCCGCGGTGCCCATTGCTTCATCGAGCAGTCGCAGCGAGTCGTCGACCGAGGCCGCCGGATCGTGCCGCAGGAGGTCGGCGGCGAGCTGGCTCTTTGTGGTCGACACCGCCTGTGGTCCTGTCGTCGTCGCCAGCTGGTGGGCGTAATCGAGCGCCGCGGCGAGCGTCGAGTCACCGTCGGGGAGCACGTCGTTCCACAAGCCCCAATCGGCGGTGTCCGCACCGGTCACGATGCGCCCCGAGTACAGGAGGTCCGCGGCGCGGGCCACGCCGACCAGGCGGGGCAGCATCCAGGTGAGTCCATACTCCGCCGGCAGTCCGATCTTCGGCGCTGCGGTGGTCAGCTTGGCGGTGGCGTTGACGAAACGCAGGTCGCAGAACGCCACGAGCGATAGGGCCACACCGGCGCAGGCGCCGTTGACAGCCGCAATGATCGGGTGTCGGTACCCGAGCTGCCAGGCCAGTGCCGCGTCGAGGCGGTCGCCTCCGCCCGGAGACGGCGGCTGTGACGGCAGTCCCGGGTCGTACCCACCGGACTCGGCGTGGCTGGCGAGCGCTGCCGCGTCGCCGCCCACGCAGAACGCTGGTGGCGTGCCGGTGACCACGACTGCGCGGACGTCGTCGCGGGTTTCGAGCTCGGACATCGCCGCCAGGTATTCGTGGTGCATGCGACCGGTCCACGCATTGTGGCGGTGCGGTCGGTTGAGGGTGACAGTCGCCACCTGGGCGTCGACGTCGGTCAGCACGGTGGGCTCGCTCATGGCGCGGTCACCCCCAGAGCGCGTCGAGCACGCCGTCGGCGAGTTCGGGGCGGCACACGATCAGGTCGGGCAGCCATGGGTCGCGCTCGTTGTACACGAGCGGCGACCCGTCGATCCGGCTGGCGTGCAGCCCGGCCGCAAGGGCGACGGCTGCTGGCGCCGCGGAATCCCACTGGTACATCCCGCCGTCGTGCACGTAGATGTCAGCGTGGCCCAAGAGGACCGCCATCGACTTCGCGCCGGCAGAGCCGAGGCGGATGGCGTCGCACTGCATACCTTCGGCGACGAGGACTGCGGCGTAGGGCGCCCGGGTCCGCGACGTGACGAGTCGTGGTCGCTCGCGAGTGCTCGGCGGGAGCTGCTCTGGCGGATCGGTGGTGAACGTGCGTTCCAGCGCCGGCAGCGAGACCGCACCGGCGCCGAATCCGCCTCGTTCCCACAGTGCGACATGGACGGCCCAGTCGTCGCGCCCCTGCTCACTGAATTCGCGCGTGCCGTCGAGGGGATCGATGATCCACACCCGTTCGGCGTCGAACCGCCGTGGATCCTCGCGTCCCTCCTCGGACAGCACCGCGTCGTCGGGCCGGGCGCTGGCCAGTTCGGCCGCCAGGTACTCCTGGGCGATCGCGTCGCCGGCGTCTTTCACATCCCAGGAAGAAGCACCAGCTGCGAAGAGTTGTTCGCGGAGTGCGACGAGGCGGCGGCCGGCCTCGGTGGCCAAACGGCCTGCGAGAGCGACGTCGGTCTCCGTCGAGTCGGGGGCGCTACTCACGCGAGCTTCTTGTACTTGATGCGGTGCGGCTGGTCGGCGGCTGCGCCCAGTTCGGCCTTGCGGCGCTCCTCGTACTCCGAGAAGTTGCCCTCGAACCAGCGCACCTGGCTGTCGCCTTCGAACGCCAGCACGTGGGTAGCGATGCGATCGAGGAACCATCGATCGTGGGAGATCACCACGGCACATCCGGGGAAGGACTCGAGGCCGGCCTCAAGGGCCCGCAGCGTGTCGACATCGAGGTCGTTCGTCGGCTCGTCGAGCAGCAGGACGTTGCCGCCGGACTTCAGGAGCTTGGCGAGGTGAACGCGGTTGCGTTCGCCGCCCGAGAGGTCGCCGACCCGCTTGCCGTGATCGGTGCCCTTGAAATTGAAGCTCGACACGTACGCCCGGCCATGGATTTCGCGGCCGCCGACGTCGAGGACCTCGGCGCCGCCGGTGATCTCCTCGAACACGGTCGCGTCTGCGTCCAGGTCGTCTCGATCCTGATCGACGTAGCTGAGGTCGACGGAGTCGCCGAGGTCGATCGAGCCGGCGTCGGGCTGTTCGCGGCCTGCGAGCATCTTGAACAGTGTCGTCTTCCCTGCGCCGTTCGGGCCGATGATGCCGACGATCCCTGCTGGCGGCAGCGAGAACGACAGGTCTTCGATCAGCAGCCGGTCACCAAAGCCCTTGCGCAGGCCGTTGACCTCGATCACCTTGTCGCCGAGGCGCTGGCCCGGCGGAATGGTGATCTCCAGGTCGGATGCGCCACCGTTGGCAGCGTTGGCCTCGGCGTGCAGCTTCTCGTAGGCCGCAAGACGGGCTTTTCCTTTCGCCTGGCGGGCCTTCGGCGCCATGCGCACCCACTCGAGTTCGCGTTGCAGGGTTCGTCGGCGGCTCTCGTTCGAGCGCTCCTCGGCTTCGAGCCGGGCCTCTTTCTGCTCGAGCCAGCTCGAGTAGTTGCCCTCGAAAGGAATGCCGCGACCACGGTCGAGCTCGAGGATCCACTTAGCGACATTGTCGAGGAAGTACCGATCGTGGGTGATGGCCACGACCGTGCCGGCGTAGTCGCCGAGGAACCGCTCCAACCAGTCGACCGACTCGGCGTCGAGGTGGTTGGTCGGTTCGTCGAGGAGCAACAGGTCCGGTCGCGAAAGCAGGAGCCGACACAACGCGACGCGCCGGCGTTCACCGCCCGAGAGCACCGAGACATCGGTGTCGTCGGGGGGACAGCGCAGCGCGTCCATGGCGATGTCGACGTTGCGCTCGAGGCTCCACGCGTCGGTCGCGGCGATCTTGTCTTCGAGTTGCGCCTGCTCTTTGCCGATCTTGTCGTAGTCGGCGTCGGGGTCGGCCCACATCGCCATCACTTCGTTGTAACGATCGATGATCGCTTGTACCTCGGCGACCCCGTCCATCACGTTGCCCTTGACGTCCTTGGCCGCATCGAGCTGGGGCTCCTGGGCCAGATACCCGACGGTGAACCCCTGTGTCAGCCGGGCTTCGCCGGAGTAGCCGTCGTCGAGACCGGCCATGATCTTGAGCAGGCTCGACTTGCCGGCGCCGTTGGAACCGAGCACGCCGATCTTCGCCCCCGGGTAGAACGACAGCGAGATGTTCTCGAGCACCGTCTTGTCGGGCGGGTAG
>JBCDFR010000086.1:0-11314 GCA_039177505.1 Actinomycetota bacterium | reverse complement strand
GACCCGGCAGCCGGGCGCCAAGCGGGCGGCCTCGATGGCAATGCTGCCGCTCGCCGCCCCGACGTCCCACATCTCGGCGGCGCCGAACAGCTCGAGTTTGCTCAGTGCCGCTGCCCGGACCTCGGGTTTGGTGATCATGCCCGACCGGTGCCGATAGTCCGAGATCGGCCGCCCCCAGGCGACCACGGCCTCGGGTGCGAGCGGTTGTGCCTCGCTCGTCAAAACGACGATCGACAGCGGATCGAAACTGCCGGCGGCCAATCCGTCGAGGTCCGTCCGCACGATCGACTCGTCGGCCTCGCCCAGGCGCGAGCACACGACCACGTGACGATGCGTCGATCTCGCCTCGACGAGAGCAGCACCCACCGCCTCCGGCGGGGTCGAGGCCGAGACGAGCACCGCCACCTTCGGCGCCGCGATGATGTGCGGTAGTGCTCGGTCCAGCGGGCGGCCGTGCACCGACACCACGCTGGCGTCGTCCCACGGAACACAGGCACGGGCAAACGCCAGGGCCACCGACGACGGCGCGGGGTGCACCTCGACCGCTGCTCCGAACCGGCCGACGAGTACCCGCTCGATGCCGAAGAAGCCGGGGTCACCGCTGGCCAACACGGTGGCCCGCTGGTGCGCCGCGCGCCGTTCGGCGATTAGGTCGATGATCTGGTCGAGCGGCCCGAAGAGATCGACCCGCTCTGCCGATAACGGCGTCGACCCCCAGGCCGCCGCGAGTGCCTCGTGTTGCCGAGGCGCTCCGATCAACACGTCGGCCTGGGCGAGGGCCTTGGCGGCGGCGGTACCGAAGCATTGGCCGCCGTGGAGCCCGACGATCGCGACGGGCGGCTGGACGGAGACACCTTCAGCCACGGGCGACCGCCTCTGCGCCTTCGAAGTCGACCATCGTCACATCGACGCCGAGCTCGCCTCCGGAATGGACACGACAGCGATCCGCTGCCATCTCGCACAGCAGCGTGAGCGGTGCCAACTCGCCGACTTCTATGCACACCTCGGCGAAATGGCGGGCGGTCGTGGTCTCGGTCGCTGCGGCGACCACGGTGTCGCTGGCACCGACGTCGCGAGCGACGCTCTCCAACAGATCGGTGTCGACCTTGCTGCGGTGGAAGTGGGTCATCATCACCCCGGCGGCGAGCTTGGCGATCTTGCCCGCCATACCGACAAAGCGCACTGCACCGATGCCGTCACCGGCGGCCCGGCGCAGCGCGATGCCGGTGAAGTCTCCGACCTCGACGAAGGCGACGGGCGGGAGCTCGGGCCATGCCAGTTGCGCCCAGTCGTCGCTGCGCGAGCCGGTGGCCAAAACGACCGTGTTCAGTTGCTGCGCGGCGGCGACGTCGATCTGTTGCACAACACTCGCTCGGTAGCTGGCGGTGGAGAACGGTTTGACGATCCCTGTGGTGCCGAGGATGGAGATTCCACCCTCGATCCCCAGCCTGGCGTTCGACGTCTTGGCGGCCATCGCCTGACCGCCTGGAACGGAGATGGTGCAGGTGACCGGGCGCGTCGTCACCTCGGCGATCGCAGCCCGGATCATTCGTGCCGGCACCGGGTTGATCGCGGGGCCACCGATCGGCAGGCCCAACCCTGGTTTGGTCACGGTTCCGACCCCGTCGCCGCCGAGTAGCGAGACGTGCTCGCCGCTCAGGTCTGGGCCGTGTTCGGCCCACACGACGTGGGCCGTCACATGCGCACCGTCGGTGCAGTCGGGATCGTCGCCGGCATCTTTCACGACGGCGATGCGATGCGCCGCAGATGGATCCGCATCAGCGGTCGGAAACGACACCCGCTCGCCAGATGGAAGTGCCACCTCGACCTCCTCCGGCGCGGTGCCTGTGACCAGCCATTCCGCAGCCGCTTTGGCTGCGGCCGAGGCGCAGGTGCCGGTGGTCCAACCGGTCCGCAGCCCGCGTGCGGCGGCCACGTCGGGCGACAGCTCGGGTTCGGACGTCGACATCGCGCTCAGTGGGTGCGTCGGGCGCTGGCCCGGCCCTCGGTCGAGCCTTGTGCGGAGCGCAGTCGGTATGCGGTGGTGTATTCGGGGGCGTACAGATGGCTTCGGGCGTCGGCGGGGATGTCGGCCAGGACGTCGCCGACCAACACGAGCACCGTCATCGTCGCCCCCGTCGAGCGGATGGCCTCGGCCACGTTGCCGACGGTGGTGTGCACGATCTGCTGGTCGGGCCACGTGGCCCGCACGATGACGGTCGCCGGGGTCTCTGCGGTGTATCCCGAACCGTCGACCAACAGTTCACTCTGCAGCTCGTCGGGCCGGGCACCCGACAGGAACACCGCCATCGTGGTGCCGTGCGGAGCGAACGCCTTGACGTCCTCGTCGGGTCGCATCGAGGCCTTCGTCCGGCCCGCGAGTCGGGTGTACACGAGCGACTGACCGCGCTGCGGGATCGTCAGCTCGCGCCGAATCTCGGCTGCGGCTCCGGCGACCGAGGTCACCCCCGGCACCACCTCGAACGCGCGGTCTGACGCGTGGCACCAGTCGATCTGCTCTTGGATGGCGCCGTACACGCTCGGATCGCCCGAGTGCAGGCGAACGATCGGGGCGTCGGGATGTGCCGCGAACACGGAAAGCACGTCCTCGAGTGTCATCGTGGCGGAATCGTGAAGTTCGACGTCGGGCTTGCAGTGTTCGAGCATCGACTCCGGGATCAATGACGACGCCCACACCACCACGTCGGCGTCGGCCAAACGCTCGGCACCGCGCAGCGTGATCAGGTCGTCGGCCCCAGGGCCGGCGCCAACGAAGGAGATCAGGGCACTCATCCGACCGGACCCGCACCTTCTGGAGCCGGTGAGACGACCGCACACAGGTAGGAAGCCGGCAGGGTGCGCACATCGGCGACGGGCGCAACGCGCTCGCCCGGCATGCCGATCAGTTCGCCCATCACGGCCTGATCGAGACGCCCGGCAGCTTCCAGCTGGTGGGCGACTGCCGAGAGCCGCGAGCCGCTCTTGTACACGATGACCGTTCGGTCGGGATGAGCCAGCTCGGCATCGATCACCTCGGCCGGAGCGTTTGCGGGAACGAGCACCAGGGTCTGCTGCTCGTCGGTGAGGACGATGTCGCCGGCCATGGCGAGGGCTTGGAATGCGGTGATGCCGGCGATCGTCTCGACCTCGGTGGTCGGACGCCGAGCAACGACGCCGGCGACGACCGTCGACACCGTCGAGTAGAGGTTCGGATCGCCAAGGGTGATGAACGCCACCTCCTCGCCGTCGGCCAGATACCCGGCAATCCGTTCACAGTTCGCTGCCAAGGCCGCTGCTCGGGCGTCGTGGTCGGGGGCCATCACGAACTCCAGGCGTTCGACGACGATGTCGGGAGCTGCATCGCGGACGATCGCCTCGGCCCGGCCAACGGCATCGACCGAGGTGCAGGGGGCGACGACGCGATCAGCTCGCCGCAGCGCATCGAGGGCTCTGACCGTGACGAGATCGGCAGGTCCGGGTCCGACGCCGATCCCGACGAGGCGGCCCGGCGTGGGCGGTGCAGTGGGTCGACTCCGCTCGGCTGTCCCGAGGCGCTGTTCGATCGCTTGGCGGATGAGTTCGGCCTCCGACACCCCGGTCCGTTCGGCGAGCGCGCCCAGCCGATTCTTCAGGCTGTCCGGGAGATACACCGACGACTTACGCACGCCGCGACCCTAAACCAGGACGTAGGGCAACGTATAGGGCAGTCGGAGTTTTCCGTTGTCAGCGATGCGCCGAGGTAAGGGTGCAGGCGTCGACGAAGCGCTCGGCGATGTCGGGTCTGGCGCCGAGGTGCTGGTGCAGGTACGTGGCCAGCAGCGTCGGAGTGGCGAATCCCTCGGTGCGCTCGCCGAAGCGCGACACGAGACCGAGCGCATCACCCGCCGGGGTTGCGGATGAATAGTGGAACTCGTGGCCGCGCACCGTGTCACCGACCGCGATCACCGGGTTCGTGCGCAGCGCCGTGGCGTGGCGATAACCGAGCGTGAGGCGGTCCGTCATCTGCACTTCGGTCGCTACCGTGCCGCCCATCGGTTGATCGTCGAGTGATCGGGCGAGCCACAACAACCCGCCGCACTCGGCCCAGGTGATCAACCCGCCGCGCACGCGCTCAGCCGTGTCCGTGAGGAGTTCGGTGTTGGCGGCCAGCGCGGCGACATACACCTCGGGGAAGCCACCGCCGACGATCAGCCCGTCGAGGGCTGTCGGCAGTCGTTCGTCTTCCATCGGGTCGAACGCGACCAGTTCGGCCCCGGCCGCCGCCAACGAGTCGAGATTGTCCTGGTACACGAAGCTGAAGGCGCGCCCGCCGGCTACCCCGATCCGGACAGGTCGGTCGGCGATGCGGCGCGTTTGCGGAGGTGCGGCGAACTGCAGCGGCGGTGCATCGTCGGACAGCCGGCGGATCTGCTCGAGGTCGCACGCCCGTGCGATCGTCGCTCCGAGCCGTTCGATCGAGGTAGCCACATCGGCGGACGACTCCACGACCGGCACGAGGCCGAGATGGCGGTCGCGCCACGACAACTCGTCGTACTGGCCGACCGCGCCCAGGACCGGCACGTCGATTGATTCCAATGCCTCGACGAGCAGCGTCCGGTGATGCTCTCCGCCGACACGATTGAGGATCACGCCTGCGAGGTCGATGTCGGTTCGGTGATCTCGGAATCCGCGTACGAGCGCCGCCACCGATGCAGACATCGCCGAGCCGTCGACGACGAGCACGACCGGCGCCCGGAGCAGGGCGGCGACGTCAGCAGTGCTCGACGGTTCGCCATCGACGGCGCCGTCGAACAGGCCCATCACGCCCTCGACGACCAACAGCTCCGATCCCGCTGCGGCCCGAGCCGACAGCGGACCAATGGCATCGACCCCGCAGATCCACGGATCGAGATTCCGGGGAGGTCGCCCGGTGGCCACTGCGTGGTATCCGGGGTCGATGAAATCCGGCCCGACCTTGGCGGCGGCGACCGATGTCCCGGTGGCCGCGAACGCCGCCATCAGCCCGGTCGCGATCGTGGTCTTGCCGACGCCCGAATGGGTGCCGGCCACGACGATGCGCGCGCCGAGCGTTTGTGTCACGCCGTGTCCGATTGCGGTCAGAACTCGATGCCCTTGATCGCCTTGATGCCTTCGTCGAGGGCGTGTTTCACCTTGTGCATCTCCGTGACGGTGTCGGCGATGTCGATGAGCTCAGGCGGGCAGCCCCGTCCGGTGATGATCACGTTCGTTCCCGGGGCACGATGCTGCACGGCGTCGACCACGTCGGCGATGTCGACCCATCCGTACTTCATGGTGTAGGTGAGTTCGTCGAGGATCAGCAGCTGATAGTCGCCGCTCGCGAGCTTCTCGCTGGCGACGTCCCAGGCGTGGCGGCCCTTGGCGATCGTCTCGTCCATGTCGGTCGATTCCCACGTGAATCCGTCGCCGAGCGCGTGCCATTCGATCCCGAGGTGGTCGGCGAGCTTGCGTTCCCCGATCTTCCACTTGCCGCTCTTGACGAACTGCACCACGCCGACCTTCCAACCCCGGGCCCAGCCGCGACCCATGACACCGAACGCGGCCGATGACTTCCCTTTGCCGTCGCCGGTGTTGATGAGGACGATCGATGGACGTGCCATTCCGACAGTGTGGCCGAGCCATCGAGCGCTCGCCCCACGTGGAGACACGACGACGCCGTATAGTCGCGGTGGTCGAGGCGGGGAACCCGGTGTGATTCCGGGGCTGTCCCGCAACTGTGACGAGTGCGACTCCGGTCGATCTCGGAGCCAGATCGCCGTCTCGATGCTGTGTTCGAGGCAACACACACACCACGAGGATGGAGATCGACGGAATGAACCGCCCGGCCGTGCATCGGCCGCCCAACGCGAGCCCGTGGAGCGAGGGCGGCGCGGATCTACACGGTGGCCTGATGGTCTGTGGCACGACGTCGAACTCCGGCAAGACCACCGTGGTCGCCGGCCTCTGCCGGTCGCTGAGCAGGGCCGGGATGCGCGTCGCTCCGTTCAAGGCCCAGAACATGGCGTTGAACTCTGCGGTCACGTCCGATGGCCACGAGATCGGACGTGCCCAGTACCTCCAGGCGCAGGCGGCGGGTATCGAGCCGGAAGTAGCGATGAATCCTGTGCTGTTGAAGCCGACGGGCGAACGCAGCAGCCAGGTCGTCGTGATGGGTCGCCCGACCGGGGTGATGTCGGCGGTCGAGTACCACGACGCCAAGTCCGAATTGTTCAGCTTGGTGTTGGAAGCGTTGGCCGACCTGCGAACGCGGTTCGACGTCGTCCTCGTCGAAGGGGCGGGATCACCGGCCGAGATCAATCTGTTGGACCGCGACATCGTCAACCTGCGGTTGGCCGACGCGGCCGGTATCCCAGCGGTCGTTGTCGGCGACATCGATCCCGGTGGGGTCTTCGCGTCCCTGTATGGCACGGTCAGCGTGCTGCCCGACGAGTTGCGCACACGAGTGGGCGGTTTCCTCATCAACAAGTTGCGCGGCGATCCGGCGCTGCTGCTCGACGGGACCGACCAGCTCGCCGAACTCAGCGGCGTTCCGACGCTCGGTGTCATCCCGATGTTGCCCGATCTGCGCCTCGATGCCGAGGACTCGTTGACGCTCGACCGCTCCGATGGGTCGCCGCTCGACGCGGATGCCTCGCTCGACGTCGCCGTGATCCGGTTGCCCCGCATCTCCAACTTCACCGATCTCGATGCCCTCGCCGTCGAGCCCGACGTGGCCGTGCGCTACGTGCGGTCGGCGCGCGAACTCGGTCGACCCGATCTCGTCGTGCTCCCCGGATCGAAAGCGACGGTGGCGGACCTGCGCTGGTTGCGCGCCCGCGGGCTCGATCGGGCAATCGCTGCGCTGGACGCCACCACCACCGTGCTCGGCATTTGTGGCGGCTACCAGATGCTCGGCCGATCGATCGATGACGACGTCGAGAGTGGAGATGGCCGGAGTGTGGGGCTGGGGATGTTGCCGGTCGAGACGAGCTTCGCGGCCGACAAGGTGTTGGCGTGCCGGACCGGCACCGCGCTCGGCGAGGTCGTAACCGGCTACCAGATCCACCACGGTCGGGTCACTGCGCTCGGCGATTGCGACGGTGAGGTCGGCCCGGACGTGTGGGTTCGCCTCGGCGACGAACCAGAGGGCGTCTGCGCGAATCGCGTATTCGGGACCACCCTCCACGGACTGTTCGACGAGGACGGGTTCCGCCACCGCTTCCTCGCCGATGTCGCCGAACGCGCAGGCACGACCTTCGCCCCGGGCGATCGGACTCCGGCCGACGAGCGCAACGATCAACTCGATCGACTCGCCGATCATCTCGAGGTATCCCTCGACCTCTCCGCTGTCGGAGCGCTCATCGCCTCCGCTGCGGCAACCGATCACGCACCAACACGAGAGCTGAGTACCGAACCATGTTGATGTTCCTGTCCAACGCCGACACCGAGCTGCTTGCCGCGAGGTCGGTCGTCGACGACTTGCCTGCCGAGCTCGGTGGCCTTCGCTGGGCCAACCCCGACCGTCTCGAGCGCGCTCCGGATCTGGATGAGGTCGACGCGGTGATCGTGCGCCTGCTCGGCGGCGCCAGGGCGTGGGAAGGTCCCTTCGAATCGCTGTTGGCCGCTGCCCGAGACCGGCACGTTCCGGTGATCGCGGTCGGGGGCGAAGACACACCCGACGCCGACCTGGCAGCTGCGTCGACAGCGCCGGCCGGCGTCGTCGCCGAAACGCACCGGTACCTCGCCGCTGGTGGTCCCGGCAATCTCGCGCAGATGGTGCGGTTTGTCTCCGACACGATCCTGTTGACCGGCGTCGGCTTCGATCCGCCGAGTGAGCTGCCGCGCACCGGAGTGTGGGATCAGGCAGGGATCGGGCGTCCCGATCGCGAGCGGCGAGCGGATCGGCCGCTCGTCGCTGTGGTGTTCTACCGGGCCCATCTGGTCGCCGGGAACACCACGTACATCGGCGACCTCTGCACGTCCATCGAAGCGGCGGGCGCCGACGCGCTCGCCGTCTACACCTACTCGCTCCGGGTCGACGCCGACGGTGCGGTGCCAGCGCTCGACGTGTGTGTCGAGCACGGCGTCGATGCGGTGATCACGTCGATCTTCGCGGCTGGGGCCACGGGCGGCGACGACGGCGACCAGTGGCATGTACCGATGCTCGATGCGCTCGACGTGCCCGTCATTCAGGCGCCCGCCAGCAGTCGTCCGGCAGCGATGTGGCGCGACGACGACGCCGGGTTGTCCCCGGTCGACGTGGGCATGGGCGTCGCGATCCCCGAGTTCGACGGCCGGATCATCGGACCGACGTTCGCCTTCAAAGAGATCGTCGACGACGACGGCGAGGTCGGATCCGAACTGGTGGTGACGCGCACCGACCCGGAACGCACCACACGTTTGGCGTCGCTCGCGGTTCGCCATGCCCGCCTCCGCCATGTGCCGGCTGCCGAGAAGAAGGTCGTGCTCGTGTTGTCGGCGTACCCGACCAAGCGGAGTCGGCTCGGCAACGCCGTCGGGCTGGACACACCGGCGTCGGCCATCGAGACGCTGCACGCCCTCGCAGACGCCGGATACCGGGTCGATCGCATCCCCGCCGATGGTGATGCCCTCATGTCCGAGCTGGCCGACACACTGACCTACGACCTTCCGACCCTGACCGTCGAGCAACTTGCAGCGGCGCCCGGCCGGCTCGATGCCGACGCCTACACCCGCTGGTTCGACGGGCTCGACGACACCGCCAAGGATCAGGTGACCGAACTGTGGGGCCCTGCTCCCGGCGAGGTGTACCACCACGATGGTGCCTTGGTGTTCCCGGGCCTCGACCTGGGTGGTGTACTCGTCACCATCCAGCCGCCGCGCGGGTTCGGGGCCGACCCGATCGGTACCTATCACGCACCCGACATGCCGCCGCCGCATCACTACCTGGCGTTCTACCGGTGGCTCGGGGCCTCACGCGAGGACGGTGGCTGGGGCGCCGACGCAGCCGTGCATCTCGGCAAGCACGGCACGCTCGAGTGGCTCCCTGGCAAGGCGCTGGCGCTCTCGGCCGGCTGCTTTCCCGACGCTGCGCTCGCCGACCTGCCGTTCGCCTACCCGTTCGTCGTCAACGACCCCGGCGAAGGCACCCAGGCCAAGCGGCGTACACACGCCGTGGTCATCGATCACCTCCCGCCACCGCTCACCCGGGCCGACACCTACGACGACATCGCGCGCCTGGAGCAGTTGCTCGACAGCTACGCCCAGATGGAGGCGATGGACCCCGGCAAGTTGCCGGCGATTCGTACTCAGGTGTGGGAGCTACTCGTGTCGACCGAGATCCATCGAGACCTCGATCTCGGCGATGCTGCCCCGACCGACGACGACTTCGACGACATGGTCCTCCACGTCGACGGTTATCTCTGCGCACTCAAGGACGCCCAGATCCGCGGCGGTTTGCATGTCCTTGGCCACGGACCCGACGGCGCTCAGTTGATCGAGACCGCACTCGCGGTCACTCGCTTGCCGCAGGCGTCGGTACCGGCTCTGCGGGCGACGGCGGCCGAAGACCTCGGCATCGATCTCCAGGGTGGTTCGCGCGTCGAGATCGACCGGGTCGAAGCCGAGTGCCGCGACCGCATCGAAGCACTGGCGGCCTCCGGCTGGGATGCTGCGACGACCGACGATCCGACGCTCTCGTGGCTGGCGCAGCGGCTCATTCCGAACCTGGAGCGGACCACCGACGAGATCACCAACCTGTTGCGCATGTTGGACGGTCGGTACGTTCCCGCCGGTCCGAGCGGAGCCCCCAGCCGAGGCGGGGCCCACGTGTTGCCGACCGGTCGCAACTTCTACTCGGTCGACCCCAAGGCGATTCCGTCGCCGCTGGCATGGGAGGTCGGGGCCACGTTGGCCGATCGACTCATCGCCAAACACGTCGACGAGACCGGTGTTGCGCCGTCCACCGTCGGGTTGGTGTTGTGGGGTACCGCTGCGATGCGCACCACCGGCGACGACGCCGCAGAAGCCCTGGCACTGCTCGGCGTGCGCCCCACCTGGAGCGACGAGAGCGGTCGCGTCGTCGGGCTCGAAGTGATCCCGCTCGAAGAACTCGGCAGGCCACGGGTCGACGTCACGCTGCGGATCTCTGGATTCTTCCGCGATGCCTTTCCGCATGTGATCGCCCTGCTCGACGAGGCCGTCGAGTTGGTGGCTGCACTCGACGAGCCAGCCGAGCAGAATCCGATCGCGGCCGCAGGCAACGATGATGCACGGATCTATGGACCGCCCCCGGGCGGCTACGGCTCGGGCATTCTGCCCGTCCTCGAGTCGAAGAACTGGCGTTCCGACGCCGACCTCGCCGAGGTGTACCTGGCCTGGTCGGGCTTCGCCTACGGCCGAGAGCGGTTCGGCACCGCCGAACCGGAAGCGATGCGTCGCCGGTTCGCCGCGATCGACGTCGCGGTGAAGAACCAGGACAACCGCGAGCACGACATCTTCGACTCCGACGACTACCTGCAGGATCACGGCGGCATGGTCGCGGCCGTGCGCGCGCTCACCGGTCGCGATCCCAAAGCCTGGTTCGGGGACTCTGCCGACCCGGCGAACCCACAGGTGCGGACGCTGGCCGAGGAAGCGGCGCGGGTGGTGCGCAGTCGGGTGATCAACCCGAAGTGGATCGCCGCCATGCAACAGCACGGCTACAAGGGAGCGTTCGAGCTGGCCGCGACCGTCGACTACCTCTTCGGCTACGACGCAACGGCCAAGGTGGTGGAGGACTGGATGTACGAGCGAGTCACCGAGGCGTACGTGGCCGATGCCGGCACTCGCAAGTTCTTCGCCGAGTCGAACCCGTGGGCCCTGCGCTCGATCGCCGAACGACTGCTCGAAGCCAATCAGCGCGGGATGTGGGCAGCGTCTGACGAGGCCCGAACGACGCTCGAGCAGGCCATCCTCGAAGCCGAAGGGTGGGAAGAGTCGCGATGACCGATCAGCGGTTCCCGTTCGCCTCGGTGGTCGGGCAGGACGACGCCAAATTGGCGCTGCAACTGCTCGCCGTCGATCCGGGCATCGGTGGGGTGTTGCTGCGCGGGGAGAAGGGGTCAGCAAAGACGACCTTGGCGCGCGGTCTGGCCGATGTGTTGCCCGGCGATGCGTCCTTCGTCGATCTGCCGCTTGGCGCCACCGAGGATCGGTTGATCGGCACGATCGACGTGGCAACGGTGCTCGCGAGTGGTGAGGTGACGGTGACGCCGGGGCTCTTGGCTGCCGCCCATGAAGGAGTGCTCTACGTCGACGAGATCAACCTCTTGGCCGACCACCTGGTCGACACGTTGCT
>JBCDFR010000085.1:0-11406 GCA_039177505.1 Actinomycetota bacterium | reverse complement strand
TTGACGTAGTCGACCAGCGTGGCGATGGTCGGGGTGTCGGGCGTGTCGTGCACGACCGCTGGCGGCAGATCGTCGAAGGGGATCGGGTCCGGAGCAGGTGTGACCACCGCTTCGACGTTCGCTGCGTAGTCGCACCCGTCGCAGCGCACGAACGTGTCCTCGCCCACGTCGATCGGCGCCAAGAACTCTTCGGAGGCCGATCCGCCCATCGCCCCGGACATCGCCGAGACGATCACATAGGGGAGGCCGAGGCGATCGAACAGACGGATGTACGCCTCGCGATGAGCGTCGTACGAACGCTGCAGCCCCTCGTCGTCGATGTCGAAGCTGTACGAGTCCTTCATCACGAACTCGCGCCCGCGCAGCAGCCCGGCGCGCGGCCGTGCTTCATCGCGGAACTTCGTCTGGATCTGGTAGATCGAGAGCGGCAGGTCCTTGTACGACGAGTACAGGTCTTTCACGAGCAGCGTGAACATCTCCTCGTGCGTCGGAGCGAGCATGAAGTCGGCGCCCCGGCGATCGACGACTCGGAACACGTTGTCGCCGTACTCGGTCCATCGTCCCGTTGCTTCATACGGCTCGCGAGGGAGCAGCGCCGGGAAGTGCACCTCTTGGAATCCGGCGGCATTCATCTCCTCGCGCACGATGCGCTCGACGTTCTGGAGCGTGATCCACCCGATCGGGAGCCACGAGAACCCGCCCGGGGCAGCGCGTCGGATGTAGCCGGCGCGCACGAGGAGCCGATGACTCGGCACCTCGGCGTCGGCGGGGTCGTCGCGGAGGGTGCGCAGAAACAGGTTGGAAAGCCGAAGCACGATGCGAACCTAGCCCGGCGGGTCTCGCCAGAGCCGGTGATAAACTGGTGCACCCATTTGGTTCGGAAACACCAAAGGCGTGGGGTTCGCCCCACGCCTTGTTCTTTGAAAGGAGGCAGTTCGATGAGTTCATCCGAGATCGATCGGGTTCAGGCACTCGTCGAACCCGTCGCCTCCGATCTGCAGCTCGACCTCTACGACATCGAGCGGCGCGGTGGGACCATCCGGATCACGCTCGATACGCCACCGGGCTCGCCGGCGGGGGTATCGCTCGACACCCTGTCGCTGGCGACGCGCCAGATCTCGCGCGAGCTCGACCACGAGGACCCGATCGCGGGCCGCTACACGCTCGAAGTGACCAGCCCGGGCCTCGAGCGCGCGCTGCGAACGCCAGCCCACTTCCAACGCGAAGTCGGCAAGGACGTCACCGTGCGGCTGCGCGACGTCGAAGCCGACGAACGTCGGGTGCGCGGCAAGCTCGTGGCTGCCGACGAACAGGCGGTCACGATCCTCGTCGATGACGGCGGCGAGCAGGTCGTTACCTACGACACGATCGACAAGGCCCGCACGATCTTCGAATGGGGCCCGACGCCGAAGCAGGGCGGCAAGAACAAGTCCGGCAAGAACAAGTCCGGCAAGAACAAGTCCGGCGCGGACAAGGCGAACTCGAAGCAGACGGGCACGAACGTCACAAAGGAGACCCAACGGTCATGACCAACCTCGACATGAGCGAAGCCATCGGCCTGCTCGCGCAGGAAAAGGGCTTGTCCGAAGAGGCGCTGCTGCACGTCCTCGTCGATGCGTTGGCGTCGGCGTACAAGCGCCGCCCCGACGCCGCCGACGAAGTGGTCGTCGAGGTCAACCCCGAGACGATGGAGTTCTCGTTCATCGCCTACGACGTCGACGAAGACGGCAACTGGGTCAACGAGCGTGACGACACGCCGAAGAGGGACGAGCTCGGTCGGATCGCTGCTCAAACGTTCCGCCAGGTGATGAGTCAGCGCATTCGCGAGGTCGAGTCCGAGCGCAAGTTCGAGGAGTACGCGAACCGCGAGGGCGACATCGTCACCGGCATCATCCATCGCACCGACGCGCGCTACACGCTGCTCGATCTCGGCCGCGTCGAGGCACTGTTGCCGCAGGCCGAGCAGGTGCCTTTCGAGAGGCCTCAGCAAGGCGATCGCCAGAAGGCGTACATCGTCGAGGTGCGACGCACGCCGAAGGGGCCGCAGATCGTCGTGTCGCGGACCCACCCGGGGCTGATCAAGCGCCTGTTCGAGCTCGAGGTTCCCGAGATCGCCGACGGAATCGTCGAGATCAAAGCGTGCGCCCGCGAGCCCGGTCACCGCACGAAGATCGCAGTGTGGTCGAACGACCACAACGTCGATCCGGTCGGCGCCTGCGTGGGCGCCCGCGGCGCACGGGTTCGCCAGGTCGTCAACGAGATGCGCGGAGAAAAGATCGACATCGTTCCGTTCTCTGAAGACCTCGGCGACTTCGTCGCCAAGGCGTTGTCGCCAGCGAAGGTCAACCAGGTGATCATCTCCGAAGACGGCACGCAGTCCGACGTGATCGTGCCCGATCATCAGCTGAGCCTGGCGATCGGCCGCGAGGGGCAGAACGCACGTCTCGCTGCGCGCCTCACCGGTGTGCGCGTCGACATCCGGTCCGAGACGCAGCTCGCCGAGGGTGTTCCCGCCGGTGGCAGCGACGCCGACGTCGAGTACGCCGACGGCGAGTGGGTGGCCAACGCCGAGACCGGCGAGATGGAGTGGCACGCCGCCGACGGCTCGATCGTCAGCGAGTCCGACTGGCAAGCACAGGCCGATGCCGACACTGGTGACGAGGCCGACACCAGCGACGAGGCCGAGTCCGGCACCGATGCCGAGAGCAGCGACGCTGCCGATGGCGAGGCGACCGTCGGTGAGGCAAACGACGCCGAAGGATCCGACGCCGAAGGATCTGACGGCGAAGGAACTGACGTCGACGGTGCATCGGGCGAGCCCGCGGCCGCCGATGGTGATACCGCTGCCGAGGCGGTAGCGACCGGCGATGAGGCGGGCGACGACTGAGTGCTGTTGCTGGCCAACACCGCACCTGCGTCGGTTGTCGACGCCGACACTGCGTCGACACGCTCGTGCGCGTCACGCGGACCGACGGCCGCATCGACGTCGGCGGCGCGAGCTCAGGGCGCGGGGCGTGGGTGTGCGCATCGACGGAGCACACCGGTGCCTCGGAAGGTCGGCCCGACGCGGCCTGCGTACGGTCGGCGATCAAGCGAAATGGGTTTCATCGGGCGTGGCGTGTCGATCGACGCATGCTCGATGACGACGAGCTGTGGCGCGTATTGGCGCCCGGCGACTGAGGGAATGACGAACGGGAAAGGTTGAATCGACATCGTGGCTGCGAAGAAGATCAGGATTCACGAGCTCGCCAAGGAGCTCGGGATGACCAACGCCGAGGTCCTCGACCTGTGCGGCGTGTTGGGCGTTGCTGCCAAGGGGCCGTCGTCGTCGCTCGCTGAGGCGTACGCCGACATGGTTCGCCGCCGCGCGGTCCGCGACGGTCTGACGCGCGACGAGCAACCCGAAGAACCCAAGCCGGTCAAGAAGAAGGCGGCCAAGAAGAAGGCCCCCGCGAAGAAGGCGACGGCTAAGAAGACGGCGACGAAGAAGACGGCCGCCAAGAAGACCGCTGCGGCCAAGGCCGAGCCCGAACCGGCACCGGAGCCAGAAGTTGCAGCGCCCGCATCAGAGCCGGCCCCGGTGGCCGACCCCGTCGGGCCTGCCCCGGCAGCCGATGACGCGCCTGCGCCTGCGCCCGCCCCCGAGCCAGTCACAGCGGAGATGCCGGCCGCCGAGCCTGCGCCGACGCCCGAGCCCGATCCTGAGCCAGCCCCGAGGCCGTCGGCCGAACAGCCCGTCGAGGCTGCCCCGACACCACCTCCAGCAGCTGCTGCTCCTGAGCCGGCACCAGCACCGTCGGTCGCTGCCGAGCCGCCACCAGCACCGTCGGTCGCTACCGAGCCGGCACCGGTACCGGCGCCCGAGCCGGCACCGGCTGCCGCGACCGCCCCTCCCGCCGAGACCACCCCCGCCGCAGAACCATCGCGGGTGATTTCCAGTGGCCGCCCATCTGCTGACGGACGGCCACCGGAGAGCGCGATCGCGCCCGAGGCGCGCCGCGCCCAACCGACCGATGCGCCGGCGGCACCGATGCGTCCGGTCTCGCCGAGTGGCAAGCCGATCCCACCACCTCCTGGCCGCCCGCTGTCGCCGAGTGGCAAGCCGATTCCGCCGCCCCCTGGTTCGGCGAGGCCGAGCCGTCCAGCACCCGGCGGTCGTCCGGGCGGTGGCGGCGGCGGACGCCCTGGGGGATTCACCCCGCGCCCCGGCGGGGGTCCCGGCGGTGGCGGCCCCGGTCGTCCCGGTGGTGGTCCTGGTCGTCCTGGTGGCGGTCGCCCGAGCGGCCAACGTCGACCACCTCGTCGCACCGGACGGCGCCGTCGTCGTCGCGACCAGGACGAGTTGCAGCCGCAGCTCACGACGTACACCGCATCGGATGCCCCGGTTCCCGAGGGAACGATTGTCATCGAGCGTGGCGTGTCGGCGCAGGAGTTCGCTCCGAAGCTCAATCGCACGCCCGCCGACGTCGTTCGGTTTCTGCTGAACAACGGCGAGATGGTCACCGCCACGATGACCCTCGCCGACGAGCAGATGGAGCTGTTCGCGCTCGAAGTCGGTGCGGAGATCTTGCTGGTCGAGCCCGGCCAGGAAGAGGAAATCGAGCTGCAGAAGCTGTTCGACGACTCCGACGACGACGACGATCAGGAGCCGCGTCCACCCGTGATCACGGTGATGGGTCATGTCGACCACGGCAAGACGACCCTGCTCGACAAGATCCGCGGTGCCAACGTGGTCGATGGCGAAGCAGGTGGGATCACCCAGCACATCGGTGCCTACCAGGTGGCCAACAACCACGGTTCGGTCACATTCCTCGACACGCCTGGCCACGCAGCATTCACGCAGATGCGCGCACGCGGCGCGCAGGCCACCGACGTGGTCGTGCTGATGGTCGCGGCCGACGACGGGATCATGCCCCAGACGATCGAGGCGATCAACCACGCCCGAGCCGCCGAGGTGCCGATCGTCGTTGCTGTCAACAAGATCGACAAAGACAACGCCGATCCGCAGCGGGTGCTGACACAGCTCGCCGAGCACGAACTCGTCCCCGAATCGTGGGGTGGTGACACGATCGTCGTCGAGATGTCGGCGCTCGAGGGCCTCGGTATCGACGATCTCATCGAACAACTGCAGGTCGTCGCCGAGTTCGAAGAGCTCACCGCCAACCCGCACGGCCGGGCCAAGGGCCTCGTGATCGAAGCGCAACTCGACAAGGGCCGCGGCCCCGTCGCCACGATCCTCGTCGACAAAGGCGAGCTGCACGTTGGTGACCCTATTGTCGCAGGTGCGGCGTGGGGCAAGGTGCGCGCCATGATCAACGACAAGGGCGAGCAGGTGAAGTCCGCTGGCCCATCCACCCCTGTGCAGGTGCTCGGATTGTCGACCGTGCCCGAGGCCGGCGACGAGTTCCGTGTGTCGCCCGACGAGAAAGTTGCCCGCACCGTCGGCGACGCACGCAACGAGCGTCTCAAGGCCAAGCACCTGCGTGAGGACAGTCGCGTCAAGACCGGCACCAAGCTCGAAGACATCTTCAGCCAGATCCAGTCCGGCGAGAGGGCATCGGTCAACTTGGTGCTCAAGGCCGATGTGCAAGGTTCGCTGGAGGCGGTCACCGAGTCTCTGCGTCGCTTGGAACGCGACGAGGTCGAGATCAGCTTCGTGCACCGTGCGGTGGGCGGGATCACCGAGAACGACATCACGCTGGCGCAGGCGACCAACGCGACGATCATCGGCTTCAACGTCCGTCCAGACGGCAAAGCCCGGCGCATGGCCGAGCAAGAGGGTGTCGAGATCCGGACCTACGAGATCATCTACCAACTGCTCGAGGACATCGAGCGCGCAGTGGTCGGCATGCTCGAGCCCGAGTTCGAAGAGGTCGTCACCGGCGAGGCCGAAGTCCGCGAGATCTTCCGGGTGCCGCGCATTGGTGCGATCGCTGGTTGTTACGTCCGCAGCGGTGTGATCACCCGCGGTTCGAAGGTTCGCTTCCTGCGCGACGGCACGATCATCTGGAAAGGTGATATCAGTTCGTTGCGTCGCTTCAAGGACGACGTCCGTGAGGTACGCGAAGGGTTCGAGTGCGGTATCGGTCTCTCCGACTTCCAGGATCTGAAGCCGGGCGACCTCATCGAGACGTACGACGACGTCGAGATCGAGAGGACCTGATCCGTCGATGGGCACGAGCGCCGATCTCGAGTTCTTTTTCGACCCGGTCTGCCCATGGGCGTGGGTCACGTCGCGCGGGGTGCACAACGTCGGTGACCAGCGCGACTACGAGGTCGCGTGGCGGCCGATTTCGTTGTGGGTGATCAACGAGGAGAACTCAGCCGACTGGTACACACCCGAGTACCGCGCCGGCCACTTCTTCGGCCACCGGGGGCTGCGCATCGCTGACGCGATTCGCGAGGGCGAACCACACGGGCACGCGGTCGGACACTGGTACACCACCCTCGGTACGGCGATTCACACCGACGGGCGGCGCAGCGAGGCTCGCGACGACGCCGACGGATTTCTTGCTCAGATGCTCGCCGATGCCGGCTTCGACGCCGGCTACCTCGCAGCTGCTGACGACGAGGATCGCGACGCAGCGATTCGTGCCTCGTCGGCCGAGGCGTTCTCCCGTACCGGTGAGGGTGTAGGGACGCCGATATTGACCTTCCATCCGGGGAGCGAGCGCGAGGCCAGTTTCTTCGGTCCGGTGATCTCCAAGGCGCCACGCGGTGAAGAAGCACTGACGTTGTGGGACGCGGTGGAGACCTTGGCGACGATGTCGGGGTTGGCCGAGCTCAAGCGCTCCAACCGGCACCAGCTCGACTTCACCTGATGGCCGGACGTCAACGACGACGCGGCGGCCGCAACAGCGGCGGTCCGAGTTATCCCCGATCGGCGCGGGTTGGCGAAACCTTGCGCGAGATCATCGCGGAAGAGCTGGTGCGTCTCGACGACGAGGACTTGTCGTTCGTGTCGATTACCTCGATCGACGTCGACCCCGAGCTCAACCGAGCGATCGTCTACTTCGACTCGCTCGATGGTGAGGACGGCGACGAACGCATCGTTGAGGCGCTCGGGGGTCACCGTGTTCGACTGCAGGCGTCGATCGCGCGCCAGATCCGGGCCAAGAAGACGCCGATCCTCGAGTTCCGCCCCGACGAGTCGATCCGCTCAGCCGAGCGCATCGAAGAGATCCTGCGCGCCGACCGCGAACGCGACCGGTAGATGGCGCGGCGTCGTCCGTCGACGGTGCACGGCATCGCCGTGGTCGACAAGCCGGCCGGCGTCACCAGCCACGACGTCGTCGGTATGTTGCGCCGGCGCTTCGGTGAGCGACGGATCGGCCATGCCGGCACGCTCGATCCCGATGCCACCGGTGTGCTGGTTATCGCTGTGGGGAACGCCACGCGGCTGTTGCGGTTCATCGAGGCGACTACCAAGCAATACGTCGGCGAGGTGGTGTTCGGCGTGGAGACGTCGACACTCGATGCGGCCGGCGACGTCACTGCTCGCCACGACATGGGTGAGGTCACACTCGAGGCTGCTCGGTTGGCGGCGACGACGTTGACCGGGGACATCGAGCAGATCCCGCCGATGGTGTCGGCGATCCGTGTTGACGGGCGACGACTCCACGAGCTGGCACGCGACGGAATCGAAGTCGAACGAGCGCCTCGTCCCGTCCACGTGAGCCGCTTCGCCGTCGAACCGACGGACGATCCAGGCGTGTTGGCGATCGACGTCGAGTGCTCGCCGGGTACCTATGTCCGCAGCCTCGCCGCCGACCTCGGAGTGGCCCTCGGCGGCGGAGCGCACTTGCGTAACCTGCGACGCACCGCCGTCGGGCGGTTCACGCTCGACGACGCAGCGGGTCCGGAAGAGTGTGTACTCCTCCCTGCTCGTCGTGCCGTCGATTCGCTCGATGTCGTGTGTGTCGACGACGAGACCGCCTCCCTCGTTGGCAACGGTCGAGTGCTTCAGGCGTGGCCCGGGGATGGTCCCTGGGCGCTCGTCGACGGGGCTGAACGCGTCCTGGCCGTGTACGAGCCGTTTCGCGGGCATGAGGCCAAACCCGTGGTGGTGCTGAGCACACCGATAGCGTGATTCAGCGTGGATGTCGTCACCGACCTCGCGAACGCTCCCTGGCCTGGCCGGCGGGCAGTCATCACCATCGGCGCCTACGACGGCGTCCACCTCGGCCATCGCGCGGTCATCGAGCACGTCAAAGGCCATGCCGCCGAACACGGCGCGGTGTCTGCGGTGGTCACGTTCGACCGTCATCCGGCCTCGGTCGTTCGTCCCGACTCGGCGCCCCGGTTGCTGACCGATGCCGACCAGAAGCTCGAGCTGTTGGCCGACACGGGTGTCGATGCGTGTGTGGTCGTGCCGTTCACTGCCGATCAGGCATCGGAGACAGCCGAGTCGTTCGTATCGCGAGTACTCGTCGATGGATTGGCGACGAAGTTGGTTGTGGTCGGAGACGACTTTCATTTCGGGAAAGACCGCGCCGGAAACGTCGACCTGTTGCGCAAGATCGGAGCCGAAGCCGACTTCGGAGTCGAGCCGCTCGACCTATTGCCGCGCGCCGACGGTGTCGACGAGCCGATCAGCTCGACGGCAATCAGGCGGGCACTCGCGGGCGGTGACATCGGCCGGGCGAACGAGATGCTCGGCCGAATGTTCGAGGTGCGGGGCCCGGTGATGAAGGGCGACCAGCGCGGGCGACTCCTCGGGTTTCCCACGGCCAACGTGCAGGTACCGCCCGACACGTGCTTTCCTGCCGACGGCGTGTACGCCGGCTGGTATGAGCGAGCCGATGGCACCGTGCATCCGAGCGCGATCAACGTTGGTCGCCGACCGACGTTCTACGAACATGCCGACGCCCCGTCGGCCGAGGCGCACATCATCGATTTCGATGGCGATCTGTACGGCGAACCGGCGAAGGTCCGCTTCGCCCACTTCTTGCGGAGCGAGCGCAAGTTCGACGGCGTCGACGCGCTGATCGCCCAACTGGCGACCGACGTCGAGCGCTCTCGCGAGCTGCTCGCGGGCTAGTCCTCGCGCGCAGGTCGACTGCGTTCGAAGTCGCTGACCTCGTCGAGGCGGGTGACCGCTGCTGTCGACAACGGCCGTGCGAGCGCACCCAGACTCTCGGTCAACTGATCGGGTCGGTTGGCGCCCACGATCGGCGAGCTGACCCACGGCTTCGCGCGCGCCCAGTTGATCGCCGCCTGGCCGGGGGTCATGCCCTCGTCGTCGGCTACTTGCACCAGCGTTTCAACGATCGACCAATTCTTGTCGGTGAGCCGATTGGCGGCATTGGAGGCAGCCCGCACGCTGTCGGGCAGCGCTGCGTCGCGTCTGTACTTGCCCGTGAGCACACCTCCGGCAAGGGGCGAGTAGGGCACCATGCCGATGCCGTAGGCCTGGCACATCGGCGCCAGTTCCATCTCGACGAACGAGCGCGTCGGGTCGAGCAGGTGGTACTCGGGTTGCACCGATACGAACGATTCGAATCCGCGTCTGTCCGATGTCCACAACGCCTCCATCAAGCGCCATGCGGAGTAGTTCGAGCAGCCGAGGTAGCGAACCTTGCCTTGTCGTACGAGGTCGGTCAGCGCCGACAGCGTCTCCTCGATGGGGACTCGGGGGTCGATCCAATGGACTTGGTAGAGGTCGATGTGGTCGACGCCTAGACGGCGCAGGCTGTCGTCGCAGGCCTGTGTCACCCAGCGACGTGACAATCCCTCACGGGAGCTGGCGGTGCCGCGATGGTCGGCGAACAGCTCGCCCATCGCGCCTCGGACCTTGGTGGCGATCACCATCCGATCGCGGTTGCCGCGTGCGGCGAGCCACCGCCCGATGATCTCCTCGGAGACGCCGCCCGCATTGCTCGGCCCGCCCTCGGCGCTCGACCACACCGAGTACACATCGGCGGTGTCGATGAAGTTGCCGCCGGCTTCGTCGTAGGCGTCGAGCACGTCGAACGAGCCGGCCTCGTCGACCGACCAGCCGAACTGCATCGTGCCGAGTGCAATGGCGTGGACGAACAGCCCGCTCTTGCCGACCTGGACGTAGGGGTCGGTGTTGTCCGACGGGCGCATCAGTTGGTTC
Source organism: Actinomycetota bacterium (assembly GCA_039177505.1). Taxonomy (GTDB): domain Bacteria; phylum Actinomycetota; class Acidimicrobiia; order Acidimicrobiales; family Ilumatobacteraceae; genus JABSQH01. Next base: position 1,307 of record JBCDFR010000085.1, on the reverse strand, counting down.
CTTTCGCGGCCTTGGTGTCGGCGTATTGCTCGAGTTTGTGGTCGATCAGGTCGAGTGCCAGCCGTAACTCGTCGATCTGTGACGCAACGAGTGCTCGATGGTCGAGGAGTATGCGTTTGCGTTCGGGCTTCGTTGTCGGACCATGGTCGCCCAGGCGGCAGTAGTGACGGAGCTGGTCGATGGACATGCCCGTTGCGCGCAGACAGCGCAACACCTCGACCCACAACACGTCGTTACTGCTGTAGCGCCGGTGCCCGTTGGTCGCCCGGGCGACGTCGGTGAGCAGGCCTTCGCTCTCGTAGTAACGCAGCGTGTCGATCGTGACCCCGGTGCGATCTGCCATCTCGCCCGGTGTGAGCAGCGAGATTTCTGTTGGTCGTTCGTTGGTCGTGGGGGTGGCCATACCGTCAGTCAACAACCTGGAGTGCACTCCAGGTCAAGGGGAAGGCCGCCAGGCCGTCCGAGGCCAGATGTGGGCGCGAGCTCGGGAGGCGAGGGGAAGGCCGCCAGGCCCTCCGAGCCCTATGAAGACGGCCAGATGACCACGCCGGTGTCGTCGTAGACGCCGGCGATGATGCTGTCACCGAGGATCGCCCCAGCGTCTGGGGTTGCGCTGTCGCCGAACAATCCCACCGCGGCGTAGGCGTCGAGTTCGGCTTGCAGCGCCTCCTGATCGGGGACGCCCACGCCGACGCCGTCTGGTGTGGTTTCGGTGATCAACGCCGCGTCGGTCGTCCACCGGAACGTCTCTCCTTCTGGCGACAGGAAGTTCGGGTTGCCCCCCGCCTCGATCAGCGCGAGGGCCGCGGTAGCGGCTCCCTCCGGATCAGCGATCGCATCGTCCAGACCGAGCATCGTCGCCCGCACGAAGTCTTCGGCTGCAGTCGGATGCTCGTCGACGAACTGCTGGTTGGTATAGATGACACCGAACGAACCCGGCACGTCGAAGTCCTGCGGCGTGAACAACTCGAAGTCGATGTCGCTGCGCTCGAGAGCACCCGGCTCGTTGCTCTGCCAGCCCGGGAACCCGACGATCGAGTCGATCGCGATGTGGGCGGTCGGATCGAAGCCGTCGAGGAGCACGGTCTCGAAGTTCTCGCCCTCGACGAGGCCTTCCTCCGACAACATTGCGGCGATGCTCGGCGGGAGCTTGCCCTTGACGCCGATGGTCGCACCTTCGAGCGAAGCGAGATCGGCGGCCTCGCCTGGCTTCACGATCAGCGAGTCGATCGGGGTGCGGCCCTCGACGGCGACGATCACGAAGTCGGCGTCGTTGGCGTCGGCGAAGGCGACGACCTCGCTGAACG
>JBCDFR010000084.1:0-11551 GCA_039177505.1 Actinomycetota bacterium | reverse complement strand
CGCCGACTACGTAGACATCTACCATCACCGCCCGCACAGCGGGCTGAACTACCGGACCCCCGCCGAGGTCGCTGCGACCTGGCGGAACATCAACAACCCAGCGACCTGAAAACGTCAACCATAACGGGGTCCACGTCAGACTCCGTGCGGTCCCGTCGTCAACCGGCGCAGCCGTCTGCGCCGATCGATCGGTTGGCCGTGATCATCTCGTCGACCATGTCGCTCGACTCGAAGAAGTCGACGATGACGATGTTCACCGGTAGCCCGGAGCTGCACCAACGTTCGATCCATCCGCCGACCAGCGGATTCGTCAACGCTGCGGCGTCGCGCAGCGAGCACAAACCGGCGTCGAACTCGATGCAGCGAATGACCCGCGTGGCCGCCGGTAGCCCCGGTGACAGCTGTAACTGCGAGACGAAGAACCCGCACACGTTCGTCGGGGCGAGGCGGCCACTGCGCAAGAGCGCCACGTCGCAGTCGTCGGTGCGAAGGGCATCGGCGCGTTGACGGAGCACATCGGTGCCGTATGTTTCGACGGTCTCTGGCGACGTCGTGTCGGGCCAGGGCTGGGCCAATACCTGGCTCGATTCGTCCGTGCACGCAGTCTCGGGCACATTTGCGGGGACGATGATCAGGCTGTTGCGCGGCGCCTGAGACCACAGGTCCTCGAAGGTGGCCGTCCGGGCCCATGCACCCGGCGTCTGCACTCCGGGGTCGATGGACAGATCGCACAGACCGTTGAACCCGCTGCCCGACTCCGAGGCGAGTAGTTAGTCGACAAAATCGGACATGTGGCGAGCGTCGTCGATCCTGACGGCTTGGAAGTCGAGCACGTAGATGTCGCGGCTGTCCGCGATCACGGCGAGGATCTCGGCGATCGCGGCGTCGAGCGGCTGAGCCGCGAGGTCGTGGTGGACGACGAGCTGGTCGCCGGCGCCGAGATCGGCGACGCCGACTCTCAGGTCGAGGTAGCGAATCCCGGCGCGTCGTTGTTGATCGAGTGTCAGGTCTTGGGCTGTAGCGATCTCGGCCGCCCGGCACGGGTTGGCAGCCGCTGCCTCGACGATCGCCTCGTCCGTCCCGTCCACCCACACGTCCGCGCACGGCGGCTCGGTTCGGATGTCGACCGCAGCCGAGTCGTGCGTCCGGGGAATCAGCACCGAGGAGAGTCGAGTGTCGGCACGATCAGCGAACAGCGTCTCCATCCATGTCGTTGTGTCCAGCTCATTGTCCGCAGTTGCCCCGTCGTTGCCCGTGCACGACGTTGTCGCCCAGAGGAGTGCCACGGTGGCAGCGCTGACAAGGTGGTGTGTCATCGGTGGCCGGGAGACTAGGCGTCGCCGACCTTCGGACAACGCCGCGGATGTGCGGCGCGATCCGAGCCGGGACATGGTCGGCCCGGTGCTGATCGTCCGTTACGTGATCGTCGGCTGGAGTATGAGGTCGGCGTGGCGATCGGGTGCGAGCAGCCGCAGGCGAATCTCTCCGGTGGTGCGGTCGAGCGTGATCTCGACCTCGTCGACCGCGAACTCGTACCGTTCGGGCTCCGACGGGACCGGCTCGGTGATCTGATCGACGCTCGTGAAGGTTGCGTCGAAGTCGACCACCCGGATGTCGCTCGGGTTCGGTCCTTTTGCGATCACGAGTTCGTCGATGACGAGTTCATGTTGCAGCGTGAACGCGAAGTTGGCCCCGATCCGGGTCTCGATCGTCTCGGATTGGGCATCAACCACGACGCCGCCACCCTCGGACGAGGCGAACGCTGCGGTGTGCTGCGGTCCGCTTCCGACGACTGGGGCGTCGATCCGCGGTGTCGCCGACTCTCCCGCATAGTCGGTGCGTTCACCGTTGATGTTCCACACTGATATCAACAGGTCGTCCGGGTCGATGTCGTAGGAGACGGATTCGGCCACGGTGAAGTCGGCGCCGATCGCAGCGACTTGGGCTGGTTCCAGTTGCAACAGGCCGTCGCCGGTCCCGTTGTGTTCGCCGCTCCAGCCGTCGAACACGCACCAGCAGACGGTGTCGGCGTAGAGCGCCAACGGTGCATTCCGAGCGACCTCCAGGTCGGTTGTCAGCTGTACTTGCAGCTCGCGTGACTGCAGCTCGATCGCGCGACTACCCGAGTCGACGACGTCTGCTCGTTGCCCGTCTCGCCACAGCTCGATGACGCCCGACGTCGACACGTCGATCGTGGCCGGTTCCAGCATCTTCGGGCCGATGTCGAGGACGAGCTCGGCGAACGGCGCCATGCCGTCGATCGCGGCGACCGATAGGTAGATCTGGTTTCCGATGATGCGGCCTTCGCCATATTCGAGACCGCCGGTTTGGACTCCACCGTGGGGAGCCCATTGAGTCTGGCGAGTGCCGACAACATCCACGTCGTACAACGTCCCGTCGGGCGCAACAGAGAAGGACAAGTCATCGAGCTCCATCGTCAGCGTGGTATCCCACCCGTACTCGGAGAACGACGCCGTCGCCCGCAACGGACCATCACCCAGTCCGCCCTGCATCCCATCGACCTCGATTTGACCGGTCGTGGTCTCGACGGGCACGACGAACTCGGGATTCGGGCGTGACGGATCGAACGGCGCCTTCCCCGTCATCTGCGATGCCTCGGAGTCGATGATTGCGGTGGCGTCGAAGTCGAACGACGAACCGACGTACGACGGGACGAAGGGGTCGAGCGCCAGCGACGAAACGGGCTGGCCGGTCTCGTCGGTCCAACCGAGGTGCCGCACTCCCGGGTCGGGCGTCGGCGCGAGCGCCCAGCCATCATCTGGGACCTCGGCCTGGGTATCGACCAAGTCGATCTCCGCCGCGTCCGCCCAGACGACCTGACCGGCGACCAGCGCGTTGGGCACCACGGTGTCGACAAGTTCGCCGTCGTGGAACACATCGACCGTGCTCGGACCGTCGACGTCGACGCCGACCATCGGCACCGGCGTGTAGGCGAACGTTCCACTGTTGACGTCGTGCTGGTCGTCGGTCGCGGTCAGCAACAGATCAGCGGTATCCCAGTCGAGGAGTCCGTCGACCTCCCAGTTGACGTCCCTGGTGAACGGGTTCGCCAGCGCCGGATGCTGCGTCCACTGACCGGTGCCGTCACCGTCGAAGACGCCGTCGTAGACACCGGCGCGGTCGATCTCGAGGCGCATCGTTTCGATCGTCGCGCTGTCCGCGCCCTGTTCGGCGTTCGGGCGGTCGCCGCGGATCGTCGTCGGTGCCGACGTCATCTCGAAGATCGCCGAATCCGATGAGAGGCCGACCATTTCGAGCTCGAGCGTGGTCGCTCCGGACACTTCGCTGATCTGGCTCGCGCCGCCCCACAGGCTGCTGTTCTCCCAGTCGAGCGTGCGCGGCACCGTCACCTTGGGCATCGCCACCTCGGCGGTGATCATCTCGCGGATGGGCGCGGTCAGCGTGACCTCGCAGGTCATGTCCTGCCCGTCGCACAGATCCGACCAGCCGGTGAACTCGATGCCGAGCCCGTCGTCGGTGTCGAGGTGGGCCTCGACGGTGAACGTGTCGCCGACCACGCCGTCGACGTGGCACATCTCCTCGTGGTCGCACAGGACCGAACCGTCGTCGGCGTAGACCGAGACGAAGCCTGTTGGCCCAGGACCCTCGACCGATAGGCCGATCTTGTCGATGAGGGCGCCGGTGCCGGTGATCCCGTGGATCTCGGAGTGATCCAGGGCGCACTGTTCGGAGTCTTCGTCGGCGCACGCCCCCAGCCAGCTGTCGAAGAACTCGGTCTGGGGGTCGTAGTTCGCCGTGAGTGTGACCACCTCCTCATCGACCACGGTGGTCTCGCACTCTTCGCCGACGCAGATCTGCTCGCCGTCGACGTCGAGCGTCACCTCGCCGTGTATCGGCGCGCTGGCGACGACGACGTCGTCGAACAGCACGTCCGTCTTGTGCAGGGGACCTTCGGGTCCGGGGACCTTCCGCTGGCCGGTCGTGCTCATCGCCAACTCGAACAACCACTTCATCGCGTTCAGCTCGATGTGGGAGTTGTTGCGCTTGCTGCTCAGCCAGTCGAGCGGGACATTGGTTTCGTCCGGGCCCCACTGTCCCGGATAGTCCCAGATGCCGACGCCGGATTCGACGGCGACCAGGCCTTCACCGTGCTGCCATGGTTCCCACACCACGCGATCGCGGTTGGGCGGGTTGGCGATCGTCGCCGACGCATTGTTGACGTCGACCATCACCACGTCCAACACCGTCCTGAATGCCAAGAGCATTGGGCCAACCCCAGGCATCCACAGGCCCCCCGAGTGAATCAGGTTGTACGCGGCACGGAACATGTTGGTTTCCGCCGACGACATCGCCATGTGCACACCTTCGCGGTGATAGTTGGCGTGCGAGTTGAGCCCGGGATACACGTGCGGGTGGGTTCCGGTCTTCTCGACCTCGTTCCAGGCGTAGGTCGTCTCCTCGCTGTGGGCGCGGTAAGTGATCGTCAGCGGCTCGCGTGTGTCGGCGTCGATCGACACGCGGACACGCTCGATATCGCCTTGGTGCACGCCGCCCGGACACCACTCGAAACGTTCGGTCACGGTGTCCTGCCAGAACATCCACCACGCGCCCAAGCTCAGCACCTCGGCAAGCGCACAGCCGTTGTAGGCGTAGATCATCCAGTAGGTGATGTCGATCGTGTTGGTGTCGGGGTTCGTGTACTGGGTGACGTACATCGGCGCCTCCGACAGCATGTGGCCGCCGAGTTCGGGGTGGGCCACCGGATCCATGCCGCCCCACGCCGACTCGGCGATGAGCAGAGCATCGTGAGAGCGCGCCTCCGCCAACTCGGGGCTGTCGATCGTCAAGTCGTGGTAGTGGTTCAAGCCGGATCTCAGGATCGCGTTGTCGATGATGTGTTCGACCGATGTCGGCAGGTAGCGCTCTTGCGGGTCGAAGAACACTCTCGGCGCATACGTACGCCAGTACTCGGGGATGTTGCTGGCCTGAGCGGGCGCGGAGGTCGACAGCGTCGGAACCATCGTGGCGATCAGCGCGACGAGCGTGAGCAATGCGATTGACCGGCGGCCCATCCGCGGGGTCGGAAGGGAGGTGTGCAAGTTCGGGCTCCTGATTGGGGCGCACGCACGCGCCCCATCGTCGGGCGGACACACGTGTTGGAAATACGTGTCACCAGTGTGCTGAGCGCGCCGATCGGTGACTTGAGCGGATCCTGAAACCCACCTGAAACCTCACCGTCGGGCGAGCCTTGAAATGCCGACCGGAGGAGGGTCTGATTTCAGCGAGACGTCGAGTCTCGTTGAGGTTCCCTTCAGGTTGATCGGAGTTGACTCGCTCCATGCAACGACCACGCGGACATCATCATCGGCGCCGTGATGCGTCGATCGGTACAGCCCGATGACGCATCACCCACTCTCCGGCATCTTTGTCACCGCCGACTGGTATCGGCGCCACCGCAGCTGGTGGAAGTCGGTGACCTCCTGAACTCCAGCGTCAGCATGAACTCCAGCGTCAGCTGAGTGCGACGCGCTTGGCCGGAGTGCTCCGGCGCTGATCCCCTCTGTGCGTCCGTCTACGGTCGCCGCATGAGCGAGGGGTACGACACGATTCGCTACGAGACCGACGGCGAGATCGCGTCCGTCGTTCTCGACCGACCCGATCGGTTGAACGCGTGGACACCGCACATGGCAGAGGAGCTGGCCGACGCGATCGGCCGCGCCAACGCCGATGGCACCGTCGGTGCGATCATCATCCGCGGCGAAGGCCGCGGATTCTGTTCGGGGGCCGACATGGATGCGGTGTTCCAAACGCGCATCGACGGCACCGACCCCGGCGCCGACACGACCGGCGGTTCCGGTGGGATGCCGTCCGGTATCGACTGGGTGGGGTTGATCCGCGAGTCGAAACCGATCGTCGCCGCGATCCACGGCGCAGCGGTCGGTATCGGCATCACGATGGTGCTGCCGGCCGACGTGATCGTGGCTACGTCCGACGCCAAGATCGGGATCGTCTTCATCAAGGTCGGACTCGTGCCCGAGTTGGCGAGCACGCAGTTCCTCGTGCAACGGGTGGGATGGGGCGCCGCGTCCGAGTTGTGCCTGGCGGGCGACATCGTCCGCGGTGACGAAGCTGGCCGGATCGGCCTGGTCGACCACGTCGTCGACGATCACGACGCACTACTGGCCCGCGCCAACGAGTTGGCCGGCGCGTTCGCTGCCAACCCCACGCCGCAGGCATTGATGATCAAACGTCTGCTCACCGAAAACGCTGCGTCGACCGACCTCCGCGCCGTACAGCGTCTGGAGAGTGAGTTGCTCCGCGAGTGCTGGGCCACGCCCGAACATGCTGAGGCCGTAGCGGCCTTCACCGAAAAACGCACACCGGTCTTCCGCTAGCTTCGCCGAGCCGGTGAGTCTGCCGATGCCGGTCGTAACCACCTACGCTCGCCGCGGTGACTGATGAACATGAGGTGATCGTTGCCCAGCGCGACGACGCGCTGCGGGTCTGGGGAATCCGGTCGTGGTACCTCGTCGGCATGTTGGTGCTCGCAGCACTGGTCATCGCCGCGCTGTCCTCGATCAGCGGCTTCGTCGCCCCGATGGTGATCGCGGTCGTATTGGCGATGCTCTTCGCGCCTGCGACCGACTGGTTGGCGAAGTTCATGCCGACCGTCATTGCCGCGGGCGTCGTGTTGATCGGCCTTGTGCTCGTGTGTGTTCTCGTCCTCACGCTGGTCGTGCTCGGTATCGCCGATCAGGCCGTCGAGATCGGCGACGAGTTGCGTGCCGGTCTCGACGACATCGGCGCCTGGCTCGACGATCTGGGGTGGTCGATTGGTGATTCCGGCTCGTTCGTGGACGACCTCGGGGCGATCTGGGACGACTCGAGTGAGGGGGTCAGCTCGTATGTCGGCACGGCGTTCTCCAGTGCTGCAGCGTTCGTCGCCGGTACTTTCGTCGCGGCATTCCTGCTCTATCTCTTGCTCGCCGACTGGCATCGCATCGTCCGGTGGGTCGGATCACATCTCGGAGTGCGCGCCGAGGTCGGTGCCGAGATCGTGCGCGATGCAACGTGGTCGATGCAGCAGTACTTCCTTGCGCTCACCGTGTCGAATGCGATCGTGGCGACCGTCGTCGCGCTCACTGCGCTGATCCTCGGCGTGCCGCTCGCCTTCACCATCGGCGTCGTTACCTTCCTCACGGCCTATATCCCGTATCTCGGTGCCATCTTCTCCGGGGCGTTTGCCGTGCTCGTTGCGCTCGGGTCGGGCGGGCTCGTCGACGCGATCATCATCCTCGTCGTCGTCCTGTTCGCCCAGAACGTCATCGAGACGATCCTGCGGACCAAGCTCAGCGAGGGTCGCCTGCAGATCCACCCGATCCTCGTATTCGGGTCCACCGTGATCGGCGCAGCGGTGGCTGGCCTGCTCGGAGCGGCCCTCTCCACGCCACTGACCGCGTTGGCGATTCGGGTCTACGGCCGTCTCAACGGAACGCTCGATGACGAGCTGCCCGAACTGTCCCTGGCCGATGGCGGTGACGGCGCGGCCGCTGACGAGGTGAGCGACGACTGATCGGCTCGCTGGAGCGCGATCCCGACTCGAGCCCCGCCAAGGTCGGACGCGTCGGTCGTAACGCTGCCGCCGTGGCTCCAGCGCGCGTCACCGCGGACGCCCGGCCATGGGATCCTCAAGGCCGGGCCTTTTTGTGCCGATATACCGGCGATGAGGTTGGTTCGACTTGCTGCACTGTTCGGCAGCGTCGTGCTGCTCGTGACCGTGTCGGTGTCGCTGTTTGATCTCCGCAGCGAGCGTGGCAGTCAGATCGACGAGTCGGTCAGCGTCGCCGCCGAGTCGACCAATCAGTCGGTCGCTGCGACACTCGATCGGGGGATCGCGCTGATCGATGCGGCGAACATGAGCACCGAGCCGGCAGCGATCGCCGAGTCGTTCGACGGCCCGGTATCGGTGTGCGTGGTGTCCGCAAGCCGTCGCGCATGTACTGATCGCGACCTGACGGCTGGACCGTCGTTCGGCGAGGCTGCCATGGAGGCCAGCCTCGTAGGCGGCGCAGTGGTGGCGGCGCAAGCCGACAGTCAGACCGTGCTGCTCGTGGGCGACACCAACGACGGCGCAACGGTGGTCATCGAGTTGGGCGCCTCCGCGCTGTCGCCCGGGTCGGCGGTACCCGATGCCATCGTCGAGGTGCAGATCGCCGAAGACGTGCCGTTGACGGTCGACGGACCCGAATCGATCGACGGTCTGCGAGCCATGTCGATCGCCACCGGACTTGCGGCTGGCGGCGGGATCGTGGTGACTGCCAGCGCCGACGGCGATGTTGGACTCGTCGGCGATGGCCTGGCGATGTACGGACTGTTGTTTGCCTTGGGCACGGTGCTCATCGCCCTTGCGGGGTGGACGGTCCTCGTCGATCGCCGTTCGCTCGAACATCGTGCGACCACCGATGAACTGACCGGTCTCGTGAACCGCCGCGAGTTCGAGCGTCGCGCCGAAGAAGAACTCGAGATCGCCGGACGGGTCGGTGCTGGGGTATGTGTGATGCTGATCGACCTCGACAGCTTCAAGCAGATCAATGACACCCTCGGCCACCAAATCGGAGACCTCGTGTTGGCCGCGTGTGCCGAGCGGCTCTCGTCGGCTGTGCGCGATACCGATCTCGTCGGCCGATGGGGCGGCGACGAATTCGTGATCTTGCTCCCGGGCTTGCAGGACAGCAGCGCGGTTCGGACCAGTGCTGAACGCATCGCCGGCCGCCTGAGCGCTTCTCCGCTCGTCGGCGATGTCACCGTCACCGCCAGCATCGGTGCCGCCGTGTACCCGCGGCACGGGGCGACGCTCGACGATCTGATCAGCGGCGCCGACGTTGCGATGTACGGCGCCAAGTCGACCGGGGTCGTCCACCGTATGGCCGATCCGATCAACCTCGACACGATGTCGCCGCTCGACGTGGTGTCGTGCAACTATGCGGGCCAAGACCGGCGTCGCCCAGCGCTGTCGCCCGACGATGCGCCGACCGGGGAGCGCGAACTCAGTCGCGGTTGACGCTGTCAAACTCGGCCAACGACTCGACCACGCGCATCCGCTCGGCGTACGTGAGTGACACATCTCCGTCGCGCAGGATCGACTCGAGTTCGGCCTTGGCGTCGTAGCCGCAACGATCGACGTAGCCGTGATCGGGATGATCGTGAATGTCTCCGCCTGCGGTGCGCGCCTGCAGCGTCGATGTCGTGGGGTAGCCGAAGGTGCCCGGCCGCGGGTCTCCGCTGTTGACCAGCTCCGTCGCCGTCACGAACTCGTACCCGAGGTTGCGGGCGTACTGGATGATCGAGGGCAACGCATCGGGTGTCGGGCGGTGGCCGCCGCCGTCGTGATAGAGCACCAGCGCACCATTGGTGAGGTAGCGGGTGAACTGACTGAAGATCGCGTTGGCGCTGTACCGCGGCGAGACCCAGTCGAAGGTCTGCATGTTGGTGTGGGCCTCGTAGAGGCCTTCCGCCCGCGCCGTCGACAAGATGATGTCGCCCTCGGTGAGGCCGGGCGCACGATGCGTGACGGGCGTGACGCCGGTGGCATCGCGAATGATCGCCTGGTTGCCGGTCATCTGCTCGGCGAGCGGCGCCGCTGAGTACGGCGTATGGAAGATCGAGTGGTTGCCGACCTCGTGGCCCTCTCGAACGATCTGTCGGGCGATGCTCGGGAACGACTGCACGTTGACGCCGATCAAATAGAACGTGGCCTTGATGTCGTAGCTGCGCAGTGTGCTGAGTACCAGTGGCGTATTCGCCGGCGAGGGCCCGTCGTCGAACGTGAGCGAGATCCGCCGAGTCTCTACGTCGACGTGGGTGATGAACTGACCGGGTCGCCAGCGATGGACCGGCGGATCCGGAGTTGTCGGGCGGACCTGCTCCTGCTCGCCGCGCACCGCTTGCTCGCGAGGCACTGCCGATCGATTGAAGTCGAGTTCAGGGAGTTCCTCGCTCGGCATCTCGCCGTCGTCGGTCGGCGCACCCAACACTCGTCCACCGAGCAGGTACGTCGCTCCGGCCGCGGCAGCGCTGGTGATCAGCCGGCGACGTCCGCGGGCGCGTTGAACCGGGGCGTGTTCGTCATCCCTCCTCCCCATGTGCACCCGCTTTCTCGGTCAATCGTGCCGCGTAGACTGTAGTGAGCGGCACGTCGGTTCCCGGTCCAAGTCGCGGTCGACGGTCGTTCAGCCCAGTCGAGCGAATACCGTCGTCATCATGGCCGAACGCGACGATGTGCTCTCCGCCAAGCTGCGTGGCTTCGGTACCACGATCTTCGCTGAGATGTCGGCGCTCGCGGTCGAGACCGGTGCGATCAATCTTGGGCAGGGCTTCCCGGACACCGATGGCCCGAGCGAAGTGCTCGACGCCGCGGTGGCGGCCATCCGTGACGGTCAGAACCAGTACCCACCTGGTCCTGGCATTGCCGACCTGCGCCACGCTGTTGCCGAGCACCAGCGCCGGTTCTACGGGCTCGACGTCGACGCCGATCGTCAGGTGGTGATCACCGCTGGCGCCACCGAGGCGATCGCCGGCGCACTGCTCGGCATGCTCGACGCCGGGGATGAGGTCGTGGTTTTCGAGCCGATGTACGACAGCTATGCCGCCTCGATCGCCCTCGCCGACGCAAGGTCGGTCCCCGTCCTACTCGCGCCTGATGACAACGGCCGGTTCGTCTACGACTCGAACGAGCTACGGGCAGCGATCGGCACACGCACCAAGATTCTGCTGCTCAACACGCCGCACAACCCGACCGGCAAAGTGTTCGCACGAACGGAACTCGAAGAAATCGCCGAACTGGCGATCGAGCACGATCTGATCGTCGTCACCGATGAGGTGTACGAGCACCTCACCTTCGACGCGCACGAACACATCCCCATCTCCACGCTGCCAGGAATGTTCGAGCGGACGCTCACGGTTTCGTCGGGAGGCAAGACGTTCCACACCACCGGTTGGAAGATCGGTTGGATGAGTGGCCCGGAATCGCTGGTGGCGGCAGCCCGCACGGCCAAGCAGTTCCTCACGTTTGTCAACGGCGCGCCGTTCCAGCCGGCGATCGCGGCCGGTCTTCGTCTCGGTGACGAGTACTTCGTCGACCTCGCCGGCTCGCTGCAGACCGCCCGCGATCATCTCGTCGGTGGTCTGCGCGGCGCCGGTTTCACTACGTACGTACCCGAAGCGACGTACTTCGTCACCGTCGACGTGCGCGCTGTCGCTGCGGCGAGCGGAGCGCCCGAGACCGGACTCGACTTCTGCCGCGATCTTCCCCACCGATGTGGGGTGGTCGCTGTACCCGACGAGGTGTTCTACGCCCGGCCAGCGCACGGCCGCCACCTCGTACGGTTTGCGTGCTGCAAGCAGCTCGAGGTGATCGACGCGGCCGCAGAGCGCTTGCGTGGCGCGTTCGCTGCAGAGGTGTCGATATGAGTGTTCGAGTCGCCGCGATTCAGCACGACATCGCGTGGCACGATCGCGAGGCCAACTTCGCCGCGCTCAGGCCGCGCCTCGCCGCAGCCGCCGCGGGCGG
>JBCDFR010000083.1:0-11578 GCA_039177505.1 Actinomycetota bacterium | reverse complement strand
GTGACGGTGACCGTGTAGGTGTCAGTGACGCCCTCGTCGATGGTTTTGCCGGAGACGATCGGGTCACCAGCGGTGTATGGATCGATCGTGACGTCGCCGCCGATGGCGATGTTGGTGATCGTGGCGCCGGTGCCAAAGGTCGGGGTGTCGGTCAGGGAGTAGGTGGTCTGACCGGGACCCGGGTTGGTGACGTCGACGTCGTAGACGACGGTGTACTCGCCGTTGGCGAACGCCGGTTGCGACGTCACCGTCTTGTCGATCTGGACGTCGACCTTGGCGTTCTCGAACGTGCAGGTCGTCGTCTGACCTACTGCGACGGTGATGCCGCTCAGCGTGTTGTCATTGAGGGTGCCGCTCTGGTTGTCGCACGTTGCGCTCGCCAGTCCCCAGCCGGCGGGGATCATCGACTCGGTGACCCCGTAGGTGCCGACGGCGAGCGTTGCTTGGAGCGAGGTCTGCCCGACCCCTTCGTCGGTCGTGATCGAGCCGGAGACGGCGCCGGTGAAGCCGAACGTGTCGTCACCGCCAGTGGTCACCTTCTCGATGATCAGCGTGCCCTGCGGGACGTTGCGCACCGAGCAGGTGACGACGTCACCGGCCATGAACTCGAACGCGCCGTCATCGAGGACGTACGTCGCCACTCCGTTCGACACGTCGGTGATCGACAGCACCGGCTCGTTGTTTCGGGCCGGCACGACTTCGCAGTTGCCCGGGTTGTCCAAGTCGACGGTGAACCCTGCTGGAATCGTCTCTGCGAAGCTCGCGGTCGATTTCCAATTGGCCGGAGTCGACACGCTACCGACAGCGCTCCACTCGAAGGTGGCTCGACCACTGGCGTCGGTGCTAGCGGTCGCCGTTGGAACGACGGCGCTCTCGGGAGCGAGGAATTCGAAGTTGGTCTGATCCGGGTCGGCGCCGACCACGGTCGTGTCGAACGACACCGACGGTGAGGTGATCGGCGCGCCGTTCGCGTCGACCTTGTCGATGAGCAACTGCTGCGAACAGGCGCTGCGCGCAGCCGCTGCCAGGGCTTCTGCCAGGTCGTCGAAGTCCGGCACCGAGATCACGTCCACCGTGCTCAAGTCGAGCGCCCCGCCGGTCCAGATTTCGGGCGCCTCAGTGGGTTCGACGAGCTGCGCCAGACGGCGCAGGTTGGTCGGGTTGGTGACCTGACCGACCCCGACTGCAATCACCTTGCCGTTGGTGCCATTGGGGTCCTTGATCTGATCGATCGCGTCGTATGCAGCAGCCGCGCCGTTGTTGGCGGTCTGGTCGAACGTGCCGTCGTCGTCGGCGTTGCCGCCGTCCGGGACCCCGGTCGTGCCAACCGTGTTTGGCACGCCGTCGGTGATGAACAGATAGAGGGGCGTCGAATCGCCGCTGTTGGCCGCCTCCGACAGCGCGTACTCCCAGTTGGTGAAGGTGCCGGTGCCGTTAGGGCCGCCGGGCGCATAGGTTGCGTCGTCGAACGAGTTCGGGTTGTACGGGACGGGCGGCGGGACGAACTGGAAGTACCCCGCATTGTAGAACCCGATCGTTTCACCGTCGACGGGTCGCAGCGACGAGTCGCCGGCGGGCACTTCAACCGGACGTGCTTGGTTGGCGAATTCGAAGCTGCGGACGCTTGCGCCCGTGTCCTGCAAGCCCTCGAGGAAGGCGAGGACCGCCGCCTTCACGTTGTCTTGCGACTGCACCCCGCCGCCACCGCCGGAGCCGTTGATCGAACCGGACTCGTCGAGGATGATCTGGATGTCTTCTCCGCACGTGACCGGTTTCACGGGGTTCGGGACGGCGTCTTCGATCTTGATGTCGTCGATGACGAACGCATCGTTGTCGTCCCACCCGGTCGTGGTGGTTGGAGCGAACTGGAGGATGCTGCCCTGGATCAGTACTTCCGGGGGCAGGATGTAGGACACTCGCGTGCCGTCCTCGATGTCGCCGATGTTTGCGACCTCGATGAACGCCGAACCGTCCCAAAAGCGGATCGACAAACGCTTCGCATCCTCGTCGTTCGTTCCGTCGTCGCTTTCCACGATCGTGACCGAGAACTTGGCGCCGGTTCCACCGTTCGTTGGGTTGAAGTCCGCGAGATTGACCACTCGTTGGATGGTCCGCTCGCCGCCGTTGCCGGTGAGGTCTTGCAAGCGCAACGTGTTCCGGTCGGGTGTGGCCAAGAACATGTCGCCCGTCTGGTAGATCGGCGGAGTGACGGATGAGTCGTTGGTCTCCGTCCAAGACTCTCCCCACCCGGTCGCGCCGATCGGCGAGCCACCGGAGTAGTCGTTCGATGCGAAGTCTTCGACGATGTCGGCAGCGGCCTGTGCCGTACCCGAATCATCGTCGACGGCCACAGCCACGCTGACCAGCACACCGGCGCCGAGACCGAGCGCCATACACAACGTGGTCCAAGTCCGCCCACGGTGCTTCCCAACTGAACTCATGTCGCCCGCTCCTTCACAACAGTCAGGAGCCCATTAGAGGGCGCATAGTGCGACCTGTGCAAGCGAATGGGGGCGTAGAGCACGACTTTGTATAAATGCGAACGCAGACAGTGGCTGTACAGCTTGAGTGCGTGTTTGAACCGGGTAAGAAACAGACGGGTTGCAGAGCTTCGGCTGGGTTGTCATCGGTTTCGCGGTCGACGCACCTCCCGTGTCGAGTCGGTACGGCCGCAGTGCGCGCAATTGCCTCGAGCTCGTCCCGCGTAGAGACGGCGAGTTGTCACTCTCTCGGCCGTCTCGATCGGTGGGGTACGTTGCCGCTCGATGACGACGACCGGTTTCCTTCATCCCGGCGCGATGGGCGCATCGATTGCAGCCGCTTGCGCTGGCGAGTGCTTGTGGGTGGGAGAACGGCGTTCGGCGGCCACCCATCAGCGAGCCGACAGGGCCGGCTTGCTCGACGCCGGGTCGCTGCCAGCCATGGTCGAACGCGCCGACACGATCGTGAATGTCTGCCCACCCGATCACGCGATGACGGTCGCTGCGTCGGTCGCTGATCTTGGATTCGAGGGCGTCTATATCGACGCCAATGCGATCGCGCCGCAGCAAGCGGTGCGCATCCAACGCCTCTTCGCCGGTCAAGCCGAGGTGGTCGACGGGGGCATCATTGGACCGCCCGCCTGGCACAGCGGAACGACGCGGATGTACCTGTCTGGTGCCCGCGCGACAGCCATCACCGAACAATGGCGCAATTCGATGCTCGATGTCCGTGTCGTCGGCCCCGCTATTGGTTCGGCCTCAGCGCTCAAGATGGCCTTCGCCGGCTGGACCAAGGGATCGATGGCGCTCCTGCTCGCGGTCAACGTCGTCGCCGACGCGTACGGCGTGGCCGGGGACCTGGCCGAAGAGTGGGCGATCAGCCAACCCGATGCACTCGGCCGGTCGCAGCACCTTGGAGGCGCCGCGGCGAAGGCGTGGCGGTTCGAAGGCGAAATGCGCGAGATCGCCGAAACGTTCGCCGCGGTCGGCCTCCCCGCTGGCTTCCACGAGGCCGCGGCCGAGGTCTATCACCGACTCGCCGGATTCAAAGACGCCAATTCGGTAATGCTCGAGCAGCTGATCGCGGAGTTGACCGCCAGCCGATGACAAGACGTGCGGATGGGTGACAAGCAGTGACGGCTGCTTCGCGGCGCCCCCTGCTCGTTGGTGGCTGCGGTCGCTCAGCAACCTGTTCGAGACCGAACCGGCAAGCACGATTTCACCCTGGGCGTGATTTTGACACAGAAATGTCACGCTACGTAGTGGTACGGACTGCGCGAGCGCGAGACTGAGTCTCGGCGCAGGCGTGCTGCTCAGAGAGTCGACGGGGGAGCGGCGGGCCCGAACTGGTCCAGTATCAACGCGCCCCGTTTCGCCAAGAGGTGCTCGCGTAGGTCGAGGGTCGGCGGCGCCCCGCGCTCGACGCATCACCTAGGGGCTGGCGTCAGAGCTCCCTTGTCGGATGGTTCGCAGTGGGCGAGTCGATCGCGGTGACGGTTTGGCCACATCCGGGGGCCGACAGCAACTTCTCCATACGACGCCCATAATCTTCGTTATGTCAAGTCAATGGAAAAGCCGACGACCGCTGCACTCCTCTTGAGTTCAGAGCGCCTCAAAAAGTTGTTGAGGGGCGTTAATCCAGCTCAGGCGCCTACGGCGCGCACACAGTTGGATCGTCAAGTAGATGTCGAAAGCCGAAACATTCGACTGGTTGTTCACGTTCAGGTTGAGCGCGCTGGGAGCTCCGACGAAGAACAGGAAACCACCTTGGAGGAGATTCTGTTCATGTTCGTTTCGCCCACCCGCTCGACTACGTCGGCCCTCCGCCGGCTGACGCGCGTCGCGGCGGTGTCCACCGCCGCCGCCGTCACCGTCACGACGTTTTCGCTCTCGCCGACGCCGATCGCCAACGCTGCGCCGTCGCCGACCGCTCCGGTCACAACCGACCGCTCAGCGCAGTTCGTGGGTCTCAAGATCGGCGCGACCGGGGACAAGGTAAAGCAGCTGCAGCAAGCGCTGATCGACTCGGGGGTGTACGTGCCCGGTGGCGTCGATGGTGAGTTCGGTGCGGCCACCGAGGTGGCAGTCTCCCAGTTTCAGCGATGGAACGGTCTGACCGACACCGGCACGGTCACGAAGGCAATGGTCGACGTCCTGGCGCTCGGTGAGGGCGCGGCCCCGGCACCAGCGGCGACCACTGCACCCCAGGCGGCAACGACCAATCCCGGCAATCCGGCCAACCCGTTCGTCGGCCTGCAGATCGGCGCACAGGGCAACCGGGTCAAGGAGCTGCAACAGGCGCTGGCATACGCCGGTGTCACTGTTCCCGGCGGAGCAGACGGAGTGTTCGGTCCGGCGACCCAGGCGGCACTCAGGAGCTACCAGGAACGCGCCGGACGGTCGGCGACCGGCGTAGTGACCGCTGATGACGTGTCGGCGCTCGGACTCACGCCCATCAATGAACCGGCCCAGAACGGCTACGTCGGACTCGAAATCGGCGCCCAGGGCGACCTGGTGGTCGCCCTTCAACAGGCCCTTCTCGACGCAGGGATCAGCGTGCCAGGCGGCGCCGACGGCGCCTTCGGACCGGCCACGAAGAATGCGCTGACCATCTACCAGCAGAGCCAAGGGCTCACCGCGAGCGGCATCGTCGACGGCGATACGGCGCGTGCGCTCGGCCTCGCTGCGGGTGACCGCGGCGACGCAGCGAGCACCACACCTGCATCGACGACGCACCCCTACGCCGGGCTCAAGGTCGGCTCGTCAGGCGACAAGGTGAAAGAGCTGCAGCGCGCCTTGATCCAGGCGGGCCTGAACCTGCTCGGGGGCGCTGACGGTGTCTTTGGCAACTACACCAAGCAGACCCTCCAAGAGTTCCAACGAGCCAACGGCCTCGAAGCGACCGGCGTGCTGTCCAGCAGAGGCGCCAACATCCTCGGCCTCGGAACCGCCAATGCCCCGCAGGGCGTTACGACGAGTCAGGGCGGCTACCCGGTCTATGGCGAGCGCGGCGACCGTGTCAGAGCCCTCCAACAGAAGCTACTTGCCGTCGGCATCGTGTTCGACGGTGGCGCCGACGGCCACTTCGGTGCGGCGACGGCCCAAGCGATCATCGAGTACCAGCGCATGCAAGGATTGTCGGTCACCGGCAAAGTTGACCAGGCCACTGCCGACAAACTGAACCTCGCAAAGTTGCCCGCTCCCCCGGCGCCGACCGCACAGAACGTCGAGCTCTCGGTGTTCCCGATGCAGGGCAGGTGCTACTACGGCGACACGTGGCACGCACCACGTCCCGGTGGACGCCTCCACGAAGGCGTCGATCTCATTGGCGCCGAAGGTCTCCTGCTGTACGCCGTGACCGACGGCACGATCACAAGGAAGTACATCGACACCCCGGGATCGCTGGCAGGCAACGGAGTCCGCCTCACCCAGCCCGACGGCACCTATTACCTGTATTTCCACCTGAGCGACTTTGCGCCAGGTATCGATGTGGGCAGCAAGGTCAAGGCCGGCGATGTCATCGGCTACAACGGGAATACAGGAAACAGCGCCACTCCCCACCTGCACTTCGAGATCCACCCGAACGGTGGTGCGGCGATCAACCCGTACCCCTTCGTGAAAGCGATTGACGCCTGCGACGTGACCACCCCACGTTCGTAGGGCTGGTGTTGCGCTACGTGGATCGGCGTCACACGGCGTTGGCGGGCGGCGCCGGATCGAGCGCACCGATCGAGGTACCGAACTCCCGCTCGACGAACGACCACAGCCGCGCTGCTGCTGGAGCCGTCGATGGTCCGACGGGAATGCCACCGGAAGCGTACGTCGCTCGTAGGAAACGATCAGCACCTTCGAGGTGAGCAGTCGCTCGTTCGCCGTCGGCAGTCGGGCGCCATTGCCCGTCTGTACCCAAGGTGAGATCGCAGGAGACGGGATCGTCGAGCGGTGGGTCGATGGACAGCATCCAGGTCCCTCCAGCACGGTCCTCGTCGGCGCGTCGGACGAGATCCGCCTCGATCTCACTGCTCGTGGGCCCAGGTCGATCCCCGCAACGATCAGCTCGTTGAGCAGAGTCATTGGACAGCCGGTCGCTCGTTCGATGTTGACGAGGCCCGCACCCATGCGGGGGTTGAGCTCGGTCGGTCGGAACCCCTCCCCCGTCGCCACACCATCGACGGTGAAGGCGCCACGGAAGTCGACCACGTCGCGCAGGTACTCCCCCACCAATCGCGCCACCGAACGCATCGCGACGCGCACTCCCTCCGGTGGGTCCCAGTACGTTCCCAGCCCGCCATATACGAGGCGTGGTCGTTGCCGGAATACAACCATCTCCACCGGTCGCAGCACGACGACGCCGTCGGGCATCACCAACCCGTGGATCGAGCAGGGAATCCCCTCGAGAAACGGCATCACCCGGACCCGATCGGCAATCGCTCCGAGATCGTCGACCGCAGCCATCATCGAGTCGTGATCGATCACCCAGCGAGTGCCCGATCCCCCACCGTGGAACCCGTCGCGTGCGTCGGCCGCCCAGACCGTGCCCGAGCCTTGGTCGAGGTGCAGCGCTGCGGCTGCGGCGTCGGCAACGGGCACGACCGCCGATGGCGCGCGCCGAACGCCGGCACGATCCCACAGCTCGTCGCTGAGCACTTTGTCCTCGAGTGCTACCCACTCCGGTCGTCGGTGGGCGAGAACGGGCCGGCCCGCGAGTGTTGGTGCCTCGTTGAGGAAGGTGCCGACGACCGTGGCGCTCCGCTCGGGATCGAATGTCTCGATGCGATGCAGCATGTCGTCGGGCGGATCGATCAGCGCCGCCGTGGCGAACCGCAAGCGCTCCATCATCGTCAGCTCGTCTGGTGGGTCAAGCTGAAACACCTCCGTGTCGGGGAGCGGACCCGCACCTCGACCTTCGGTCGCAACGACCAAGATGCGCCTGGCGCCGACCGCGCGCAGCAACTCGACCGGCTGCGTCCATGCTGCGGCGACCGCGCCAGCAACAATCACATCGCGGCCGGCGAACGCCGACCGCAGCGGTGTTTCCCACCACGAATCCATCGCCGGACGGTAACTCGGGTGTCGGTTGCGACGTCAGAAGGTTTGCACCGGCGATATTCGGTCGTATCGACAACCGCTTACAGGGTTTCGGGATGCGTATCTGTCGCACGGATCGCGGATGTACTTCGGCAGGTGGATGCTGCTGATGGGTCCGATGCTCAGACCTGTTGCTCCCGTCGCATGCAGCTCCAGCTGCGTCAGGTTGGGGCTGAACGCGAACTCGAAGCTCGGGAAGGGTGTGCGACAGCCGTCTTGCCTTTGGTGATGACGCTTCCCGAGCTGGTGTTAGACCTCGTCTGACCCTGTACCGCTTTCGGTTTCGCCCGAAGGAGTTGCGCGGGTACGCAGTCAGGTGTGGCTGCATCGGTCGCGGCAGTCGCACGAGGCCTGGCCCCTCCTTCGATTCTCAACGCATCCGTGGTAGTACCTGCACATGGCATTTCGACGGGAGCGGCGGCAGCACGTCGTGGGCTTCGTTGTCGCGGTCCTCTTGGTCGCTACGGGTTGCGCCGACGAATCGTCTGACGACGAGACTTCCGGTATCCGACATGTCTTGATGTTCAGCTGGAACGAAGACGCGACCGCCGACGACATCGCCGCTACCACCGCAGCCATCAACGGACTTCCAGGCGAGATCGAGGCGATCCGCAGCTTCGATCACGGCGCGGATCTCGGCGTGTCAGATCAGCAGTACGACTACTCGTTGGTCGCCACGTTCGACTCGCTCGACGACTTTGCTGAGTACCGAGCACACCCGACCCACGTTGCGCTGGTCGAGGACTACATCGACCCGTTCGTCGCTGATCGAACATCGGTCCAGTTCGGCGAAGATCGCAGCTAAACCGCCCTGGTCGACGGGTACTGCCGCCTCACAATCCCTCGCCGGAACTAGATCGGGTCGCCGTCACCGCCACCACCCACGAGACGGCCGAACGGATCGGGCGCCCAACCGTCCCCGCCAGAGGCAGTAAACCCTGGTGCGTTCCGAGAGGTCGTCCCGCCGTCAGGCACCTGATCGGTTCAGGTAGCGCTGTCGAAGAGACGGTGTTCATGAGGGCCGTAGGGTCCGGCGCCCACTGCTGTGCTGCTTTCGGTGCAGCTGCTGTGTCGGGTCGTTGGGCCGCAACGCGGTCTTGGTGCTCAGCCTGTCTCGTCGGCGTCCGGTGAATCACCGCCATGATGATCCAGCCGATCAGATCAACGAACAGGCCAAGCACGAACCCGAGCCCATGCCGACCTTTCGCTGAGCCGATCAGGTATCCGACGCCACCGGCGATCAACACTCACAACACGACCACGACAACCGCCGCCGCACCACTACCACCGCGGGTGTGGGGTGCTGGCGCGTTCACTCGGAGCATCGCACGCTGCATCCGGACACGGTGGCGACGAGGGAGAGGCGTCGCGTCTGCACTAGGTGGCAGCCCAGATGACGGTGCTAGACCAGTCCGGTGCCCGAGGACTATTCCGGATACGTCGATCCTGACTATCTCGATGCTTCGGCGCGTGTGATGTTGCCGTCGAAGCTGCGGACCTATGAGCTGATGGAATTGCAGGAGGGGCACCGTGTGCTCGACCTCGGTTGCGGGCCCGCGTCTGACACGATCGCACTCGCTGAGACCGTGGGTGAGACGGGGCGCGTGGTCGGGGTCGACGCCGACGCCGATATGGTCGCCGAGGCGAACGAGCGGGCACGTGCAGCCGAACTCTCCGAAAGGGTGACTCACGAGCATGCCGATGCTGCGTCTCTGCCCTTCGAGGACGACTTTTTCGATGCGTGCCGGAGCGAGCGGGTCTTCCAGCATCTGCTCGATCCTGCGGCTGCTCTCGCCGAGTTGATTCGCGTCACCCGTCCCGGCGGTCGCATCGTCGTGCTCGACACTGACTACGGAGCCGCCAGCATTGCGACCGAGTTCTCGGAGATCGAGCGACGGCTCATCGACCAGTACTGCGCGATGATGAATGGCCCGTTCGTCGCCCGGCTGCTCACTCGCATGTTCAACAGCGCAGGGCTCGACGACGTCGCCGTCGAGCCCGTGCCGTTTGTCCTGGACGACATCGGCGCCTTCTCCACCATGTTCCTGCTCGACCGAGTGCTTCGCGAGGCGGTGGAGGCCGGTCGACTGAGCGGGGACCAGGTGCGCCGGTTCCGTACCGACCTCGAGCAGTCAGCCGAGATCGGCGGGTTCCTCGCCTCCGCCCACCAACTGTTGGTGTCAGGACGAAAGCGCCGGGGTTGATGACCGGCTCAGGCCTGCCCCACCACTGCTACCGCCAACCGCTGCACCACCGATCCTCGTCAGCCCTCAACGCACTCTGAATCGGCCGCTTGCTCCCGAAGCTCTCCGAGCCCGCAAACCAGGACCGGTTGATCGTCGGCGTTCTGTCCGTACACCACCGCTGTGGGTGATGAAGGCCACAACGGGCGGCCGCTTTGCTGTCGTCGCTGCGCCAACCTCTCCGGGGCCAATCTGACCGGGTTCACCCTCCTTGGTATCAAACGGACACTGGTCTCAAGGGGCGAACGCAACACAATTCGCTCGGTGCTGAACGGGAGGTGTTCGGGTATGAGCTGGACCATGCAGGTCGGTCCTTGCCCGCCCCGACCACGTCTGGGTTGCTGCTGTGTCCGGCTGTTGGAGCGGTCGCGAACTTTGGGGTTCCGACTGCGGTCCCGAAAGCCGCTGGCGTGAAATGGACTCGTCGGCCGAACAGACACTGACCTGTGATGTCGTCGGTGGTGCTGGCGTTGACTGGTGGTTCACGCGGGGAGAGCTTCGATCCCAAAAGTTGGGCTGCCCACCCGCTTACCAACACCGCTGTTGTTGCAGTGCTCCGTCGCGTGTGGCCACCCGCAAGGCATCGCAGGTGGCCACACGTTTCGGTTAGGTGGAGCTACGCCCGTGTCTCAGTCCCAATGGGGCTGATCATTCGGCGGGCAGCAGTGCGATGGGCTCGAAATCGATCTCATCTCCGTTGAGGTTGGTGAACTCACCTTCGAACGTATCCTCGAAGATCCACAATAACAGCTGGCCGTGGTATGGGTCACCGTGGAACATGAAATTCATGTATCCGCCGTACTTGTCCATCTCCCAGTATGTGACGTCAATCGGCTCGGCTTTAGCTCCCCGTAAAGACACGTGGATGATGCCGGTACCGTCGTCTCGCAATTCGCCGCCGTCGATTCTGTAGTACATCGGCAAGGCTCCGTCCTCGATGGACTTCATTTTGGCGGTGCCCCCGTCGACGATGTACGAGTCTGCGACTTGAATTTCGTGCGGAACGGCTGGTTCGTCTTGGCCTCCGGCTGCGCTTGTAGTGGGGGCCACGCTCAATGCGCCCAGCGAGGCCAAAGCGGCGGCGGCAAGTGCGGCAAGTGTCTTCTTCATGATGTTCTCCTGTTCGTTGTGTGTTTGGTTGTCTGTTTGTGCAGCGCCCCTCGGACGCTCGGCCAATACGAGACCAATCGTCTTGCTAGACGCCACGTCCATGTATACCGGCGGTCTACTGAAAAGAACCTGAACGAACCCACACCAAGATCCAAACGGTGCGTCGCCCTGCGGAATACGGGGTAGCCGGATCACACGGACGTGATCGGGCGGTTTGGAGGCGTCGTCCCAGGTAGTCGGTGGTGCGCGTTGCGAGCGCCCGAGAGCAAGGTCAGCTCCATCGATTCACGAATGACGGTGCTGTGAGCAGGTGTTTCGCGACTACCGCCGAGCGAAGGCGCCCGCCCTCTACCTCCTCCAGTCGGTGCTCGGCGCGAGGACATCACCGAACCCACCGCTAGTTTGCGGGCTGGGACAGCTTCGGGAGTACAGGGCCGAATCCGGCGCGCCGTCGCTTGTTGGTGTCTCTGACGCTGCCCGCCCGTGGCACGTTCAGCGCACCTCCTACTCCCCCGAGCGCGACCCGTTGCGGCCTGATCTCCCACGGAGTGTGTCGCACTCGCAACTCGATGACTCTCCAATAGCCTCGCGTCGCATGACGACCGCCGCTCCCGCTCCTCTCGCTACGCCGACAGCCGGGGTCCGGAGCCGACTCGG
>JBCDFR010000082.1:0-11690 GCA_039177505.1 Actinomycetota bacterium | reverse complement strand
TCCCCGCGTGACGTTCTGCTTCGAAGACCATCCGAACCGCGCGCTCACGCAGCTCGTCGGGATACTTCCCCCGCCGTCGCTGTTCTGACATAGCTCCATCCTCCCAAGGGATCGAGCCTGCGCATTACCCGGCGAGGTTCAGGTGATGCCAAAATACCTGGTGTGCGACGGGAGATGGATCTCACGGGGCGCATTCGTGAGAAACGTCTCTTGTGGGAGGTCGACCAAAGAGCGGAAGAAACCAACCCAATGAAGAAGCGGGACCAGGGTTTCACTTTGGAGGAGCTCCTAATTGTCCTCGGCATCCTCGCCAGGGTCACCGTGTTTGCCGTTCGGGGCATTACCGACCAAGGCGAAGAGTCGGCATGTAACGCCGACGTGAAGACGCTGCAGACCGCCGTCGAGTCGTACTTCGCCCAGGAGGGCGGCACGACCATTCCGACGAGCGCAGCGGTCGATGCCGGCGTGACTCGCACGACCTCCGAGGGCACCCTCGAAGAGGCCGGCCTGATGGTCGACGCTTCGGCCAACTACGAGGTGCCGGTGGACGGCTCGATCCAAGTCGTCAGCGCCGATTGCGGTGCTCCCGGCAACACCGCCTGACCGAATAGATCAAGCATTTCGATCGTCGTCGGCTCTTGTCGGCGAGGATCGTTCACTTCTTGAGCCGTGTTTCTACGCCGAGTACTCGGCGGCCAGCTCGATCACTTCGTTTTCGGGGAACGGGCCGAGCCAGCCGGTAATGATCGTGCCGTCGGGCGCGAACATCACCGCCGCCGGCTGTGCGCTGATCCCGAGCGACTGCCACGACTGGAAGCTCTCGTCCCACAACATGGTGAACGAGTTGGTGCCGTATTCATCGACGAAGTCCTCGGCCTCACCCAGCGAATCCTGGGTACCGAGTCCGATCACCGTGACCTCGTCTGCGTGACGTTGAGCGAACTGCTCAACCTCGGGGGCTTCCCGACGACACACCGGTCAATGTGGTGCATACATCCACAACAACACCGGCTGTTCTGCCGGGAACGTGTTGCGCAAGTTGACCTTGTTGCCGAGCGACACGTTGTCGACGACGAGGTCGGGCAACACGTTGGTGTCGATGTTCGACTCGGGATCGACGATGAAGTCGTCCGGCGGTGCCGACGTGGTGGGCTCGGCCGACCCGGCCGATCCGCCAGACTCAGCAGTGTCAGCGCCACTGTCGCCGCTTCCACCGCACGCGGCAAGCACTGCTCCGCCTGCGACGAGACCTGCAAAGTGCCGGCGATCGATCTGCACCCGACGAGTCTGCACGCTGCGGCCTGCTGTGCACCCCACGTTCTTCAAACGTTTCGGACCTCCGCTCACGGCGTTGCGACATCTGGTGCCTGGCACCTGATGTCGCATGTGGACGTCAGAGGTTGCGTAGGCGGAGGGCGTTGCCGTGAGCGGGGAAGCCTTCGTGGTCAGCGAGGGCGACGACCGAGCTCGACATGCGCGCCAGCGCGGTGGAGTCGGCCCGGGCCACGGCGGTGCGCTTGAGGAACGCATCGGCGGTGATCCCCGATGCAACATGCGCGAATCCGCTCGTCGGCAGTGATGCCGGGCAGCCGATCACGAAGTTGGCGGCCGAGAAGGGCGTGTGTTGGCCGACCAGGATCTCGCCGGCGTTGTCGAGCCGGTCGACCACGTCGTCGAGGTACTCGTCGGCCACTGCGACCTGAAGGTGTTCGGGGGCGAACTCGTTGGCGATATCGACAGCCGCATCGAGATCGTCGACGATCACGGCGCCGCCGTTCGGCCCAAGTGACGCCCGAGCTGCCTCGGAGCGGGCATCGGGCAGCGATGCCAGCTGTTGCGCCAGTTCGGCGTCGGTGGCCTCGACCAGCGCGCCCGATGTCGTGACGAGCACGACCGAGCTGTCGGTGCCGTGTTCGGCTTCGATCAACAAATCGGCGGCCAGCCGCTCGGCGTCGGCCGATTCATCGGCGACCACCAGCGACTCGGTCGGGCCGAGCAACATCATCGTGGCAACACCGTGGCGCTGCATCTCGACCTGGGCGATCGTGACCGCCGGGGATCCTGGCCCGACGATCTTGCGCACTCGCGGGATCGACTCGGTGCCGAATCCCAGCGCAGCAATCCCGGCCGGACCGTTGACGCGGAACACGTCGTCGATGCCGAGCTTGCGACACACGACCAACACGGCCGGGTCGACCTCTCCGGACCCTCCCGGTGCGGGCGGCACCACCAGCGCCAGCGACGGAACACCTGCCACCGTTGCCGGGACGGCCAGTTGGTAGGCGACGCTGGGGTAGCTGGCTTTGCCCGATGGGGTGAACAGTCCGGCGGATGCGATCGGGGTGACTTTCTCGCCGACGGTCAGCCCGGGCTCGCTCTCGATCGACCAGTCCGACAACCGGTCGAGTTGCGCCTCATTGAACGTCCGCAGGTGTTCGATGGCGTCGTCGAGGGCGCGATCGACGTCATCGCTCACGGTGGCGTCGGCCAACTCGGCCTCGCCGATCCTCAGCTGCGTCGGCTCGAGTTCGATTCCGTCGAAGCGAGCGAGGGCGTCGCACACCGCAGCGTCGCCGCGTTCGCGTACGTCCTCGATCAACGAACCGATCGAACGCCGCAGATCGTTATCGAAGATGTCATCGAGTCCGCGCTGCATCAACTCGGCACGAGCCGCTCCGTCCATCTCGTTCCATCGCTGTCGACGCAGAATCGTCACGATGGGCGACGCTACCTCCCGCTACGATCGTCCGGCGTTCGAGCGCCGTAACAAGGAGCGTGCATGCCCGTCACCGTCGTCGTCGGCGCCCAGTGGGGTGACGAAGGCAAAGCCAAGGTCATCGACCTGTTGAGCAAAGAGCACGTCTACGTCGTGCGCTACCAGGGTGGCCACAACGCCGGCCACACCGTGGTGGTCGACGGCGAGCGGTACGCGCTGCAGCTCGTGCCGTCGGGAATCCTCTACGACCACGTGATCCCCGTGATCGCCAACGGCGTGGTCGTCGACCTGCCGACCCTGTTCGAGGAGATCGATGGGCTCGAGTCGAGGGGGATCACGTGCCGTCGGTTGCAGGTGTCCAGCCGGGCCCACCTCATCTTTCCGTGGCACCAGGCCCACGACGCCATCGCCGAGGCGATGCGTGGGGATGACAAGATCGGCACCACGCTGAAGGGCATCGGCCCGGCGTATGCCGACAAGGCGCGTCGAGTCGGCGTGCGTGCCGGCGACGTGCTCAACCGCGACCGCTTCCGCGAACTCGTCCGGGAGCGCGCCGTCGCCGAGAACACGCTCATCGAAGAAGCCGGCGGCGAAGCGATCCATGTCGACGAAGTCGTCGACCGGTTCGACCAGCTGGGCCAGCGACTTGCGCCGTATGTCGTCGACACCGTCGGTCTGTTGCACGATGCCGTCGACGCTGGCGATCACCTCCTCCTGGAGGGGGCGCAGGCGACGTTCCTCGATCTCGATCACGGCACCTACCCCTACGTCACCTCGTCGAACCCCACTGCCGGCGGTGCGTCGTCGGGCACCGGGCTCGGCCCCAAACTGATCGATCGAGTCGTCGGGATCACCAAGGCCTACAGCACGAGGGTGGGTGCGGGTCCGTTCCCCACCGAGCTGCTCGACGAAGACGGCGATCGCCTCGTCGATATCGGCCGCGAGTTCGGCACGGTCACCGGCCGACGTCGCCGTGCCGGATGGCTCGACTGTGTGATGCTGCGCCATGCCGTCCGGCTGAACTCACTCACCGAGTTATCGCTGACCAAGCTCGACATCCTCGATGGCTTCGAGCAGGTGCAGATCTGCACCGGCTATCGCATCGACGGGGTCGAGGTCGACGGCTACCCCGATCGTTCTGATCTGCTGGCGCGAGTCGAGCCGGTGTACGAGACCGTGGCCGGCTGGGAGACCTCGCTGTCGAGTGCGCGCGAGCCGGGTGAGTTGCCCGACGAGGCGCGGCGGTTCATCGAGATCGTCGAACGAGAAGTCGGCATCCCCGTGCGCGTGGTCGGCGTCGGCGCCGAGCGCGACGACTATCTCGTCTGGGCGTCATGATCCCTCGATACTCCACCGCAGAGATGGACGCGGTGTGGAGCGATGTCGCTCGTTTCGACCGTTGGCTGGAGGTCGAGCTGCTGGCCACCGAGGCGTTGGCCGAACTCGGCACGGTGCCGACTGACGATGCGCGTGCCTGCCGGGCCAACGCTCCGATCGTCGACGACTCGTTCGTCACCGCAGTGAGCGAGCGCGAGGCGGTGACCGACCATGACGTCGCCGCTTTCGTCGACGTGGTGCAGGATGCGATCGGCGCACCCTCGGGTTCGTGGATCCACTACGGACTCACTTCGTCCGACGTAGTCGACACTGCCCAATGCTGGGCATTGCGCGACGCAGCCGATCTGATCCTCAGTGCCGCCGATGCGCTGCTCTCGACGATGGTCGAGCTGGCCAGACGACATGCCGACACGCCGATGATCGGTCGCACTCATGGCATCCACGCCGAGCCGACGACCTTCGGAGCGAAGGTCGCCCTGTGGGCACTCCAGCTCGATCGTGATCGCACCCGCATGCGGGCGGCGCGCGCAGCTGTTGCAGTAATGAAGCTGAGCGGCGCGGTGGGGACGTACTCCAATATCCCCCCGGACGTCGAGGACTTCGTTGCGGCGCGGCTCGAACTCGATCCGGTGCCGGCCACCCAGGTCGTGGCTCGCGATCGTCACGCCGAGTTCCTGTATGCATGCGCCTCGCTCGCCGCGACGTGTGAGCTGGTCGCTGTCGAGCTGCGCCACCTGCAGCGCACCGAGGTCGGTGAAGTGCTCGAGGGGTTCAAGCCGGGCCAGAAGGGCTCTTCGGCAATGCCTCACAAACGCAACCCGATCTCTGCAGAGACGATCTCCGGCCTGGCCCGCGTCGTACGTGGCAACGCGATCACCGGATTGCAAGACGTCGCGTTGTGGCACGAACGCGACATCACCCACTCGTCGGTCGAGCGAGTTGTGCTCCCGGACTCGTCACAGCTCGTGTACTACATGTTGCGCCGACTGCGTGGGCTGCTCGATCGCTTGGGTGTCAACGAGACCCGGATGATCGAAAACCTGTGGTCGAGCCACGGGCTCGTGTTCAGCCAACCGGTGTTGTTGGCCCTGGTTCGAGCCGGTGCAACACGCGATGATGCGTACCGCATTGTGCAACGCAATGCGATGCGCGCATGGGACGAGCAACGCGAGTTTCGTCAGCTACTCGAAGCGGATCCCGAAGTGGCGTCGCTCGGCGCTAGTAGCGAGCTCGACGAGGTTTTTGACCTGCATCGCTCGTTGGCGAACGCTCACCGGTCGGTCGATGCGCTCGACGGGATCGAGTTGGGATGACCGCCTGGCGCGGTGCTCAGTCGCTGCGCCCGATGCCCGCCGACTTGAGTACGCTCGCTGGCACGCCAACATCGCGCCAGGAGGCATACGAGATCGACTTGCTGTGGCTGTAGCTCTTGGCCACGCCGACGAACGCCTCCTCGAGGGCCGGCATGTCGATGGCGTCGGACATCCGCTTGAGTTCGGACTCGAGGTCACGCCGCTCCTGCACGAGCAACAACTCGTCGAGCGCACCTGCTGTGGCCAACTCGGCATCGATCGCTTCGAGCCGCGCCTTGACGGTTACCGGTGTGCGTTTGCGGCCTCGCTTGGGTTTGGTGGCGCGCAGCCCTTCGAGGTAATCACGAACGATCCGCCCTTCGACCCGTCCCTTGGCGAGCGCTGCCTTGTGCTCGTCTGACATAGGAGATTTCGGCCCTCGTTTTTCTGCCATTTGAGAGATGTTATGCCCATGAACTCGTCACTGAATAGTTTTTCGGAGTTGTTCGAACTGGCTCCGCACGGACCCGATGTCTACGTCGGAATCGGCCCGCAATACCCGTGGGGAGGGCTGTACGGCGGCCAGATCGTTGCTCAGGCGTTGCGCGCCGCCACGATGACGGTTGACGACGAACTTGCTGTGCACTCGATTCGTGCCTATTTCATCCGGCGCGGCGACCACAATGAGCCCGTCAGGTATGAGGTTGACCGCATCCGCAATGGGCGGTCCTTTGCCACTCGACGCGTGGTCGCGCGACAGGCGATCGGCGCAATTCTCAACGCCGAGAGTTCTTTTCAGCGACCAGAGGCTTCGCCGGTCGTGCAGACGATCGAGATGCCAGCGGTGCCGCCGCCCGATGGCCTCGAACAGGACTCGTGGAGTGATCACTTCTCGCGCGCCTTCGTGCCCGCCGATGCGGTGATCAATGGCCGTGATGGTCTCGGCCGATCGACCGCATGGTTCAAGGTCAATGACGACATCGGCGATCCCGAAGACGAATCGATGCAGCTTTTGCACCGCTGTTGGCTCGCATACATCTCCGATGACCTGCCGACCGATGCTGTGATCCGCGCCGTCCCCGAGTTCGACGGCGACGACTTCTTCGCCGCCAGTCTCGATCACACCGTCTGGTTTCACGGCCCGGTCCATGCCGACCGCTGGCACCTGTACGACATGACCTGTCATCACTTCACCGGAGGTCGCGGTGTGTCGATCGGTCACGTCTTCGATCGCGATGGCGGCCACGTCGCCACGATCGCTCAAGAAGTGCTCGTTCGTCGCTCCCGAGGGTGAGAGGATCGGCATCGATGAGCGCCGAATTGACCCCCGCATTGCAACGACTGTGCGACCACGTCTCCGATCACTCGATCAAGCGCGGCGATTTCGTCTTGAAGTCGGGTGCTCGCAGTTCGTGGTTCCTCGACACCAAACAGACGGCATGTCGTAGCGACGGTGTCGTGGCCGTCGCCGACGCGGTCGCGGAAGTCTTCGGTGACGTGCTCGGGTCGATCGACGCCATCGGTGGCCTCACGATGGGCGCCGATCCAGTCGCCTTCGGCGTCGCCGCCGTGTTGGCGACACGCGGTGTCGACTTGCGCAGCTTCAGCATTCGCAAGGAGGCGAAAGACCACGGCGTCACGGGTCGCATCGCCGGTGCATTGCAGCCGGGCGATCGGGTACTAGTCACCGAAGACACGACCACTCGCGGTACGTCGCCGATGGAAGCCGCCGAGCAGATCGCCGCCTTTGGCGCCGCGCCCGTGTTCATGACGGTGATCGTCGACCGGGGCGGTACCTGTGCAGCGATGGCCGCCGAGCGCGACATCGACTACCGCCCGCTGCTCACCGCGCCCGACCTCGGGTTCGACTACGGCACCTGAACCGGCGACGCCTCCAGCACCCCGGGATTGAGTAGACGGTTCGGATCGAGCGCAGTCCGCACCGCGGCGCTGGCCCGTCGCTCCGCGGCGGAGCGGATCAGCGGTAACCATCGCGCCTTGGCGATGCCGATGCCGTGCTCGGCCGAGACTGTGCCGCCGGCTTCGGCCACGGCGGTCAACACCGTTTCGGCGATGCGCTCCGTATCGCTTGCGTCGAGATAGTTGAGGTGCACATTGCCTTCGGCGACATGGCCGAACGGGATCAGTCTGGCGCCGTCCGTGGCCGCAGCAGACCGGGCGATGCGCACGAGCTCGGCCAATCGGTGCAGGGGGACGGCAACGTCGAGCTTGAACACCGGCGTACCCGAGGCGGTGGCAGCGGATGCAATCGCCTCGGTCATGCGGTCGCGGTGTTCGATCAATTGCCGGCGCTGGGCTGCGTCGGTCGTCACGATCGCATCGTCGATCACGTCGGCCGTTGCTGGGGCGGCGAGCGCACGGGTGAGATCGTCGAGCGGGTCGTGCCGATCGGCACACTCGATGAGCACGTACGAGCCGCCCGCTGGCACCGCCCACGGCACCGAGCGGCCGAGGTGTCCCGCCACGAGGTCCATCGCCTCGGGTTCGATGAGCTCGAGTTGATCGATGGACGACACCTCGCGGCGGAGTCGCCCCGCAAGTCGAGCGGCGCCGCTGAGACCGTCGACCGCCACCAGAGCGGTCGCCGCGTGAGCGAACGTTGGCACGAGGCGCAGACGTACCTCGGTGATCACACCGAGTGTCCCTTCGGATCCTGCGAGCAGCGAGGGCCAATGTAATCCGGCCGTTTCCTTGGGGAGTCCGGCGAGGGATCCGACCACCGAACCGTCGGCCAGCACTGCCCGAACGCCGGCGACGTGGTGGCGCATCGTGCCGAAACGAACGACGCGCGATCCACCGGCGTTGGTCGCAACCGCCCCTCCGATCGTTGCACTGTCGCGAGCTGCGAAGTCGACGGGGATGTCGAGATCGAGTGCGCCAACTCGATCGCGAACCGCAGCCAACGTTGCCCCGGCGCCGACGGTCACCTGCAGCGCATCGGGGTCGGCCTCACCGATCGAGTCGAGTCGCTGCGTCGACAACACGACTGTGGGAGTCGCCGTCGGTCGAGGAACGCTGCCGCCCACCAAACCGGTGTTGCCGCCTTGTGTGACGACGGACGCGCCGTGCCGCGCACACAGGGGGAGGACGGCGGCCACTTCGCCCGTCGATCCCGGGCGTGCGACCGCGGTGGATGTCCCGCCGTACCGACCGGTCCAGTCGATCTCGAAGCCGGCACGGGCGTCGTCTGTGAGCACATGAGCCGCGCCGACGACATCGATGAGGTCGGCGATCAGCGCATCATGCTGAGCGGAGGTTTCGGGCATCGCTGACTAGTGTGCGCGAACAAAGGGGGAAACCGCCATGGAGAGCTTTTGGCGTGCGGCAGGCATCGCACTCGGAAAACACTGGAAATGGGTTGCGGCGTCAGCGGTCGTCATCAGCGTAATTTTGCTGATCGGCACCAGTCGGCTCGAGTTCGCGACCGGTCAGGACAGCTATCTCAACCCGGATTCGCAGGTCGCCATCGACAACGTCGCGTTCCAGGACGACTTCGGCGGCGAGACCGTCGTGTTGTTGTACATGGCCGACGACGACACGACCATCACCGACCTCTTCGAAGGCGACAATCTCGCCGAGCTGCAACGCGTGACCAACGAGCTCGGTGAGATCCCGGAGGTGTACGCGGTCGTCACCCCGGACGTCTCGCTGCAGTTCAGCGACAACCTGCTCGCCGAAGGTGTGGGTACGAGTGCGTTGATCTCAGCGGCCCAGCGCGACGAGGCTGGCGCCGAGGCGCGCAACGCCGACGTCTCGATTGCGCTGGCTCGGCTCGGTGCCGTCGAGATCCAAGAGATCGGCCAGCCCGACTACAACGAGTTGTTGATCTTCGGGAACGACGGGTTCGAGATCGTCGACGGTGAGCTGGTCGCGCCCTCGGACGAAGACCGTGAGATCCGCCTGTCACTGTTGTCCACGTTCCCCGATCAGCAAACCGCCGTCGGTGGTGTCGTGCTTCAGGGCAACGCCAGCCTCGAAGAGCAGACCGCCGGCACCGAGGCCGTGCTCGAAGTGCTCGACGGGGCCAACTTCGACGGCTTCGAGCTGATCGTCACCGGTTCGCCGGTGTACCTCGCCGAGATCAACGACTACCTGCGGGGCGGGATGCTGACCCTCGGCGCCTGGGCGCTCGTTGTCATGGCCGTGATTCTCGCCGTGATGTTCCGCGTGCGGTGGCGCCTGCTGCCGCTGCTCTCGGTGATCATCGGTGTGTTCTGGGCGTTTTCGTTGCTCGGACTGATCGGCATCGACCTTTCACTCGTCACTATTTCGGGTCTGCCGATCCTCATCGGCCTCGGTATCGACTTCGCGATTCAGGTGCACAACCGCGTCGAAGAAGAAGTGGTGATCGACCGCGAGGAGCATCCAATTGCGGAATCGCTGGCCAACATGGCGCCGCCCCTGATCGCAGCGGCCATCACCGGTGTCGTCGCCGTGCTCGCGCTCCGGATTTCCCGTGTGCCGATGATTCGCGACTTCGGTGTGTTGCTGGCGATCGGCATCGTCGTGCTCGTCGTTGTCGGCATCGTGCTCACCGCATCGGTACTCGGTATCCGCGAATGGACGCAGCGCACGGAGCAGCGTGGCCCGTCTGTCGTGGAGCGAATCGTCGTGTGGCTGGGTTCGGCGCCGTCGGCGCTCGGGCTCCCGATGGTGATCATCGCTGTTGCGTTGTTCGTCGGAGGCGTGATCGCCGAGGACTCCGTCGAGATCCAGTCCGATCCGCTCGAGTGGATCGACCAGAACAGCCAAGTAGTCCAAGACGTTCGCACGTTGGAAGAGCGCACCGATTTCTCGACGACGCTCGGCGTACTCGTCGAAGCCAACAACACCTATGACGAAGACGTCGTCGATCTGATCTGGGGGTTCAACGAAGACGCGTTGGCGCGAGATGAGGTGGTATCGACGTCGAGCCTGGTCAACACGATGGGCAAGATCATCGAGATCCCCGGAGCGACCTTGATTCCGCCGACGAGCGAGGACATCGTGGCCGCCGCGGAGCAGATGCCGCCCGACATCGAACGCGCACTGGTGAACAACGTCGACGAGGCCACTGCCACCCAGCTCAACTTGCGGCTTGCGCCGGCCAGCCTCGAAGAGCGGGCCGTGTTGGTCGACGAGTTGCAGGCTGATCTCGACGCCCGCATCGCTGAACTCGACCTCGATCCCGACAGCATTCTGTTGGTCGAGCTGCCCGATGGTCAAAGCCCGGTGCGGGCCACGCCGGCCGGCCTCGCTGCGGTGGGCATCGGCCTACTCGACAACCTGTCGGCGAATCGCGCCAACCTTACGTATCTGGCGCTGAGCCTGGCGGCGCTGTGGCTCGTGTTGCGCTTCCGCAGCTTGTCGCGGGCCCTGCTTGCGCTCGTGCCTGTCGTGCTCGCCGTCGGTGTATCGGCGATCGTGGTCGGGATCTCCAACGTGCAGCTCTCGCCGTTGACCACGGTGAGTGGTCCGCTGGTGATTGCGACCTGTGCGGAGTTCTCGGTGCTGATTCTCGGTCGTTACCTCGAAGAACGCCAGCGCGGACTCGACCCAGATGACGCCACGCGGATGGCCGCGCAACGCACTGGACGCGCGTTCTTCACCTCTGCGATGACGACGATCGGTGGCTTCGCGGTACTGATCTTCTCCGCGCTCCCGTTGCTCAGCGACTTCGGCATCATCGTCACGTTGAACGTGGCGATTGCCCTGCTCGCGGCGTTGGTCGTGATGCCGCCGCTGTCGGTGTGGGTCGACCGTCGAGGCTGGCTCGGGACCGCGGACCAGATGGCCACGTCGGACGACGACAAGAAACGCAGTGTGTGTCTCGCCGCAGCGGTGCCGGGCGGCCAGACCGTGGGGATGGCGGTCGGCGTCGTCGGGTTCGCGGCGGCAGGTGCGGTCACATACGCCACCGCCGACACCGACGATGGCGACGCCGAGGAGCCGTCGTTCACCGCCACTGCGCTCCCGACGACGACCACCTCGACCACCACCACGACCACAACGATTCCGCCCACGACCGTGCCCGGCGAGGAGCCGACCGAAACCACCGAACCATCAGGTCCCCTCATCGATCCGAGCGACTTCGGCACCGAACGCCCGACCGGGCTGATCGGCGGTGTGCTCTTCGACGAGCTGGCGTTGCAAGGTGTCGAGCCGAATGTCGCCAACTGCGCGCTCGATTCGGTGGAGGGCGGCGTGGAGAACGTCGACGCGGCCGCCGTGCTCGGTGGCGACGATGCGGCGGCGGCGCCAGTCGTCCAAGCTGCGCTCGACTGCGGCATCGAGCAGTCGGTGATCGACGCCACCCTCGTCTCGCTGCGCGGCGGCTGACGTCG
>JBCDFR010000081.1:0-11722 GCA_039177505.1 Actinomycetota bacterium | reverse complement strand
ACTCAGACCATCTGGGCGTTCAGGTCACTCAGACCATCTGGGCGTTCAGGTCACTCAGACCATCTGGGCGTTCAGGTCACTCAGACCATCTGGGCGTTCGGGCGACTCAGACCATCTGGGCGTTCGGGCCACTCAGACCATGCCGCGGAGCCACCACAGGCTCAGCGCCCAGGCGGCGGCGAGCAGGAAAAACGCCACGAGGGCCCAGCGCCAGGTGAGTTCGGTGACGACCTCGATCTCGTCGCCGAGCGTCTCTCCGAGCGATTCCTGGATCTGGTCGTACGCGACAGCCAGTTCATCGCCGGTCTCGGCGACGAAGGCTTGCCCGCCAGTCGCCTCGGCGATGCCCTCCAACTCTGCGGGACGCACGGGTACCGGCACGATCTCACCCGACTCGGGATCGACGATGGTGCCGAACTCGGTGCCGAAGGCAATGGTGTAGACCGGAATGCCGGCGGCCGCAGCCTCGGCCGCCCCTTCGGCGGTCGGACGTCCGACCGTGGTCTCGCCATCGGTGAGCAGCACCATCACGCCTGGGGGCGGACCGTCGTCGGCTGTCTCGTCGCCGCTGCCGTCTTCGTTGTCAGCGCCGTCGCTCGATGCCTCGGTTGAACCGTCAGTTGGCTCGGCCGCGTTCACCAACAGACGGGTCCCTGCGGCGAGCGCGTCGCCGATCGCTGTTGACTCGGCGAGTTCGAGATTGTCGATACCGTTGATCATCGCGGTGCGATCGAGCGTCGGGTCGACCTCCACTCCCACGGCTCCCGAGAACGACACCAGTCCCACCTCGACTCCTTCGTCGACCTCGTCGACGAACGTGCGGGCTGCGTCTTGAGCGGCGACGAAGCGGTTGGGATCGACGTCACTTGCGTCCATCGACAATGACACGTCGAACAACACCAGGATGCGGCCCTCAGTCGTGGTGCGCTCGGTTTCGCGATCGACTGGGCGAGCAACGGCGATCACTGCCGCCGTCAAGCCGAGGAGTTGCAGCCCGGCCACCACGTGGCGCCGCCACTTCGGTCGCTGTGGGGCCACCTCGTCGAGCAGCTCGACCTGCGTGAACCGCACCGCGGCGCGGCTGCGCCAGCGCAGGACCAAGACGTACAACACTGCGAGGCCGGCCGGTACCAGCAGCAGCCACAGTCGACCCGGATCGAGGAAGTCGGACGTCGTCATCGGCGCAGCACTCCACCGCGCACGGCTTGGGCCCGCTTGCGCTGCGTGTGCTGGACGATTTCGCGTAGCCAGTCGCCGTCGGTCGTCAGTTCGATCAATTCGGCGCCCGAGCGGCCGATCTCGGCTCGACGGGCTGCGCTGCGCTCGGCGGCCGCGGCGGCGAACTTACGCTGCACTGCCGGGGTCACGTTGACCTCGCGTGCCGTGCCGGAGGCTGGGTCGACGAATTCGACCAGTCCCACCGGTGGGACGTCGGACTCGCGTGGGTCGCGGACGGCGATCGCCAGCAGATCGTGGCGCAGCGCCAGACGGGCGAGCGCATCGCTCCAGTCGGTCCCATCGAAGTCGGCGATCACCGAGATGAACCCGCGTCGCTTGGCGAGCGCGCCGACTCGATCGAGCGCAGCGGCGAGATCGGACCGTCCGCGGCCCTCGGTATCGGGCGCCGCCGCGATGGTCGACAGAATCGCACGGACCTGGTTGGCGCCACTGCGTGGCGGCACGACATGTACCTCGGGACCAGCGACGAGTACGGCGCCGAGCCGGTTCTGGTTCCGAGCAGTGAGGAATCCGACGCAGGCGGCGGCAGCGAGCGCCACGTTCGACTTGTTGTCGGCGACCGTGCCGAAGCGCATCGCTGCCGAGCCGTCGACGACCAGCCAGGCGGTGAGATCGCGATCGGCGATCTGCTCGCGGATGTAGGTCTCGTTGGTGCGAGCCGTGACGTTCCAGTCGATGCGCCGGACGTCGTCGCCGGGCTGATACGGCCGAGACTCGCCCGGCTCTGAGCCGTGGCCGGGAGTGAGACCCTGGTAATTGCCGTGCAGCACGCCGTCGAGCCGGCCCAGGATCGTCAGTTCCAACGAACGGAGGAGCTCGGCGACAGTCGCCGTCGGCGGGCCCTGCGCCCAGTGAGCATCATGGGAAGCGGTCGGCGCAGCGTGCGCGGGAGGCACACTGCGCGGACCGAGCTGAACCACGTCAGCTCCGCTCGAAGGAGTCGTTCGGTTTTGGCGACACCCAGGCGGCGGGCACCGTGGCAAGGATGCGTTGGATCACATCGTCGGGCGTGATGTCGCGGGCGAGCGCGTCGTAGGTCAGCAACAAGCGGTGGCGCAGCACCTCGGGTGCGATGTCGAACACATCTTGAGGTGTGGCGTAGGTGCGGCCGCGCAGCATGGCCATCGCGCGGGCGCCCTTGACCAGGTTCAGCGAGGCACGCGGGCTGGCGCCGAGACCGATCACGGTGAGCAGGTCGCCGAGATTGAACCGGTCGGGGTACCGAGTGCATTGCACGAGGTCGATCGCGTACTGCGACACCGAACGGTCGACGAACACCTGGTCGGCGCGCTGCTGCAGCGCGATCAACTCGTCGAGCGATATCACCTGTTGGGGGACAGGAGGTGACACGCTCATCCGGTCGATGATCGTCATCTCCTCGTCGGCGGTCGGGTGGTCGAGAACGATCTTCATCATGAACCGGTCGCGCTGGGCGTCCGGCAGCTGGTACACGCCTTCGCTCTCGATCGGGTTCTGCGTTGCGACGACGAAGAACGGCTCTGGCACCGGATGGGTCACCCCGCCGATCGTCACCTGTTGCTCGGCCATCACCTCGAGCAGCGCCGACTGGACCTTTGCGGGGGCGCGGTTGATCTCGTCGGTGAGCAAGAAGTTGACGAAGACCGGCCCGAACTCGACATCGAAGGTCTCGCTGCTGCCGCGGTAGATCCGTGTTCCGACGATGTCGGACGGCAGCAGGTCGGGGGTGAACTGAATGCGAGCAAATGAGCCGCCGACCACGTCGGCCAGCGTCTCGGCGGCGAGGGTCTTGGCCAGGCCGGGGACCGATTCGAGCAGGCAGTGGCCGCGACACAGCACGCCGACGAGTAGGCGTTCGAGGAGCCGCGTCTGACCGACGATGACCTTGCGGAGCTCGAAGAAGATCTTCTCGAAGGTCTCGGCGGCTACCTGGTCGTCCATCGCCGCGACGGTTTGCTGGGGCACCGTTGTGGTGGGGTTCGGGTCGGCGTCAGACATCGCCAATCGACGGTATCGGGCGCCGACGGGCATGCGCCGTCGTGCCAGAAATCCTTACCTTTGAGCCGACCCTCGATCGGTTGGTGACTCGATCGCGGTCCGATGCCTGGCGGGCTGCCAGGATGGCCGACCGTGCAGGAGATCCGACCAGCGTTGCCGGGCCTCGGCGTCGTGGTCGTCGGCGTCGCCCTTGCGTTCGCATTCACATCGATCGTCGATGTCTCCACCCTCGTTGTCGGCGTCGTGCTCGGTGCGATCGCGGCCAACGCAGGCGTCCTCCGGCCGACGTTCGACGCCGGGATCGCGTTCGCGTCGAAGCGACTGCTGCGCGCCGGAATCGTGCTGCTCGGGCTGCGGTTGTCGATGGACGAGGTGCGTGCGCTCGGTATCGAGGGCGCGGTTGCTGTGGTCATCGTCGTGCTGGCCACGTTCTTCGGGGTACAGGCGCTGGCCCGGGCGATGGGAGTGTCGCAACCGCTAGGACTGCTGGTCGCTACCGGCTACTCGATCTGTGGCGCGTCGGCGGTCGCCGCGATGGAACCTCTGACGGACGCCGACGAGGAGGAGACCGCCTACGCGATCGGGCTGGTCACACTGTGCGGCACGATGTCGATCTTCGTCTTCCCATTGGTCGGGCGCGCGCTCGGCATGTCTGACGAACTCTTTGGCACGTGGGTCGGGGCAGGGGTACACGACGTCGGCCAGGTCACCGCAACGGCGTCGGCATTCGGGGCGACTGCCTTGGCGACGGCAACGTTGGTCAAGTTGACCCGCGTGGTGCTGCTCGCACCGATGGTCTTCGGTGTTGGCTACGCGCGGCGGCGTCGACTCGCCGCCACGAACGAAAGTGGCGACGCCGCCGCGGTCGACGGAGCCGACGATGACGCGCCGAATGTACCGCTCGTTCCGTTGTTCGTCGTGTTGTTCCTTGGGGCCATTGCCCTGCGCGCGACCGGATGGCTCTCCGATGGTGCACTCTCCGCCGCAAGGGATCTCGAGGAAGTCCTGTTGACCGCTGGCATGTTCGGCCTCGGCGCCGGGGTGCGCTTCGGCCGGCTCCGGCGACTCGGTGGTCGCCCGCTGGTGCTGGGTGTGGTGTCGTGGGTTCTGGTGTCAGGCGCGGCAATGATCGCTGCCTACGTCGTAGCCTGAGCTCATGTCGGCGGCCAGCGACATCGATCCCCCACCTGATGAACAGAGCGACCCGTCAATCGCCGATGCCGCTCCGGCGAGTGGCGTGTCGCCCGATGAGCTCGCCGACATCACCGGCGTCGACGCCGACCCGGCGCGCGTCCTGCGCATCGAGCATGAGGAGCGAGCCGCGCAGCGGCGCCTCTCGTCGATCGAGGCCGGTCGGCGTAAGGGAGGTGCGCTCGGCGCAGCCGCCGCAGGCGCCATGCTCGGGTTGCGCGAC
This sequence comes from Actinomycetota bacterium, assembly GCA_039177505.1. Classification (GTDB taxonomy): domain Bacteria; phylum Actinomycetota; class Acidimicrobiia; order Acidimicrobiales; family Ilumatobacteraceae; genus JABSQH01. The sequence continues at coordinate 7,092 of JBCDFR010000081.1, read as the reverse complement.
ATCTACGAAGGCCCGCCGAAGGACGACGACGTCGTCGCCGTTTCCGAAGCCCCTGGTGATCCAGGTGACATCGACGAGGACGGGATCGACGTCAGCGTGGGTGATGTCGACGTGTGGGCCCCGCCACCGCCGCCCCCGGGCGACGATCTCGGGCCCTCCAACGGTGCTCAGGTATAGGCGCCCGGCCGGGAGAGCAGCTGACGGTGCCAGCGCGACGGAGTGAGTAGCACGGCGCGCGGCTCATCTTCGAACATCCACCGAGCGAAGTTCCGCCGACCCCATTCGCCGCTCGCCTCCACGATACGGATCGCCCCGCGGGCGCCGCGCTCGTGGGCGAGGACGTCGCCGAGTGCTGCCGACATCTTGTGATCGGCCCGAAGATGATGGCGGACGGATCGTGAGTACCGGCGAGTGGCCTCCTCCGGTGCGAGCGCCCCGGCAGCGAGGATGGCGGCGGCTGCCAGCCGGCCCGTGAGCAGCGCCTGGCCGATGCCTTCGCCGGTGAGCACGTCCGTGGCCATGGCGGCGTCGCCTGTGAACAGCACCCGCCCGTCGGCGACCACGGCCTCGTCGATGCGCGCCGGGATCGGCCACGCGGTGTGGCGATCCTCCAGCTCGGCGTCCGGGCCGAGGGCATCGACCACGTGCGGCCGCTGCAGCAGATCGCGCCAGAGATCGGCCATCTGGCCGGTCGGGTGGGTACCGTCGCGGCGCACCCCGAAACCGACGTTGGCGCGGCCGTCCGGCAGCGGGAACGACCAGGCGTAGCCCGGCAGCAGGTCTGGCTCGAACCACACGTAGAGCCGCTTGGCAGCGGGTCCGGTGACCTCGCGTACGTACTGGCGAATCCCGTGCCACTCGCCGAGGTAACGCTCGGGACCGGCGCCCAGCACCTTGCGGACACGGCTCCACATTCCGTCGGCGGCAACGATGTAGCGGGCTTCGATCAGTCCGCTCGAGGTGGTCGCAATCACGCGATCGGGACGCTGTTCGAGGCTGGTCAGCGCACATCCGTCGAACACGTCGGCGCCGGCGGCAGCGGCTGCGTTGAGGACGGCCGCGTCGAGATCGAGACGCGGTGCCACTGCTGCGTATCGACCCCGCTGCGGCAGTGGGACGAAGACCTCACGCCCAGAGGGCGAGCGAATTGCTGCACCGTCGACGTCGACCCATCGCTCGACCTCGGCAGGCGTGACGCCGAGGTGTTCGAGCTCGCGCAGCGCCAGAGTGGTCAGCCCGTCGCCGCAACACTTGTCGCGGGGGAATGTGGCCTTGTCGATCACGGTTACGTTGCGTCCACCGCGGGCCAATTCGATAGCGGCAGCCGCGCCAGCGGGTCCACCGCCGACGATCAGCACGTCGGTGACTCGTGTGCTCGTCGGCTCGGCGGTCATCGCCATGAGGCTACGAGAGGTGCACGCCCAGACGTCGGGCTGTGCGATACGGAGCTGCTGGGTCGGCGTGCAAGCGGTTGGCGTGGTGGACCAGGAGCAATGGAACGTCGTCAGGCCCGATCGGCTCACGCGGAGGCAGATCGGCACCCAGGGCGACCGCCTGGCGCTTCGCAGACCAGGTGCCACGTCGACTGATGGTGTGCCGAGCGAGCCAGCGGTCGACGGACCAGCGCCGAGCCCTGCATCTCCGGCGAGCGCCGTGGCGATCTCGACGCCGACTCACCCCGGTTCGGCACCCGTCGGCTCGCAGTCACCGGTGCTTCGGACTCTACGATCGCCGATGCGCTCCATCGCTGCGTCTGCTGAGACCACGCACGAGACGAGTACATAACGACCGAACCATCAACCACCGAACAATCAAGGAGACCATCGAATGAGCGGACTGTGTGAAGGGCGTGTGGCCATCGTGACCGGCGCCGGGCGGGGGATCGGGCGCGAGCACGCCCTCAGCCTGGCCCGCCAGGGCGCCAAGGTGGTCGTCAACGATCTCGGTGGCGAGGTCGACGGCAGCGGTGGCGACCTGTCGCCGGCTCATCAGGTAGTCGAAGAGATCAAGGGGATGGGCGGCGAGGCGATCGCCAACGGCGACAACGTCGCCGACTGGGAAGGCGCCCAACGGATGGTCAACATGGCCGTGGAGACGTTCGGCGATCTCCACGCCGTGGTCAACAACGCGGGCATCCTGCGCGACCGGGTGCTCGCCAACATGACCGAAGAAGAGTGGGACGCCGTTATCAACGTCCATCTGAAGGGCACGTTCGCGCCTTCGCGCTGGGCGGTGGCCTACTGGCGCGAGCGCTCGAAGGCCGGCGAGCCCGTGAGCGGCCGGATCGTCAACACCACGTCGGTGTCGGGAATTTACGGCAACCCGGGACAGTCGAACTACGGCGCGGCAAAAGCGGGCATCGCTGCATTCACCAACATCGTCGCCCTCGAGGTCGCCCGCTACGGGGTGACGGTCAACGCCGTCGGTCCGGTGGCGCTCACCCGCATGACCGAGGGGCTCGGGCCGGCGCCGGAGACCGAGGAAGAGAAATACGCCCGATCGCCGCATTGGATCGCACCGATCGTCACGTGGTTGTGCTCGGACGAGGCGGCCGGTGTAACCGGGCGAGTGTTCGAGGCGTCGGGACAGACGTTGGCGATCGCCGAAGGCTGGGCCCGCGGCCCGTCGACTGACCCGATTGATGATCCAACGCAGCTCGGTCCGGCGGTCGAACAGCTCCTTGGACAGGCTCGCGCGAACGCCGGCATGAACGGTGAACCCGGAGCCTGGCCGCAAACGATGCTCGACGGTTGACGTCGTCGGTTGCTACGAGCGCCGATCGTCGCTAAGCCAGTCGGCGACCTCGGCGCGTACGCCGTCCATCAGCCGATGGGCGACCTCGGCGTCGGCCATGTTGCGGTGGGTGAGGTTGATCCCGACGAACGCTGCCGTGAGCATCTCGGCGCGCTGATCGACCACGTCGGCTCGTACCTCACCTGCATCGACGCCGCGCCCGAGCGCGGCCCGAAACCCGGTGCGCAGGATGTCGAGATAGCGGTGGGTGGCATCGGTCTCCCCGACGCTGCCCATGTCGTTGACGATGTAGCAGCCACGCGGTTGCCCGGCGCGATAGCTCGCGCTCAACGTGTCGATGAAGGCGAGGATGTCCGCGACGCCGGCGTCGCCGTCGTGCAGCACCGAGAACAACTGCTCGGTCGCCATGGCGATGTAGGCGCCAGCAGCGCTTGCGTACAGGCCGTCTTTGCCGCCGAAGCTCTTGTACAGCGTCGAGCGGTCGATACCCGTCGCGTCTTCGAGCAGGCCCACCGTCGTCGCCTTGTACCCGTTGTTCCAGAAGGCGAACACGGCGTCGTGCAAGACCTGCTCGCGATCGAACTCGGGCGGCCGTCCGCCGCTGCCCTTCGAGCCGGCTGACGAATCGGGGGTTGCGTTTTGCACCATTCGTTGTATATCTTTTCTCATGTTCTACAACAAGCAGTGTAGAACGTCGATCGGCGGCGGGCAACGTCGCTGGACGACACATCGACAGCGCACCAGGAAAGAGCAATGGACACGTCAACCGCACCAGCCACATCGACAATCACCACATCGTCAGTTAGCGCATCGACGCCCGACGAGCGGGCGGCCCTAACGATGGACGCCACAGAGAGGCCTGAGGGAATCGTCGACTTCACGCCCGACGCCGACCTGTATCCGTTCGAGTCCAAGTGGTTCCAGAGTTCGGTCGGGCCGATCCACTACATCGACGAGGGCGCCGGCCGTCCGTTGGTGATGTTCCACGGCAACCCCGACTGGAGCTTCTTGTATCGAGGCATCATCACCGCATTGCGCGGCCAGTTTCGATGCGTCGCCATGGACTATCCGGGTTTTGGTCTGTCGGTCCATCCCGGTGACGGCTATGGCTACACACCCGGTGAGCACGCCGAGGTCGTCGGCGAACTCGTCGACCACCTCGATCTGCACGACGCCGTGTTCGTCGGTGCTGACTGGGGCGGCCCGATCGGTCTCGAGGTCGCCTCGAAGCGCAGCGACCGGTTCACCGGATTGGCGATCGGCAACACATGGGCGTGGCCGGCAGAGACCGGCATGATCAAGTTCTTCAGCAGGTTGATGAGCTCGGCGCCGTTGCAGCGACTGATCAAGAACCGCAACTTCTTCATCAGCCCGGCAATGAAGCGAACGATCGAACGCGACATCAGCGACCGCGAGTTTCGGCACTACGTCGACGTTGCGCCGACACCGGAACATCGCGCAGGCATCGCTGAGTTTCCGAAGCAGATCCGGGCCGCCGAGCCGTTCCTCGCCGACCTCGAGCAGCGAGTGCTTTCGGAGTTCGCAGACACCCCGATGGTGCTGATCTGGGGGACGAAGGACCCGGTGTTCCGAGGGATCCTGCCGGGCTGGCAGCGCCGCTTCCCGGATGCGCAGGTCGTTCGTCTCGAAGCCGCCAGTCATTATCTCCAAGAGGACGAGCCAGAGGCCATCGCTGCGGCCATCGCCGAGTCGTTCGGCGGCTGACGGTTGTGGCGGCGCCGCTCGTTACGGTGACGTGGGGTTCCGACGAGGGACCGCACAGTCACTGAAAGGACGACCATGCCACTCAATCCCGATGCGGTCGGCTCGACGAGCGAGCCGGTCGAAGCGAGCTGGACCTCCAAAGATGCGCTGCTCTACGCAGTCGGCGTCGGCGCCGGTCACGAGGAACTGACTTTCACCACCGAGAACACCAACGAGGTGGACCAGCAGGTGCTGCCGACGTTTCCGGTTGTGGTCGGCTGGGGGCGCGGGTCGGCGATGGGCAACATCGGAACCTTCAATCCGGCGCTGCTCGTGCACGGTCAGCAGGCGGTCACGCTGCATCGCTCGATTCCGGTCGAGGGCACCGTCACGCTGACCAGTGAGGTCACCGGCATGTACGACAAGGGTAAGGCCGCAGTCGTCGCCACGGAGACGAAGGCCGTCCTCGACAATGGCGAGTTGTTGTACACCAACGCCTCGTCGGTGTTCATCCGCGGCGAAGGGGGATGGGGCGGCGATCGTGGTCCGTCCGGTCCGCGCAACGTGCCGCCCGAGCGCGCCGCCGATCACTCGGTGAGCTATGTCGTACCCCGCGATCAGGCGTTCGTGTATCGCCTGTCCGGCGATCGCAATCCCCTCCACACCGACCCGTCGTTCGCCGCGATGGGCGGGTTCGACACGCCGATTCTCCACGGCTTGTGCACCTACGGCTACACCGGCCGGGCGCTGTTGCACGCGCTGTGCGGCGGCGACCCAGCTCGGTTCGGCCACATCGAGGGGCGTTTCGCCTCCCCGGTGTTCCCCGGCGAGCAGCTGACGATCGACATGTGGTCGACCGCCGACGGCGAAGCCGTGTTCACCACCAGCGCTGCCGCCGTCGACGACCCGGGCACCTCCCGCGTCGTCATCGACCAAGGCCTCCTCCGCCACTCTTGACCAACAGCCCTGACCGAAAAACCGGGGATTCCGTGCGCATAGCGCACGTTCCCGCAACAATTTCGGTGAGGCGCTCCCGCGATGCCCGTTCTGTTCGCGGATACGTGCGAAAAACGCACGGAGTCCCCGGTTTTTCGGGGGTGGTTAGGAGCGGCAGATGGCGATCAGGTGGGCGGCGGCGTTGGGGAGGGGGACGTCGGTGCGTTCGCCGGACCGACGATCTTTGACCTCGATCGTCGGGTTGTTCTCGTCGGCGACGCCGCGACCGGCAATGGCGATGGTCGGCACGCCGATCAGCTCGGCGTCTTTGAACCGCACTCCTGGCGACACGCCGACCCGATCGTCGAGCAGGACGCGCACACCGGCGGCCTCCAGCTCGGCCGACAGCGTCTCGGCCGCAGCGCGTTGTGGGCCGCCTTCCTTGCCGGCGATCACCACGTGAACGTCGGCCGGGGCGATCTCGCGCGGCCAGCACAGACCGTCGTCGTCGAGGGTCGCCTCGGCGATCGCGGCCAGACATCGTGAGACCCCCACGCCATACGAGCCCATCGTCGGCGTGACGGGCTTGCCAGACTCATCTTGGACCGTGAAGTCGAGGGCCTCGGCGTACTTGCGTCCGAGCTGGAAGATGTGGCCGATCTCGACGCCGCGGGCCATCTGCAGCGGCGCGCCGCTGCCGTCCGGGCAGGGGTCGCCCTCACGCACCTCTGCCGCCTCGATGGTGCCGTCGGGTTGGAAGTCGCGACCGGCGACCAGGCCGATCACATGGTTGCCGATGGTGTCGGCGCCGGTGATCCACGAGGTGCCGGAGACGACCCGCGGATCGACGAGGTAGCGGATGCTCGACGCGTTGTTCGTGCCGAGCACGCCCGGCCCGATGTATCCCTTGGCCAGCGTGGGGTGCGCGGCGAAGTCGGCCGCCTCGAACGGTGTCGGTTCGGCCGGAGTGACCGCTGCTTCGAGGCGCTTCATGTCGACATCGCGATCGCCCGGTAGGCCGATGGCCAGGGGCTCGCTGGTGCCGTCGGGGTGGTGCAGCATCATCACGACGTTCTTCAAGGTGTCGGCCGCCGTCCAGTCACGATCCGGATGGCGCAACTCGGGACGGGCGTTCACGTAGTCGACCAGCGTAGTGATCGTCGGGGTGTCAGGCGTGTCGTGCACGACCGCGGGCGGCAGGTTGTCGAACGGGATCGGGTCGGGAGCAGGGGTGACGACCGCTTCGACGTTGGCCGCGTAGTCGCATCCGTCGCAGCGAACGAATGTGTCTTCACCGACATCGATCGGCGCCAGGAACTCCTCGGAGGCCGACCCGCCCATCGCCCCCGACATCGCCGACACGATCACGTAGGGCAGTCCGAGTCGTTCGAACAGGCGGATGTATGCCGCGCGATGAGCATCGTACGAACGCTGGAGCCCCTCGTCATCGATGTCGAAGCTGTACGAGTCCTTCATCACGAACTCGCGCCCGCGCAGCAGCCCGGCGCGGGGCCGTGCTTCGTCGCGGAACTTCGTCTGGATCTGGTAGATCGAGAGCGGCAGGTCCTTGTACGACGAGTACAGGTCTTTCACGAGCAGCGTGAACATCTCCTCGTGCGTCGGAGCGAGCATGAAGTCGGCGCCGCGGCGATCGATGACGCGGAACACGTTGTCGCCGTACTCGGTCCACCGTCCCGT
>JBCDFR010000080.1:0-11755 GCA_039177505.1 Actinomycetota bacterium | reverse complement strand
GCGCCGTTGGGGATCGTCTGTCCGTCGGCGTAGTTCAGAGTCGAGGCGTTGGGTTGTTCGCCGCACGGATAGATGGTGGCGAAGCCGCGCCCTTGCGGTTGGGTGATGGTGACATTGGCAATCAGCGCCCGAGCGTCGGCGGGGACCCCCGGCCGTCCCGCAATGTCGACCTCGAGCACCGTGCCAGCAAGGTTGGGCCCGATGCCGGCGAACCGTCCGTCGATGGTGTCGAGGTCGGCGCCCGAGCGGGTCTCCAACAACCGCACCGGCTCGATCGTGACGGCACCCTCCACCTTGTCAGGCGCTGGTGGCTCTGATGGGGCAGGTGGTTCTGGCGGTGACGGTGGTGCCGGCGGATCGGGCGGCGGCGGCGGTGCGGGGGCCGCTGTGGTCGACCTAAACAGAGCCGTCACACCCCCGACATCAACCGTCGTGACGACCGAGGTACTCGCGACGCTGGACGCAACGTGTCGGAGGCGCAGACGATCGCCGGCTTCGACCACACCCGCCGATGCGGTGAATGGACCGCCGTTCACCGAGTAGGAACCCGTCACCACGCTGATCGACGTCGGCCGGTTGAAGCCGACCAACGTGACCTGGTTCGACGTTCGTTGGCTCGCCTGATCGACGCCGACCTGACCGGCGAAGAAGAACAGATCGGGGACCGTGTCGTTGGCCTCTACGGCACCGACGTCGCAGCGGGCGCCAACCGGTCGAGCGATGTCGCGCTGGTCGAGCGGTTCGACACATGCGTCGAGCGCGTCGATGAGCGGAGACGAAGCCAGCGGCGCGCGCGTGAGCGTCGGCCCACCGTTGTCGCCCAGCGGGGCGAGCTGGAGGTCGGCGACGAGCACGGTCGGCGGGGTTGCACCGCAGGTGGTCACCGCCGACGCAGACGCCTCGATCGTGCCGGTGGTGTCGGGCACGTCCGGCGCGCCCACGCCGACACAGTTGAGCGGCGAGCCGAGTGGGTCGCCGATCGCCGACCGCACGATGTCGACCGAACCGGCACCACCAGCGTCGCTGCGCAGGTTCGCTGCCGAGGGTGCACGGTTCGACGCGACGGTCGACGCCGCCACGGCGATCGTCGGGATGCCGTTGCTCCACAGTCCCCCGCCTTCGACGTCGGCGACGTTGTCGGACACGGTTGAATTGGTGATCGTTACCGCCTGATCGCCCACCGTGTGCGCGCCACCGCCGAATCGATCGGCATCGTTCGTGGCGATGGTCGATCGATCGATCTCGGCGACGCCGCTACCGCTGAGCGCGACACCGCCGCCGTCGCCCGCTTGATTGCCCTCGATCGAAGTCGTGGCGATGCGGACGGCACCGACCACGGCCAGTCCACCGCCCTGTCCTACTGCTCCAGCGGTGGTCCCGCTCCCACCGTCGCCAGTGCTGTTCATGGTGACCGTCGAGTCGTCGACCGTCACCGTCGCCATCGCCAGTGAGCCCCCGCCGCCGGTGCCGCCAGCACCTCCGGTCTGCCCGCTCCCGCCGTCGCCGGCCCGGTTGTTGCTTATCACGACGTTGTCCAGGTCGACGTCGTCAGCCACGCCGCTTCCCGCCAATGACACGCCGCCGCCGTTGCCGCCAGCACCTCCCGAGCCGGTCACCGCGTCGCCGCCAGCACCGGCCGCGTTGTCGAAGATGTCGGCGTCGTCGACGTCGACCCCTGCGGCGACGACCACGACCGCTCCGTCGCCGCCGATGCCACCGTTGCCGCTGTTGGCCGAGCCGCCCTCGCCCGACGTGTTGTTGGCGACGCTGCCGCCCTCGAAGCTGAGGTCGCCGTTCACCCACAGGCCGCCGCCACCTCCGCCGCCACCGCCGTCGGACGAGGCCGTGGCGTCGCCGCCCGCTCCCGCCCGATTGCCGTCGGCCGGTGCATCCCCGCCGATCGTGGAATCGGTGAAGTCCGCTGCGCCGAAGCTGGCCACCCCGCCGCCGCGCCCGCCGTTGCCTGCTGGATCGGAGCTCCCCGTTCCACCCTCGCCGGCCTCGTTGGCCGTGATGTTCGTATTGTCCACCGTGAGGTCGCCGGCGGACACGCCGACGTACACACCGCCGCCGTCACCGGCGGGGAAGCTGTTCGTCGAGTCGTCTGCGCCGTCGCCGGCGTGGTTGTCGGCGATGTCCGAGTCGGTGATCGACAACGACCCGCCGAAGATGGCGACGCCGCCACCACTGCCGCCATCACCACTGCCGGTGCTGTTCGCGCCGTCGCCGGCCTCGTTCGCGGTGACACCGACATCGGTCAGCGTCACGTCACCCGCTCCGTCCGATCGGAGCCCGCCCCCGGAAGCATCGCGCTCGATGTTGTGGATGGCCGTGCTGAGGTTGCCGCCGGTGATCACGACACGTTCAATTGTGAGCTCGCCGGCACCGAGGTGATCGATCACCCGCTCGTTGGTGCATCCGTCGGCGACGGTGATCGTCGCTCGCCCCGGCCCGGCGAACGTGATGGTCACATCGTCTCCGGTGTCGATGTCGAGATCGCCGTCGACGTTGGCGTCATCGTTGGTCCCGCACACGAGCTCGAACGGACCGGCGTTGTCGAGCGTGATCGTGTCGGGAGCGGTGTTTTCGAGCGCCCCGTTGATGTTGTCGACGGCACTCCGGAGCTCAGCCGTCGAGCTCACGGTGAGGTTCGTTGGCGAGAGTGTCAGCGGCGGATTGGTCGGGTCGATGGTGGTGCTGTCGTCGGCTTCGACGGCTCCGATGTCGCACGACCCGGCCACCGGGAACGGGCGAGCGGCGCCCCGTTGATCGATGGTCTCGGTGCAGGCCACCACGTCGAGCAGGGGCGACGCCGGCAGCGGAAAGCGCGTGGCGGTCGGGCCGCCGTGATCACCGATTCCACTGAGTTCGAGGGAGGGGACGAGTGTCGAGCTGCCGCACGACTGCACGCCCGCGTCTTCGACGACATCGGTCGACACATCGACGTTGTTGCAGTTGGCCGCGCCGCCTGGCGAACCGCCGATCGCCGAGCGTTCGATGGCCAGCGTGCCGCTGCCACCGCCACCAGCAACTTCCTCGGCGGACGTGCCGGCGTCGTTGCTCGTGATCGTGCTCGCAGAGATCGTTGCGGATCCGGATGCGTTCATCCACACGCCGCCGCCAGATCCTCCGGCGGTGTTGTTGTCGACCGTCGAGTTGACGATGGTGTAGAGCTCGTCGGCGAATGTGCCGACGCCGCCTCCATCGTCGCCGGCGCTGTTGTCGCTGATGGTGGAGCGGCGCACCTCGAACGCGCCCGCACCGAGGCGTAACCCACCGCCGTCGCCTGCGGTCGCAGTGTTGCCGGTCACGGTCGAGTCGACGAGCGACCCCTCGCTCGGACGATCGACCGTGCTGCCGACGTGCAGCCCGCCGCCGTCGCCCGCTGCGGTGTTGTCGACCAGCGTCGAGGAGTCGACGTGCACCGACGCGTCCAGTGCCGCGGCGATCGCGCCGCCGTTGCGTTGTGCGGTGTTGGCATCGAACGTCGAGTCGGTGATCCGCGCGATCGGATCAGGAGCCGCGAAGCTGCGCAGGTTGATGGCGCCTCCGTCTCCGCCGACCCCGCTGCCGCCGCTGCCTACGACGCCTGCCTGGTTTCCGTCGAACGATGCGCCGACGATCGTCACGTCGTCGGTGGTGTCGACGCCGACATCGGCATCGCCGCCGGCGAACTGAATGGCGCCGCCACTCCCCCCGCTCCCCCCGGCGGAGGTGCCATCACCGCCGTCGCCCGCGTGGTTTGCGTTGAACGTCGAGACGCCGTCGATCGTCAGGTTGGCCGATCCGGCGACCGACACAGCGCCGGCGTCGCCGGCGGATCCACCCGACCCGCTCGTGCCGTCTCCGCCATCGCCAGCGCGGTTGTCGGTGAAGGTCACATCGGTGAGGGTGACCGTGGTGGTCGAGGCGATTGCGCCGCCGTCGTCCCCGGCTCCGCCCGACTGGCCATCGCCGCCCGCGCCCGATCGATTCCCCGTGAACGTGCCGTCGGTGATGTCGATCGGGAACTGGCCGTAGATGCCGCCGCCTTGCCCGCCCGACCCACCGGACCCGGCCAGATCGGTGAACCCATCGCCGGCGTGGTTGTCGTGCACTTCGAGGTCGTTGGCCACCAGCGACCCCGACCACATCGCGATCCCGCCGCCGCGGCCGCCGTTGGTCGCCCCGGCGATGCCGTCGGCGGCGCGGTTGTTCTCCACGATCACGTCGGTGAGTTGCAGCGTGGCGCCGAACCGGAACCGCAGCCCTCCGCCGCTGCGATCGAAGATGCCCGTCGCTGTGGTGGCGCTGAGATCGCCGTCGTCGATGCGGATGCGTTCGAGGGTGAGGTCGTCGCCCGAGGCACGATGGTCGATGACCCGTTCAGTGGTGCAGCCACCACCGCCTTGGTCGATAGCGATCGTGGCGTGACCGGGTCCGGCGAAGGTGATCGTCAGGTCGTCGCCGCCGGTGATGTCGAGGTCGCCGTCGAGGTTGGCGTCCTCATCCGTGCCGCAAGTGAGCAGAAACGGGCCGGCATTGGTCAGCGTGATCGTGTCGGCGAGGCCATCGCTGGCGGTGTTCAGCGTGCTCACCGCAGCGCGGAGTTCGGTCGAGTCGGCGACGTTGATCGTCGTCGATGCGTGCACCGGCACGGAACCGGTCGCCACCATCGCCGTGCCGACGAGGGCTCCGGCGACGATCGCCGCAGTGCACCGTCGGAACGGGCTGGGAGTGGGGAACGTACGCACCTCTCGACAGGACCACGCCGCCGTGATCTGCGCGTGAACCGACCTGGCCGGTAGCGCTCCCGATGGACCGTTGCCGGCCCGGGTCGCAAGCGCGATCAGCGTTCGGAGCGGGCGGCGTAGCCGTTCATCATCAGCACGGTGAACTTCTCGACCATGTCCTCGAACGGCGCGAGGGTCGTGTCGGTCTTGTCGGCAAGATCGTCCAAGCTCGGCAGCAGCGTCGAGAAGCCGTGGACCAGTGAGAACGTCATCGTCGCTGCGGCGTCGACATCCAGATCAGGGTTGTAGGTGTCGCGGATGCCGCCGATCACACCCAACAAACGCCCGTAGGCGGCCGAGCTGACCTCGGCCAAGGTCGGATCGTCCTGGTCGATGAGTTCATCGACGCACATCACCGCGAAGTGTCCGGGGTTCTCGACCGCGGTGCGAACGTACGCCTTGCCCATTGCGTTCATCCGGTCGACCGGGTCGTCGAGCCCCTCCACGGCGATATCGAAGTTGGCGGCGAGCGTGGTGAATCCCTCCGCGGCGACCGAGGTCAACAGTCCACGGGCATCGCCGAAGTGGTGGGCGGGGGCGGCGTGTGACACCCCGGCACGACGAGCCACCTCGCGCAAGCTGAAGCCGGTCGGCCCGCGCTCGGCCACGAGTTCGGCCGTGGCGGCGCGCAGCGTGTCTGGCAGATCGTCGGTGCGTGTGGCCGTTGGCACACCAGCATCGTGAAGGAATCGCTTGACAGTGTCAAGTGCGCTTCGCTAAAGATTGACATGTGTCAACTAGACACTGTCAAGCCATCGACTCTCTCTTCCCTTCTCTCTCGCTGGAGTAGCCATGACCGCCGCCCTCACCTCCGTGTTCACTCGATTGCAGCAACGACCCGGACGCGTACTCGCCGCCGTGCTGATCCTCACCGGCCTCCTGGTCGTGCCGTTCTTGGCCATGGCGCCGGACAGCTCGGCGTCGACGGAACCGAGCGGCGACGTGTTCACCGCTCGCGACCGGATCGACAACACGTTCGCCTCGTCGGTGCACCCGACATTCATCGTCGTCGAAGCCGACGACGGGCAGATCCTCGACGCGGACTCGCTGAGATCGTTGCTCGCCGCCGAAGACGCGTTGCGCGGCGATCCCGACCTTGCGCCGACGTTGTTCACATACTTCGACACCGAGACACGTACCGAAGTCACCGGCGTGGTCAGCATGGCGACACTCGTCGACCAGGCGCTGCGCGCCGACGGCGGGAACGGACTCGCCGATGCCTCCGACGCGGAAGTCGCCGCAGCCGGTGCCGCCTTGATCGAGGAGTACGGCGAGCGGTCCGACGTGCTCGGCATCTCCGCACAGTCGTCTCAGGACGCCGACGGGTGGACCGTGCCGGCGGTAGCGATCACGGTGCTGTCCGACGACGAGCTGCTCGGGTTCGGCGCCACGTCGGTCAACCTCGGTGGCGACACCGACGTCGAAGAGTTCGACCGGTCGGTACAAGAGGTGTTCCGCGTCGAGGGCCTGCAGGCCAACGGCGTCGCGATCGATGTCAACCTGACCTCGCAAGAACAGGGGGCGGTCGCCGGCCCGTTCATCGGGTTCACCATTCTCGCGGTCCTCCTGTTGGTCGGTCTCACGTTCCGGAGCTACTGGGTGTTGGCCACCGTCAGCATCGCCTTCCTCGTGCTCATCGTGTGGCTGAAGGGCATCTCCAACCTGATCGGGTTGAAAGACGACCTGGTGCTGTCACTGATCGTCCCCGTGGCAATGATCAGCTTCGGCGTCGACTACGCGTTCCACGGCATCGGGCGATACCGCGAAGAACGCGCCGAAGGCAAGACATCGAAGCCAGCGTTCGTCGCTGGACTGACGGCGGTGTCGGGAGCATTGCTCCTCGCTTTCGTCACCGGCGCAATCGCCTTCCTGGCCAACCTCACGTCGGGGATCGAGTCGATCGTCCAGTTCGGTCTCGGCGCGGCCATCGCGCTCGGCTCGGCGTACGTGCTGTTGGGCATCGTGACCCCACTGGTGCTGTCACGCATCGAAACCGACGTGCCCGCACCATCGCCGTCACGCCGCTCGACGGTGCTGCGCATCGCTGCCGGCATCGGCGCGGCGTCGATGGCGATGGGTGCCGTGCTGATGCTCGTGTTCGTGATGCCGTGGCTCGGCGTGGTGCTCACCGTGCTCAGCGCGGCGGTGACGCTGGTGGTGCCGTACCTGGTTCAGCGGCGTAAGGACGTCGGCCTGCGCGTCGGCGAGATGCCGGTGGCAGCCACCGATGGACGGATCGCCCGGCGCATCGGCGCAGCGGTCGCCGCGCTCGCTCAGCGACCAGCGATCGTGGTGCCGGCCTCCCTCGTGATCACCGCAGTGGCGGCGACGTTCGCCGTGCAGGTACCGGCCGAGTTCGACGTCGAAGACTTCTTCGCACAAGACACCGACTTTGTCATCGGCCTCGACCAGCTCGACACCCACGTCGGTGATCGCGGCGGTGAGCCGGCGCTGCTCTACATCGAAGGCGACCTCGCCGACCCCGCAGCACTCGCCCTGGTGCAGGACCGCCTCGACGACATCCGGGCACTCGACACGAAGTCGTTGGCCAGCGACGCCGACGGCGTGACCATCGACGGCGGCATCTTCGAGGTGCTCGACGCGGCGGCCGAGTCCGACCTGATGGCGAGTCTCGTCGAGCAGCAGACCGGCGTGGTCCTCACCGACGTCGACGGTGACGGCATCCCCGATACTCGAACGCAGGTCGACGCGCTCATCGGTGTGGCTGCCCAGACCGGAGTCCCCTTCGACGCCGAACGACTGGCGCTCACACCCGACGACGTGAACACCGCCGTGCAGCTCGGCGCACAACCGAGCACCGTGTTCGAGATGGGTGTGGTCGACAGCCGCTCGCAAGAGTCGGTGAGCGCGACCCGCGAACTGCTCACGCCGATCGCCGACTCGCTGTCGGAGGATCTCGGCGGCACGTTCGTGCAGATCACCGGGAGTGCGCTCGTTCGTGAGGCGTCGCTCGATGCCACGAACCGGGCGCTACAGGTGTCGCTCCCCGTGGCGCTCGTGCTGTGTCTGCTGCTGGGCAGCGTGTTCCTGCGCTCGTTCCGTTACGGCCTCGTCAGCGTGGTGCCGATCATGATGGTCGTCGCCTGGTTGTACGCCGTGATGTACGCCGCCGGCTTCGCCATCAACCTCGTCACGGCGACCATTGCGGCGGTGTCGATCGGTATCGGCATCGACTTCGCCATCCACTTCATCGCCCGATACCGAGAGGAGCTCGCCCGCCACGGCACGCGGGCGACGGCGGTGCGGATCGCCGGCGAGGGCACCGGACTTGCCCTGGTGGCGTCGGCGGCCAGCTCGGCGGTTGGGTTCGGGCTCTTGGCCTTCGCGCCGATGCCGCTGTTCGCCGCCTACGGCTTGCTCACCGCATTGATGATTCTGATGGCGCTGGTCGCCACGCTGGCGGTGCTGCCGGCATTGCTCGTGGCGATCACCCGCGACGACATCGGGGCGGGCGCCTCCGCCGACGAGCCCGCAGAGCCGGCACTGGCCACCGCTGGTGCCGCCCCATCGACGGACTGAGCCCATTCGAGCGGGCGGCCGGGGAGCCTCGGCCGCCCGCTTTCGGGTGTTCCAACTACGGCGAAGTCGCCCGATGTGCCGGTGCGTCGGGGATATCGGGCGTCACCATCCGATGACACCCGACACGTCGATCACCTACAGCGCCACCAATTTGCGGAGCAGCGGGCCGACCGGCTTCTTCGAGCAGATCTACAAGCTCACGAATCCGCTCCCGGCGAACCCCCAGCGAAGGGCGCGCTGCCTTCGGTGCTCGCGACAGCCGGCAGCAACGGGCCGTCTCACGATCGGGCCGGCGACGTACGCCGACACGACGCTCGTGTGCCTTGCGGCGATCCGTACTCACCGCTGAGACCACGA
Organism: Actinomycetota bacterium; assembly: GCA_039177505.1. GTDB lineage: Bacteria > Actinomycetota > Acidimicrobiia > Acidimicrobiales > Ilumatobacteraceae > JABSQH01. The sequence continues at coordinate 3,086 of JBCDFR010000080.1, read as the reverse complement.
CGACAATCACGTGCGACAGCTCATCGCGGCGCGGCAGTTGTACCACCGAGTGCGACGTTAGATACCGCGCCGCGCCGGTCGTGCGAAGATTCAGTGATGGAAGTGCAGCGCGGCGCCGTGTGTGGGCGAGATGGGTTCAGGCACACTCGGCCCGACGGAGCGGAACGACGCGGTGGACCTGCACCGAGTGTGCTCGATGGCGATCGTCTCCGAACGGCGTTCACGCGACCGCGATGAAGATCCGCAACCGCCTCTTGCTCGGCCTGCTCGGGATCGTTGCCGTCTTCGCACTGTTCGGCGGCTACACCTACATCGTGTGGGAGTCGATCGACGAAGATGCCAAACGCATGGAGGTGATCTACCAGGAGACCGTGGTGCGCAACATCGAACGGCTGGACACAACCTTGAATCTCGCGCTCGCCGTCCGCAACTCCGAGTCGAGCCTTGCCGACGTCTCAGCCGGCGACGCCGCGGCGTACGACCAGGTGATCACATCGTTCGATGAGTTCGATGCACTCCACGACGAGCTCGCGGCCAGCCTGGCCGAACGTGAACCGATCGCCGCGGAGGAATTCGCGGCTATCCGAGCGACACACGACCAGTTGCGCCGTGACGTCGAGGCGTTACTCGTGTCGAATCCGACATCAACCGACGACGCGTCGGCCGCTGCTGGCGATGCCGTGTTCGATGAGGAGTGGATGGCTCGGATCGACGCCGAGTTCGCCGCAATCGACGAAGGGCTCATCGCGCTCGAGCTGGCCTACGAGGAACAAACGATCGAGGCCAGCTCGGAGTTCGACTCGATACTGCTCGCAATCGAAGAACGCATCCGACGAATCGAGACGGTGATGCTCGTCGTACTGGGACTCGCCATCCTGCTCGCGTTCGGGCTCGGCTACCGAACGGCACAGTCGATCTCGCGGCCGGTTGAACAACTATCGGAGGCGGCTCTTGCCCTTGAAGCGGGCGACTACCAGGAAGGGGCCCTGGACGAAGTCGTCGGTCGTAGCGATGAGCTCGGACGATTCGCGCGGCTCTTTCAGAAGATGGCTGAAGAGGTGCGCGCGCGAGAGACCAAGCTGCGCGAACGTATCCGGGCGCTCACGGTCGAAATCGATCGCACGCGCAGCAACGAGCAGGTCGAGGAGATCGCCGATACCGACTTCTTCCGCTCCCTGCAACAACGGGCGCGCGAGCTGCGCGCCCAGTCGAGGCCGACAGGAGACGATTCGACATGACACGAACGGTGTCGGTGCACTCTTTCCGGGGCGGAACCGGCAAGTCGAACACGGTGGCCAGCCTTGCGGTGTTGGTCGGCCAACACGGTCTGCGCGTCGGTGTGATCGACACCGACATCCAGTCGCCGGGAATCCACGTGTTGTTCGGACTCGAGGACACCGAGTTGACGAACTGCCTCAACGACTTTCTCTGGGACCGGTGCCCGATCGAAGCCACTGCCCGCGACGTCACGCCCGATGCCGTCGCCGCCGCTGGCGGGACGATCTTTCTGATCCCGTCGAGCATCGACGCTGGTGCGATCGCCCGCGTCGTGCGCGAGGGCTATGACATTGCCCAGTTGCACACCGGACTGCGCGAGCTCGGCGAGCGCCTGGACCTCGACATGTTGCTGATCGACACGCACCCCGGCCTCAACGACGAGACGCTGTTGTCGATCGCGGTCTCCGACGAGTTGATCGTCGTGCTCCGCCCGGACCGGCAGGACTTCCAGGGCACCGACGTGACGATCACCGTCGCCCGCCGACTCGAGGTTCCGGCCTTGAGCGTGCTGGTCAACAAGGCCCCGACGACCGCCGACCTCGATCAGCTCGAACGCGACGTCGCCTCGGCATACGGGTGCCCCGTCGCTGCCGTGCTCCCACATGCCGACGAGATGATGGAGCTGGGCAGCGGCACCGTCTTCGCGCTGCGCTTTCCCGACCATCCAGTCACCGCGGCATTGCGATCTGTCGCCGATCGGCTGGTGGCCGACGGGGACGCCGGGGGCATGGGGTAGGTGACCGCCGAGACGTCGAGAGCCAACCGGCTCGGCACGGCGTTGTCGTTCGGCGTGGTCGCCGGACTGCTCATCGTCTTCTTTCAGGCCTCGGTGGCCGCCTTGGTGTTTTCCGGGCCGGGTCTCGAGCCGTACGTCGCTCCGGGGACGGGCGCGTTCCTCCTCGGCACGGTGATCCTGATCGCCACGGTCTCGTTTTCGAGTTCGACCGCACCGATTGTCGCCTACGTGCAAGAGGAACCTGCGGCCGTGTTGAGCGTGATGACTGCGGCGATGATCGCGGAGGTGGCGCCGGCCACCGCTGATCAAGAACTCGGCACGATCATCGCAACGATGGCCATGGCCAGTGCGTTTGCTGGCGCCACGTGTTGGGTACTCGGACGTTTTTCGCTCGGTCAGATCGTCCGCTTCCTGCCGTACCCGGTCGGAGGCGGCTTCCTTGCGGGGACGGGTTGGCTGGTGTTCTCGGGAGGCATCAGTGTCGCCACCGGCGGCACCGACATCGGACCCGATCTGCTCACCGGCGATCTGCCACAGCGATGGCTACCAGCGCTTGTGTTCGGCGTCGCCTTGCTGGTACTGCTGCGCCGATGGACGCACTTCCTCGTGCTCCCGACGATGTTCGTCATCGCCATCGCCGGGTTCCACGCGACCTATGTCCTCGTCGCCGACGGCAGTGGGTCGGCCGAGGACGATGGATGGCTGCTCGGTCCGTTCCCCAGCGGCCGAATGTGGCAGCCCGACACCGTCACATCGATCGCCGACGCCGATTGGGGCGCAGTGTTCGGGCAGGCGGCCGGATTCGGTGCGATCGTCGTCGTGGCGATCGTCGCGTTGCTGCTCAACTACTCGGGCCTCGAGACCGCGATGCGCACCGACATCGACGTCGACGCCGAGCTCCGCCACACCGGTCTGGGCAATCTCGTGAACGGAGCGGTCGGATGCCCACCAGGGTTCGTGGCGTTCGGCATGTCGAGCCTGGGTCATCGCCTTGGAGCACGCACCAGGTCGGGCATCATCGTGACGGCGGGCATCCTGGTCGCCGTGCTGGCGTTCGGTGCGGGATCGATCG
>JBCDFR010000079.1:0-11941 GCA_039177505.1 Actinomycetota bacterium | reverse complement strand
GGTGGCGGTGGCGGTGTAGGCGACGATGGCGCCGGTTTGGCCGGCGTCGTTGCCGGTGGCGGTGATGTCGTCGGGCACGGTGAGTGCTGGGGCGTTGGTTGGGACGCCGTCGATGAGGGTGATGGTGTCGGAGGCGGTGTTGCCCCAGGGGCCGATGTCGCCTGCTGGGATGTTGATGGTGACGGTGCCGGTGGTTGGGCCGTTGAGGTTGAGGTTGTAGGTGGCGGCGGTGTTGGGGGTGATGGTGGCGGTGACGGTGCCGGTGGTGCTGTTGATGGTGATGTCGTTGGTGTCGAAGTTGTCGACGGTGCGTTGAAACGCAGCGGTGATGGTGGGGTCGGTCGGGTCACCGGTGGTGCTGGCGGTGAGTGTGGTGGTGGTCTCGAACACGACCAGGTCGGGTGTGTCGGTGCCGGGTGCGACACCGTTGCCGAGTTGCCCCCAGTTGTCGCGACCCCAGCAAGACAAGTCACCAGTGTTCAACACGGCGCAGGTTTGGAAATCACCGGCAGAGATGGCGGTGGCTGTGGTCGGGTTGCCGTCGACGGTGGGCAGCGTGACCGGGTCTGACGGTGTGTCGCGGTCGTCGGTGGTGCCATCGCCGAGTTGGCCGAAGTCGTTGTGGCCCCAGCACGAGACGTCACCGGTGTTCAGCTCCGCGCAGGTATGGAAGCGGCCGGCGTTGATCGCGACGGCGGTGGTGGGGTTGCCGTCGATGGTGGGCAAGGTGATCGGGTCTGACGGTGTGTCTATGTTGTCGGTGGTGCCGTTGCCGAGTTGACCGTTGTTGTTGTTACCCCAGCAGGAGACGTGGCCCGTGTTCAACAGGGCGCAAGTGTGTTCGCCGCCGGCGCTAATGGCGATCGCAGTGGTCTGGTCGCCGTCGATCGTGGGCAGAATGATCGGGTCCGGTGGTGTGGCGTTGGTGGAGCCGGCGGTGGTGGTGTTGCCGAGCTGTCCGAGAAGGTCGTCGCCCCAACAGGTGACTTGACCGGTGTTCAGCAGTGCGCAGGTATGCCGTTGGCCGGCGCTGATGGCGACAGCGGTGGTCGGGTTGCCGCCAACGGTGGGCAGCGTGATCGGTGTTGGTGGCGCGGGGATATCGGCGGTGGCGCCGGAGCCGAGTCGTCCGTTGACGCCGTTGCCCCAGCAGGAGACGCCGCCGGTGTTCAACAAGGCGCAGCTGTGGCGTCGGCCGACGCTGATGGCGACTGCGGTGGTCGGGTTGCCGCCAACGGTGGGCAATGCGACTGGTTGCGGTGGTGCGTCGACGTCGTTGGAGGGTGCACCGTTGCCGAGTTGTCCGCGGTTGTCGAGGCCCCAGCAGGTGACGCCGCCGGTGTCGAGAATTGCGCAGTTATGTTCAGCGCCGCGTGCGCCGATGGCGGTCGCTCTGGTTGGGTTGCCGTCAACGGTGGGCAGTGTGACCGGTGTTGGTGGCGCGTCGACGTCGGCGGCGGTGGTCGGGCCGTTGCCGAGTTGGCCGTTGTTGTCGCGGCCCCAGCACGACACAGAACCGGCCTGCAACAACGCGCACGTGTGGAACTCGCCGGTGGTGATGTCGCTGGCAACGGTTGGATCGGGCGCGGGGAGACTGATTGGAGCCGAGGGCGCTTCGACGTCGCCGGTGGTGGCGCCGTTGCCGACCTGACCAAAGTCGTCGGCGCCCCAGCAGGTCGCGTCGCCGGTGCTCAACAACGCACATGTATGCCGGTTCCCACCACTGATCGCGACAGCGGTGGTCGGGTTGTTGTCAACAATGGGTAACGCGATCGGCGCTGGTGGCGCGTTGACGTCGCCGGTGGTGGAGCCGTTGCCGAGCTGCCCGTCGAAGTCGCGGCCCCAGCAGGTGATGTCACCGGAGTTCAACAGTGCGCACGAATGCTGCGTGCCGGTGGTGATGGCGACGGCGGTGGTCGGGTGGCCGTCGACGGTGGGCAAGGTGACGGGTTGTGGTGGCGCGTCGACGGTGCCGCTGTTTGAGCCGTTGCCAAGGCGCCCGTTCTGCGCAATGCCCCAGCAGCTGACGCCGCCGGAGTTCAACAGTGCACACGTGTGAGACGCGCCGGTAGCGACAGCGGTTGCGGTGGTGTTACCCGGAAGCGTGACCGGTGCAGGTGGTGTGGTGACGTTGCCGCTGGCGGAGCCGTTACCGAGTCGCTCGTCAATGTCGTCGCCCCAACATGAGACGCCACCGGAGTTCAGCACGGCGCACGTGTGGCCTTCGGCTGCAGATATCGCGACCGCAGTGGTTGCGTCACCGTTGACGGTGGGCAAGGCGATCGGGTCGGACGGTGTGGCTACCGGGCCAACGGTGGTGCCATTGCCGAGTTGCCCACCGTTGTTGCGGCCCCAGCAAGAGACACCACCGATATTGAGGATCGCACACGTATGGAAAGAACCAGCAGTGATCGCGACAGCAGTGGTCGGGTTGCCGTCCACGGTCGGCAGCGTGACCGGTGTTGGTGGGACCTCGACGTCGCTGGAGGTGGTGGTGCCGTTGCCGAGTTGCCCGAATGCGTTGCTGCCCCAGCAGGACACGCCGCCACTGTTCAAGATCGCGCACGTGTGACGAAGGCCGGTGGCGATGGCCACCGCGGTAGACGGGTTGCCGTCAACGGTCGGGAGCGTGACCGGGGTCGGTGGAGTGTCGACGTTGCCGGTGGTCGTGCCGTTGCCGATCTGTCCGTCGAAGTCGTCGCCCCAGCAGGTGACCTCGCCAGAGCCCAACAACGCGCACGCATGGTCGCCACCCGCGGCGATCGCTGGCGCGATTCCGCCGGTGCCCGTGGCGATCGATTGCCCTCCTGCGCGAGCAGCAACGCTGGTCGGCGTCACCGCGGTCGTGCCGGCGACAAGCACCGACGCTGTCACAAAAACACTGACCATCCCCCAAACGGCCTGCGCGCGCGAATTATCATCCCGTCCATACCCCACATAGCAGAACCGTAGTCAACGTGGGGAGAGCTGTCTATCCCTGCGCGTACGCCGACGCGCCCCCGACGAGCCGAGGCGTGTGATCGATCTCCTACGCGCCGTCGGGATAGTAGTGCCACGCCATCGATGTGATCGCGCCGTCGACGTCGCTCAGCACGATGTCGCCGCCGTAGTGGTGGATCGTGGCGTCGGGATCGTCGACGATGTCGAACTGTGACGACCCGACCGAAGTGCGCGGCGCTCTCTCATGGTTGGCGATCGGACGGTAGTTGCCGCCGCTCTGCTCGAACTCGGCAGAGATCACGAATCGCTCGTAGTCGGCGGAGGGGTCGTAGGCGTCGATCACGCAACCCTCGAGCAGGAAGCTGTTCGCGGTCTCAACCGGGGAGTTCCAGCGCTCGATGTTGTAGCGAACGTCATCGACTCGGAGAAACGGGGGATGCTCGTGGTTGCCATTGAGATTGCCCATCCCGTGCTCGAAGCCCTCACAGGGCCCAGTGACCATCTCGGCGTGTGCGGGCAGCGGGCCGACCACCCCGGCACTGGCGAAGCCGACCGCCGTGAGCGCGACGAGGGAGCGAATTTTCATGACTGGACCGATCTGTTGGCTGCGAGGACTGCTGTCATCGTGCAGCGCAGAACATGAGCGCGGCCTATCGGCAGTCCAACGTTCGCACGAATGTTGGACTGCCGCCATTGGGAGTCGTCAGAGGAAGTAGCCGCTGGTGTCCATGATCAGATGGGCGCCGTTCTGGGTGAACAAAGAGATGTCGCCGGTGCCGATGGGAAGGACGGCGAGGTTGGCGATGGTCTCGAGCGGTCCCGGCAGGTTGAGGTTCGACGTCTCTGGACGAGCGATGTTGCTCGGATACCCGGTGACAAATCCCCGGTCGCGCGATTCCGTGGCCGTCAGGTTGAGCACGACGGCATTGGCACTGAACGGGATGCCCAGTTCGCCGGCCACATCGAAGGTGGCGACGCCGCCGCCGACCAATGGGGCCGTCGAGAAATCCCGCGTGTCGCCCAGGCGCGACGGGTTGATGCGGGCGAACAATCCGTCGTCGGTGTTCGGTGCGTTGGCGTCGGTGAAGTACGCGGTGACGTCGACCACAATGTGCGCACCCTTTTGGGTGAAGATCTTGATCATCCCGGTTGGAGACACAGGCACGATCACCGTGTTCGGCCGTGTCGCATTCGGTCCGGCCAGGTTGATGTTCGAGGTGGTCGGGCGCCTGACGTTGCCGGGGTACACCGTGACGAACCCACGGTCGGTTGCAGCGGCCCCGGTCACGTTCAGCACCACCGCGCTGACCCCGGTTGCGGGAACCCCGTTGCGTCCGGTGACCTTCACCTCGATGTCGTCCCCGGCGCCGAGTTTGCCCTTCTGCCCGGCCGGCGCGAAACCCGGTCGGGTGTCGACGAATCGTTCCGGTCTGATGCCGACCAGTCTTCCTGACCGGGCGGACGCCGTTGCCTCGAAGTAGCCGAAGACGTCGGCGATGAGGTGTCCGCCACCGCTGGTGAACACCGAGATCTTGCCGTCGGGAGACACCGGCACGATCACCTTGTTCGGCGCGGTCTGTCCCGGTCCGGTGACATTGAGATTCGATGCGGTCGGTCGCGCGGTGCCGAAGGTGTAGGCGGTGACGAAGCCGCGGTTCAATGCCTGCGCGAGCGTCAGGTTCAACACCACGGCGTACACGCCGGTCGACGGGATGCCCGGCTGCCCGGTGATCTGCACGTCGATCCGTTCGCCGGACCCGACGATGCCTTTGCCCTGGATCGGGCCCGGACCGGGCTGCCCGGCGCGGGTCTCGAGGACGCGGAACGGGCTCAGCGGCCGGAACGTGGCGGTGCCGACGAAGTTCACCGGCGGGGCGGCCGACGGTGGTTCGTTGTCGCCAATGTCGATGGTGTTGGCGCCACCCGGCACGCCGTCGCTGCCATCACCCCAGCACAACAGCGTGTCGTTGTCGCGCAGCACGCACGTGCCGCGATTGCCCGCAGAGACCGCCTTGGTCGTTCGGCCTGCGCCGATGTCGACCAGACCCTTGGAGAGTGGCAGCTCGTTGTCGCCGATCGTCTCTTCGTCGCCGTAGCCGAGGCGGCCTTCTCCACCGTCACCCCAGCACCCGACGCCGCCACCTTCGAAGATCACGCAGGCGTGGTTGAACCCGAGATCGATCGCGCTCGCCTTGCGGCCGCCGAGATCGACCTTGGTCGGAGTCGTCGGAATGTCGTCGACGCCGGTCGAGGTGGTAGCCACCTCGCCGTTACCCCAGCAATAGAGGTCGCGGGCCTGATTGATGACACAGGTGCTGCGATCGCCTGCGCTCACCGCCAGCGGTGTCGACCCGCCGAGATCCGCCGCCGTCACCAAGGGGCCGGCCGACGCCGGCTCGTCGTCGCCGTAGTCGGGGAACCCTGGCTGACCGCTGGATGCGCCACCCTTGATTGCTCCCTTCTCGCCCCAGCACAGGATCTCGCCGAAGTTCATCAACACACACGTATGGCGACGGCCGGCATCGATCTTCAGAGCGATCCTCCCGGGCGGGAGCGGCACCGGGCCGGCCTGCGCCGGGGTCTCGTCGTCACCGATCTCGTCCTCGTTGCCGTATCCCAGCTGGCCGCTGGTCGGGTTGCCAAAGCACTGCACCGTGCCGTTGTTCAAAAGGACGCAAGTATGGGAGTTGCCGACGGCGACTTCTTGGGCAGGGCCGCCGAGCTGGACCGGGGCGATTGCAGTCGGTGGTTCGTTGTCGCCGATGCGCACGTCTTGCAACGACACGCTGCCCTGACCCAACACGGGGCCGAACGTTTGGTTGCCCCAGCACCGCACCGATCCGCCGACCAGCAGTGCGCACGAGTGCCCCTCGGTCGTGGCGACCTGTAGCGCGCGTGACCCGCCGAGATCGATCGTCGGGAAGGCGTCGGGGGTTTCGTCGTCACCGATGTTCGCCGTGGCGGGTACGCCGACACCGGTCTGGCCGACGTTGTTGTTGCCCCAACAGCGAACGTTGCCGCTGTCGAGGATGATGCACGATGTTTCGTGTCCAAGCGACAAACGCTTGGCGTCGTTGAGGCGTTGGAACGTGTCGGGACCGCCGAATGGCACACCTCCGGCTTCCCCTGATGCGGGAGACGACGGCGCGATGCCGATCAGCGTGAGTAGCAGAGCGATCGCCATCAGCGCGCGCATGAACCTGGACATCGGGAGGTGATCCGTCATGGGCGGGCAACGTAGGCGGAGTCGGCGAGCGGCGCATGAGTAATCGATTACTCAGGACCCACAGCCGGTAAGGAGATGTCGTTCCGGTCGGTTGGAAGGCGTCTGAACCGCTCATAGCATTGCCTGGCCGTGATCGGAAGGCATTCCGGTCACCAACCCATTCGCAAATCGACGTCCGAACAGGCCACCCGCATCGATCGGGATCGGAACCACTCGGCAACAACCAGTCTGCGTGCTCCGCATGCCCGCCGTCAGCTGCACGGCTTCCGGGCTGCGGAGCATTTGCGTGAAACGACCCGGATCGTCCGGTCGAGCTCGTGAGTGCAGCCGTCAAGTAAAGGACCGCCGTCATGGCCCAACAATCGATTGTCGGTGAAAAAGTCGGCATGACCCAGACCTGGGTGGACGACAAGGTCGTCCCGGTCACGGTCGTGCGCGTCGATCCGATGCGTGTCGTGCAGATCAAGACCACAGAGCGCGACGGCTACAACGCGCTGCAGGTCACCTACGGCCAGCGTGACGCGAACAAGCTGACCAAGCCGGTGCAGGGCCACTACGAGAAAGCCGGCGTCGCCCCTGGCAAGCGTCTCGTCGAGCTGCGTCTCGACTCGGTCGACGAGTTCGAGGTCGGCCAGGAGCTGACTGTCGAACAGATCCCGAGCGGCACGATCGTCGACGTCACCGGCACCAGCCGAGGCAAAGGCTTTGCCGGCGTCATGAAGCGCCACAACTTCGCCGGCCAGGGTGCGTCGCACGGTAACCACAAGAGCCACCGCAAGCCTGGCGCGATCGGCTCGTGTGCGTTCCCGGCCCGGGTCTTCAAGGGCACCCGGATGGCCGGCCACATGGGCCACCAGCAGGTGACCACCCAGAATCTCGAAGTCGTCGAGTCCGACAACGAGCGCAACGTGTTGCTCGTCAAGGGCTCGGTTCCCGGCCCCAACGGCGGGGTTGTCGTCGTCCGCAACGCCGTCAAGTTCGCAGGACAGAAGGGAAGCTGACCATGCCGACCCTCACAGTGAAGAACGCCACCGGCGCCGACGCCGGCAGCGTCGAGCTCGACGACGCCATCTTCGGCGTCGAGCCGAACGTGCCGGTCATGCACCAGGTGGTCACCGCTCAGCTCGCCGCTCGCCGGTCGGGTACGCAGAGCACCAAGACCCGCTCGGAAGTCCGTGGCGGCGGTGCCAAGCCGTGGCGCCAGAAGGGCACGGGCAACGCCCGTCAGGGTTCGACCAACTCGCCGCAGTTCACCGGTGGTGGTGTGGCGCTCGGGCCCAAGCCCCGCAAGTACAACCAGAAGACGCCGAAGAAGATGATTCAGCTGGCGCTGCGCTCGGCGTTGTCCGACCGTGCTGCCGACGGCAAGGTCGTGGTCATCGATTCGTGGGACATCGATGCCCCGAAGACCAAGGACGCCAAGGCGGCGCTCACCGCGCTTGACCTCGACGGCACCGTGCTCGTCGTGCTCGGTCGCGACGATGAGGCCGCTGCGTTGAGCTTCCGCAACCTGCCCAACGTGCAACTGCTCGAGGCGGGCGAGCTCAACGCCTACGACATCTTGTGCAACGACTGGGTCGTGTTCACGAAAGACGTGGTCCCGTCATGAAAGACCCACGCGACATCATCCTCGCCCCGGTCGTCTCCGAGAAGAGTTACGAGCTGATCGAAGAGGGCGTGTACACGTTCAAGGTGCACCCCGCGGCCTCCAAGCCCGAGATCCGCGACGCCGTTGAGGCGATCTGGGGTGTCGAAGTGCTGCAGGTCAACACCCTCAATCGCAAGGGCAAGAAGAAGCGCACTCGCGGCACCAACCGCATCGGTACCACGCCCGACACCAAGCGGGCCATCGTCACCCTGGCTGCGGGCGAGATCCCGCTGTTCGAGAACTGAGCTGATCATGGCGATTCGTTCCCGCAAGCCCACCAGCCCCGGTCGTCGCTTCCAGACGAGCTCGGACTTCAGCGAGGTCACCAAGACCACGCCCGAGAAGTCGCTGCTCGCCAAGAAGTCGAAGACCGGTGGTCGCAACAGCTACGGCCGCAAGACGTCACGTCACCGTGGTGGCGGTCACAAGCAGCAGTACCGCATCATCGACTTCTATCGCACCAAAGACGGCGTGCCGGCCAAGGTCGCCGCCGTCGAGTACGACCCGAACCGCACGTGCCGCATTGCGCTGTTGCACTACAGCGACGGCGAGAAGGCCTACATCCTGGCTCCCCGGGGCCTCGGCGTGGGCGACGAGGTGGAGAGCGGCCAGGGCGCCGACATCAAGCCCGGCAACGCGCTGCCGCTGCGCTTCATCCCTGTCGGGACCACGGTGCACAACGTCGAGCTGCGGCCCGGCGGCGGCGGCAAGATCGGTCGCTCGGCAGGTATCGCCGTGCAGCTCGTCGCCAAGGACGGCGACTACGCCACGCTGCGTATGCCGTCGACCGAGATGCGTCGCGTGCTGATCGACTGTCGGGCCACAGTCGGCGAAGTCGGCAACTCCGAGCACGAGCTTGTGAAGATCGGCAAGGCCGGCCGTAACCGCTGGAAGGGCAAGCGTCCGCAAACCCGAGGCGTCGCCATGAACCCCGTCGACCACCCGCTCGGTGGTGGCGAGGGCAAAACCTCAGGTGGTCGTCCGGCCACCTCGCCGTGGGGCAAGCCCGAGGGGCGGACCCGCAACAAGAAGAAGCCGTCGCAGAAGCTCATCATCCGTCGCCGTCGTTCAGGACGTGGCCGCCGCTGAGCGGTATGTGAGAGGAATCGCCAATGACACGCAGTCTCAAAAAGGGCCCCTTCGTCGACGAGCATCTGCTCGCCAAGATCGACGAGCAGAACGAGGCCGGCGAGCGCAAGGTCGTCAAGACCTGGTCGCGTCGCTCGACGATCATCCCCGACATGGTCGGCCACACCATCGCCGTCCACGACGGCCGCAAGCACGTTCCGGTGTACGTCACCGAGTCGATGGTCGGCCACAAGCTCGGTGAGTTCAGCCCCACCCGAACGTTCCGCTTCCATGCCGGCCAAGAGCGTGGCGCGAAGGGACGCCGCTGATGACCGGACCGAAGCTCAACGAAGGCGCGACGGTCGCCGGCGAGCGTCCCGGGACCCGAGCGACCGCCAAGTACATCCGTGCCTCGGCGTCGAAGGCTCGCGAGGTGCTCGACCTGATCCGCGGTCTCGACGTGCAGACCGCCGACGAGGTCCTGCAGTTCACCGATCGCCACATTGCCGCCGATGTGCGCAAGGTGCTGGCCAGCGCGGTTGCCAACGCCGTCAACAACGACGACCAAGATGCCGAGGAGCTCTACGTGTTGGCGTGTTTCGCCGACGAGGGCCCGACGCTGCGCCGTTTCCGTCCCCGTGCCCGTGGCCGGGCGACGCGCATCAACAAGCGCACCTGTCACATCACGGTGATCGTCGCCCGCATGAGCGATGACCGTCTCGAATTGATCCAGGCCGCCGAAGAGCGTGCTGCCAGCTCCGGTGGCCGTGGCCGTCCGCAGTCGAGCGCCGCCAGCCGCCGTGCCCGCGTCGAGCGCAGCCGCCAACGCTCCGCCGAAGAAGACGGCGAAGAGATCGAAGACGAAGTCGAGGAACTGGAAGACGCCGTCGACGAAGTCGCCGAGGAGTCCGAGGTGGACGCGTCCGCCGATGACGACACGGCCGCCGAGGGAAGCGCCAGCGACGAGGCTGGCGATTCGGCCGACCAGACCGACGACAGCGAGACGGACAGTGAGGCCGAGTCAATCGATACGGCCGAGGCGCCGGACGCGTCCGCTGACGACGCCGAAGCTGCCGAGGGAAGCGCTAGCGACGAGGCAGAGTCCGCCGAGGAGAACGGCACGGCCGACGAGAAGGACAATCAGTAATGGGCCAGAAGATCAATCCCTACGGGTTCCGCCTCGGCGTCACCACCGACTGGAAGTCGCGGTGGTTCTCCGAGCGCGACTACAAGGACTATCTCACCGAAGACTGGACGATCCGCGACCAGATCATGGAGCGTCTCGAGTCGGCTGCGATCAGCCGTATCGAAGTCGAGCGTACGCGTGACAAATTGCGCGTCGACGTGCACACGGCGCGTCCGGGCATCGTGATCGGTCGTCGTGGCGCCCAGGCCGACGAGCTGCGTCAGATGATCACCAAGGTCACCGGCAACCCGAAGATCCAGCTGAACATCGTCGAGATCAAGAATCCCGAGCTCGACGCCGCGCTGATCGCCCAGGGCGTCGCCGACCAGCTGGTCAACCGCATCGCCTTCCGCCGGGCCATGAAGCGCGCCGTGCAGAACGCTCAGCGGGCCGGTGCGCTCGGTATCCGCGTGCAGTGTTCGGGTCGCCTGGGCGGCGCCGAGATGAGCCGCACCGAGTGGTACCGCGAAGGCCGTGTGCCGTTGCACACGCTGCGCGCCGACATCGACTACGGCATGCGCGAGGCCAAGACCACGAGCGGCCGTGTCGGCGTCAAGGTGTGGATCTACAAGGGCGACATCACGCCCTACAAGAAGCTCAACGAGGACAAGATCGCCCGCGAAGCCGCCATGGCCGTCGGTGAGACCTCCGGCCAGGGCGCGGGACCACGCAAGGTCGTGTCGTCGGGTCGCCGAGAGGCCGCGCCTGCGCCGGCCGCCGAGCCGCAGCCACTGGTGAAGGAAGCCGATCCCGAACTCGAGAAGCTGCTCGACGAAGAAGAAGCCATTGCCAAGCGCACTGCGCAAGAAGACGGCACCGAGACCCCGCACTTCCGCGGTACCGACTGAGGGAGGAGCCGAATCATGTTGATGCCTCGCAAGGTTGCCCACCGTAAGCACCACCGCGGCCGCACCAAGGGACTCGCCAAAGGCGGGACCGGGCTGAGCTACGGCGAGTACGGAATTCAGGCGCTCGAGCCAGGGTGGATCACCGCCCGGCAGATCGAGGCTGCCCGTATCGCCATGACCCGATCGATCAAGCGCGGCGGCAAGGTGTGGATCAACATCTTCCCCGACAAGCCGGTGACCAAGAAGCCCGCCGAGACCCGCATGGGCTCGGGCAAGGGCAACCCGGAGTTCTGGGTGGCTGTGGTCAAGCCGGGCCGCACGATGTTCGAGCTGTCGTTCCCCGACGAGGGTGCGGCGCGTGAAGCGCTCGACAAGGCGATCCAGAAGCTGCCGATCAAGGCGCGAGTGATCACTCGCGAAGAGACGATCTGACGGACGAACGAGATGGCACGCAAGAAGAACGACCTCGCCGACCTGAGTCTCGGCGAACTGATCGACGAGCTGAAAGAGACCAAGCAGGAGGCGCTGAACCTGCGTTTCCGCAACGCGACTGGTCAGCTCGACAACACCGCCGAGATCGGCAAGGTGCGCAAGCAGATCGCGCGCATCAACACCCTGATTCGCGAGCGTGAGATCGCCGCAGCAGAGGCAGGACAGTGATGACTGACGTAACGAACGAAACGACAACCGACGCGCCGGCCGAAGAGACGCCCGACGCCGAGCGCGCTGCCAGGAAAGTGCGCGAAGGCACGGTCGTGTCGAACGGCATGGACAAGACCGCCGTCGTCGCGGTCGTCGACCGAGTGCGTCACGCCAAATACAACAAGTTCGTTCTCCAGACCAAGCGTCTGTACGCCCACGACGAGACCAACGACGTCAACGTCGGCGACAAGGTGCGCGTGATGGAGACTCGTCCGCTGAGCAAGAAGAAGCGCTGGCGGATCACCGAGGTCTTGGAGCGCGCCAAATGATTCAGCAGGAGTCGCGCCTGCGCGTCGCCGACAACAGCGGCGCCAAAGAAGTGC
>JBCDFR010000078.1:0-12099 GCA_039177505.1 Actinomycetota bacterium | reverse complement strand
CTGCACTCGGGTGACCTCGCCGAACCACTCGACCGTGCCGTCTTTGGCAGTGCCATCGGCGTTCGTGCCGAAGTCGCCACCGAGTGGGATCACCGACCAAATGAGAAAAGCAGGCACGAACGACAGAAACGGAGCGAGCCGGAATACGAAGCGATCGGCGCGCGACGGCAAGATGTCTTCTTTGAAAAACGCCTTGATCCCGTCGGCCAGCGTCTGCATCATCCCGAACGGGCCCGCCTTGTTGGGCCCGATGCGGTTCTGCAGCCCCGACACGACCTTGCGCTCGAACCACACCATGAACATCGTCGATACGAGGCCGACGACGAAGATCACGATGACCTTGAGGATCACGATGAGCAACGGCGTCCACAGCAACTCGCCTTCGAGCAGCGGGTCGAGAGCGATCATCCGACACGCTCGATTCGGACATCGGTGACATCGGCGGTGGCATCGACGAGATCGGTGACGCCGCCGCCGTGCTGGTTGAACGGCGACCAGGCGATGCCGCGCGGCACGGCGAGATTGGTGACAACCGGGAGCACCGCCGTTGCCGAAGCACTCATCAGCGTGACGTCGTCGCCCGCTTCTACACCGAGCTGGGCCAGATCGAGCGGGTTGACATGGATCGCGGCGCCGGGGGCCAACGCCGAGATTGACCGGGACATGGCCGTGCCGACTGCACGGTCGTAGAGCTTGCGACTCACCACGAGTCGATAGTCATAGCTGTTCCGGCTCGGCGCCGTGAACGTAACCGGATCGGGAGTAGGCAGCGCCGGGTCGACGAGCACACCGTCTGGCTCGGCGGCGAGCGCCGCACGCGTCGCCATGCCGAAACCGTCAGCCGTGGCAGCGATCAGATCGGTGACGTCGTCGACGGTGGACGCGCCGCGCAACGGATGATCGCTCGGCAACGAGTACGCCCCGAGCGATAAGCCGAGCTCGACTGCGATCATCCAGTCGGGACGACTCGTGCCCGTGGCAGTCACCTTCTCCCCGAGCGCCGACACGCGACCCTCGAGGTTGGTAGTGGTGCCGGCCTTCTCGCCGTACGCCGATGCGGCCAGCACAACATCTGCGCGCTGTGTCGACTCGGAGTGGTGGGTGTCGATCGAGATGATCCGCCGTGCACCCGCGATGGCCCGCCGTGCCAGATCGGTGTCGGGACAATCGTTCAACGGATCGCAACCCAACAGGACGAGCACGTCGAGACGTCCGTCGGCCGCAGCCCGGAGCGTGGCCAGTCCGTCGTGATCGGGGTCGTCAGGACGGAGCCCGACGGTCAATGCGCCGATGACATTGCCGCGCCGAAATGCAGGGAGCACGGTCGCGCCGGGCACGCCCGAGAGCATCGCCTGGGTCGCCGCGATGGTCGCCTCCGGAGACTCAGCGAGATTGCCGCGGCCAACGACGAGCACGACGGGGCCGGCCGCCAGCTGTGCGGCAATCTCGTCGTCACCCAGTGCCGACTGGACAGCGGTGGCAGCGGCACCGGGCTCGTGGCGGACCGACTTCCAGGCGTATGGGGTGAGACCTGTCTCGGTCGGGGCGAACTCGAGGATCCGACTGCGCCGCTTCTCGGCCGCGTCGCGCAGCCGCAAGTACAGCACCGGTAGTTCTTCTTTGAGGTCGGGACCCAACAACACGATGGTCGCGGCGTTGGCCGCGTCATCGATGGTGGCCCGCGGGTAGCCGAGGGTCTCGGCGGGAAGGCCGTCGCCGACCTGGGCATCGCGATGGTGCACGCCGATCGCATCGGCAAGTTGGGCCCACGCAAAGGCGTCTTCATTCGAGCCGCGGGCGCCACCGAGAATTCCGATGCGATCCGCGCCACCACCCTCGAGCGCTTCGGTGAGCACATCGGCGGCGGTACGCAGCGCGATGTTCCAAGACACGTCGGTGAGCCCCGACTCGGTGCGGATCTGCGGCTCGGCGAGTCGGTGCTCGGAATTGACCGCTTCGAAGTTGAAGCGCCCGCGGTCACACATCCAGCCGTGATTGACCGGGTCGGAGTCGACGCCTTGGTAGCGCAGGAGTTCGTCGCGGCTGGCCTGAACAACGGTGCGACAACCGACGGCACAGGTCGTACACGTCGACTCGACTTGTGTGAGGTCCCAGGGCCGGGCCTTGAACCGATACGGCTTGGCGGTCAACGCGCCGACCGGGCAGATCTGCACCGTGTTGCCCGAAAAATACGACACGAAGGGCTCGTCGGGGAACGTCATTACTTGGGTGTCGTTGCCCCGGCTGACGAAGTGGATCAGCTTGTCGCCGGCGACCTCGTCGGCGAACCGCGTACACCGGTCGCACAAGATGCACCGTTCACGGTCGAGGAACACCAGATCGGAAATCGGAATCGGCTTTTCGTAGTGCCGCTTCTGCTCGACGTACCGGCTTTCGCCCGGTCCGTGGCTGAAGGCCTGGTCTTGCAGTGGGCACTCGCCGCCCTTGTCGCACACGGGACAGTCGAGCGGGTGGTTGGCGAGCAGTAACTCGAGCACGCCCTCTTGTGCCCGCTTCACCGACGGTGTCGTCGTGTTGACGACCTGACCTTCGGCGGTCGGGGTCATGCACGAGACCACCGTCATCGTCCCGCGGGGCCCGTCGACCTCGACCAGACATTGTCGGCACATGCCCACCGGCGACATCCGCGGGTGGTAGCAGAAATGGGGAACGTAGGCGCCGTGTTCGTTGCAGGCGTCGATCACCAGGCCGCCCGGGTCGACGCGCCGATCGACGCCGTCGATCGTGACGGTGATGCGATCGTCGTCGGGTTCTGTTGGGACGGCATCTTCGGTCGAATCGTCGGTTGCATCGCCGCTGGTCGCCTCGTCGGTCGTCGACTCAGACATGGACAGCCTCCCCCGCGCTGCCATGGATCGCGTGGCGTTCAACGCCATCGATCGGACGGCCATGTTCGACGTAGTGGTCGAACTCGTGACGGAAACGCTCGACGGCCGACACGATCGGGCTCACCGCCGACGGCCCGAGCGGGCAGATGGTCGTCTGCTTCGGCGGCCAGGCCAGACCGGGACTGATCGACTCGCAGACGTCGACGAGCGTCGCTAGATCCTCGGGGCGACCGTTGCCGTCGAGCATCCGCTTGAGGATGCGCTCGAGCCACGTTGTTCCTTCCCGGCACGGCGTGCACTTGCCGCACGACTCGCGGGCAAAGAATCGCACGACTCGCCAGCACGCGGCCACCATGTCGGTGGTGTCATCCATGATGACGATCGCACCGGAACCGAGCATCGAGCCGGCTTGGTCGACCGTGGCCTTGTCGAGCGGCAGATCGAGGTGCTCGGGGAAGAACCAGATAGCCGATGCGCCGCCGGGGATGAACGCCTTGACCGACCGGCCGTCGCGCACCCCGCCGCAGTACTCCGGGGCCTCGATCAGATCGCGGAATGTGGTGGTGCCGTTCGGCACCTCGAACACGCCCGGCGCGTTGACATGGCCGGACACGGCGAACATGCGCATACCGGTCGACGTGGGTGATGCGAGGTCGTAGAAGTCCTGCCCGCTGTGGTTGATGATCCACGGCAGGTTCGACAAGGTCTCGACGTTGTTGACGATCGTCGGCTGGAGATACAGACCCTTGGCGGCGGGGAAGAACGGCGGCTTCAGGCGTGGCATACCGCGCTCGCCCTCGAGGCTCTCGATGAGCGCTGTCTCCTCCCCGACGATGTAGGCGCCGGCGCCCCAACTGAGGTGAATGTCGACCGAGAAGTCGGTGCCGACGATGTTCTCACCGACGAGGTTGTTCGCGTACGCGTCGTTGAGTGCTTGCGCAATGCGTTCCTGGGCGAGGGCCATCTCGCCACGGACGTACAAGAACGCCTGTGCGGCCCCGACGGCATAACTCGCCAGCACCACACCCTCGATCAACTGATGCGGATCGAGCTCCATCAACATGCGGTCTTTGTAGGTGCCCGGTTCTGACTCGTCGCCGTTGACCACGATGTACCGCGGGAACACGCCATCGGGCAGGAATCCCCACTTGACGCCGGCGGGGAAGCCGGCGCCGCCGCGGCCCTGAATCTCCGACGTCTTCACCTGCTCGTGCACGGCCTCGGGCGCCATCGTGGTGAGCGCACGGCGCAACGCTGCATAGCCACCGGAGCGGACGTACCCGTCGTAGGTGTATCCGTCGTCCTGGTCGAAACGAGTCGTGATCAGCTTGGGTCCGGTGGGTACACCACGAGCGGTGCCATCACCGTTGCCGCTGGAGACGGCCTGATCATCAGCGGGCATCGACTGCCTCCTGTGCCCGGCGGCCCGTGTCGGCCCAGTTGTCGGGAGTGCTCTGGCGAACCCGTGCGAGCGTGCCGTGTGGCGGGATCTCGTCGTCGAGTGATCCGTTGCGCAAGTCGTCGACGAGCGCATCGAAGTCCTCGTTGGTCACCCGGTAACGGTAGCGATAGTTGACTTGCAGGGCGGGTGCTTCGGTACATGCGGCGATGCACTCGACGTCTTCGACGCTGAACATGCCGTCCGCTGTGGTCGAGCCGCTCTTTATACCGAGCCGCTCCTCGGCATGCTCGAGCAGCTCCCACGCACCGAGCAACTGACACGAGATGTTGGTGCACACGTTGATGCAGTACTTGCCGACCGGTTCGAACTTGAACATCTCATAGAAGCTCGCTGTGCCGTACACCTCGGCCGGGGTGATACCGATGAGCTCGGCGATGTGCTCCATCGCGTCGGTCGTGACGTAACCATCCTGCTCTTGTGCAAGATGCAGCACAGGGATCAACGCCGATTTGGGCCGCGGACAGCGAGCGATGATGTCGTTGGCGACGATCACGTGGTGATCCGACAGTCGACTCACGCGGTTCCTCCCGCTGGAATTCGTCTGATCATGTCTCGGGAATCATTTCACAAGCGCGGCTGCGCGCGTGCAGCCATGGGCGGTCTCTGGACGATCAGCGGTCGACGCCACCGAGAACGGGATCGACCGAGGAGATCACCGCGACCGCGTCGGCGACCAGCCCGCCGCGCATCATGTGCGGCAAGCATTGGATGTTGGTGAAGCTCGGATCGCGCATGTGCATCCGGTACGGCGTCGCCGAACCGTCACTCGCGATGTAGCAGCCGGTCTCGCCGCGCGGGCCTTCGATGCCGACGTACACCTCGCCGTCGGGCACCTTGAAGCCCTCGGTGAAGATCTTGAAGTGGTGGATCAACGCCTCCATCGATTCGTCGATGCGCGCCCGCGGGGGCGGGGTGACTTTCTTGTCCTGGATCCGGTAGTCGCCCTCGGGCATGCGATCGAGGATCTGAGCGACGAGCCGCATCGATTCACGGATCTCCGCCAGGCGGATCGCGTAGCGGTCGAAACAGTCGCCGTAGCTGCCGACGACGATATCGAAGTCGAGCTCGTCGTAGCGCAAGTAGGGCAGATCGCGACGGAGGTCCCATTCGACACCGGTCGAGCGCAAGATCGGTCCGGTCGCCCCGAGCGCCAACGCCTCGCTGGGTGTGATCACGCCGACGCCCTGCAACCGCTCGCGCCAAATCGGCTGGCCGGTCATCAACGTGTCGTATTCGTCGAGACGCTCCGGGAGGAGGTCGAGGATGCGCAGCACACCGTCACGCCATCCGGCCGGGAGGTCGGCAGCGAGGCCGCCCGGGCGGATGTAGTTGTGGTTCATCCGCAGTCCGGTGACTTCCTGGAAGAAGCGCAACACCTCCTCGCGTTCGCGCCACCCATAGATCATCATCGACACCGCGCCGAGGTCCATGCCGTTGGTCGCCATGAACAACAGATGGCTGCTCATCCGGTTCATCTCGGCGAGCAGCATCCGGATCCAGACGGCGCGTTCTGGGATCTCGCCGTCGATTCCGAGCAGCCGCTCGGTGGCCATCGAGAACGCCAACTCGTTGGTCAGCGGACTGAGGTAGTCCATCCGAGTGACGTTGGTGCCACCCTGGAGGTACGTCAGTTGTTCGGCGGTCTTCTCCATGCCGGTGTGCAGGTAGCCGATGATCGGTTTGCATCGCAGCACCTGCTCGCCCTGCAACTCGAGCATCAACCGCAACACACCGTGCGTCGACGGGTGCTGGGGACCCATGTTGATGATCATCGTCTGATCTTCATCGGGGTCGTCGGGCAGGTCGCCGAGCTCGGCCGCCTCTGCCTCCGACATGCGCAGCACGGCCCCGACCTCGCGCAGTAGATCGGTAGCGGTCAGTTCACTGCGCAGCTTGAGCTGCTGGTCGCCTTCGTCGGTCTGCGGAATAAATCGCCGGTAGGCGTCAGGGTGCGCCTGGTTGTAGGCGTCCTCGGCGTGGTGGTCGTTGCCGACGAGTGGCGTCTCGTCGCTGACGGCCTCGGCGCTCGCGTCGTCGTCGACAGCGGCGTCGTCGAGCGTGCTCATCAGGCGTTGGCCTCCTTGAACTGCACCGGAATGTGGCCCAAGTCGTAATCCTTGCGCAGCGGATGTCCCACCCAATCCTCGGGCATCAAGATGCGGGTGAGGTCCGGATGTCCGTCAAACACGATGCCGAACATGTCGTACACCTCGCGCTCGTGCGCCTCGGTTCCGGGGTGCAGTTCGAACAACGACGGCATGCTCGGTTCGCCGTCGGCCACTTGCACGCGCAGGCGGGTCCGGCGTCGCTGTTCGAGGTCGATCAGGTTCACGACGACCTCGTACCGCTCGGCAACGACATCGGCAGGAAGTGGGCGTTGCGGGTGCTCGAGATAATCGACGGCCGTCACATCGATACACAGCGAGTAACCATCGTCGAGCAACGCCTTGGCGACTTCGATGTAACGGTCACGCGGCACGTGAACGATCTCTTGACCACGATCGACCACGGCAGGACAGTCGTGCACCGTCGCCACCTCCTCGACGACCTCTGGCTCCTCGACCGCTTCGGTCTCGCTGCCGATGTCGCTCATCGGCCAGCCGCCATGGCGTCGATCATGAGGTGCTCTCGGGTGCGCGCGTGGCACTGAGCAGCACCGGCGCCGCAGTCGGCTCGATCAACTCGACATGAATCCCAGCACCGCCGTCGGCACTCTCGGACCGCCGCTTCATGAGCTCATCGTTCTCGATCAGGCCGTGCAGCGTCTCGATGGCGTGGATCAACGTTTCCGGTGTCGGGGGGCACCCCGGGGCGTACACGTCGACGGGAACGATTTGATCGACACCCTGAACGATGGCGTAGTTGTTGAACATCCCACCCGAGCTGGCGCAGACGCCCATCGAGATGACCCACTTCGGCTCGACCATCTGGTCGTACACCTGGCGGAGCACCGGGGCCATCTTCTGGCTGACGCGTCCGGCGACGATCATGATGTCGGCCTGACGCGGCGACGCCCGGAAGACCTCCATCCCGAAGCGGGAGATGTCGTAGTGCGCCCCGCCGGTGGCCATCATCTCGATCGCGCAGCAGGCAAGGCCGAACGAGGCCGGCCACGAGGAGCGAGCACGGGCCCAGTTGACGAGGTCTTCGAGTCGTCCGGTGATGACGTTGTGGGTGAGCCCGCCGAGGCCGTCGTCGCGGACGTCGTTGACAATGCCCATTTACGCTGCGCTCGGTGAGGACGGTTCTGGTTCGCGACCCTCGGTGCCGACGCGCCGCACCGTCGAGGACAACGTGCGTTCCGGGGTGACCATGGCCGCATCATTGGCCAGCTGGCGGTACCGCTGCATCGGGCCCCAATCGAGACCGCCGCGGGCGACCTCGTATACGAATGTGGCGAAGAAGATCACCGAAAAGAACAAGATCGCCCAGAACCCGTAATAACCGAGCGCGGAGTAGTTCACGGCATACGGGTACAAGAAGATGATCTCAATGTCGAACATGATGAACAACATGGCGACGACGTAGAAGCTCACCGGGAACCGTTCGGGCGGCTCACGGCTCGGCACGATGCCGCACTCGTACGGAGCTTCCTTGGCCGACGAGGGCCGACGTGGGGCGAGCAGCCGCGACGCGGCGAAGCTGAGTACGCCGAACAGCACCGCCAGCACCAACAGAACGACGAGCGGCAGGTACTGCGACATTTAGGTGGATGCTCCCACCGGTTCGCGTGACTCGTCCGCTGACGTGGTCGCCTCGACCGGCGTTGGCTCGATGGTGTCGATCGGCATCGCGAGGTTCTCCCGGAGGATCCGGTCCCGGCGATGCAGAAGGTAACACAGGGCCAAGAAGATGGCGCCGCCACCGATGGTCAGCACGGTCGCCGGCTGACGAACCGCACCGAGGTCGCGGATCATGTACACGTACACCCGCTGGCGGCTCTCGTCGATCACCGGCGTCGCCGGGGCACGGCCTGGTTCGGTGCGCGTCGACTCGACGGTCGATGCTTCGGCCACGACGTAGTGCGGTGTGTGGAAGAACGCCAGGAAGTCGAGCGAGTCGTTGATCTTGGGCCAGCGCTCGCCGCCGGTGTCGAAGACCTCGGTGATCTGATACTGGCCCGCTGCGAACGCACCCTCTTCTTCGAGGTACACGCTGGCGGCGGCTTGCGCCTGACCGAAGCCGGGCGAGGCCGGATCGAGCGTGACCCAGCCTTCTTCGATGAATTGTTCGTTGACGATGACTGCGCTCTCCGTCGCAGTGGCGTCCTCTGGGATCGAGGGGAGACCGTTCAGCGCGCCCCCCGACACGAGCGCCTGGCTGTCTTGGAGCACCGTGGCGCCGGCGACCGGGGCCCACGACGGGTCGGGCCCACGGAGGCCGATGCCGTAGATCCACCACACCGAACCCATCAGTGCCATCCACCCGGCAAGGGCGGTCAGCGCAACGAGGAAGCCGAGTCGAGCGCCGATGTTCGTGCCCAGCAGCAGATAGACGCTGCCGCACAACACGACAAATCCGATGATGACCGTGAGGATGCCGCGGATCTCGGGCTCCCACCCGATCGCGACGAGCGACATTCCGAACGACATGCTCACAAACTCCGGACGTAATCGACGACGGCTTCGATCTGCTCGTCGGTGAGCAGTGATCCAAAGCCTGGCATACGGCCACTCCCCTGACCGCTTCGGCCATACAGCACACCGAACTCCGAGCCGTTCTTGATGAACTCGATCATGTCGTCGCGACTCTCGAAGTGCGAGTTGGATGAGCCACCAGTGAGGTTCCAGCCGTAGGCGCCCTGGCCGGCGACACCCGGCTGGTCGTAGCTCCATCCGAGGGTGTGGCACCGAGCGCAGCTATAGGCCCCCGACGACAACTCGAGGTTGTACAGCGCTTCGCCGTACGACTCGGCCTCGCCGGCTTCCACGGCACGCAGCGCGGCGGCGTCGATGTCGTCTTGCAGTTCAACGGGCAGTGTGCCGGTGGAACACGACAGCGGATCTTCGCCCTCGAGGCAGTTCTCACGTGGAATCTGGATGCTCCACATGTAAGCCAGCAGCGTGTCGATCTGCTGGTCGTTCAGCGGACCGCCGCCGTCGAGACCCCACGGCGCCATCGGCGAGAACGGCCGGCCGTATTGGAGGATGAAGCGCACTTCGTCATCGTCGAACTTGTAAAAGATCGTGTTCAACGCGGGCGCCTTCCAGTTGACCGCCTCGACCTCACCGTTCTGGGGGTCGGTGACGGAGAACGGCGCCTCGCCACCGCCTGCAGCCATCCCGCCGTGGCAGCCGGCGCAGTTGAATCCACCGTCGGCGGTCGATGCAAACAGGTCCGCCCCCCAGCCGATGAACGTGTCGTCCCACTGCTCCTCGGCACCGGCCTGGCGCGACGGCTCGAACACCCAGTACAGCGGGAGCGCGACCACGATGATGCCGAGCAGCAGCACGCCGACCAGCTGGTATCGCTGCAGGCGCGGACCCTCGAGGGTCTCGTCGTCGAAGTACTCCTTGCGGTTCGCCGCCAGCTCGAGCTCGGCACCGACCTCGCGCCGTCCGGCGACGACATTGAAGATCGCGTAGACGATCCAGCCGAGCGAGATGATGACGAGGCCGATGACGGCGATCGTCGTGGTCGCCAGCGCGACCGTGGCTGTTGCCATCAGTGGCTGCCCTCACTGGTGCAGTGCGGACCCTCGGCTTCCTGGCCGGTGGTGTTAGTGCCGATCGCCGGTCCGGGCACGAGCGTGCCCGTGTCGATCAACACCTCCTCTGATGCCGAGATCGTGGCGGGGTAGCGGTCCATGCCACGCGGTGCCGGGCCGGCCTTGTGCTCACCGGCGCGGTTGTACTGCGAGCCGTGGCATTGACACTCGAACCACTGGCTCGTCGCGCACTCGGGCACGCGACACCCGAGGTGCGGACACGTCTGACTGAGCACGGTGATGCCCTGGCGCATCGACACGAGGACGTTCTCGGGATACACACCTTCAGCAAGCGGCAACGAGGCTTCGGGGTATGCCGTGATCCACGATCGCGCTTCGGGCACGTACAGGAATCCACCGCCGAGATCGATGCCGTCGCGCACGGCGCCGAGGCGTCCTGCGTTGACGGTGCCACCGAACCCGCCGGTACCGCTCGGCCACAGGAACGCCACGAAGGCGGCCGCGGCGAACGCACCGATGCCGGCGCTCATCAGCGTGACTGTCGCCCGGTTGAAGAACTGACGACGCGACACGCCGACCACTTCGGGGTCCGGCGGTGTCCACGCAACGATCTCGGCGTCGTCGGCCTTGACGATGTCGGTGCTCGGGCCGGAGCGGGCGGCGACCCCGGCCGCTTCGGCCACCGCTGCCGTCTGGACAAGTGCCGATGCCTCTTCGTCCTGCGCGGCTCGCTGAGCGCGGTCGCGCTCGAGTGTCTCAGCGGACAGCGCTCCGGCACCGCGGACGTCGCTACGACGAGCCAGCGTGAAGAACGCCAGGCCGCCGAGGACGACGACCACAGCGATGGCGATGGCGATGATTGCGGCAGTGCTCATGTCGGGGGTCTCCTTTGCCGTCGATCAGAGCTCGAAGAACAGACCATCCCGCCAGGGCAGGATGAAGTTGAATCCCGGCCCTCGGAAGAACGAGCCGATCATCACGAGTACGGCCCAGAACATCAGGTGGACGGTCATCAAACCGGTGGCGAACTTACGGTCCTCCGGCTTGTTAGATGGGTTGCGATCGATAAACGGCGCCAGCACGAGAGCGATGAGGCCCACGCCTGGCAGCGTCACGCCGGCGACCATCGGGTGGAACATCGTGAGCAGCTCCTGCAGACCGAGGAAGTACCACGGCGCCTTCGATGGGTTCGGCGTCTGGTTCGTGTTGGCCAACTGCAGCAGCGGGGCGTTGACCCAGATGGAGAACAGGAAGGTGAATGCCGTGCAGGCCAGCGCCGCTACGAATTCGCCGACGAGCAAATGCGGCCAGGTGTGCACCTTGTCGACGGGCGTTGCCTTGACGTCTTGAATCGACCCGGACTTGACCACGGTCAACAGGCGCTGGGTGTGCCCGCCCGGTCCCGCGCCGACGGGAACGCCGCCCCCAGCGGGTGCAGCAGTGACGACCGCGCCGACCTTTTCGGCGACGGCGACCGCGCCACCGCTCTCGGCGGAGTCGTCGCTGGTACCGGACTTGGCCGCCTTGGCTGCCTTGCTGCGTTGCAGCAAGTGCTCGGGGATGCGCGAGTCGGCGGGCGTCGCCGATGCGGCGCTGCCGCTGTCGGCTGCCGCGGCTTCATCGCCGCCACCGCCTGCGGGCGCGGCCTTCTCACGAGCGACCTGCGCTCGCTTCAACAGATGCTCGGGAATTTCCGTCATCTCGTTCGTCCTTGCTCGCTACTCATTCTCTACGTTGCTCGACACCGTTGTGGATCACCAGATATGCCCTACAGCGGGCCGCTGATGCCGCCATCCTTGCGCACTCGCCAGAAGTGGATCGCCATGAAGATGACGATGACGAACGGCAAGAACAACACATGCAGCACATACCATCGCAACAGCGTTTCCGAGCCGATCTCGGCTCCGCCCAATAGGACGAATCTGACCTCCTGACCGAACACGGGCGTGTAGCCCATCATGTTCGTTCCCACGGCCACCGCCCACAGCGCAAGTTGGTCCCACGGCAGCAGGTAGCCGGTGAACGACAGCAGCAGGGTCAATGTGAGCAAGATCACCCCGATCACCCAGTTGAACTCGCGCGGCGGCTTGTAGGCGCCGTGGTAGAAGACGCGGGCCATG
>JBCDFR010000077.1:0-12129 GCA_039177505.1 Actinomycetota bacterium | reverse complement strand
GCTGACGGCCTCAACCGCTTGATCCTCGCGGCCGGCATGAGCCGGCGCGATGTTGCGGTGTTGCGGCTGTATCACCGCTATCTCCGCCAGGCCGCATTCGCGTTCAGTCCGGCGTACATCGAGCGGGCAGTCATCGCCAATCCAGCGATCGCCGCTGACCTGACTGCACTGTTCCGTGCCCGATTCGATCCCGCAGTGTTGGGCGACCGAACCGATGCGCAACAACAGGTGCGAACGTCGCTGCTCGGTCGGCTCGAAGCCGTTCCGTCGCTCGACCACGACCGCATCTTGCGGGCCTTCCTCACGCTGATCGACGCCACGGTGCGGACGAATGTTTTTGTGGTACCGGTTCCCGACGACCTCGCAGTCAAGCTGAAGCCCGCCGATGTCGCGTTTCTGCCCGAGCCGCGTCCGGCCCACGAGATCTTCGTGTGCTCTCCGTGGGTCGAAGGCGTTCATCTCCGGGCGGGAGCGATCGCCCGTGGCGGGCTGCGCTGGAGCGACCGTCAGGAGGACTTCCGTACCGAGATTCTCGGCCTGGTGAAGGCCCAGATGGTGAAGAATTCCGTCATCGTGCCGGTGGGGGCCAAAGGCGGCTTCGTGGTCAAAGGCGACGACACGTCGCCTGCCGATCGCGAACGCTGGCGCAAGGCGGGGGTCGATCGCTACCGGCGGTTCATCTCCGCGTTGCTCGATGTGACCGACAACGTGATCGATTCGGAGACCGTGCATCCCGACGGCGTCGTCGTGCACGACGACGCCGATCCCTATCTGGTCGTCGCGGCCGACAAAGGAACGGCAACCTTCAGCGATCTGGCGAACGAGATCGCCGTTGGCCGCGACTTCTGGCTCGGCGACGCCTTCGCTTCCGGTGGGAGCCAGGGCTACGACCACAAGGCGATGGGTATCACCGCTCGCGGGGTGTGGGAGAGCGTTCGTCGTCACGCTCGTGTGATCGGCATGAACATCGACACCGACTCGCTCAGCGCGGTCGGCGTCGGTGACATGTCGGGTGATGTGTTCGGCAACGGCATGTTGTTGTCTGCTCACCTGCGCTTGGTCGCGGCGTTCGATCACCGGCACGTGTTTCTCGATCCCGAGCCCGACCCGGCGCGGAGCTTCGACGAGCGACGACGTCTGTTCGGGCTCGGTCGATCGAGCTGGGCCGACTACGACCGGGCGAAGATCTCACCAGGCGGCGGTGTGTACCCGCGCAGCTTGAAGTCGATCCCGATCAGTCCGGAGGTGGCGACTGCGTTGGGGCTCGAGGACACCAGGTCGATGCGCCCGAACGACTTGATCTCCGCGATCTTGAGGGCTCCGGTCGACCTGTTGTGGAACGGCGGGATCGGCACCTATGTCAAAGCGTCGTACGAAACCCACGAGATGGTCGGCGACCGGGCGAACGATGCGGTGCGGGTCGATGCCATGCAGCTGCGTTGCCGCATCGTGGGTGAGGGCGGAAACCTCGGATTCACCCAGTTGGCCAGGGTCGAGCTGGCGATCCGCGGCGGTCTCATCTACACCGACGCCATCGACAACTCCGCTGGCGTCGATTGCAGCGACCACGAGGTGAACATCAAGATCGCGCTCGATCGGTTGGTGCGCGCTGGCGATCTGACGGTCGAGCAGCGCAACGAATTGCTCGCTGAGATGACCGACGAGGTGGCCGAACTCGTTCTCGAACACAACCGGGCACAGACCTTGGCGCTGATGATTGCGCGGCGACAGGCATTGTCGATGGTCAACGTGCACGCCCGCTACCTCGATGCGCTCGAAGCGGAGGGCCGGCTCGACCGGACGCATGAGGGCCTTCCCAACGATCGCCACATCGCCGAGCGGCAAGCGAGTGGGAGCGGGCTGCGCGCTCCCGAGTTCGCCGTGATGATCGCCTACAGCAAGAACGCTGACGTCGAGGAGTTGCTGGCCAGCGACGTCCCCGACGATCCCGTGCTCGACGACGACCTGTTGCAGTCGTTTCCGAGTCCACTCCGGGAGCGTTTTCCCGAGGTGCTCCGAACTCACCGATTGCGACGCGAGATCGTGGCCACTCGGTTGGTCAACAACATGGTGAACCTCGCCGGCATCTCTTTCGACCACCGGATGATCGAGGACACAGGCGCGTCGATTCCCGATGTCGTCCGCGCCTTCGTGGCCTCGCGCAACATCTTCGGATTTCGCGAGATGTGGAGTGAGATCGACAGCCTCGGCTCGATCGAACTCGATCACCAGCTGGGCTTGTTCATCGACGCCCGCACCCTCGTCGAGCGCGGCACGATGTGGTTGCTGCGACATCGACGACCGCCGCTGGACATCGGAGCGACGATCGACACCTTCGGCCGTGCGATCGCCGATCTCGACAGCTCGTTCGACGACGTGGTCCGCGGCCACGTTGGCAAATCGATCAGTGCGCTGCGCGAAGAACGGATCGCCGTCGGCATTCCACCCGATCTCGCCGCGCGCTCGTCGAGATGGCCGGCGATGCACACGGCGTTCGACATCGTCGAGCTGTCGGACGCCGAACGGTCGCCGTTGGCAGCAACGGCGGCGACGTACTGGGCGGTGTTCGACTCGTTCGATCTCGAGTGGTTGTGGAGCGGTATCGGGGCGCTCCCGCGCTCCACCCGCTGGCAGGCCCAAGCGCGCGGAGCGATGCGTGACGACCTCATGAGCGTGCTCGCCGATCTCGCGCGACTGGTGATGCGCAGTGATCACGAATCGGTCGCGCAATGGATCGCATCGAATGAGCGAGCGGTCCGTCGCGTCGTCGCGATGCACACCGAGATCCGCCGAGCGGAGACGGCCGATCTGACGACGCTGTCGGTCGCGGTCCGCCAGCTGCGCAACCTGACGCTCGGCGCTGCCCTCTAGCTGGGCGCTGCCCCGAACGGGTGCCACGTCGCCGGTAGCGTCAACCGCAATGACCGACCCCCGCGCCGTGCGCGTGCGCTTCGCTCCCTCACCAACCGGCATGTTCCACGTCGGTGGCGCGCGTTCGGCGCTGCACAACTGGGCCGTGGCCCACCGCATGGGTGGCACGTTCGTCTTGCGCATCGAAGACACCGATGAGGCACGCAGCCGTCCGGAGTGGACTGTGGGCATCATCGACGCACTTGCCTGGATCGGTATCTCGGCCGACGACCCCGCATTTGAGGGACCGCTCTTGCAGAGCGCAGCCGCTGGCTCCCACGTCGACTCCGCTCAGCGCCTGTATCAGCAGGGCCATGCGTACTACTGCGACCTCACGCCCGCCCAGGTGCAAGCGCGCGCCGACGCCTCGGGGGTACCTGGCTACGACGGCTACTCGCGCGACCGCGGACTGGGGCCGGGCGCCGGTCGGGTGTTGCGGTTTCGCGTACCCGACGGCGTCACGGTGGTCGACGACCTCGTGCGCGGTCGCGTCGAGTTCGACAACTCGTCGCTCGAAGACTTCGTGCTCGTACGCAGCGACGGTTCGCCCGTGTTCGTGTTGGCCAACGCGGTCGACGACATCGGAATGGGGATCACGCACGTGATTCGCGGTGAGGAGCACTTGCCGAACACCCCCAAACAGCAGCTGATCTGGTCGGCGCTCGGCCATGCGCCGCCCGTGTGGGCCCATGTGCCGGTGCTCGTCAACGAGAGTCGCAAGAAGCTGTCGAAGCGCCGCGACAAGGTGTCACTCGACCAGTACCGCCAAGAGGGGTACCTCCCCGAAGCGATGGTCAACTACCTGATGACCCTCGGGTGGACGTCGCCGGGCGCCGAGGAAGCCGGCACCGAGATCATGTCGTGGCCCGACATGGAGGCGGTGTTCGACTTGGCCGACGTGAACAGCTCGCCGGCGTTCTTCGATGTGCGTAAGCTCGACGCGTTCAACGCCGAGTACATCCGAGCGATGGACGTCGACCAGTTTGTCGAACGGGCATCGGAGGAGATCCCCGACGACTGGGATCGCGACCGCTTCGCGCAGATTGCACCGGTGCTGCAGGAACGCACGGTACGTTTCGATGACGACATCCCAGACAAGGTCGATTTCTTGTTCCTTCCGGACGGCGCCGACGTCGAGATCGACGACGCGTCGTGGGTTAAGGCGACCAAGGCCGAGTGGGCCGAGCCGCTGTACGACGATGTGTACGATGCCTACGAGGGACTCCCAGACGATCGCTGGCAAACCGATGAACTGAAGTCCGAGTACGAGCGGGTGATGGAGCGGTACGGCATCAAGCTCGGTAAGGCACAAGCGCCGGTACGAGTGGCCATCACCGGCCGAGCCGTTGGTCCGCCGTTGTTCGAGTCACTCGAAGTGCTCGGGCGCCACGAAACGTTACGTCGCCTCGACGCCGCCCGACCGAGGTTCGGATCGGGCTGATGAGCGATCTCGGCAGCAAGAGCTCGACGGGCGCGGCGACCGACACCGCTCCCACACCGCTGCCGGTCACCGACGAGCAGCCGGTGGTGCGACCGATGGCCTCGGCGATACCCCCCGCACAATCAGCTCGTCGGTCGCGGTCGCCTTGGCGGTGGCTCGTCGTTGTTGTGGTCGGACTACTCGCAGTGGGCGCGATGTACTACGCCTTCTCGTTGTGGCAGGTGTGGTCCACGGGCCGTGCCGATGAGGCCCGTCCGGTCGACGCCATCGTGGTCATGGGAGCGGCGCAGTACGACGGACGACCGTCGCCACAGTTGGAGGCGCGTCTCGATCACGTCGTGGCGTTGTGGCCGGGAGGGTTCACCGACACGGTGGTGGTGACCGGCGGCAAGCAGCCGGCCGATCGGTTCACCGAGGCAGAGACCAGCGCGGCGTATCTGATCGACCGAGGGGTGCCCGAGGAGGCGATCGTGCTCGAGGACGTCGGTCGGTCGACGATTCAGTCGCTCGACGGTGTTTCCCAGCTCCTCCCGGACGACTCATCGGTGTTGATCGTCACAGACCCGTATCACGCGTTGCGCGCCAAGCTGATCGCCGAAGACGCCGGCCTCGATGCCTATGTGTCGTCGACGCCCACGTCGATCGTCACCGGTTCGAGCAGCCTGCAACGTCACCTCCGAGAAGCCGGCGGCATCGCCGCAGGACGGATCATCGGGTTCGATCGGCTCAGCGCGCTCGCCGGCTGACTCCAGCGAGCCCGGTGGTTGCGAACCCTTCCGCAGCTACACTCCTGCGTCGCCCTTGGGGTGTGGTGTAACAGGTAACACAGCAGATTCTGGTTCTGTAATTAGGGGTTCGATTCCTCTCACCCCAGCCAAGCGACAGCGGTTGTCGCCCGTCGGCTCCGCTCGCCGCATTCGATCTATGCTCCCCAACCAGGGGGTTTATGTATGGGCGATCGAGTTGTTGTCATCGGGGGCGGATCGTGGGGGACCACGGTCGCTCATCTCTGTGCCTGGCACGTGCCGACCACGTTGCACAGTCGCCGACCCGAGGTGGTCGACGCGATCAACGACCGCCACGAGAACCCCCGGTATCTCGCCGGGTACAGCCTGCACCCGGAACTCGTCGCCACGGGCGACCTCGAGGGCGCGGTCGCGGACGCCGATGTTGTCGTACTTGGCGTTCCGTCGCGGGGTTACCGAAACACACTCGCCGAGATCCGCCCACACGTCCAGCCCGGTGTGCCCATCGTGTCGTTGGCCAAGGGGCTCGAACCGTCAACAGAACTGCGCATGACTCAGGTGGTCGCTGAGGATCTACCCAATCATCCGGTCGGGTTGCTCACGGGCCCGAACCTGGCCAAGGAGGTGCTCGATGGCTTCGCGGCGGCGGCGGTCGTTGCGTTTCCCGACTTGGCGATGGCCGAGCGGGTGCAGCCCATTTTCTCGTCGCCGTTTTTTCGCGTCTACACGAGCGACGATGTCATCGGCTGCGAGATGGCCGGCGCGCTGAAGAACGTGATCGCGATTGCATCCGGTATGGCCGACGGTGTCGGCGCCGGAGACAACACGCGGGCGATGGTGATCACCCGCGGGCTCGCCGAGTTGACCCGCCTCGGCGTGGCTATGGGAGGGCGGCCCGAGACGTTTGCCGGCCTCGCCGGCATGGGTGACTTGGTGGCGACTTGTATCAGTCCGCAGAGCCGCAACCGCTACGTCGGCGAGCGGATCGGCCAGGGCCTCACCGTCGAGGAGATCATCGAGGAAATGGATCAAGTGGCCGAGGGCATCAAGACCGCCAAGGTCGTCATGAGCCTGGCCGATCGTTACGACATCGACCTGCCGATCAGCGCCGAGATTCATCGCTGTGTGGCCCACGGCCAGACCGCGCTCGAGGCATATCGCGGCCTCGTGCGGACCCCTGCCGGCACCGAGCTCAGCCCCGGCTGACCACAACGCGGCGATCTGGTGGGACCGCTGCCACCGGCTGATATCGTCGTCGATCGCCACTTGGCCCGTTCGTCTAGTGGCCTAGGACACCACCCTCTCAAGGTGGCGGCACGGGTTCGAATCCCGTACGGGCTGCCAAGAAAACACCAGGTCAGAGCCACCCTACGGGGTGGCTCGCTCGGTTTTCTAGACTCGTTGCCAATCCGATGCCAATCTCTACTAAGGAGGATCGGATGAAAGGCTTCATGCGTCAGCGCGGAGCGTCATGGGAGCTGAGGGTGTACCTCGGCCTCGATCCGGTGACCGGCAAGAAGCGCTACGCGACGAAGACGGTGCGTGGTGGTAAGCGCGCTGCGCAGACGGCGCTGGCCGAGATGATCACTGAGGCCGAGCGCGGGATGATGGCGAGGACGACCGCGACGGTGGGGGAGTTACTCGACGCGTGGTTCGACTTCGCAGCGCCCGATTTCTCGCCGAAGACCGTTAAGGAGACCCGCGGCTACATCGACCGCTCGCTGATGCCGTCGCTCGGCTCGCGGCAGTTAGCGAAGTTGAAGCCGGCAGATCTGGACGCGTTCTATCGGCGGCTGCTCGCGTCGGGCGGCGCCGGTGGGCGACCGCTGGCGCCAGCGACCGTTCGTCGAATCCACGGCATCCTGCGCCGGGCGCTCAATCAGGGCGTCAAGTGGGGATGGCTCGGCATCAATCCGGCGACAGCGACGACGCCGCCCCGGGTGCCAGTGTCGGATATCGCGCCGCCGTCTGCGGATGACCTCAGCAGAGTGCTCCGGCGAGCGGAGTCGGAGTCGCCGGACCTGAGTTGCTATCTCGTACTCGCCGCGGCGACCGGCGCTCGGCGATCGGAGCTGATCGCGTTGCGCTGGAGCGACGTCAATCTCGATCGCGCCACCGTCTCGATCGAGCGCGGCATCGTGAACGGACCGAACGGGCTCGTGGAGAAGGGCACCAAGACGCACTCGGCCCGTCGTGTGTCCCTCGATGTGGGGACGGCCTCCGTCCTTGCCGAGCATCGCGAGCGAGTGGCTCACCGAGCCGCGGCTTGCCGCGTCTCGATCGCTCCGGACGCCTTCGTCTTCAGCAACACGGTCGATGGGACGGCGCCATGGTTTCCCGACTCGGTCTCGCGATCGTTCAAGCGACTCTGTGCCACGGAGGGCGTCCCGGACGTGCGGCTGCACGACCTCCGCCACTTCGTTGCCACGCAGTTGCTGAGCGCAGGTGTTGACGTTCGAACGGTCGCCGGCCGGCTCGGTCACCGCAACGCAGCGACCACGCTCAACGTGTACGCCCACTTCGTCGAGCAGAGCGATCGCGAGGCGGCTGACATCATCGGCAACGTGCTGGACTCGAACGAGTAGACGCCGACAACGTGAGTGCGACCGGCAGGCCTGAACTCAGAGTTCGAGGCCGTAGCCGGGGCCGGGTGGGCTGATCTCGTAGGGGTGGGGTTGGCCGACCGTGAGGTCGACGGGGACCTCTGCGGGCGTTTGGGGGATGCGTTGATGTCCTCGTGTCGGCAGTGTCTGCCGCTCGTGTTCTCTGTCATTGGCGAGGGCGGCGGCGTCGGCTGCTGCTTGGCGTCGCCATTCGAGTTCGATCGGGTCGATGTTCGCGGCGCGCAGTTGTTGTCGGCGGTTGTTGGCGGTGTCGAGGGTGTTGCGGGTGTCGCGGCAGATGTCGATGAACGCGGCTCGGGGGTTCCAGGGTCGGTCTGGGTGTTGGAGGGGTCCGTGTTGTTGGTCGGGTTCGAAGGTGGGTGGGTGGAGGTGGAGGTGGTTGTGGTGGCGGCCGCGGGTCATGGCGACGTAGAGGGCGTCGGCGCCCATGGTGGGTGTGGCGAGGGTGTGGGTTTCGTCGACGGTGGCCCCTTGGGCGGAGTGGATGGTGGCCGCGTAGGCGATGTCGAGGTTCCCAGCCGCGACATAGCTGGCGGGGATCGCGACGACGTCACCGTTGGGTGTTGAGGCGTGCAGTCCGTGGGGGTGGGGCCGATGATGGTGTAGCGGTCGCCGTTTCGTACGAAGTCGCCGCTTGTTGTGTGGATGCGGCGGTCGTTGCGTCGAGCCATCACTCTCTGCCCCGGATACAGCCGGTGGCTCTCAATCTCGAACCCGCCGGCCGCGTCGAGGTGCCCGGTCTCGAGGAGTGTTGCGGTGATGGCGTGGTTGAGTTGGTTGGCGTGGTTGCGGGTGTGGGTGAGGATGAGCGCATCGACACCATCAGCGTGCAGTCGTGCTCCGTGTTGGGCGAGGTGCCCGATGGTGGTGTCGTGGTCGGCGTGGGCGTGGAGGCGGTGGTGTCTGACGTAGTCGTTGACGACGGAGGGGTCGCGGTCGCGAAGGCGGAGTGATGCGTCGGCTTCCCAGTCTTGGGTGAAGCGGTGGAGTTCGGTGAGGGTGTGGGTGGCGACGTTGGGGTGGTGGACGAGTTCGGCGAACATGCCGCCGGCGCCGATGGCGTCGAGTTGGTGGTGGTCGCCGACGAGCACGGTGCGCCAGCCTCGCCGGTTGGCGAGTCGGCTGTAGGCCCACAGCTTGGTGGTCTCGACCATGCCGGCTTCGTCGATCACCACGACGCTGCCCGGTCTGAGTCGATACTCCGGGGCAGGGCCGCGGCGTTGGTGGTGTTCGTGGAGGAGCTTGTCGATCGTGTCGGCGCCGATGCTGGCGCCGACAGCCAGTTCGTCGGCGGCACGTGCGGTCGGCGCCGCGCCGAACACGTTGATGCCAGCCGAGTGCCAGGCGTCGGCCGCGGCTCGTAGCATTCGGGTCTTGCCCGAGCCCGCGGGTCCCACCACTGTTGCGACCACGGTCGGGTGTTGGGTGAGGCCGCGAACCGTCGCGGCTTGGCCTTCGTCGAGGCCGTCCACGTCGGTGGCGGTGACGGTGCGATGTTGTGTGGGTGTGTCGGTGGTGGCCCAGTCGATGATGTCTTGTTCTCGGGCCAGGTGCGCCCTGGTTGTGTAGCTCACCGCGGAGGGTGCGACCCATACGGGTCGTCCGTCGGAGCGTCGCCGCACCTCGGTTGAGCCTTCGGTGTTGTCGATGGTGTCGGGGGCGAGTTCGACGACCTCGATCGAGGCAAGGACCTGTTGGCGGAGTTGTTCGACGGTGTCCAACACGTCGCCGGCGGATCCGCCGACGATGTGGCCGGTGATGGCTTGGGTGAGGTGTGCCTCGGTCCAGTTCGCTCGTTGTGCGGTGAGGTCAGCGATGATCTGGTCGGCATCGATGACACGGTTCGGTGTCGGCGCCTCGTGGGAACACGCGGCGGTGATCATGGCGTCGATGTCGACACCGAGCTCGGCGGCTTGACGGGCCCATCGGTCGCGCAGGGTCTCGGTGTCCAGACCTACGTCTGGCTGCTTGGCATCGCGGGTCGCCAACGTGATCGTCTTGTGCGCCTTGCCGACCTCCGCTCGTGTTGGTTCGCGTCCTTCGCGGTTGGTGAACTCTGCAACCCACGCAACGAGTTCGCCCTCGATGTCATCCGAACGGCTCGACCACGTATCGATGAGATCAGTGTCGATGCCGATGATGTCGGCTTGGCCGTGTTCGGACACCGGGTGGAAGCGCACTCCGAGTCGAGCCATTAACTCCGAACGCAGCGCAGCTTGGTAGACGGTGCCGGCCGCTTTGGCGTGTCGGTAGAACTGCCGGCCGTCGATCGTCCGCCACTTGCGGTCGGCTTCGGTGCGCACTGCGTTGATCACCAACACGTGATCGTGCAGCTGCGGATCCATCGCCCTCGACGTCCGATGCCGATACGCAACTGCGACCAAACCATCCGAGTCGACCACCGCTGTGCCGCCTCGACCGACACGCGTGAACGAGGCATGCGCGTCGAGGTACTCGAGCCCGGCCGCGACGGCGGCGTCTTGGGCCTGTGTCACCGCAATTGAGACACCCGGGTCGCCGAGTGCGTACAACACGGACACGGACTTCGGCGCGGAGAACGTCGCATCGAACGCGTTGACCGATCGTGCCGACGGCGCGCGACCAAGCAGCGTGCCGTCCGGAGCGATGCGCGCTTCCAGCAGTCGGGCGGCGTCGTGTTCGGTGATGTCGGTGCCCAACGTTGCGCCGACCAAGTCGGCGCGGCCCATCCAGCGGCCGGGGGACTCGCCTTCGCCGGCGTAGTAGTCCTCGAGGCCGGAAGCGACGGAGTCTTGGTAGTAGCGCCAGTTCCCGGCGCCGACCTTCCCGACGCTCAACACTGTGTCGTCCCGTCGAGGACACGGCGGCGCAGTGCGGCTCTGGCATCTTCAGTGCAAATGTCTGAAATCGAATGGCAAAGGTGATCGGGAAGTGGGAACACGATGATCAGCCGATCAGGACTCGAATGACAGCGCGAGCTGATCCGAAGAATCGGACCGCTCAGGGGCGCTCACAGATGACGAGGGAGCGAGACGATCAGCCGCTGGAGGCGAGGCGCTGGCGATCGACATGACGATCGACGGCACCAGCAGCCGATACGAACCGGAGCCGAAGCCTCCGGAGGTGGTGCGCGACTGTTGGCCCTCGACCACGCCGAGCTCTTGGAGCCGAGTGGTCGCGCGATGCACGGTGTCCTTCGCCAACCCCAGCGACGTAGCCAACGACCGGACCGACACCCTCGCCACCGTCACATCGCCCTCGGTGATCGACTGCTCGACCATTTCCTCGAGCACGACCCACACGGTTGGGCTCACCCGTCGCCGCAACTCGTGCGCAGCCGGACCCAACACCACCCGTGCCCGCACCGGAGTGTCGTGGTTAGCCATCGACGTTCGACATCTCGACGGGCACCGGCGCATCACACAACCGCACCACCCGCCCAGTCGTCGCCAACTCGAGCAATGCCCACCGTGGAACACGCAGACACTGCTCACCGAGTCGGATCACGGGCAACCCCGATGTTCCACCCGACGCCAGATACTGGCGCGCCAACTCGTAACCAAGCGAGCGACCAATCCGCAGCACCTTGATCGCCTCCGACAACGTCAACAACGACGGCTCATCGACCCGGCCAGGCTCCCCAACATCGGACATAGGCGACCAGAACTACACGTGTGAAACTCCCCCAGCAAGGGCGTCGATCAACGCGTCAGCATCTCCGTCTGGACCCATCGGACACGACAGACGGCGGTGGACCTCGGTGGACGCAAGGGACGCAGATCAGCCCCGGGAGCACGACGAAACGTCACACAGTTGTAACCGTCATCAGAGCCAGGACACGGCCTGCCCCTCGACTCGCAAACAACGCGCACGCAGTGCCACTCGATCCCGCAGACGCTGCAGAGCAGCCGGGTGGACTCAACAGCGCCGGCGCGTTATGCGCAGTTCCCGCTGCGCAGTGTGCCGGTTCCAGAACGGGTTGAACGGTCTTCGCCACCCGTCAATATCGGGCGCTTCCAGGGGTCTGCTCATTGTCGATCAACCTGATGCGACGATCGCCGGAAATCGAGCGGCTACTGATCGTTCCGTCGGGCGTCTGCATAGGTGGGTCGGTGCTGACGCCTCGTGTGAGGTCATTGAGGTGTTCGTCGATGTTGCCGGTGAGTCCGAGCCCGCGAAGCACATCGGAGGGGTTGCACGCCAACGCTGGCCGGTGAGTAGCTCGGCGTGTGGGACTGCACAGCGAAACCCAATCGATTCGAATCACTGCGAAACGACGCGACCCGCACCAAATTGGCCCCGCCGAGCAGACAGAACCGAGCCAACCAGCGGCGAGACGGCAGCCCATCGAATCGGCCGAACGACTCGGCCTCCTCATCAGTGAGGAAGTCGACGGGCACTCAGCGAACCTACCGAACCCACGCCACCG
>JBCDFR010000076.1:0-12320 GCA_039177505.1 Actinomycetota bacterium | reverse complement strand
TCTATCCGCACATCCCTGGCCTCGAGCCGTGGGACGAGGAGCGCAACGAGGCGAAGTACTTCTGGACCAACGAGGTGTCCGGCAGCGATCAGTTCGGAAACAAGTTCATCCGCGTAAGGAACTTCAACAACGGCAACACCCGAATGACGCACCCTGATCCGGAGCGCCCGAACGCGCTGTGGGCGCTCGGCTTCCAGTTCGACGTCACCGTCGACGGCCGCACCCTGAAGCTGCTCAACGTGATCGACGAGTTCACCTGCGAAGCCCTCGCGATCGAGGTTGGGCACTCGATCGACGCCGACCACGTCGTGCGCGTCCTTGACCGACTCGCCGCCGAGCGTGGTGGTGCCCCAGCGTTCGTCAGGTTCGACATTCATACTGAGTTGCGGCTCGATCGGGCTGCGGTGGTGCAGCTGGCCGCGTAGTTTCGGTCGGGTTCGGCGCCTGCTCGTCGTTGCTGCGAACCGATTGAAGCTTGCCCGAGTCGGGTTGGACTTCTTGCCTGTTGATCGTGACGGCGTGCAGGGCTCACGTCGTCGAACGGTGCGGCCCTGTTAGGAACCTGGCGACACCGAACCCGTCGAGGTTCGGTGATCCCTGATAGCGAATGTCTGGTGCTCCCCGCCGTCGACGTGGCAGTCGTCGACAGCAATCATCATCGAGGCAGACGACATCATGAAGATCAGAGTCGGGATCGATATCGCGTGTAGATCACCACATGTCGCAGCGATCGCGGACGACGCCGGCAACACCGTGTCAAGCCGGCACCGCTTCCGCACCGTGTCGAGCGAACTCGAGGCGTTTTCGGCGCAGAATCCCCGACGACGCAGTCGAGGTGATGGTGCTGATGGAACCTACGCGCAACGCGTGGGTTCCGCTCGCTGAGTGGTTTCGACGGCACGGCGCGACGGTCGTGATCGTCCCCTCGGAGCGGTCCGCAGACCTGCGGCACTACATGTCTAAGCACACCAAGACCGACCGGCTCGACGCTGAGCTGTTGGCTCGGCTGCCGGTGCTGCATCCGGAGGGCCTGCACCCGGCCGAGCATCTCGGACCGGGCGACCCGTTGAAGCGAGCGGTGAAGATTCGCGCTGGGCTCGTGCATCGTCGCTCGACCTCGATGCACCGGCTGGACTCCTTGCTCGAGATCCTCGGGCCGAGATGGACCGACACGCTCGGCACCCGCATGACCCAAACGACGTTCAAGTTCCTGACCCTCTACGCCAACCCCCACCAGGTCAAACGGCTCGGGGCTGAGCGTCTCGCCCGCTGATTCCAACACCACACCCGCAAGGCCTGGGGACCCGAGCGAGCCCAACAAGTGATCGATGCCGCCAACGAGACCATCGCGCTGTGGGGCAACGACGGGCTCGACTACGAGGCGCTCGCCGCCGACATCGCCACCGAGGCCGCCCTCGCACTCGAGGTCTCTGAGCAGATCGCCCTGCTGGACCGGCGCTTCAAAGACCTCTACGCCGAAACCGACCCCAACGGGATCGTGATGTCCGCTCCTGGCGTCGGCGACATCCTGGCAGCCCAGATCCTCGGGCGCCTCGGTGACCCGCACCGGTTCACCAGCCTCGCAGCCGCCCACTCGTCCACCGGGCTGATCCCACGCCAGAACTCCTCCGGACTCACCCACCAAGCCGGCGGACCAACCAAACGCGGCGACGCATGCCTGCGCGCAGCACTGTTCCAAGCTGCTGACCGCGCCCGGCTCGTCGACCCGACCCCCGCCGCCCGCTACCAACGACTCATGTGTGATTCCGGCCGCCACCACAACTCAGCGATCTGCACCATCGCGACCGTGCTCATCACTCGGATCGTGTCGTGTCTGCGCAACAACGTCGCCTACGAGATTCGCGACACCGACGCACGAGCGATCAACGACACCGAAGGGCGAGCGATCGTCACCGAGCGCTACCAGATCCCGCCTGAAGTCCGCGCCGCCAGAAAGTCGATCTCGAACACCCGCAGCCAGAAACGAAGGGACGAGCGGGTCACCAAAGAAGTCGCTCAGCGCTCCAAGACACCGCTCGCCCCCTCACCAGCATGAACCACCCCGAACCGATTGACAACGGTTAGGAACTCAACGGAGCCGATTTCGCCGCCCACACCGTTGCCGACTGGTGCTGCTTCAACCACACCAACCGCGTCTTCATCTAACCGGGCTCTCCATCGCAGAACGCTTGAATCGAGAGCTTCAACGGACGCCTCCGCGACGAACTGCTCAACGACCGCGGATGGACAGCCTGCTCGAGGCCCGCGTGATCATCAAGGACTGGCGGATCGACTACAACATCAACCGGCACCGCCCACGACGATCTCAGCCCTGCCCAGTTCGCCACCGAGTGGGCCATCAACCACCAACCAGCCGCATAACGACTGGACCACACCACGGGTCCCCCTCGCCCGACGAGTTCGAGCGAGCGAAGTGGTACCTCTGGAACGGTAGCCACCGGCGGGCCGTCCAGGTGCTCAGCGGCGCACACGAAACCACGACCCCTCGCAGCTTGACCTCCCACGGACCGTGACGCCGCCCTATCAGCCATGAGCGCCGACGCCGCTGATCGGATCGAAGCTACTGACGAGCCATCTCGGCCGCCGCCGCGGCCTCAGCCTCCAGCACGCTGGTACGCGATGGCACCTCGATCGCCACACCGTGCAATTCGCCCGTGAAGGCGAACGGCGCGGTGTAGCGCGTCGATACCGGCGAGCCGTGGTCGTGCGCAATGCTGGAGCCGACCGACGACACCATGCGCATGTAGAACGGGATCGCCTCGCGACCACACGGCTCGCCATCGATCGACAGCTCGACCCAACCAGTGCTGCGGCTGTCGCGTTGTAGTCGGAAGCCGAGCGTGTGTTCACCCTCGGGAACCTCGATCGCCGACTCGACGATCGTGTGATCGTCGAACGCGTTGTAGTCGACGACCAGCCGCCCGTTCTGCACGAACAC
This sequence comes from Actinomycetota bacterium, assembly GCA_039177505.1. Classification (GTDB taxonomy): domain Bacteria; phylum Actinomycetota; class Acidimicrobiia; order Acidimicrobiales; family Ilumatobacteraceae; genus JABSQH01. The sequence goes on along the minus strand of JBCDFR010000076.1, from coordinate 9,361 downwards.
CGAGCAGCCCGAGTTCTGGGTACCCGTCGACCACAACACGCCTTCGTCGCCGCTCGCGATCGTGACCCGTGCGGCGAAGTCGAAGGCGAAGCCGCCCAGTGGCGGCGAGCCCTGCGCAGGGATCGGCGACATCGGTGGCCGATAGGCGTACCGGCGGTCGGGACGGTGGGGTGATTGGTCGCTCAGGTGCGCGGCGAACAACTCGATCGTGCGATCGTCGAGCGGGAGCACGCCGTTACGTTCCGCCTCGCGCCACCACAGGTCGATCAGCTCGCCCAGGCGTTCTGGCCGCTCGCTCGCCAGGTTGGCACACTCCGAAGGGTCGTCGGTCAGGTTGTACAGTTCCCACGGCTCGGTGTCGTAGTCGTCGCCCTGGTTGTGCTTGGTAACGGCCTTCCACCACACGTCGTCCACCTGGGCGATCAACGCCCGACTGCCCGCGTTCTCGAAGTACTGCAACGTGTTCGCCGCGGGCGCTGCCGGATCGTCGAGCGCGGCAGCAAACGAGTGTCCCGTCACCGGCATCTGGTCCACCCCGCGGTACGTGTCTGGGGGCACGATCCGGAGCAGGTCGTAGATGGTCGGGGTGATGTCGGACACGTTGACGAACTGCGTGCGCTTGGTTCCCGCCTGTCCGGCAAAGCGGTCGGGCCAGTGCATGATCATCGGCACGTGCACACCGCCTTCGTGCGTGTTCTGCTTGTACCACCGGAACGGTGAATTGCCGCACTGGGCCCAACCCCACGGGTAATTGGTGTGGCTGTTCGGGCCGCCGATGTCATCGATCCGCGCAATCGCCTCTTCGGGTGACTCGAGCACGCCGTTGAAGAACTTCATCTCGTGCATCACACCGAACGGCCCTCCCTCCTGGGAGGCGCCGTTGTCGGCGAGGAGCACGAAGACCGTGTTGTCGAGCTCACCCATGTCGCGCAAGCCGTCGACGAAGCGGCCGATCTGGTCGTCGGTGTGGTCGAGGAAGGCGGCGAACGCCTCTTGCAGCCGGCATGCCAGACGTCGTTGCGCATCCGGGAGGTCGTCCCACGCTTCGACGCCGGGGTTGCGCGGCGCGAGCACGGCGTTGTCGGCGATGACCCCCATCTCGCGTTGGCGTGCATACCACCGCTCGCGATGGACGTCCCACCCCTCGTCGTAGCGGCCCCGGTACTTGTCGAGATAGTCCTGCGGCGCCTGGTGCGGCGCATGGGTCGCGCCGAAGGGGAGATACGCAAAGAACGGACGGTCCGGGCGAACGCCTTTGCTGTCGTTCACCATCATCAACAGCTGATCGACGAGGTCTTCGGAGACGTGGTATCCGTCCTCGGGCCCGGCCGGTGGCGTGATGTGGGTGTTGTCGCGCACCAGCTCCGGGTGGAACTGGTCGGTCTCGCCTTCGAGGAACCCGTAGAAACGATCGAACCCGCGGGCCAACGGCCACTGGTCGAACGGTCCGGCGGCGGAGATGTCGGTCGTCGGTGCGAGATGCCACTTTCCGGTGCAGAACGTGGCGTACCCCTCGCTGTGCAGCACTTCGGCGATCGTCGCCGCCGAGTTGGAGATGTGCCCGAGCTGGTGCGGAAACCCGGTGCGCCAGTTCGACACCCCACGCATGCCGACCGCGTGCTGCGACCGACCGGTCAGCAGCGCCGCACGGGTCGGCGAGCACAGGGGCGTCACGTGGAAGTTCGTGAACTGCACTCCCCCCGCGGCGAGCGCATCGATGTTGCTCGTGTCGATGTCCGACCCGTAGCACCCGAGTTGTGCGAACCCGGTGTCGTCGAGGAGCACGATCACCACATTCGGTGCATCGCTGCCGGGGTGCGGCGGCTCCATCCAGTGGGGTTCGGACTCGGTGAGGGTCCGACCGATGGTTCCTTGGAATTCGCTCACGACTGCTCGCTTTCTGCGTCGAGTGTGACGGCGGTGAGGTCGTCACCGATGATGATCTCACCGTCGAAGTGCTCGGCGGCGATGGCCTTCCATTCGGGATATTGCTCGGGCGTCGGCGCTGGAACGAGATGGGTCAGCATCAACCGCCGCGCCCCGACGCGGGCAGCGGTCTGCGCCGCATCGACGACACTCGAGTGGTAATCGAGGATGTCCTGGATCATCTCGTTGGGGATCAGCTTGACCAGATCGTCGCGGACCACGGTCTGCACGTACACGTCGGCGTCGCGAGCCAGCTCGTCGACGCCGTCGCATGCCAGCGTGTCCCCGACCACCGCGGCGACGACGCCCTCGTGCTCCAAACGGAATCCGATCGTGGGGCGCACCGGGGCGTGCTCGGTCGCCGCGACGGCAACCTGGACGTCGTTGACAGCGAACGATGCGCCCGGCTCGTGTTCGGTCACCTCGACCGATGGCGGACCCGTGAGCTCGTCGTGGTGTGCCACGCGGTAGCCGACGTCGGGTTCGAGTGCGTGCATCTGCCGCTCGACGAACTGTGCGATCCCCGGCGGACCGTAGATCGACAGCGTGGCGCCTTGGGTCATCACCCAATGCGTGGTGATCACGTCATTCAAGGCGCACACGTGGTCGCTGTGTAGATGGGTCACGAGCACCGCTCCCAGCAGTGGCGGCATCGACCCGGCGGCGGCCATCCGCATCACGGTGCCGCGTCCGGCATCGACCAGAATGTGCGTCGCTCCGGCTTTGACGAGCGTCGACGGACCGGCTCGATTGGGGTCTGGAATCGGCGAGCCGGTTCCGGTGAGGATGATTTCCATCTGTCTCTTTCGTGGCGGGCGGTGCGCTACGCCGGAAGGATGCCGGCGGCCTGCGCCGCGGCTCGTGTTGCGGGATGGTCGTATGGCGGTTCGGTGAGTCGACGAAGCTTGTTGGGGAAGGGCCCATAACGCCAGCGCATCTCGTCGCCGTCGAGCCGGCGGGTGACAGCGACCACGCGCTTGTCGAACGGCCGCAGTTTGTGGACACCGTCTTCGAAGGTGGCGGCGACGCGGATGTGACGACCGCCGATGCCCGCCGTGTCGTCGACGCCGTGGTCGAGCGTGCCGTCACAGAACATGTCGTGCACCAGACCGCCCGTGGTGATCACGATCCGGTTACCGGCCTGCTCGATGCGCTCGACATGGCCCGACATGTACCCGGCGTACACCTCCCACACGCCGCGCAGGTCGGGCACATCCGGAGCCAATGGCTCGCGGCAGCTGTCGAGCGTGCGCGCCGGCCAGACGTCCCACGACGCATCGGGTGCGGTGTGATCGAGAGGGATCTCACGCGCCGTCGGCCCCGTGCCGTCGAGATCGGGAATCGCGTAGTCGTCGGGGTCGTGAGGTCGGGCCGTTGCAGCCATCGTCGCTCTCCGTTTGCGCCCCGACACGGTGCGCCACGCCGCGACGATCCGATTGGTCGCCTCGTTTGTTGGATCGTCGCCCAGCGTGCTCATGGCGAAACGAACACCTGCGACCAGATCCCGAGCGCGTCGGGGATCCCGATGCCGAGGCTGCCGCTGGGCAGCTCCCAGCTGTTCAATCCCTGCACGTCATCGGCGGTGGCGATCATCACGGCGGTGTGCCCGCCGTACCACAACAGCGCCTCGTTGCTGATCTCCTGCATCACCTGCGAGAACAGCGCCCGGCGTTCCTCGAAGTCGTCGGTGGCATTGGCCGCGGCGACTGCCTCTTGCATGCGGGGCGAGAGATAGTTGGGGAAGTTGGCGACCGACTCGGCGGGGTCGGCGACGAACGACGACAGCATCACGCCGGGATCGCTCTGCCCGCCCCACCGCCAGCAATGCGCGAGGTGCTGGTCGCCGATCGCGTTGCTGATGTGGGTCGCCTGGTCGAACTGATTGAGGGTCACGTTGACCAGGCCCGAACCGGTCCACACCTGTTCCATGACCTGCATCGCCGCGATCAGCGTCGGGTCGGGTGGACACGACAAGGTGACGTCGATCGGTTCACCGGTCGCTTTGCCATCGGAGCGTCCCGGATCGTTGACGTACTCCTCCAGGAGCGCAACGCCGAGGTCGAAGTCGAAGTCGGGATAGGCGTCTGCTGCCTCCTGCGTCCAGAACGGATCGTCGGGCGAGAACCACTGCGTCGCCGGAAGCGAGATCCCGGTGCCGCCCGTGGCATCGATCAATCCGTCCTGGTTGATCATTGAGAGGAGCGCCCGACGAACACGTACGTCGTCGAGCGGCGCGATCGCAGTGTTGAACATTCCACCACCGGTGTTGTTCCCCTGGAATTCGACGAGCGTGAGGCCCGACTGGGCGCGAGAGTCGCGAATCGTGCCCTGCCGCAGTGTGGTCATCGCCGTGACCGAACCGGAGATCAACGCATCGAGCCGCGTGCTTTCGTCGGGGATCGGGCGGAAGCTGATCGAATCGAGGTAGGGCAGCTGGTCGCCGGCGTCGGTCGCCATCCAGTAGTCGTCACGACGCACCACGATGGTTTCGTTGTCGAGGTCGCGCGACTCGAGTGTGAACGGGCCCGTTCCGATCGGATTGGCGTTGTAACCGGCGGGGTCCGCAGCGGCCAGTTCGGGCACGAACGGCATTCCCAACGTCGGGTTCCACAGCACCGACGGAAACGCCGAGTTGGGTGCCGACAGCCGGTACACGACCTCGAGATCATCGATCGCATCGACGCCGATGAGGCCGACCGACGACACTGCGGCCGAAGCGGTGGCTCCCGTCTGCTGAATCGGGAACATGTCCGCGATCGTCTGCGCCGTCAGTGGCGTGCCGTCGCTGAAGGTCACGTCGGGGCGCAGGCGCATGGTCCACTCTGTGAAGTCCGCGTTCGGCTCGAGGCTCTCGGCGAGATACGGCTCGAACGCACCGTCTGCGGTGGGTGCCATCAGCGGGTCGTAGATGGCGTGCAAGATGTTGAGCGCTGCCGACGGCGCCGCGTCCTCCCACGGGCGCAGCCCCTGCGCTTCCGCTTCGAGCGCAACGATGATGTCGCCGCCATACGTGACCGTGTCGACGTTCTCGACGATGCTGGTGTCGACGTCACCTTCGGCGACATCGCCGGCGCTGACGTCGTCGTCAGATCCCGCGTCGGTCGTCGGCGACTCGGTGGTCGGAGGCTCGGTGGAATCCACCACGGTCGAGTCCGATCCGACATCGCCGGCTGTAGCGGCGCTGGCGTCGGTCGACGACGGTTCCGACGAATCGTCGCCACCGCCACACGAGGCCGCAACGACGGCAACGACGGCCGCCAACGCTGCCGCTCGTGTGCTGACTCGACGGGGTTGCTTCATGACCACTCCTCTCGCTGTGAGCGACGCCAGTCGAAACGGTGATCGAGCACCAGGGCGGCCAGGGGCGTCGACATCAGGGCTGACTCGGAGCGATCACTTCGTCGCCGTAGCGCGCGAGATCCTCAACCGGGTTCCGCCAGAACAGCATCGCGGGCACGACAATACGGTCGACGCCGAGGCGACGTAGCGCGCCAACCTCATCCAGGGCACCGGACCCGATGGCGCCGTTGCCAGCGGTGGTCATCTCGATTGCGTTCGGGTCGCGGCCGTGAGCTTCCGCCGTCGTTTTGACGACCGAGAACAGCTCGGAGAGGCGGTCGTGGCTCCCCGACGCGGGGAAGAAGCCGTCGCCGAGTCGGCCGGCGCGACGAGCAGCGATCTCGGTGTGGCCGCCGACATGCACGGGGATAGTTCCACCGGGCGGCCGCGGTCGCATGATGCAGTCGCGAAACGATGTGAACTCACCGTCGTAGGTGGCCTGTTCTTGGCTCCAGAGGGCGCGTAGCGCTGCGACCGCGTCGTCGGTGCGACGGCCGCGTTCGCCGAATGGGATGCCGATGGCATCGAACTCCTCTTCGAGCCAACCCGACCCGATGCCGAGAATGCACCGCCCGCTTGAGAGATGGTCGAGCGTGGCCAGCTCTTTGGCCAGGACCACGGGATTGCGTTGCGGGAGGATCAGCACGCCGGTCGCCAGTCGCAACGTCGTCGTGGCCGATGCGAGATAGGCCAGCCACATCAGCGGATCCGGGATCGGCGAGTCTTCGGGACCGGGCATCTTGCCCGACTTGTCGTAGGGGTAGGCCGACTCGTAGCCGGACGGCACGACGACATGCTCGACCGTCCAGATCGATTCGAACCCGGCGGCCTCAGCGGCCTGCGCGAACTCGACGGCTGCGGCCGGCTCCACTGCTGGGCCCGTGTTGGAGAAAACGATGCCGAACTTCATCAGCTGATCTCGACGATGCGTTCAGCCGTTGTGCGGCTCGGCGATCGAGTCGGCCAGGTGATTGATGTAGCCGCGGACGCCGATGGCGTAGGTGTCGGCGATCGCCGTATCGCGGTGTTCGCTGTGTGCCGCGAGCCGATCGGGGTCCATGGCCACGGTCATGAACGCCGCCTTGCTGGGGAAGGTGTTGAACCGCACTTGATGCCACGAACGACCATCGCCCAGGATCGTCCCCTCGGCCGAGAACCATCCGTCGATGCGGACTCCATTCGGAACGGCGACCGAACCCGCGACATTCTGATACTCGGTCATGTGGTCCGGCGTCGCCGTCGCTCCGCCCTCGTCGTGGAAGCGGATCACGTGGACCATGGTGTACGGACCGTCGTCGTCCGTCGGCGGGTGTGGAACGTCGGCCCAGTCCGGGCCGTTGGTGATCGTCGGTATCTCGATCGGCTGACCACCGATCACGATCGTCTCGGCCATCCCCGCTTCTTTGTGCTCGTGCTGCTTCTGAAAGTCCTTGCGCTGTTGCATCTCGATGAACGACCGCCGAGTCGGATATCGCACCACCGCGACGCGATCCCACCTCGGCGTCTGCCCGATGAACTGGTCGGCCACATCGCCGACGAAGACGATCTTGGCGCCGACCGCCGCGAGCGGGCCGACCGGGGCGTACTCGTCGTCGGCCTCACGGCCGGTACGTGACGTCTGCCTGCCGTCTTCGTAGTCCGCCTGCTCGCGGTACCTCATGAGATTGACCATCCACACCGGCCCGTCGTCTTCGGGCGGCGTCGTCGCCAGCTTGGTGGCGTAGGCCTTGTCGACATCCCCATATCTCGGCATGGCCGCCATCGTAACTATTGCGAGTTCTACTGGCAATAACTGGAGGAGCGCTGGTCAGCCGTAGACGCGGTGCCCGGGATAGTGCACCTTCTCGCCCCGGAACGGGACCGCATCACCGTCGTACCCGGACGCCGGCTCGGCGATCTCCCACAGTGCCTTCCAGCAACCATGCGCCTCAAGTCGAGTGCGCACGCTTCCGCGAACCTCGCTCGGGAGGGCCGCGAAGTGCTCCCGAAGCCGTTCGAGACACCAGACGCGGTACTGCGACACCGGCAGGTCGCGGTAGTGCACGCCCTCGATGATGGCATCGTGCCGTTCGGCTCCGCGAGCCCACGCCCGTGCGTTGGCGTTGAGGTACGGCAGGTACGCCGACCCGATGTCGTCGAGGATCGGATTCCAGTCGCCTGGAACGCCCTCGACGAGCGGACCGTGCGTCGACGACCCGCGAGCCGCCCACAGCCGCGCTTGCCATTCCCACACGAGCGGTGCCGTCTCGCGCATGATGTGCGCAGGCGTCGGATCTTGACCGAAGTGGCGGAACATCGATGCGAAGAAGCCGAAGTCGGCAATCGTCGGCCGCTCCCCCAGCAGAAACGGGCGACTGGCGAAGATCGCCGAGAGACGTTCGAGTGTCCCCGTGTAGCACCCTTCGATGTGGTCCCACGTCTCGGCGGTGACGCCGTCACCTTTGACCCAGCCACCGATCTGCCGACGGCGCACGCCGGCTCGCTTGATGATGCCGGGTATCGGCAACACGACGATCTCGTCCGCGATCGTTCGGCTCAGCTGCAGCGCGTCGCGCCGGTAGCTCCACCGGAAGTGCATGGCCGGGCGCCACAACCACTCCTCGGCGTAGTCCTCGACGAGCAACGAAAAGAAGCGCTGTTCCGGCTCGCGCGGAATGACCGCCGGCTCGGGGAACTGCGCTTCGAGCCATTGGATCATCGGCGTGGTGTCGGTCATCCACCGGCCGTCGGCGAGCTCCACCGCCGGCATTTGCGCGGCACCGGTACGGCGGGTGACCTCGCGCCGGACCGACGGCGTCATCGTCACGAACTCGTACGGGATCTCCTTGTACCGCAGGTATCCCTCGAACTTGCCGGTGTAGTAGGAGATCTTCGATCCCATCACGCGCAACGGCGTGACTCCCGATCGTTGCTGCATCGCTAGCGCCTCCTGTGGTGGCGCCTACGCCAACAGCGCGCGCAGGGCGGTGGTGATCGACCCGCGCGCCTCTTCAGTCGTCAGTTGCCGATGGCGACGGAGATAATCGATCGACTCGAGTTGTGTCATCAGGTCGCCTGCTGCAGCCACGTGATCGCGGTCTGCGGTCTTCATCGCCGAGAGCTCGCGCTCGAACTGCTGCTCGAACTGGAGCCGCATGTCCACGCGGCGCGCCGCCAGCACGTCGCGCACCCGCGCGTGACGCGCGGCATTGGCCAACGTGGCACGGAGTGCCGGCGCACGACTCTCGTACAACCGCAGGCGCATGTCGACGAAGTCAGCGATTCGACCCTCCAGCGGGCCCTGGCCGATTCGGTGCAAGCGCGATGCTTCTCGGCCTTGCTGGGCCGATCGCGTGATCGCCGCTTCGAGCAGCTCGCCGGGGTCGGCGAAGTAGCGATAGAGCGAGCGCAGCGACAGACCGGAACGTACCGACACCTGCTCGATCGTGGGGAACATCGCATCTTCTGCGAACAGCTCCATCACGACGTCGAGGACGGCATCGATGTTGCGCTGTCGTCGGGCGACCCGTCCATCGGTCGCGATCTCAGCGCCGTCCACGTCGGTCATCGCATGCAACCGTACCGATCAGACCTGAGCCGGTGCGTCGAACACGATGCGCATCATCTCGCGCGCCACCATCGGCCCGGCGTTCTGGTTCTGCCCCGTGACAAGGTTGCCGTCGACCACCCAGTGATTGGCGAGCGGATCACGCAGGCGGTGGGTAGCGGACTCGAACTCGGCACCGAGCTTGCGTAATTCGGTCTCGGGATGGTGTGGCGTGCTCTCGATCCCGAGCTCGCGCACCTGCTTGTTGGTGACGGCGGCGATCCGGCGTCCTTGGACCAGCGGCGTGCCGTCGGCAGCGGTCGCCTTCAGCAGACCGAGCGGGCCGTGGCACACGCCGCCGATCACCCGATCGAGTTCGTTGGCCCTGGTGATCTGGCGTCCGAGTTCGTCGGAGAAGCCGAGGTCGAACGCCGCTCCCCATCCACCCGCCAGGTACACGATGTCGTAGTCCGCGAATGCGACAAAGACGAGCGGCAGCCACATGGTGAACAGGGGCCCCAGGTACACAGAGGCCCAGAAGCCGTCCCCCGCCGCGGGGAGCAACCCCCC
>JBCDFR010000075.1:0-12864 GCA_039177505.1 Actinomycetota bacterium | reverse complement strand
TTCATCGTCAACTTCGCTGCTCGTCGCGTGGCGGCAGCCGGCTTCTCGGGAGCCGACGGATGACCACCACAACCGACGTTCGCGAAACGGCGCCGGCTCCGGATCCCGGCGGTCTGCGCCACGGCCAACTGTCGAGGGCGCAGCACTACGGCATCGTCGCGGCAGCGATCGTGCTCGGCGCGCTCAGCTGGCTGATCGACGGCGCATCACCAAACTGGGCGCGTTGGCTGATCGTGTCGGTCCTGGCCTACGTCGCACTGATCTACGGCATTGCGCGGGCGGTCGAGGGCAAGCGCGAAGCGACCGACCGGGCAATGGTTGCCATCGTCACCTGCTCGTTCCTCATCGTGGCTATCCCGCTGGTATCGGTGGTATGGACCGTGCTGAGCGAAGGTCTGACGCGTTTCGACGTCACATTCTTCACCGACACGATGCGCGGCATCGTCGGCGAGGGCGGCGGCGCCTATCACGCCATCATCGGTACCCTCCTCGTCACTGGGCTCACAGCGCTGATCTCGGTGCCGTTCGGCGTGTTCACGGCGATCTATCTCGTCGAGTACGGCCACGGCACTCGGCTCTCCAAAGGCATCACATCGATGGTCGACGTGATGACCGGCATCCCCTCGATCGTCGCTGGTCTCGCGGCATACGCGCTGTTCGAGATCCTCTTCGGACCGGGGACGAGGTCGGGACTCGCGGCGGCCGCCGCACTCACCATCTTGATGGTGCCGATCGTGGTACGTGCCACCGAGGAGATGCTGCGGCTCGTTCCCAACGAGCTGCGCGAAGCGTCGTACGCGCTCGGGGTTCCGAAATGGAAGACGATCGTCAAGGTGGTCATCCCGACCGCCATCGCCGGCATCATCACCGGCGTGGTGTTGGCGGTCGCCCGGGTCATCGGCGAGACCGCGCCATTGCTGGTCACCGCCGGTCTGGCTCAGGGCGTCAACTGGAACCCGTTCGACGGCCGTATGACCACCTTGCCGGTGTTCACGTACTACCAGTACGTTCAGCCCGGTATTCCGCCCGAAGCAGGACAGGAACGGGCCTGGACGGCCGCTCTCGTTCTGATCATCATCGTCATGATTCTGTTCACGATCGCCAGGGTCCTGTCGACCATCCTCAAACCCAAGGGTCTGCGTTGATGCACAGTCCCATACCCATCGTGATCCGCTCGAACACCGTGATCCCGCGGAGCTCCATGATCTCTGTACGCGAAAGGCCAGCATGACCAACGAGCTGCAAACCGAGACCGTCGCCGAGCCGGTGGCGGCGAGCGCCGCAGCGACGCCGTCGGCGATCACATCTGCGGGTGCTGACAACCGCATCGAGACGCGCGATCTCAACATCTATTACGGCGATTTCCTTGCGGTGAAAGGCGTCAACATGGACATCGAGCCGCGTTCGGTGACTGCGCTGATCGGACCGTCTGGTTGCGGTAAGTCCACGTACTTGCGCTCGCTCAACCGAATGCACGAGGTGATCGAAGGCGCGTACGTCGAGGGGTCGGTCACGCTCAACGGCGAGGATCTCTACGGCGCGGGCGTCGACCCGGTAGCCGTGCGCCGCAGGGTTGGCATGGTGTTCCAGCGTCCCAACCCGTTTCCGACAATGTCGATCGCCGACAACGTGCTCGCCGGAAAGAAGCTCAATTCGGCGCGGCTCGGAAAGAAGGAATCCGAGGAACTCGTCGAGGAGGCGTTGCGTGGCGCCAACCTCTGGGAGGAAGTCAAGGATCGCCTCGACAAGCCCGGGTCGGGGCTGTCGGGCGGGCAACAGCAACGGCTGTGTATCGCCCGGGCGATCGCTGTCGAACCCGACGTGCTCCTGATGGACGAGCCGTGTTCGGCGCTCGACCCGATCTCGACCTTGGCGATCGAGACGCTGATGAACGAACTGAAGACGACGTACACCATCGTGATCGTCACCCACAACATGCAGCAGGCCGCTCGCGTCTCGGACCGTACGGCGTTCTTCTCGATCGACGGCACGGGTCAGCCGGGCTACGTCGTCGAGATGGACGACACCAACACGATGTTCTCCAATCCCTCGCAACAGGCGACCATCGATTACGTGACTGGCAGGTTCGGCTAGTGACAACCGAGCTGCGAGCGGAATTCCACGAGCAGCTCGACGAGATCCAGACCGGGGTCGCGAGGATGTCGGCCGGAGTTACCGAGCTGATTCCTCGAGCGACGGACGTCCTGCTCGAAATGGATCTCGAAGGAGCTGAGTACCTGATCCTCGGTGACGAGGACTACGACGCCCGATCGGTACGACTCGAAGAGCAGTGTTTCGAGGCGATTGCGTTGCAGGCTCCGGTCGCGGGCGATCTTCGGTCGCTCGTGTCGGCGATCAAGATCATCGCCGACGTCGAACGCTCGGCCGACCTGTGCGTCAACATCTGTAAGGCGGCCCGCCGCATTTACGGCCACGATCTCGACGCCAACGTGCGCGGCGTGATCCAGAAGATGGGCTCGCAGGCGCAGGTGCTGTACAAGGAGGCCACCGAGGCCTACCTCAACCACAGCGCCGTGCGCGCGGCTGCGTTGCGCGACATGGACGCCTATCTCGACGACCTGCATCGGCAGTTCATCCAGGTGATCTTCGAGAGTCATGCCGGAGGCGCGCTCGACCTGCAGGTAGCGGTCCAACTCGCGGTCGTCGCCCGCTTCTACGAGCGCATCGGCGACCACGCAGTGAATGTCGGCGATCGTGTTCGTTACATCGTCGACGGGTGGCTGCCCGAGTTTCCGCACCCCGAGAGCGACAATGATCCGCCCTCGACTCCGATGGGCCCAACACAGTGATTTTGATTTCGATCCTCGCTGCACTCTTCGGACTGGCGGTCGGCGCTGGTGTGGCCGCGCTGGTGGCGCGCAGTCGGCGTTCGACCGTGACGCCCATCGCCGATCCAACCCCCCCCGGCGGACGCGCCCTGACCCCGGACGACGAGACCGCGTTGGTGCTGCGCGAGGCGGTCGATCATCTCGAGATCGGCGTCATCGTGATGGCCTCCACCGGGCGGCTCGAATACCGCAACCGGGCAGCACGCGCATTCGACGGCACCCATGTCGGCATCCTCGTCACCGAGGAGGTCGAGGAAATTCTCGATGCGGCGCGTCGGGGCCAGCAGGCTCGGCGGCTCATCGAGGTGCAGGGACCGCCGAAGATGTGGCAGGCCGTCGTTGCCGAACCACTCCCGGGCGGTGCAGCCGTCGCGACGGTGCAAGACGTCAGCGAGCGCATTCGCACCGACGCCATGCGCACCGACTTCGTCACCAACATCTCCCATGAGTTGAAGACGCCGGTCGGCGCAATCGCCGTGCTCGCCGAGACACTCGCCGACGAAGCAGATCCCGGCACCGTCACTCGGGTCTCTGAGCACCTGGTGATCGAGTCGCATCGAGCGGTGCGCACGATCGACGACCTGCTGCGCCTGTCGCAGATCGAGTTCTCCACGCTCAGCGAGGAGGTCGTCGAAGTGCGCACGATGGTGACGGCCGCGATCGCTCGGGGGCAGGCCTCGAACCGCGGGCGTGACATCGCGGTGACGGCCATCGATGCGGGCGCATCGATTCACCTGCGATGTGATCAGCGCCAGATCGAGTCAGCGCTCGGCAACCTGGTCGAGAACGCCGTGAAGTACAGCCACGATGGCGGCGTGGTGCAGGTGCGTACCCGGCTCGACGAACACGCTCTGGAATTGATGGTGGCCGATCAAGGGTTGGGGATCCCCGCCCGCGACCTCGACAGCATCTTCGAACGCTTCTATCGAGTGGACAAAGCACGCAGCCGCGAGACCGGAGGGTCGGGTCTCGGCTTGGCCATCGTTCGCCACGTCGCCAACAACCACGGAGGCGACGTGCGCGTGCAATCGCAAGAAGGCGAAGGCTCGACCTTCGTGCTCCGCTTGCCGGTGTCGTTGCTCGTCACCGACGCCGCGCCCCGTGACGCAACCGGACCAGCATCGTCACCAGCATCACGGTCGGCGGCCGCGCGTACACCCGAGGAGGCATCGCAATGAGTGAGGCGACGATTTTTGTCGTCGAAGACGAAGCCAGCTTTGTCGAAGCGTTGTCGATCGGGCTCAAACGCGAGGGTTTCGATGTAGCGATCGCGGTCGATGGCGCCGAGGCCCTCGACCGCTACGACTCGGTGCAACCCGACCTAGTGCTGCTCGACGTGATGCTGCCAAAGGTCAGCGGCGTCGACGTGTGTCGGCAGCTACGGAAGCGAACACAGGTGCCGATCATCATGGTCACCGCCAAGAGCGCCGAGATCGACACCGTCGTCGGTCTCGAGGTCGGTGCGGACGACTACGTGACCAAGCCGTATCGCCTGCGTGAGCTGATCGCCCGTATTCGGGCGGTCCTGCGTCGCTCCGATTCGAGCGGGAACGCGCCGATCATGCCACCAGGAACGCTCGAGGTCGGCGATGTCCAGCTCGACCCCGAAGAACACCGGGCGTCGGTCAACGGCGTCGAGTTGACCCTGCCGCTCAAAGAGTTCGAGTTGCTGCACCTGCTGCTGGCCAACGCTGGTCGTGTCCTACCGCGCGAGACGTTGATCGACCGGGTGTGGGGTAGCGACTACGTCGGTGACACCAAGACCCTCGACGTCCACGTCAAGCGTCTGCGTTCGAAGATCGAGCCCGACCCGGCGGTGCCGACGCGCATCGTCACCATTCGCGGGCTCGGATACAAGTACGTACGCTCCTGAGAAGCGAGCGACCGGTCGTAGCATCGGCGTCGTGACCGCTGCCGCGCCGGCGCGCCGGGTGCCCCCGAGCAAGTTCCGCAAGCTGGCGCTGACCCATGCACTGATGATGGCGGGCGACGCCGCGATGGTCGTCGCCTTGGCCGACTCGCTGTTTTTCGACATCGATCTCGATGCGGCCCGCAGCCGGGTGTTGTTGTTCCTCGCGCTCGGCGTGACACCGTTCCTCGTCGTGGCGCCACTGATTGGGCCGGCGATCGATCGTGTCGCTGGAGGCAGGCGGCTGGTGATCCAGATCGTCGCCGTGGTGCGGGTTGTTTTGATGATCCTGATGGCGCGCTATGTCGACGACTGGGCGCTGTTCCCGTTGGTGTTCGCCTCTCTCGTACTGCAGAAGACCTATGTCGTCAGCAAGTCAGCGCTCGTGCCGAGCACGGTGCGTTCGGAGACCGAGCTGGTCGAAGCCAACTCGAAGCTGGGCCTGATCTCCGGCCTCACCGGTGCGGTTGCGGTGGTTCCCGCCGGCGTGCTCTTGCAGCTCGGCGGATCGACCTCGACGCTGGTGTATGGCGCCGGTCTGTTCGTCGCTGCGTTCGTGGCCGCAACGCGGCTACCGCCCGAGGTGGTCGCCACACGCCAGGAAGCGATCGAAGAGGTCGGACAGCTGCACTCGGCGAGCATCCGCACCGGCGCCTTCGCCATGACGGTGCTGCGTGGTGCAGTCGGGTTCACGCTCTTCCTCGCGGCGTTCTGGTTGCGTGCGCAGGATTCCGGCACCATCTGGTTCGGCGCAGTCGTCGCCGTCTCGGCGGTGGCGACCATGATCGGCAACGCGTTGGCGCCGCGCTTGCGCAGTCGACTGCGCGAAGAGACGATGCTGTCGGTGACCTTGGTTGCGGCCGCGGTCGTGGCGGTCGCCGCGGCGCTGCTCGGTGGTCCCGGTGCACTCGTGTTGCTCGCCGGAACCCTCAACTTCGTCGCGTCGGTCGGGCGGCTGAGCTTCGAGTCGATCGTCCAGCGCGACGCGCCCGGCGCCAACCGAGGTCGGGCGTTCGCCGTGTTCGAGACGCGTTTTCAGCTGTCGTGGGCCGCGGGCGCGTTCATCGCCGTGGCGCTCCAGCTCACTGTCGGTCCTGGGGCGATGGTGGTTGCTGTTGCTGCGGCCGCGGCAAGCATCTACCTGCGAACTGACTCGGCGCCGACGCAAGGCGCGAACCGGCGTCGCGTCACTCGCCGGTCACCCGGGCGATCCAGAGCCCAGGGGCCTCGATCTCGTTCGGCGTCGGAACGGCACCGCCCTCGCTGAACAGGGGCGCGAGGCCGGATTCGCCGGCGCGGTCGACGACACCCTGCACGAACGCCTTGCCGCGGACGGTCTGCTCCGCGCCGAGACGGATCCCCAGCAGACGCTCGACGAACACGTCGTCGGGGGATGTGTCGGCGCGGCGTCGCCGGACGGCCTCGGCGATCTGCAACGCGTTGCCGCCGATCACGCGCACCGCGACCGCGTCGACCACCCAGTCGATAACACCGATGGTGGTGGCCACCGCGGCGTCGAGTTGTGGCTGGAGCGCCAACTGCTCGTCGGACTGCACGGCGCCGAGCAACACCTCCGGGTCACCGAAGGCTTGCTGCATCGCGGCGATCGGGTCGCCACCGTCGAGATCGAGTGTGGTCAGTTTGTCGGTGACTGCCGACGGATCGGGTGCAAACGCGCCCACGTGCTGTTGCACCAAAGCGCGCAGGTGGTCGGCAACGGGCGGCTGGGAGAACAGCGTCAGCCCGGCGAGTTCGTGGCTGATCACCCAGAGCCGCATCTCGTCGAGCGAAATCTCCCACTCCGCCGCGAAGGCGTCGATCGTGGGCGGGACGACGGTGATCGCCGGTGTGGCTCGAGGAATCGGCAGGTCGTACACTCCGAACGCCCGGCGGGCCAATGCGCCGACCATCGAGCCGACGCTCATTCCCATCATCGCGGGCGCCATCATCTTGCTGAGTCCGGCCATCATTTGCGCCATCGGATCATCGCTTGATGTGGCATCGTCGGCGCCACCGAGCGACGTCGCCAGCTCGGTGAAGAGCGGCCGGTACGCCTCGAGCGTCTGCTGTGCCCATTGCTCGGGTGTCGCCACCTGAGGCTCGACATCGGGAACGTCGAGGCTCATCACGTCGGCGACGTGCAGCCGAGCGATGCGGGCGAGATCGGCGTAGGCAATGCGCACCGATGGGTCGACGTTGCCCGACACTGCCGGTGTCGATGAACCGGGCATCAACCCGCCGCCGGATGCGGAGAGCAACGCGAACTGACGGGCGGCGTCCCAGTTGAGCGGCCCCTGCCCGGCAAGGGCCCGCGACAGATCGCCGAACAGCGGGAGTCCGGCCAACGGGTTGTCGTCGTCGCCAGCATCGAACGGGGACACGTCGTCGTCGGCCATGACCCGATGCTACGGCGCGCACGGCCCAGACGCGCCCGCGGTCGGCGTAGGGTGGCGTGATGGCAGTGGTCGACACGTCACCGGCAGGCCCGGTGGGGTCGGACGCCGCCCGGCCGGTTCGATCGGTGGTGCTGGTCGGTGCCGATGGTCCGCTGGCAAGGCGGGTCGAGCGACGCCTGCAGATGGAACCTGCGTTAGCCCGTGTCGAGCCTGACGTGCACGACGATGCCTTCCTCGATACCCGAACCCATGCCGGAAGCGACACTGGAGTCGACACTGGAAGCGATATCGGAGTCGATGTTGTCGTCGACCTCGGCAGCAGTGACTACGACCGCCGTGCGGAGCGTCGGGAGAGCGCCACCGAGGCGTGCTCGACGACGCTCGACCTCGCCGACCGGGTGCAGGCCGACCACGTGGTATTCGTCTCGTCGGCCTTGGTGTATGGACCCTCCCCGAACAACCCGGTGCCGATCACCGAAGAGGCGGTGCTGCGGCCCGACGTCGAGTTCGTCTTCGCCCGGCAGCTGGCGTCGGCCGAAGAGCTGGTCGAGCAGTGGCGCCGCGCTGCACCGGCACGCGCTACCACTGTGCTGCGACCCGCACTCGCGCTGGCCGAAGGCGAGAGCTCACGCTTGGCGCGGGCGCTCGTTGCCGGCTTGGGCTGGCGGTTCGCGGTCACCGACCCACCGGCGCAGTTCCTGCATCTCGATGACCTCGCCGACGCAGTGGTCGTTGCCATCTTGCAGCGGCTCGATGGTGTGTACAACGTGGCTCCCGACGGCTGGGTTGCAGGCGAACGCGTGCGCGCGTTGTCGGGGGAACGCCCTCGCGTCCCGTTGCCCGAGCGGGTGCGCGATGTCCTCAGTCGACTGAGCTGGCGGTTCCAACGAGGACCGATCCCTCCCGGTCTGGCTCCGTACACCCAGGCGTCCTGGGTCGTGGCCAACGGGCGCCTCCGATCGCGCGGTTGGCGGCCGACGATCACCAACGAGCAGACTTACGTCGAGGCGACCGAAGCGCCGTGGTGGACGATGATCACCCCGAAGCGGCGTCAGGAGTTGACACTCGGTGCTGCGGTGGTGGCGACGATCGGCGGTGTCGTCGGCGCTGTGTGGATCGGTCGGCTGCTCAGTCGCCGACGTGCACGCCGGCGAGGATGAACATCGATCCCGACCGCAAGTGCGCAACGACGTGTCCGGAGCCATCGACGACCACGGCGTCGGCCGATGCGGTCATCCACGGAACGTGGTTCCACACCGCGCGGTAGGTCGCCTCGCCGACTACGACGAATACGACCTCGTCAGGGTCGGGCGCACGAGCGGCCACACGGTCGAGTAGAACGAGCGGGGCCGAGAGCACCGATGCAGTGGCGCTGAACGAGGCCAGCCCGACTGTCGGCTGGGCGACGATCGGACCAGCGGGGCGCGTGGCGCGCACGCTCTGCGCGATCGGCGGCGACGTCGTCGCGCTGAGTGTCAGCGGTGTACCCGACCGCGATGGTGTGACCACGACGAGGAGCATCGCCACAGCGGCGATCGTCAAGGTGCCGCTGGCGACAGCGATGGCGATGCTGCTGCTCGCACGACGATTCGGAGCGAGATCGACGTCGGCGCGCGTCGGGCCGATCTCTGAGGGGTGGCGCCAGGTGCGCTCATGTGGCGGAATCGGACCCTGCTGCACGGAGACCGAATCGTACCTGTCGTGATGTGGCCGTGGTCCGCGGCTGCGGTGTCTTGCCGCATGTGGTGGCTACCATGCCGTTGGTGCGGCAGCAGATCGGCGATCAGGAGTGGCTCGAGGTCACTGACGAGGAGCTGCCGGTCGCCCGTGTGTACGAGTGGGCGCTCATGCCGAACTGCGGGGCTGTCGTGGTCTTCAGCGGCACCGTACGGGACCACGCCGAGGGACGAACCGGCGTGACCCATCTCACGTACGAGGCCTACGAGGAACAGGTGGTCCCGCGTTTCGCCGAAATCGCCGCCGAGGCCCGTCGGCGGTGGCCCGACATCGGGCGCGTCGCGTTGCTTCATCGTCTCGGAGAGTTGGGGCTGGGCGACTCGTCGGTGCTCACCGTCGTGTCGGCGCCACATCGGCCCGAAGCATTCGAGGCGGCCCGGTATGCGATCGATGCGCTGAAACAGTCGGCGCCGATCTGGAAGCACGAGCGGTGGGCTTCTGGGGCCGATTGGGGCACCGGAGCGAGTGACGTAATCGACGCGGCGAGCGTCGGGGGCGAGTGAGTGCTCGTCGTCGTCATCGTCGTAGCTGTGGCCGTCGTGCTCCTCGTTGCGTGGCTGCTCGGTCGTCGCCGGACGCCCGACGGGGTCGACTCGTTCCGCCGGCAGATCGATGCGCTGTCGCCCGAGGCACGGCGCCCGACGATCGACAAGATCAAACCGCCGGCCGAAGGCGATGATCCGCTCGACACGAATCACCCCGAGGAGAACGAGTCCTAGTGGCGCGTGACCTCGCCATCGATCTCGGCACCGCCAACACCCTCGTGTACATGAAGGGCCGCGGCATCGTGCTCAACGAGCCGTCGGTCATTGCGCTCAACCGCCAGACCGGTGAGGTGCTGGCGACCGGCCGTGAGGCGTGGCAGATGATCGGCCGCACTCCCGGCTACATCGTCGCCGTGCGCCCCTTGCGCGGCGGGGCGATCACCGACTTCGAGATCACCGAGCGCATGATCCGACTGTTGCTGCAACGAGTAGGGGTCAGCCGATTCACGCGGCCGAAGGTCGTGATCTGTGTGCCGTCGGCGATCACCGAGGTCGAGCGCCGAGCGGTCACCGACGCGGCCAGGCGCGCCGGTGCGGCCGACGCCAACTTGATCGAGCAGCCGATGGCTGCGGCAATCGGCGCGGACCTGCCGATCGACGAGCCCGTCGGCAACATGGTGATCGATATCGGCGGTGGCACCAGCGAGACGGCGGTGATCAGCCTCGGCGGGATCGTCGCCCTCGAGGCCGTGCGCGTCGGATCGTTCGACATCGACGCCGCGATCCAGAACTTCGTCCGTCGCGAGCACGGCATCGCCATCGGCGAGCGCACCGCCGAGGAGATCAAGGTGGCGATCGGATCAGCCGACCCGACCCCCGACGAGAATCAGGCCGAGATCCGCGGCCGCGACCTCATGACCGGGCTACCGAAGACCGTGCTGCTCACACCCGAGGAAGTGCGCTTCGCCATCGAAGACGTCGTGTCGTCGATCGTGTCATCGGTGATCCGCTGTCTCTCAAAGGCTCCACCCGAGCTGTCGCAGGACTTTCTCGTGCGCGGGATGTACCTCGTCGGCGGCGGCGGACTCCTACGGGGGCTGGCTGAGCGGATCGAGCGGGAGACCGAGGTGCCGGTGCGCATGTCCAACGTGCCTCTCGAAGCGGTCGTGCTCGGCGCCGGGCACGTCATCGAGCACTACGAGGCGCTCAAGGGCATGTTCATGGGCGCTCGGCGCTGACTCAGACCGAATCGATTCGCACGAGCGTCCCTGCGTTGGAGATGGCGAAGAGCTGCTCGTCGGGCCCGGAGGCGATGGCCACCACCTCGGGCAGTGAGCCGATGTCGATCGTGCGGGGTGCATCCGTCGGCGACGTCGGATCGAAGGCGAACAGCTCGCCCGAGCAGTAGTCGCCGTACAGGTACCATCCGTCGAGATTCGACACCAGGTCGCCGCGGTACAGCGCGCCGCCGCTGATCGAGCAGCGGCCGCCTTCGTGCCGATAGGTGAACCGCGGGTCGAGATGACCATCGGGGTCTTGATCGGCGTTGAATGGCTGGTCACCTTCGAATGCACTCCAGCCGAAGCTCACGCCGCGTCCTCCGGTCGGCGCCCCATCGGCGGTCGCCAGGTTGACCTCTTCGATCTCGTTCTGGCCGACGTCGGCGATCCACAGGTCGCCGGTCTGTTCGTCGAAGGCGAATCGCCACGGGTTGCGCAGGCCGTACGACCAGATCGTCGGGTCGGCCCCGTCGACGTCGACAAACGGGTTGCCCGGCGGCACGGTGAACGGCTCGTCGCCGCTCACTTGAGGGTCGATGCGCAGGATCTTGCCGAGTGGCGTCGACAGGTCGAGTGCGGCGCGCAGTGGATCATCCGCCGACCCGCCATCACCCAGGCCGATGTACAGGAGCTGGTCGTCGCCGAAGGCCAGCTGCCCGCCGTTGTGATTACTAAACGGTTGGTCCACCGTCAGCACCTCGCGATACGAGTCGGCGTCGAACTCCGCAGTGAACGGGTCGACGGCGAACTCGGCAATTACCGTCTGGCCGTCGTCGCCACTGAAGTGCACGTAAGCCAGGTCCGTTGCGGGGTGGAAGGCCAGCCCGAGCAGGCCCTGCTCGCCGCCGGACGTGACACGGTCGGTGATGTCGAGGACGACGGCTTCGGAGAGGTCGTCGACGGCCAAGACGCGCCCGGCCTGTTCGAGTACGAACAACCGCGAGTCGAGGGGGCGAGTGGCCATGCCTGTTGGCCGGTCGAACTGGCCGACCTCGAGCAATTGCAGTGAAGGCTCCGGCAATGGCCCGACCGACGCCGAGTCCGTTGCATCGACGGTCGCTCCTGGCGGCGGTCCCGTCGGCAGATCGGCGGCCGACGACGGCACGTGCGTGGTCGTGGAACCGGCGGCCGCCGTCGGCGGGGTCGGGTCGAGGCCGAGATCGAGGTCGTCGGCGTTGGCCGCGATTGAATCAGGCCCGGCCTCGGTCAACGTGCCGCCGTCGGACCCGCCGCACGCCGCGAGGGCGACCAGCGCAGCGGCGCCGAACGCAAGAAGACGATCAGACGTCTGCACGGGTCAGTCCCTCCTGGACCACGCTGACCGCCAGCCGGCCGTCGGTTGTGAAGATCGCACCGCCGGCAAGGCCGCGGGCCGCCGCGGTCGACAACGCAGTCTGGTCGTAGAGCAGCCATTCGTCGGCGCGGAAGGGTCGATGGAACCACATCGCATGGTCGAGGCTGGCCAACTGCAACCCGGGGCTGTCCCATGACAGACCGAACGGTCGCAACGTGGTGTCGAGCAGCGTCATGTCGCTGGCGTAGGTCAGGACGCAGGCGTGGAGCACCGGATCGTCGGGGAGACGCCCGTCGGCGCGTAGCCACACACGCTGTTCGGACGACGGTTGATCCTTGCGTTGGAACGGGTCGCCGTCGACGTAGCGGACGTCGATCGGACGGGGACGGTCATAGTAGTCGCCGAGCTGCTCGCGGTAGGGCGCCATACGCGTGCGGAAGTCCGCCAGCTCGCTCGGTTCCGGGATGTCGGTCGGCATCGGGAGTTGGTGATCGAGACCCGGTTCGGGGTCGTGGAATGACGCCTGCAGGTTGAAGATTGCCTTGCCGTGCTGGACTGCTACGACGCGCCGCGTGGTGAAGCTTCGACCGTCGCGAATGCGATCGACCTCATACAGGATGGGGATCGTTGGATCACCCGGTCGCAGGAAGTACGCATGGAGTGAGTGCACCGCTCGTCCCGGCACATCGATCGTGCGCGACGCGCTGACGAGGGCCTGTCCGGCGACTTGGCCGCCGAACACGCGCTGACGGAGTTCGTCGGGCGAGGTACCACGAAAGATGTTGACCTCGATGGGCTCGACATCGAGCAGTTCGATCAAGCCGTCGAGCGCCACCTGTGGTTCCATGCGCCGCCCATGTTGTCACGAGCCGGCGGTGTGGGGCATGGCGGGTTGGCACCTATCGTGCGAGCGA
>JBCDFR010000074.1:0-13156 GCA_039177505.1 Actinomycetota bacterium | reverse complement strand
TTGCACGTCGGTGGCGCGCGCGGCGGCGAGTTCGATGATCGGTATCTCCAGCAACCGGCGAGTCTCGAACAGTTGCCGCACGAACTCCTTGCGGTCGTCCTCGTTGTCGAGCGTGAGGTCGGGGAGGTGTTCGACGACGAACGATCGGTTCCCGCGGCGCTCGATCACCCCGAGCGATAACAGTCCCTGCATCGCCTCGCGCACCGACGTGCGGGCGACACCGAACTGCTCTGACAGCGCCCGTTCAGAGGGCACGCGGCCACCTGGTTCGATCGCTCCGGTGACGATCTTGTCGAGCAGTTGATCACGGATCTGCGAGCTGAGCGTTTCTCGCGTGATCGGCTCGAATGTCGTCATGGTGCTCCTTTACGCACGCCCGAGGGGAGGGCGAGCAACGGCCTGATCGTCAGACCATCGGTCCGTTCGTGGCGCCAGCGTATCGAACCGGACAAATCCGACGCGACGACCTGCCCTGGTAACGCCGCCCACCACTCCGCATCGGAGGGTGGCGGATCGACCACTGAGTGCTCATGGTCAGACCATCAGACCTTTGCTACGGTGCCCGCCCATGGCCTACCCCAACACCTTGATCTTCGTCGATCTGCCATCGACCGATCCCGAGGCGTCGGCGGAGTTCTATTCGGCGGTCTTCGGCTGGGAGGTCGAGCCGCGCCCCGCCGGCGTGTTCCATCGCATCGTTCCCGGACAGAACTTCCAACTCGACGACGGTTCCCAGGGCCCGACGGGCAACCTGCACATGGGTATCTTCAACGTCGCCAATGCGCGCCCTCACCCCGACCCCGATGGCGCCGATCCGCGCGAGTTGTCGAGCGGCGGCCACACCGTGCGCACCTGGATCCTGGTGAGCGACGACGACGACATGGATCGGATTCTCGACGAGGCCGTGTCGCGTGGCGCCGAACTGTTGTGGCGTGATCACTATTGGGCGGAGTTCAACGGGTTCAACTCAGCGTTCAAAGACCCGTGGGGCAACACCCTCGTGTTGTGGGGCAAGGCCGGCGACGACCCCGAGATCCCGGAGGGATTCACCGATGAGTGAGACCGAAACGGCGCCTCACACGCGGCACACCCTCCGGCCGCGATCGCCGCGCTGGACGCACATCGCACTGCGGGTTGCCGACATCGACAAGTCGATCGAGTTCTACACCGAGTTCACCACGCTCGAGCTGCTCGACAAACGAGAAGATGCCGATGGTTACGGCGCATGGCTCGGCCACTCCGAAACCGGCGACCACCCATTCATCTTGGTGCTCGCCCAGTTCTTTCCCGATCGTGACCCGTTCGCGCCGGCGCCGATCGCCAAGCTGGCACCGTTCAACCACATCGGTATCGAGATGCCGGACCGCTCCGACATCGACGACCTCGCAGAGCGGGCTGCTGCTGGTGGCTGTTTGGCCATGCCCGCCACCGACATGCCCCCACCGATCGGTTACATCTGCATGCTGAACGACCCTGACGGCAACCTCATCGAGTTCTCCCACGACCAAGGGGTCTACGAGAAAGCCCGCGAAGTCTGGGGCGAGCGCTGATCAGCCGGCAATGCGATAGCTGAACTCGTACGTGCCCGGCGCAATGCGATAGCGATCGAGCACATCGGGCCCGCAGCTCGCAGTACCCAACCCGCGGTGGGCCACATCGACATGCACGATCGTGGCGTTCGCGCGGCCGAGATCGATCTCGTGCACGGCTCCCAAGAGGTCCGCGGTTCGGTAACGCGTCACTGACATGTGCAACGTCGCCGGTTCGAGCACCTCGATGCGGACGGCATCGTCGCCGTCGAGCACCTCGATCCAGCGACAGTCGGTGCGCAGCCCGAACTCCTGGGGCACCAGGTATGGCTGGCCGTCGAGGGAATCTTCGAACGTGCCGAGGACGGCACCACGATTGCGATCGGGATAGTTCTCGAGCGGTCCTCGCCCGAACCATCGCCAGCGATCGAACCGTCGCGGCAGTTCGATCGTCACGCCGAGACGCGGGAGATCGGCGAGCTCGCTCGGTATGACGACGCGGTGGTGGTGACACACGCTGCCATCGTCGAGCTCCTCGACGTCGTGTTCGTGGTCGACGAGCTCGTCGGCAGCGCGTCGATCGACACCCAGCTCGCGCCACCGCCGAAGGGCATCGCTGCCGCTTTCGAAGGCGTCGTCCATCAGCTTGAAGCCGTCGTTGTCGACCGGTGCTCGCATGATCGTCAGCACCGGCTCGGTGCCCGCCGCTACGCGGTTCTGTTCGCGGTGTCGTGCGTTTTGCGCACGGAATCCCCGGTTTTTCGGAGGAGGTGTGAGCGCCAACTGGTCCCACGCGACGAGATGGCCGGCTGGGGCCCATGGTGTGGCGCGCCGTTGGTACCAGCGCAGGGTCAGCTGCGTGTCGGGCGCGTCGGGTCGGGCCACCGGCAACGGCACGTCGACCGACGTGCCGGGCCCGACCGTGCCGACGTCGAGTGCGCCACGCTCGATCACGACACCGTCGACGAGGAGCTCCCACTCAGCACGGAGGTCGTCGAGCGTCGTGAAGCTGCGGCGATTGGTGATCGTCATGCTGCTGCGACGGCTCGCCGCGACGGCGACCGGTCGATGCACCCACGCCACCTCCTGCATCGCCGGGTGCGGTTGCAGATCGGCTGACATCAACCCGTCGGCCACGAAGTTGCCGTCGTGGATGTCCTCTCCGAACTGGCCGCCGTAGGCGAAGCCTCGTTTGCCGTTCGGCAACCGGGTGAGGATCCCGTGATCCTTCCACTCCCAGATGAACCCGCCCTGGAGGTGCGCGCTGGCCTCGATCACGTCCCAATAGTCGGCCAGCGACCCGTTCGAGTTGCCCATCGCATGGCTGTACTCACACATGATCAACGGCCGCGGGCCCTCGTAGGCGGCGATCGAGTCGATGCTGGGATACATCGGACACACCAGATCGGTCGCCGGCAATCCGCCGTCGATCCAGTTGGTGTGAAACACCGCAGGCTCGTAGTGCAGCGGACGCGTCGGATCGGCGTGGCGCACCCACCCGGCCGCGGCATCGTGGTTGGCGCCGTACCCGGCCTCGTTGCCGAGAGACCACACGATCACACTCGGATGATTGCGGTCGCGCTCGACCATGCGGGCAATGCGCGCCAGCCACGCCGACCGGTAGCGGGGGTCGTCGCACAGGCTCGTGTTGTACGCGTGGGCCTCGACGTTCGCCTCGTCGATCACGTACATCCCCAACTCATCACACAGGTCGAGTAACCGCGGGTCGTTCGGGTAATGCGCGCACCGCAGTGCGGTGATGTTCGCTCGGCGCATCGCCAGCAGGTCGGCGCGCATGTCGTCGATCGTCACCGCCTTGCCGCGAACGGGATGGTGGTCGTGGCGGTTGACCCCGAAGATCCAGATCCGCTCGCCGTTCACCAGGAGTGCACCGTCGCGCACTTCGACCCGCCGGAATCCGACGAGCTGGTCGATCGTGTCGACGACACGATCGCGGTCGTCGCGCAGCTCGGCAACCAATCGATATCGCGTCGGCGACTCGGCCGACCATGGCTGCGCGTCGGCGACGACGTGATCGGTGCGGGCGGTGTGACCGGCGAAGAAGTAGGGACGGGCGAAGCGACGCGGGACGGGTGCGTCGGAGCGCGAGACCACCCGCCCGCGCTCGGTTTCGATGCGGGTGCGCACGGTGTAGCGAGACTCGATCTCAGCGATGCCGATAACGGTGGTTCGGACGTCTGCGGTCCCCGTCCCCTGTGCCGTGTAGTCACATCGAGCGTCCAGTGCCAGCAGCCGCACCTTCGGTCGCGCCTCGACATACACCTCACGATGGAGGCCGGCCATCCACCACTGGTCCTGATCCTCGATGTAGCTGTGCGACGAGAACTTGACGACGACGATGGCCACCTCGTTGTCCCCTGCCTTGAGGTGTGCGGTGACGTCGTATTCGCTCGCCAACCGACTGTCGGTGCCGTATCCACAGAACGCGCCATTGACGTACACCGCATGCACGCTCTCGGCGCCGCCGACATGCAAGATGACATCGTCATCGAGCCAACCGCTAGCGATGGTGAAGGCACGGCGGTACACCCCGGTCGGATTGCGTTCGGGAAGGCGCGGCGGCGGGCCGGCGAACGGCATTTGCACGTTGGTGTAGATCGGAGGATCGGTCGGGTCGTGCAGCGTCCAGTTCGCAGGGACCGGCATCGACGTCCAGCCACGACGATCGACAAGATCCGCAGCAGTGCCACGAACGGCCGACGCCGGTACCGCATCGGGCGAGTCGTAGCGACGGAAGGTCCACCGACCATTCAGACTGCGCCGCTTTCGTTTCGCATTCGGTTGGCGCGGGGGGTGCATCGCCAGCCTGCCGATCGCCACCGTCTCGGGGTCCGCCCATGGGCGCGTGTCGCCGATCGTCGCAAGCATGGTGGGCGAGTCTGACAGACGGGGCGGCGGGGTCGGCGAACGATCAGGCGCCGTCGTGTACCCACACCGGGGTGTCGAGCGGCATGATTCCGCTCTCCCAAATCCAGTCCATCGCCGGGACGCTGACGCGCACGCACCCGTGCGACGCCGGGTAGTTCGGGATGCTGTTGGAGCCGTGCACGGCGACGCCGCCGACGAAGTACTTCGGCCGGTAGATCTGGCCGAGGTCGCCCTCCCACCAGCCGTCGGGCCGGTGCCGGTTCACCGCATGCAGTCCGCTCGGGGTGATCGACACGCCCGAGATGATCTCGCCGGGGGTGTTCTGGTCGGGCTCGGTGTACGGCTCACCGTCACCAGTCGACGTGTTCAGGATCCACTCGGTGCGACCATCGATCACGAAGTACAACAGCTGTTTGGCCTTGTCGACCTCGATCAACGTGCCGCCGTTGGCCCGGCCGTGCGGCCGGAGGTCCATCGACGACAGGGCCTGAGCGGTCCGCTCGTCGACTCGTCCGTCGGCCTCGAAGCCCATGTACTTCTCGAACGCCATCACTGCTTGGCGCGTGGTCAATCCGTAGTCACCGTCGACTCCCGACACCCAGAATCCGAGCTCGAGCAGCCGCCACTGGAGTCTGCTGGCCTCATCGCCGCTGCTCGTACCGATCGCGGCAAGCGGGGGATCCATGAGCGCTACGGGCTCGATCGCCGGCAGCATCGTGGTGGGTGGTGCGGCCGTCGTGGTCGGAGCCTGCGTGGTCGTCGGGGCCGCGGTGGTGGTCGGCGCCGAAGTTGTCGTTGGTGCGATGGTGGTGGTGGTCGTCGTCGCGAGCGTTGTGGGCGCGGCGGCCGCACCCTCGCCGCCCGTCCCACTGCTCATTGCAGTCGAGCAGCCGACGAGAATCAGGGTGCCGACGATCACGGCTGCGCCGATGAGCGCGTGGTTCCGCTCGTCTCGCTCGTGTGCATCCCCTGCCACGCCCCGAGAGGCTACTGCCACTGCTGGTGGCTGTGACGGAACGTGTGCGGTGTGGTCGGCAAGGTCGTCGGGTCGAAACGGTCGATGAGTTGCTCGATCGTCACGGTGTCGGTCGGTGCGGCGAGGTCGAGGCTCAACGCGATCCATCGCAGCACCGCGCCGATCGGCACGTCCTCGGCGCGCAAGTCTGCAAGGGTCACTGCGCCGTGGCGCTTGGCCAATCGTTCGCCGTCGTCGCCAAGTACGAGTGGGACGTGGAGGTAGACCGGCGATCGGAATCCGAGCAGCTCCTGCAGCAATACCTGCCTCGGTGTCGATGGCCGCAAGTCGTCACCTCGCACGATCTCGGTCACCCCTTGCCGCTCGTCATCGACCACGACCGCGAGGTTGTAGGACGGTGTCCCGTCGTTGCGCCGGAGCACGAAGTCGTCGACTGCGCCCTCGTGACGGTCGCCCGTCAGTTCGTCGAAGGCAAACGTCTCGGTGTCGGCACGGAGGCGCAACGCCGCCGGGCGGCCGCTCGCCCTGCGATCAGCCCGCTGGCCGTGATCGAGATCACGGCACGTGCCGGGATACGCGCCCGGAGGGCCGTGCGGCGCGGCCGCCGCAGCGGCAATCTGCTCACGCACCTGACGCCGGCTGCAATAGCACTCGTAGATGAGCTCGCCTTCGGTCAGCGTCGCCAACGCCGCGTCGTAGAGATCGAACCGTGCGCTTTGGAACACAACCTCGCCGTCCCAGTCGAGACCGATCGCCGACAGATCGGCCAATTGCCCGCGTGCTGCGATGGGATCAGCCGTCGCCTGATCGAGGTCCTCCATACGGACGATGAAGCCGCCGCCTTGTGAGCGGGCCGACAGCCACGCCACCGCGGCGGTGCGCAGGTTGCCGAGGTGCAGGTCGCCCGTCGGCGACGGCGCGAACCGTCCAACCACCGCCGACGCGTTGCGGTCTGCTGGTCGCTCGCCGGACATGCTGCGCCCATTGTTGACGAAGTCGGTCGGTGCACCCCTAGCGGCCGCGGCGATCTCCTACAGTCGGAAGCGATGCAGTGTCCCAGCTGCGGAGCCACCGTCGCCCCCGAGCAGAAGTTCTGCCACGAGTGCGGGGCGTCGCTGCGCGGGATCACCGAAACGACCCAGGAGGTCGCCGTCGTCGAGCCTGACGTTGCCGCCCCTAGTGCCGCTGGCGTCAGCGCTGCAGAGGACGCGCCGGACGACTCGAACCCCGCCGACGATGCGGCGGTCGCCATCGACGTCGCCGACGACAGCACGACGGTCATTGTCGAAGCGGACGACATCGGCGACGCGGCGACGGACGACATCGATGACGACGCTGTCGAAAAAGTCGAAGAAGTCGAGGAGAGCCAAGCGACCGACCCGGTCGACGGCGCCGTGCCGCTTGCTGCTGCCGCAGTGGCCACCGACCTGCCGAGTGCCGCCGATCTCCCGACAGCTGAGATCAATCCCCGACCGCCAGTGCCCGAGCCGGAGTGGGCCGTACCTCCGTCCGACGCTGCGACCGAGCCGTTGGCCGTCACCGCAGCGGCTGCTGCTGCCACCACCGCCACCGAAGAACTCGGCGCGATGCCACAGGGGCCACCCACTGCGCAATCAAGCACCACCGAGCAACTCCCCGCAGTGTTCGACGGCATCGAAGACGTCGAGGAGTACCCCCAGGCTCGCGAGCCGTTCAAGCTCCGACTGACATTCGTCCTGGCCGTACTCGGCGCGATCGCCACGTTGATGGCCGCCGTTGCGGACCTCACCGACATTCGCACCAGTCGACCGGTGGGAGGCATCACCAACGGAACCAGCACACTCGACGACATCGGCTCGAACCTCGCCATCGCCGGGTGGGTCGGCACCGGGGTGATGGTCATCGGCGGCTTGCTGGCGTGCTTCGGCCTACGGGTCGGCGCGGGGCTGGCCGGCGGCGGGGGTCTCGCCGTGCTCGGCTGGGCCGCGCTCTGCATCGGGCTGGTCGAGCAGCCGATCGCTGGCGCCGAGTCGATCACTCGTGAGTCATCCGAACTGTTCACGCTCACCGTCACTCGCGACACCGGCTATTGGCTGATCGCCGCCATCGGCATCGTCGGGCTCCTAGTGTTCCTCGCGTCGTTGCGACTCGTGGGCACGGGCGGACAGCCGCCGCTCAATCCGTGGAGTGCAGCCGTCGGCGCACTGGGGATGATGATGCTCGCCGCCGGGCCGCTCGTACCGGTGGGCGAGGCGTCGTTCAGCGACAACTTCTCGTCCCCGACGCCGACGATCGACCTGCCGACCGCCTACTTCGCCGGCCGCCTCGCTCAGCTGGTGCTACTCGCCGTGACCGGCGTCGTCGGCTTCCTGGCGGTGCGCCGCTACGGGCTTGGCGCAGCCGCTGGCAGCATCGGCGTGGCCATCTGGCTGTGGCTCAGCTCACTGCTCGAACTCGGCACCGACCCCGTCGGGCTCGCCGACCAGAACCCTGGAGCAACCGACACGATGCCCCACGGGGTGACCACCGCAGGCATGGCGGTCGCCCTACTCGCCCTTGCGGTCACCGGTGTGCTGGCGATCATCGGGCGCCGGCCGGCCGGGCAGCCACCGACCACGCCACCCACATGACGTCACTGTCGGCACTGCTCGACGAGTACGAACGTGCGCTGCGCTACACCGATGCGCTCGCCAACGACCTCGACGCCGACGAGATCCGCTGGCGCCCCGACGACGAGTCGTCGTCCATCGGGTGGCATCTCGCCCACCAACCCGCTGTAGCCCACTTCATGCTGCGCAATCTCACCGCGGCCGAACCGCGTCTCGATCCAACGCTCGAAGCGCTCGCCGACTCGGCGACGCCCGAACGCGATCGCGGCGACGTTCCCAACATCGCCGTCGTTCGTGAGTTTCGCCGGGTCGTCGCCGCCAAGGTGCGCTCGCGCATCGAACTGATCGACGCCGGCGACGTCGGCGCACCGACACAGATGCGATCGATCGGGTCGACTCTGCTCACGGCGTTGATCAATCACGAGTATCAACACGACCGCTGGATCGGCGAGGTGCGTCACGACAACCTCGGTCGTTCTCTGCCCGAGCTGCCGTCGTCGCCGTTCCTGACCACCTTCGACGGCTACCTCGTCATCGCCCCCTGAGTCGACGCCCTGATTCGACCCGGTTCTGTTCGCGGAGACGTGCGCCAAACGCACGGAATCCCCGGAAATTCGGCTGAAGACGGGCGCGGCATCGATTCTGTTCGCGGAGACGTGCGCCAAGCGCAGGGAATCCCCGGGATTCCGGCGTCAGGGACGCGGGCGAAGGACGATCTGGGTCTGGGTTGTCTTGGCCACGAGGCGATCGCCGGCGCGTATCTCGGTCTCGACCACGATCGTCGTCGAGCCGGCGTGCAGCACGCGCGCTGTCGCCACGGCGACGCCGTCGGTCGCCGCGCCGAGGAAGTTCGTCTTCGACTCGATCGTCGAGGTACCGATCGCGCCATCGGGGAGGTTGGCCGCCGCGGCCGCGGCACCCGCCGAGTCAGCGAGAGCCATGAGTGCCCCGCCATGCAACGCTCGGCCGATCGAGCACCGCTCGGCGGACCACGGCATCGTCAGTACGACCGCTGCGGCATCGAGCCGCTCGGCGCTGATGTCGAGGGTGGCGCACAACGGCATCGTTTGCTGGATCAACGCGGTGTGGTCGGTGCTCATGACGGCGACCGTACCGAGGTGCCCGCGGCGCAACGATGATGTGGGAGGTCATCGTCCGCACCCCGTTCTGTCGCGTAGACGTGCGCAGAGCGCACGGCATCCCCGGAAATTTGGCTCAGAACGGGCGCAGCATCGATTCTCTTCGCGGAGACGTGCGCCAAACGCACGGCATCCCCGGTTTTTCGGACCGGTGCTTGGGCGGTCGCGCGGTTGTTCGGGGCGCGCTGCTAGCGTTCGCCGCGGAGTTGCCGTATGAAGAAGCGCCGGAGCACCGCGACGTCGAACTTCGGAGCGGGCGCCCGGGAGAGCCACGATGCGTCGGCGTTCTACGAGCGGTTTCGCGCCCCGGAGCTCTCCGACGACGACGCCGTGCTGCCACCGAAGCCGGTCGATGACCCGTTCATCTGCGGTGACGCACGAGACATGTCAGCGGTCGCCGACGGGTCGGTGGCACTGGTCGTCACATCGCCGCCGTACTTCGCGGGCAAGCAGTACGAGGAGGAACTCGAACGCGACGGCGTGCCGTCGACATACATCGAGTACCTCGAAGTTCTGCGCGACGTCTTTGCCGACTGCGTGCGCACCCTCGAACCCGGGGGGCGGATCGCCATCAACGTCGCCAACCTCGGCCGCAAGCCTTACCGCAGCTTGTCGGCGGACGTGATCGGCATCCTCGAACGCGACCTCGGCCTACTCCTTCGAGGTGAACTGATCTGGCAAAAGGGCGAAGGCGCAAGCGGGTCGTGTGCCTGGGGCTCGTACCGCAGCGCCGCCAACCCGGTACTGCGCGACGTGACCGAGCGGGTGATCGTGGCCAGCAAAGGTCGCTTCGACCGGGCGCGCACCGTGGCCCAACGCAAAGCCGACGGCCTGCCGCACGAGAACACGGTGATGACCGACGACTTTCTCTCGTCGACCCTCGACGTGTGGTCGATGCCGAGCGAGAGCGCGCGTCGGGTCGGACACCCGGCCCCGGTCCCGGTCGAGCTGCCCGAGCAGCTGATCCAGCTGTACACGTTCGTCGACGACCTCGTCCTCGATCCGTTCATGGGCAGCGGATCGACCCTCGTGGCGGCCGAGATGTTGGGGCGCCGCTACATCGGCTACGACACCGACCCGGAGTACGTCTCGATCGCCCGCGAACGCGTTGCCGCGGCCATCGCCGCGACCGACACGGCTGACACCGACCGCTCGGCGCTCGACGCTGCCCGCGCCGTCGGCTCGTCGGCCGCAAAACTCGCCGCTGAAGTGTTGCAAGCGGCGGGGTTCGAGATCACCGCCGTGAAACGCAAGGCCCGCCGCACATCGGTCACGATCGACCTCATCGCCCACGATGCACATGGGGGCGAGTGGTGGTTCGACGTCGCCGGCCCGTTCGTCGCTCATCGTGGCGGGCTCAGCCTGACCGACGAGGTGTGGCGCCTGCTCGGCCGGGCACACGCCATCCGCGGGCGGTCTCCACAGCAGCGCTACGTCGCGCTCACCACTGAGCTGCCACGGCGCTCGTCGGAGGGCGATGTCGCCATGCGTGCCGCCGGACCGGGCGCGTTGTTCGACGCCATCGACATCACCTCTGAGGTCGATCGGGCCAGGCTGACGTCATATGCCGACGGCGGCGCCGCCGATCCGCAGCCAGGGTTCTGGCGACCGGCCGACCTCGCGGCACAGCGGTCGTGAGTAGTCACATAGACACCACATCGACGCCGCACGCTACGTCGCTGACAGAGTTGGCTGACCAGGTTGGCTGACCGGGTTGGCTGACTGGGCTAGCTGGCTTCCGCTGACCGACTACGGCACGGTGCTGACGAGCGACCGATAGTCGTCCCAGGTGTCGACGTCGGGTGGAATCGGGCCATCGACTGGAACCTCGTGCACGTCGAAGCGACCCGACTCGATCACCTTCCAGACCGCCTTGTCCCCATGTAAATCAGCCAGCGCCGCGAAGGTCTCACGGCCGAACCAGAACGGATGACCGATGCCATCGCCGTACGAGCACACTGCGATGTCTGCGCCGGCGCGACCCGCGGTGACGACCGCTGCGATCGCCGACTGCGCCACCGTCGGTTGATCGCCCAGTAGCAATACGAGCCCCGCGGCGTCGGGGGCCATCGCCTCGAGCGCGCCATGAATCGACGACGAACACCCTTCGGCGTGTTGCCGGCTCCGAACGACGATGAACCCCTTCATGTCCACGGTCGATCGGACCTCGTCGGCGGCGCCTCCGATGGTGACGATCCGTTGATCGAAGGCGAATCGACGAGCGACATCGAGGCTGGCGTCGAGCAGCGTCGCGCCACGATACGGCAGCAGCTGCTTGGGTTCGCCGAGTCGCCGCGACGACCCAGCGGCGATCACCACTCCGACAACAGGGCCAGACATCGTCGCCAAAGTAGACCGCAGCCGGCGCGGCCCGAGCATCGGCGCGCGGTCAATCGACGACCACCCGCCGACATCGTTGGTTGTTCCACCTCGCTATGGTCGCGCCGTGTACGCGATCGCGGTGTCGACGATGGCCTGTCTGCGCGGGGGCACGCGCGTCGACGTCGCATGGAACCTCGAACCTGGCCGCACGCCCCAGTTCGATCCGAGCGATGCGCTCGCCATCACGCCCGGGGGCGGACGTATCGGCTCTCTGTTCGCAGGAACGCTCGATGGCCAACTCACCGAACTTGCAACTGTCGATCGAACCCGTGGCCGGATCGTGCACCTCATCCCCAGCGCAATCGAGGCGCAGCAACTCGGTCAGGACGCAGCGATCGCCTGTGCGCTGGTGCCAGCGACACAACTCCCCGAGTCGTTGTGGCCGCTCCTCGTCGAACGAGCAACCGTCGCCGTGGTGGCGTCGCTCGACGGCGACGACATCATCGACCTGGCGGTCGTCGCCAACGACGCGGACACCGACAGCGACATCGCCGCACTGTTACGGAACGGGGAGAGCACGGTCGTGCGCACCGACGATGCGATCGTCACGGTGCTCGCCCCCCGACCGACACTCGTTGCGTTCGGACCCGGCGAGATTCCCGCGGCAATCAGCGCGCTCGCTGAGCACTTCGGATGGTCGACGTTGGCGACGAACAACGCTGGAGAAGCAGCGGCGATGGCGAGCACGTTGTCGACGATCGATGGGGTCGTCGTGGTCGGCCACGACACCGAGATGACCGGGCGAGTGCTCGGGGGTGCACTCTCGGGGGACGCGGGATACATCGGGTCGGTCGGACCCGGCCGCGTCCGCGAGGCCCGCGAAGAGTGGCTCGCCTACCAAGGCATCACCGACCTCCAACGGGTGCACTCGCCGGCCGGCCTCGACATTGGAGCGCGAGCGCCGAACGAGATCGCGGTCGCCGTGATCGCCGAGATGATCGCCGGGCAGAACAGCCGCACGTTATGAGCACTCTCCACCCGCGTCGGGTCGAAGCCGCCGACGACCTGTACGCTCACAAGGGCACGAGGTAGGAGGAGCGATGGGTCAACTCGGAGACCAGTCAGCACACCAGCAGTCGGAGGGCGACGTCGTCAGCGATGTGTGGGCCACGACCGCTGACGAGTCGGTGGACGCCGCTGACGATTGTGGGCCGACGCGTGTCTGCCGCAACGCCCGCGACTTCACCTTCGACGGCATCGCCGACGAAGGCGAGGACCTGCCGACCGCATGGCGCCGCCTGCTCGAACGTGAGGGCAAGATCTCCAACGAGGCGTCGTCGATTCGCGACCTTGTCCTGGGCGCGAACGACTAGCAGCCGGTGACCGAGCCGACGGCCGTCCCCGAGCCGGCCACCGTCGCCGAACTCCAGTCGCTGCTGCGCGGCGTCGACTATCTCGCTGAGCGCGGTCTCGCCACCGCCGCCTTCATCGCGCTGCAGATGGGGCGCCCGATCCTGCTCGAAGGCGAAGTCGGGGTGGGCAAGACCGAGCTGGCCAAGGCACTCGCCCAAGTGTTCGACCGGCGACTCGTTCGCCTGCAGTGCTACGAGGGCATCGACACCCACCCGGCGCTCCACGAATGGGACTACGCCCGTCAGCTGTTGCAGGTCCGGGCCCTGTCGGAGCGCCAGCTCGTCGAGGGCGAGACGGTCG
>JBCDFR010000073.1:0-13466 GCA_039177505.1 Actinomycetota bacterium | reverse complement strand
GAACGTCCCGCCGACTGGCCGACGAGCATCACGTTCGGGGCCGTTCCCGCCGAGAACGCCTCGAGCCTCGAAGCCGACTTCGACACCACGGTTGCCATCCTGCAAGACGAACTGGGCCTCGACGAGATCGAGTTCTTCCAGGCCAGCGACTACGCCGGCGTGATCGAGGGCATCATCGCCGAGCGCGTCGATGCCGCTCAGTTCGGTGGGTTCTCCTACGTCATCGCCACCAGCAACGGCGCCGATGTCAGCGTCGCTGGCGTGATGACCGATGGACCCGACATCGAGCCCGGCTACCGAAGCTACGCCCTGACGCAGGCCGACAACGACGACATCAACACGATCGAGGACTTTGCCGGGAAGAACGTGTGCTTCGTCGACCCGGGCTCGACCTCTGGTTTCCTGTTCCCGTCGGAGGGCCTGCTGGCAGCAGGAATCGATCCATCGGAGACGTCGACCGATCTGTCGCCGACCTTCGCTGGTGGTCACGACGCCTCGGCAATTGCGGTCGCCAACGGCGACTGTGACGCCGGGTTCGCCTACGACTCGATGGTGACCAACCAGCTGATCGAGTCGGGCGACATCGCCGGTGTTGTTGACTCGGTGGAAAGCGAGGACGTCAATCCCGACGCAGCCGACCTGAAGATCGTGTGGAAGAGCGAGACGATCTCGGGTGCACCGATGGCCATCAGCAACTCGCTGCCCGCCAGCTTCGTCGAGGCCTACCAGGAAGTGATGACCACCAAGGTCAACGAGGACTGGGCCATCGAGAACGGCTACTGCTCGGGCACCTCCGAGGACAACGACTGCTCCTTCGCCGACGAGGAAGACACCTGGGGCTACGTCGCCAAGGACGACGAGTTCTACGACGGCATCCGTCAGGTGTGCGAAGTGACCGGCGCGTCGCGCTGCGAGCCCGGCGGCTGAGCAACCCGTTGACCCAGTCGTTCACCACGAGCCAATCGTCCACCACGAGAGAGAGCAGTCGACCATGACATCGCCACCATCGAGCGTGCCCATCGCCAACGGCACACGCCGACCCGATGTAGTCAGCGTGCGAAACCTGCGAAAGGAGTTCGATGGTGGCGACGTGGTCGCCCTCGACGGCGTCAGCTTCGATGTCCCGGAAGGTCAACTGCTCGTGATCATCGGGCTCTCCGGATCGGGCAAGTCGACGTTGTTGCGACATCTCAACGGCCTGACCTGGCCAACGGATGGGCAGGTCAATGTACTCGGCACCGACGTCGTGCGGGCCAAAGGCAAGTCGCTGCGCTCGCTGCGCCGTGATGTCGGCTTCGTGTTCCAGCAGTTCAACATCGTCGGCCGCCTGACGTGCATCGAGAACGTGCTGACCGGCGCGCTCGGTGAACTGCGTGGCCCACGGCTCGGAGCCCGGATGTATCCCAAGTCGCTGCGCCGGCGAGCGATCGAGCAACTCGATCGCGTCGGGCTCGCCGACCGCGCATGGCAGCGGACCGACACGTTGTCCGGCGGACAGCAGCAGCGCGTGGCCATCGCCCGGTCATTGATGCAGCAACCGCGCATCGTGCTGGCCGACGAACCGGTGGCCTCACTCGACCCGGAGATCTCGGGTCAGGTGATGGATGCGCTGTTCCAGTGTTGTGTCGAGGACAACATCACCGTGCTGTGCAGCCTGCACCAGGTCGATCTGGCGATCAACTGGGCACACCGCTTGATCGGCTTGCGCGACGGTCAAGTGGTGCTCGACACGCCAGTCGATGGAAACCTCGACACCGAAGACGTGATGCAGGTGTACCGCCGGCTCGATCCCACCGGGGAGAAGGTCGACGAATACGCCGAGACTCCGGCGCACGCTCTCGCCGGCTGAGCAATGTCACTGCTCGAGGAACCGTCCATCGACACGCCGGCGCCGCAGGCGCGCCCGACTGCGGATCAGGTGCCGCTCTCGCCGCCGTGGACGCGTCGCCGCATCACCTTGACGCTGCTCGCGTGCGGATTCCTCGCCGGGTCGATCTGGGGTCTCCGACGGGTCGAGATGACGCTGTTCCCGTTGATCGAGGGATGGCCGGAGACCTGGGATCTGCTGCAGCGCATGTGGCCGCCATTCATCCCGGCCGAAGACCGATCGGAAGTGCTGCAGCTGCTCGCCGACACGTTCTTCATGGCGTTTCTGGCGACGGTGATCGGTGTCGCGTTGTCGATCCCGCTGGGACTGTTGGCATCGCGCAACGTCGTGTCGAATCCGATCATCCGGACTGCCGCAATGCTGTTCATTGCGTTCGCCCGGGCCGTCCCGTCGCTGATCTTGGCCCTGGTGTTCGTGCGTGTCTTCGGGATCGGGCCGATCGCTGGGATCCTCGCCATCGGGCTGCACTCGATCGGGTTCTGCGGCAAGCTCTTCAGCGCCGCCGCCGACAACATCGAGCTGGGTCCGCGCGATGGTGTTGCCTCCACTGGAGCTTCGCGTGGCCAGGAGCTATTGACCGGCGTGTGGTCGCAGATGGTGCCGTCGGTCATCGCCACGTCGCTGTATCGCGTCGAGATCAACTTCCGCGAGGGCACGTTGATCGGCCTCGTCGGCGGAGGCGGGATCGGTCTGTACATCCGGGGTGTGCAGGGCAACCTTCGCTACCAGGAGTTGCTCGGTGTGACCGTGGTGATCATCGTCGCGGTGATCGTGATGGAGCTGCTGTCACAAGCCGCTCGCCGCACGATTCTCGGCCCCACCGACCCGCTCGCCAACTCGGTCAGACTGCGCGCCGCTGGGGGGTGGCATCTTCGGGTACTCGCTCACCGAGTCGCTGTCGAGGCTTCTGGCGCGTCGTCGTACGTCGGCTATCGAGAGTGAACAGCCCTTGCCCGTCGGGTCGGAAGTGTCATCGTCGACGAGCGGCGAGGTGACCGATGTCGAACTCACGCCGCCGTGGACCGCCGACCGCATCAAGTTGACGGTGCTCGCGGCCGGAGTCGCGGTGTTCACGGTGTTGTCGTTCGTCGTTCCGGACATCGACGTCGGACGGTTCTTCTCTTCGTTGGTCGACGTGCCGTCGACCCTGTGGCGCCTGGTGCCGCGAAACCTCGACTGGTGGACCGAAGCCGTACGGACCGACCTCGTTGAGACGGTGGCCATCGGATTCGCGGCGACGTTCATGGCGATGATCGTCGCCGTGCCCGTGTCGTTCCTCGCAGCATCGAACGTCGCACCGAATCGGTTCGTGTTCCGCACCGCTCGACTGATCACGATTCTCGTGCGCGCAACACCCGAGCTGGTACTCGCAGTGATCTTCGTTGCCGCGATCGGTCTCGGACCACGAACGGGCACGATCGCCCTGGCGATTGGGATGTTCGGGTTCTCCACCCGTCTGTTCGCCGACGCGATCGAAGAGGCGCGCGCCGGTCCGCGCGAGGGAGTGATCTCCACCGGATCGACTCGCCTGCAAGAAACGACGTCCGGTGTCTTCCCGCAGGTGTGGCCGGCACTGCTGAGTCAGGGTCTGTATGTGTTCGACGTGAGCCTGCGCGCGTCGACGGTGCTTGGGATCGTCGGTGCCGGTGGCATCGGGTTCTTGTTGAGCAACGCGATGCGGACGTTGAACTTCGAGGTCGCGGGCGGGATCATCTTCTGCATCTTCGTGATCGTCGGCGGCATCGAGTTGATCAGCAGTTGGGTCAACCGTCAGATCACGTAGCGCGGCGGCCCGGATCGACGGCTTCTTCGTCCCGCTGCCGTCGACGTCGCCGACGTGAACGCCTGCGCACACTCGTCGTCGCGCACCGGCCATGCGGGCGAGTAGCGGACGCTGACCTCGCTCGTCGCATCCCGATGCACGCCGAGTAGTGCGCCGTACCCGATCGCGGAAATCGTGAGGGCGAATCCGGCGATCTGGATCACCGTGAGGGATTCGCCGAGAACGAGCCAGCCGAGCGTCGCTCCGGTGATCGGTGCGGCCAGGCCCAGCAATGGTGGTGCCTGGGCCGGCAGGCGCGGGATGCCGCGATACCAGAACACGAAGGCGACACCGGTGGCCACTACGCCCAGGTACAGCGTTCCCAGCACGTTGCCGGCGCTCAGTGCGGTTGGTGGTGCCTCCACGGCGACTGCCAGCGGTACGAGCAGCACCGATGCGATCAACATCTGCCATCCCGTGCCTCCGATGAGATGCGCCTCGGTGCGGTCGCGCTTGGCGAGCACGACGCCGATCGCGAAGGACACGTTGGCCAAGAGCGCGGCGACGACTCCCAGTAGGTCGACGTCTGCTCCCGGACGAATCACCACCATGGCCACGCCACCCGCGGCAGCAACCCCGATCAGGATGTCGCGACGGCGCGGCCAGCGGCGGTCGGCGGCACCACCGATCGCGGCGACGAGTAGCGGCTGCACTCCGCCCGCCGCTGCAGCGACGCCGCCGGGCAGTCGATAGGCGGCGACGATCAGCAACGGAAAGAAGACCCCGAACGTGGTGACCGAGCGAGCGAGCAACATGGGTAGTTGTCGACGAGTGGGCACCCAGCGGTCGGAATACCAAGCCAGGGCGGCGAGCAGCAGCCCCGCGGGGAGTACTCGGGTCGCGGCGACATGGAGCGGACGGTCTGCGGGAAGGAACTCGGTGACCGTGATGTATGTCGTGCCCCACAGCACTGGGGCCAGGAGCGTGGTGACGACTGTCCATCGCTTCATGATAAGTAAGTATCTTAATATCAAGAGAATGAATATCAAGATGTAACTGAGCGAGCTCCTCGATCGGTTCTACGGTGACGACGATGGACTACGAGTTCGACCGGTTCTTGCGCTTCGCGGAGCTCTCGCAGTGGATCGACGACATTGCCGCCGCACATCCGCGACTGGTCACGGTCGAGACGTACGGCACGTCGTATGAGGGTCGGCCGCTGCGGTTGCTGACGATCACCGACACCACGACTGGACCGGCTGAATCGAAGCCGGCGCACTGGATCGACGCCAGTATCCACGCCGTAGAACTCACTGCGACGGTCGCGGCGTGCCGCGTCGTGGCACGGCTCCTGGAGGGGCATGCCGCCGGAGACGTACGCATCATGCGCGCCCTGGCGACCCGAACGTTCTACGTGGTGCCACGGGTGAATCCCGATGGCGCCGAATGGGCGCTCGCTGATCGCCCTCGTCTACGGCGGTCGTCCACTCGACCGTGGCCACGCGACGACCGTCGTTCGCCCGGGTTGTGCGCCGAGGACATCGACGGTGATGGACGGATTCTGGAGATGCGTATTGCTGACGAACACGGCCCGTGGATGCCGCATCCAGACGACGCTCGCGCGCTGGTGCCGGTGCCGCTCGACGGTCCGCCACAAGGCGTGACGACCTATCGGGTGTACAGCGAGGGATTCATCGAGGGTTTCGACGGGTTTACCGTCCCCCGACCTCGCCCACCTGAGAGTCTCGATCTCAACCGCAACTTCCCGGCTGGTTGGGGTCGGACGGTTCCGGGATCCGGCGATCACCCGTTGAGTGAGCCCGAGGTCGATGCGCTCGTGCGGGCCATCGCGGCCCGACCGAACATCTGTGGCTACAACGCATTCCACACGGCGGGTGGGTTCTTGCTCCGTCCCAGCGCCACCCAACCGGACTCGCAACTGCCGCCCGACGACGTGTGGGTGTGGAAGCAGCTCGCCGAACGAGGCACCGCGCTCACCGGGTATTCAGCGCACTCGGTTTTTGAAGACCTCACCTGGGATCCGAACGAGACGCAGTCGGGCGCAGCCGACGATTGGGCCTATGAGCATCTCGGGGTCTACAGCTGGACCACGGAGTTCTGGGATCTCGTGCACGCGGCAACAGGCGAACGGATCGGCACCGACTTCTGGTTCGTCGGACCGACCGACGAACAGGTCGTGGCCGCCCTGCGGTGGGTGGATGCCCAACCCCCTCCGGCCGATCAGCGAGACGCCAGCTTCGTCGACTGGTATCCGTTCGACCATCCACAGCTCGGACCCGTGGAGCTCGGTGGATGGAACGATCTCCGATCGTGGGTCAATCCGCCGCCGCATCGCCTGCGTGCGGAGGTCGAGGGGCATGCCGAGTTCGCCCTGACCCAAGCACTCGCCGCGCCCTGCCTGGAGTTGGCGCACGTCGGGGTCGATCGCATCACCGGCGGCGACAACGATGCTGCCGACGCCGACGTGTGGCGCATCTTCGTCGGGGTGCTGAACAGTGGATGGTTGCCCACCGACGTGACCGCCCTGGCTCGTCGCGACGCGATCGTGTTGCCGATCGAGGTCGAGCTGATCGGTGTCGCGGCGGCCGACGTGCTCGATGGACCAACGCGCCGGGAACTCGGCCAGCTCGCCGGCGCGGTGTCTGCCCGCTTCGAGCAGGGCGGCGGCGGCTCGCCGGAACGGGCGATGGCAACCTTCACCGTCCGCGCGCCACGGGGCACCGAGATCGCCATCGAGGCCAGGCATCAACGTGCCGGTCGTCGCTCGACCACGGTCACCCTGTTGCCGTGACGTACCTCTGCCAGCGGCTGCTCGAGGCTCTACGGTGCGCCCATGGCACGTGACGTCGTCGATGAGATCGTCGCCGAGTGGGAGGCGATGCGCCCCGACCTCGATGCCGAGCCGATCGGCATGGTCGGTCGAATCTCGCGTTTGTCGCGCCTGATCGACCGTCGACTCGGCGAGAACTTTGCTCGCTTCGACATCGAAGACTGGATGTACGACGTACTCGCCACGCTGTACCGAGGCGGGCCGCCGCACGCGGCGACGCCAGGCGAGCTGGTCCAACGGACGATGGTCACCACGGGTGCGATCACCAACCGTGTCGATCGTCTGGTCGGCCTCGGGCTCGTCGAGCGACGTCCGAGC
Organism: Actinomycetota bacterium; assembly: GCA_039177505.1. Lineage (GTDB taxonomy): Bacteria > Actinomycetota > Acidimicrobiia > Acidimicrobiales > Ilumatobacteraceae > JABSQH01. The sequence goes on along the minus strand of JBCDFR010000073.1, from coordinate 6,647 downwards.
GAGACCGATCGGCGCAGCATTGTAGTGTCGCTGACTCCGGCGGGGATCGCCAAGGTCGAACAGGTTGCGCCTGAGCACCTCGCCCTCGAGCGCGCGCTGCTCTCGGTGCTTTCGCCGAGCGCGCGGAGGGCGCTGGCAGCATCGCTGCGACGATTGCTCATCGATCTCGGTGACACCGCTGGCGACATGTGAGGAGCGCCGACCGGAGGCGTCGCTTCCCGCAGGTAGCTGGCGTTCGAGCTTTGGTGGCGTGGTACCGTCGGCGCTCTTGAGGTCGATACTCGCCGCTGTGTCCGTCGTCGCCCTGATCGTCGTCGGCTGTTCCGACGACGCCGCACCAGCGGACGCGTGCGAGACCGCGGTCGATGAGGGCGGCAACGACGACGACATCGATGACCAGAACACCAACCTCGATGCGGCGATCGAAGTGTGCGACAGCTACGACGCACTCGCTTCGGCCACCGAGGAGTTCCCCAACACGCTCGGCGGGCAGGATCTCGCGACCGTCGTCACCGAACGGTGTGCGGCTGGTGTCAGCGGGCCGGCCTGCGACGGAATCCCCGGTTGATCCGTCGCTGACGATGCCGTCGCGCAGCGCCGGCTTGCTCCTGTACCGGCATCGCCGGGCGGAGATCGAACTGCTCATCGTCCACCCCGGTGGCCCCTACTGGCGCAACAAGGACGAGGGCGCGTGGTCGATTCCCAAGGGTGAGTACTCCGACGACGAGGACTCGCTCGACGCGGCGCGCCGCGAGTTCGCCGAGGAACTCGGACACCCGGCGCCGGCGGGCCCGTATGTGGCGCTCGATGTCATCCGCCAGAAGAGCGGCAAGATGGTGACCGCTTGGGCGGTCGAAGCGGACCTCGATGCGGCGACGATCAACAGCAACACCTTCGAGATCGAGTGGCCGCCTCGAAGTGGTCGTACACAAGCGTTTCCCGAGGTCGACCGCGCCGAGTGGTGCACGCCGTCGCTCGCTCGCCTGCGGCTGGTGAGTGCGCAGGTCCAGTTCGTCGACCGGCTGCTTGCGGCGATCGACGCGCACCGGTGACTGCCGGTTCCGGCCGACTAGCGTCAGGGCCATGACTCGTGGCCGTCGTCTTCCGCTCGTGCTCGCTCCGCTCGTCGCCGTCGCATTGTTCGCCGGCTGCTCCGATGGTGAGACCTCGGATCCCGAGAACGATTGCGAGGCGTCGATGCAGGAAGCTGCAGGCATGGACAGCAACGAGCAAGCGATCACCGACATCGACCCGGCGATCGCCAACTGTCCAGACGTCGCCTCCTTCGTCGACGCATCGAATAAGTACCCCGATGCCCTCATGGGCCAGGATCCGAACACCGTCATCAGCGACCGATGCGCCGACACCGCCGAAGGCGACATCTGCGACGAGATCGCCCCCTAACCAAAATCCCGGGGATTCCGTGCGTTTTTTGCACGTCTCTGCGAACAGGACGGGTGCCGGTTACATCGAGAACGCATCTGGCCAGACGTTGTCGGAGATCGCCACCCAGAGTGGCAGGACGACGATTGCGGCGACGGTCGTGAGCGCGACCACGCCGGCCACCGGCTTGACGAACGTCTGCTCTTGTTCAGCCATGGCGAACACGACCTTCGCTGTCGGCTGACAGAACAAGATCACCATCGCCGCGGCGAAGAAGTCAGACGTCTCGAGCATCAGCGCGACCATCAACGCAACGGCCGGAGCGACGAAACACTTCACCGCCGAGAGCGCCAGCACTTCACCGCCCCCACTCCGCAGGTCGCCGAGATCGAGGGTCATACCAAGGGCGACGAGTGCGAGTAGCACAGCGGCGCCACCGAGCGTGCTGAGTGAGCTGGAGACGATCACGGGCAACGTCACGTCCATCGCGGCGATCACGACGCCGACAGCGGTGGCGATCACGATCGGGTTGGTCGCGGTCGAGCGGGCGGCCGTTCGCAGCGTGTCGCGCAGCTTGGTGCTCGCGCCGGCCTTCCCCAAGTCCACGAGGGTCACGGTCACAGGTACCTGGACGCTCAGCGTCACGATCGTTGCGACCACCACTGGGATGATTGCCCGGCTTCCGAGCAGTCCGATCATGGCGGGAAGGCCGAGCGAGAGGGCGTTGAACTTGCTGGCGGCGAACGACGCGAATGCGGCGACGGCTTGGTCACGGCCGAGTACTTGGCGGTACACCATGTACACACCGCTTTGCACGATTGCGCCCACCGCCAGGAACCCGACGACGAGCCGGTACTCGAAGAGATCACCGATGTCCTCTCGGGCCAGCGTGACGATGATCAAGGCCGGCGCAGCGACGTAGAAGAACAGTGTGCTGAGCACGTGAGCGTCGCTCGCCGCGGCCAACTTGAGCCACACGACGACATAGCCGATGATCACCGGGATGATCAACGGCGTGATGACGACGATGACATCACCGGTGCTCACCGCTCACCCACCGCCTCCACGCCTGAGTCGAGGCGTCCACGTTCATCGCCTCGTATTCTGGCCGCCGCTACTGTCCGAGCATGGACCTCAGCGAGCTGCAGGCCGCAATTGAACGGAAGTACGGCGAGCGTGACCGAGAGCGTGGCGTGGCGGCATCTGTTGCATGGCTCGCTGAGGAAGTCGGGGAGTTGGCCCAGGCGGTGCGCAAGGGGACCTACGAACAGCAGGTGCATGAGTTTGGCGACGTCGTTGCGTGGGTCGCTACCTTGGCCAATCACCAAGGGGTAGATCTCAACGAAGCGCTGGCGCGGTACGTGGAGGACGACTGAGTCGCAGTACCGAGCCGGCTCCGCCGTCGGCCGCTACTGAGCGGCGACCAGCTCGGCGATCTGGATCGCGTTGAGTGCTGCGCCCTTGCGCAGGTTGTCGTTGGTGATGAACAGCGCCAGGCCGCGTCCGTCGGCGACGCCCTCGTCGGCCCGGATCCGGCCGACGTAGCTCGGGTCTTGGCCCGCAGCCTCGAGTGGCGTCGGAATGTCGCTGAGCACAACACCGGGGGCCTCGGAGAGCACCTTGGTCGCTTGCTCGACATCGATCGGTTGGCTGAACTCGACATTGAGCGACAGCGAGTGACCGGTGTAGACCGGTACGCGCACGCAAAGCACCGACACCGGTACGTCGGGGATGTCGAGGATCTTGCGGCTCTCGTTTCGCAGTTTCTGCTCTTCGTCGGTCTCGCCCGAACCGTCGTCGACGAGCCCACCGGCAAACGGCAGCACGTTGTATGCGATCGGGTGGACGAACTTGTCGGGTGCTGGAAAGGTGACCGCTGCTCCGTCGTGGGTCAGTGCAGCGGCGCGATCGACGGTGTCACGGAGCTGCTTGTCGAGCTCGTCGACACCGGCGAGCCCTGCGCCGGAGACCGCCTGATAAGTCGACGCGACGAGGCGCACAATGCCCGCCTCGTCGTGCAGCGCCTTGAGCGGCGCCATCGCCGCCATCGTCGTGCAGTTGGGGTTGGCGATGATGCCCTTGGCCGGATTCGCAGCGAGGTGACCGTTGACTTCACTGACCACCAGCGGCACGTCGGGGTCCATGCGCCAGGCCGACGAGTTGTCGATCACCGTCGCTCCCGCGCCGGCGTAACGCTCGGCCTGTGCTCGTGACGATGTCTTTCCCGCAGAGAACAGTGCGATGTCGAGGCCCGCGGGATCTGCGGTCTCAGCGTTCTCGATGGTGATGTCGGTGCCGCGCCACGGCAAGGTGCCGCCGGCCGAGCGTGCGGACGCGAAGTACCGCATGTCGGCGACCGGGAAGTTGCGCTCGTCGAGCAGGCGGCGCATGACGCCGCCGACTTGGCCGGTAGCGCCGATGACACCGACGCGCAATCCGTCACTCATGATGCACCTCTCCTGGGCGGTCGATCACGGGTGAAACGCTAACGGCACCGAGCCCGCAGGCGGTCGCCGGTTTCGGGCCGCGCTGGGTGGGTCGATGTCGGCTCTGGCATGATCTCCCGGTGCGTCGGCGCCCGCAGCTCGTCCCCTGGAAGGCCGCTGGGCGCGTCAGTGAGCAGCAAGCGAGCGGCGACGATGTCGTGCGGACCACGGGTTGGGTGTTCAACAACGAGAACCGCAACGCCGGTTCGCTCGAGGAGTTCGTGGCCACCGGAGATGCGGAGGTACCGGCGTACCTCACGGTGTTCGGTCTGCGCACGCACGAGAGCGAGAACCAGACGTTCGTGGAGATCGGCTGCGGTATCGGTCGTATGACCAGCGCGTTCACCCGCGAGTTCGGCGTCGTCGTCGCCTGCGATCTCGACGCCGGGTTCCTCGAACGCTGCCACGAGACCGTTGCCCGGTTCGGCAAGGTCGATCGGCTGCGGACCAGTCGTGTCGCCGACGGTCACACGCTCGATCTCGCACCGAACTCGACCGACGTTGCGTTCAGTTACATCACCCTGCAGCACTGCGATCCTGACGACGCGCTCGACCTCACCGCTGAGGCGGTGCGTATCACCCGGCCCGGGGGAAAGATCGCCCTCAACTACCGCTCACGCGGCGCCGCCGACATCGTGGTATTGCCGCTCGGGGCACTCATGCGCGCGGCGTTCCGCATACCGAGCTTCGGCCCGTGGTTGGCGCGCCAGCGCTGGGCGGCCCGTCTCGGGTGGCAAGCGAACCGCCTGGCGCCCGATGAGGTCATCGGACCGCTGTCGCCCCTACTCGACGACCTACAGGTCTGGCGAAACCCGAAAAGCAACGTCGCCGCGTACGGTGCGGAGACCAAGCTGTTCGACGGGATCAACCCCCGGCACTACTGGATCGTCGCCACCGTCCGCTGAGGCGTGCGCGCCGCGTTCCGGCTGCCGAGTCAGGTGCGCTCGGGCAGTGGTGCGCTGTATTCGTCGGCGGAGTCGAGGCCGAACGCCGTATGCAGCGCTCGGGCGGCAAGTTCCATGTGGCCCGCAGAGGTGACCACCGAGACGCGGATCGTCGAGGTGGAGATCATCTCGATGTTCACGCCTTCGTCGGCGAGGACACGGAACATCTTGGCGGCAATGCCGGGTGACGACTTCATGCCAGCACCGACGAGCGACACCTTGGCGATGTCGTTGTCGTGGGTCACGCCGGTCGCACCGATCTCGTCGGCGACGCGGCGGACGATCGCTTCGGCTTCGGCCATGTCGGCCATCGGCATCGTGAAGCTGATGTCGGTCGTGCCCTCGGTGGAAGTGTTCTGCACGATCATGTCGACGTTGACGTTGGCATCGGCGAGTGGTTCGAACAGCGCCGCCGACACGCCGGGACGGTCCGGCACGCCGAACACGGTGACTTTGGCCTCGGTCATGTCGGTGACCACACCGGAGATGATTGGGTCTTCCATCGAAGCCTCCTCGTTGCTGACCCACGTCCCGAGCTCCCACGTGAATGCGGAGCGGACGTGGAGGGGTACGTCGTGGTTGCGGGCGAACTCGACCGACCGCAGCGCGAGGACCTTCGACCCGGCGCCCGCCATCTCGAGCATCTCGTCGAAGTTGATGCGATAGAGCTTGCGCGCCCGCGGGACGATCCGTGGGTCGGCGCTGAATACGCCGGTGACGTCGGTGTAGATCTCGCAGGCATCGGCGTCCATCGCCTTGGCCATCGCCGAAGCCGTGAGATCGGACGCACCGCGCCCCATCGTGGTGATCTCTTTCGCTGTACTCACGCCTTGGAACCCGGCGATCACGGTGACCTTGCCCTCGGCGAGCGCATTGCGGACGCGATCGCCCTTGACCTCGAGGATCTTCGCCTTGCCGTGCGAGGTGTCGGTGATGATCCCTACCTGGCTTCCGGTGAAGCTGATCGCGTCGATCCCTCGATCGGCCAACGCCATCGTCATCAGCGCCGCGGTCTGTCGTTCGCCGGTGGTCAGCAGCATGTCCATCTCGCGCCCCGGTTGGGTGCGAGACACCGAGTCGGCGAGGCCGATCAGCCGATCGGTGGTCTTGCCCATCGCCGACACGACCGCGATGACATCGTCACCGCGCCGCTTGGTGAAGGCGATGTTGTCTGCAACGGCGTGAATCCGATCTGGGTCGGCCACGGAGGTCCCGCCGTACTTCTGAACGAGCAGCGCCACGGCTGAGAAAGGGTATCGAAGCCGGTGGCTGACCAGTTCGGGATTTGCTCGGTTCTTGTTGCCAAAACGTGCGCAAAGCGCACGAAATCCCCGGTATTTGGGAGAGGGTGGCTACTTGGTGACGTGTTCGACGACGTCGAAACTCATCAGCTCGGCGCCTTGGGCCACCGGCTGGCGCGGCGGTCCGTCGCTCGGGGCGTTGCCGTCGGCTTGTCCGGAGGCGTGGCCCCGTTCGAAGTCCTGACTCTGCAGCCATCCCTGGAAGTGCTCTTCGGACGCCCAGCGGGTGTACACGAAGTAGCGCTCCTCGCCCTCGGTGGGCCGCAGCAGCTGGAAGTCTTCGAACCCATCGAACTGTTCGACCATCTTGGCCCGACCGGCAAAGCGCTGTTCGAGCTTGTCACCCATCCCTGGCGGCACGGTGATGGCATTGATCTTGACAACACTCATGGTCGTCAGCATGCCCGATCGGCGCCTCCGGTGTGCAGCGCTCTCACGCGAGGTCGACCGTCGAAACCGACGGCTCAGACCAGTTCGACATAGCTGGCGTGGCGTACGTAGCCGTCGTTGGTGAACTCGGCGAGTTCGATCCG
>JBCDFR010000072.1:0-14006 GCA_039177505.1 Actinomycetota bacterium | reverse complement strand
GCGATCCGCGATGGCGCAGTCGGCGAAGTCCCACCACATCTGCGTGATGCGCACTACGAGGGCGCAGGCTCCCTCGGGCACGGTGTCGGCTACGACTATCCTCACGATCATGCCGACGCAGCCGCAGGCCAGCAATATCTCCCCGACGAGTTGGTCGGGACACGCTGGTGGCACGCCGCAGGCCGCGACTGACCAGCCGACCGGCGAGGCGCCACGATGACGGCCGGCGAGCTGGCCATCTTGATGGCGGCGGTGCTCATCTCGATCGGATTCGCAGCGCTCATCGTGGTGCTGGTGCGGGTGCTCGACGCGATGCGCGACCTGCGTCGCGAGGTCGACGACCTCAGGGCCGAGACCGCTCCGCTCCTGATCGAGTTGAAGGTGGCCTCCGATGACGCCCAAGCCAGCATCGCCGAGGCCCGCGCCGACCTCGAACGGTTCGATCGGGTGCTCGGTTCCGCCGAGGCGATCGGCGACGCCGTCGGCGGTCGGGTCGCCAAGGCGTCGTTCTCGTCGCCGATGATCAAGGCGGCCGGCCTGGCCAAGGGCGCGTCGCGTACGGTGGCGCGACTACGTGGGACGCCGACGCCAACGGGCCCTCATGCCATCGATGCACCTGTGGTGCAAGAGCTTCCGAGGCGGCGCCGGGCATGATGAAACGCGCCACCTGGTTCGCTGGGGGAGTTGCTGCGGGAGCGGTCGGTGCGAACTACGCCGCCCGCAAGGTGCGAGAGACCGCCGCGCAGATCACGCCTTCGCAGGTGGCTCGATCGGTGGCCGACCGGGCGCGGTATGCGGGTGGTCAGCTCATCGACGCAGTGCGCGAAGGCCGACAGGTCGCTCGACAGCACGAGGATGAGCTGCGGGCGCGTCGCGAGGGCCGCCTCGAGTCCCTTGCTGACCATGTCGAGCCAGGAGACAAGGTGTTTGTCGATGGTGTTCCGGTCGAGAGCGGGCGCGTGATCGTCATGCGCGAGCGCCGACGCGCGGTGCGGTGAGCGCACCCGCCGCACTCATCGAGGAACTGGTCACCCATCTCGGCCCGGAGCGCGTGCATACATCGCCGAGCGATCTGTGGCTGTACCGCCACGACGCCTCGAACCTCACCGGTCGAGCCGCGGCGGTGTGTTTCCCGACCAACACGACCGAAGTGCAGGCGTGCGTGCGCGCCGCTGTGCACCACGACACGCCGTTCGTCGCCCGCGGCTCCGGCACCGGCCTCGCCGGCGGCGCAGTGCCGCCCGAGGACGCCATAGTGATCGCCACGTCGAAGATGACCGGTGTGCGGTCGGTCGACACGACCAACCGCACCGCGTGGGTCGAGCCTGGTGTGCTCAACCTCGACTTGACGCGCCACGTGACGAAGCACGGATTGCACTTCGCGCCGGACCCGAGCAGTCAACAGACCTGCTCCATCGGCGGCAACGTGGCGAACAACTCCGGTGGACCGCACTGCTTGGCCGACGGCGTGACCAGCGCCCACATCCTGGCGATCGAGGTCGTCCTACCAGACGGCACGGTCACCGTTCTCGGTGGCGAGGAGCCCGAGCCGCGCGGCCTCGATCTGCGTGGCGCGTTCGTCGGTAGTGAAGGGATGTTTGGTGTTGCCACTGCGGTGTGCGTGAAGCTCACCCAGAATCCGCCCGGCGTCGCCACGATGCTGCTCGACTTCGACGACGTGGCCGACGGTGCCCAGTTGGTCAGTGACATCATTGCCAACGGCATCGTGCCGGCTGCAGTCGAGATGATGGACCAGCTCTGCGTTCGTGCCGTCGAGGCGTATATCGAGGCCGATCTCCCGGTCGATGCCGCGGCGGTCCTGCTTATCGAGGTCGTCGGTCTGCCGGCGGGGATCGCGGCCGATGTCGCCGCCATCCGCGAGCTGGCCGCCGTGCGCCGCGTCGGTTCGATCCGCGTCGCGGCCGACGATGCCGAGCGGGCGTTGTTGTGGAAGGGCCGGAAATCGGCGTTCGGAGCAATCGCTCGGATCAAGCCGAACTATTACCTCCACGACACCGTGGTGCCGCGCCACCGGTTGCCCGAGGTGCTCGAGCAGGTGTACGAGATCGTCGAACGTCACGACCTCCTCGTGCTCAACGTGTTCCACGCCGGCGACGGCAACCTGCATCCGTTGCTGGTCTACGACGCCCGGGAAGACGGCGTCGCCGAGCGCGTCCATGCGGCCGGCGAGGAGATCGTGCGGGTGTCGGTTGCCGCTGGTGGTGTGCTCAGCGGCGAGCACGGCATCGGCCGGGAGAAGCGCGATCTGATGCCGTTGATGTTCAGCGAGGTGGATCTCGAAGCCCAAGCCGCGTTGCGCGACGCGTTCGACCCGCGGCGGCTGGCCAACCCCGACAAGGTGCTTCCGTCGGCGGCCAGCTGCGGCGACGTGCAGTCGATCCCCGACGGCGCATGGGTGTGACGCAGCGACGAACGGCAATCGACGATGCCGGGCGCTGATCGAGAGTTCGCGGCAACGGTCGGCGACGACGGGCCGGTGACGGTGACCGGCCTGGCCACCCGTGCGGGCCCGGTCGCCGACGCCCGCGTCGTCAGGGCGCCGATCGGCGTTCGAGACATTCAAGCGACGGAGATGATCGTCACATGTGGGGCGGGTACGCCGGTCGGCGATCTGCGGGCGGCGCTCGCCGACGTCGGACAGACAGTTGCGCTGCCCGAATCGGGCACTGTCGGCGGAGCGCTGGCCGTCGGGCACAGCGATGTGGACCGCCTGCGCTACGGGCCGTTGCGCGACGCGCTCCTACAGGCTCGCTACGTCGCCGCGTCGGGCCAGTTGGTGACGATCGGCGGGCCCACCGTGAAGAACGTGAGCGGCTTCGACATGTGTCGATTGTTCGTGGGCTCGCTCGGTACGTTGGGCTTCCTCTCGGAGGTGACCTTGCGCACGAGGCCACTCCCGCGGGCGAGCGGTTGGTGGACCAGTCGGCGCGATCCGCACGAGCTCTTGACACATCTCTACCGGCCGGCTGCGCTCCTGTGGGACGGTACGACCACCTGGGTGCGGCTCGACGGGGCCACTGATGATCTCGCCGCGCAGGCGAAACGGCACGATCTGGCGACCGCCCCCGACCCGCCGCCGATACCGAACGCGGGACGGTCCTCTCACCGACCGGTCGCTCTCGTCGAGGCCACTCGCCGCCTCGACCATGGATTCCTTGCCGAGATCGGGGTGGGCGTCGTCCATCACGCAGAGCCGATCGTCGATTCACGACCGGTCGACGCGGCAGTCGACGAGCTGCACCACCGGATCAAGGAGCGCTTCGATCCATCGGGACGGCTGAACCCGGGACGCTCACCGCTGCGATGAGCGCCTACGTCGATCGTCCGATCACCGATCGAAACCGAGCCGAGGCCCTCGCCCGTTCCGCGGCCCGAGCGTGGCGCCTACCGGAGCCATCGCCGCTGCGTTACGGCATGAATGCCGTGTTCACCGCCGGCGACGAGGTGCTTCGTGTGGCGACGCCGAACGGTCCCGCGTCGGCGCTCCATGCGGTTGTGGGCGTGCTGTCGGCGCACGGCGTACCGACGGTGACACCGAGTCGTGAAGACTTGTTGGTCGACGGCGACATGGTGGTCACGGCGTGGCGCCGGCTGCACGAGACCGGAGAGCCAGCCGACTGGTCGACCGTCGGCGCAGCGGTACGCCGACTCCACGCGTGTCGGCGGGTCGATCTGCCAGCGCAGTTCCCGTTGGCGTCGCCGCTCGACCTTCCATGGTGGAACTTCGAGCAACAACTGGCGGCATCGGCGCCGATCGACGAGGCGGCGAGGCGTGGCATCGTGTCGGCGATCGACCAGCACGAAGCGTGGCTCGATCCAGCGACGTGGTCGGAGCGGGGCGTGCCGGCGGTCGTGTGCCATGGCGATATCCACCCGGGCAACGTGACCTCGACCTCCAACGGACCGGTGATCGTCGACTTCGACCTGATGGCACACGCTCCCGCTGCTTGGGACCACGCGCCGTTGATGACGTGGACGAAGCGTTGGGGAGGTGCTGCAGGGATGTACGAGGACTTCGCGGACGGGTACGGAGCGTCGTTTCGTGGAGATCCGGCGGCAGAGGCGTTCGCCACGCTCCGTCTTGTGGCAGCGACGCTGATGCGCGGCGTTGTTGCGCGGTCAGACCCGCAGGCGCAGCGTGAGTTCGAGCGGCGGCTGCGTTATTGGCGCAACGAACCCCGTGCTCCGATGTGGCAGGCGGTGTGATCAGCCGGTTGACTCACCACCCGTGTTCTCCCATCTGCGGGTTGCTCAATCACCGACGGGTGCCGGACGTGGAGTATTTGCGACGCGTTCAATCGCCCAGGGCGAACTGATCGAACGCTGCCCGATGCTGATCGCCGACGGTGCAAAGGGCGACTTCTTGACGGCCGGCGCTGACGGCTACGTGTTCGGTTGGGGCGAGTCGTCGACCGCGTTGGCGCTCGGGTACGGCTCGCTTTACAACCACCACTTCGAACCGAATGCGACGACGACCGAGTCGGGGGACGAGCTGCTCATCACCGCGACACGCGACATCGCGGTCGACGAAGAGATCTTCATCAACTACCTCGGAACCGACATCGATCCCGATGGGGTGTGGTTCGACGACGTCACCACATCGACCCCGTCGACCACGTCGACCACGTCGTCTTGATGCTCGGTCGTCTCGATTCTCGACGGTGCAGTCTTGCCACCTGCGCCGGATCTCGGGTGTCGCGCTGAACGCTAGAGGAACCGGCGCAGCAGTCGTTCTTTGAACGAGGTGTAGGGCGGGTAAAGCAACGACGGATCTGGCTTCGTCGGCTTGGTGAGTACCGGCTTGGCATGGCTGAAGCGGTCGAAGCCGGCTTTGGCGTGGTAACCGCCAATCCCACTCTCGCCGACCCCTCCGAAGGGCAACCCGGGAACGCCGAAATGGAGCACGACGTGATTCAGGGTGACACCACCGGCTGAGGTGTGTTCGACGATTCGTTCCAGTCGGCGGTCGTCTTCGCTGAAGGCATAGAGCGCCAGCGGCTTGTCGCGGTCGTTGACGAAGCGGATGGCCTCGTCGATGTCGGACACCGGGATGACCGGCAGGATCGGGCCGAAGATCTCCTCGGCCATGATCGCTGCATCTGGCTTGACGCCGCTGAGAATCGTCGGTGCCAGATACCGCTCGAGCCGGTCGCCGTCGCCACCGATGACGGTGCGGTCGTAGCCGCCCGCGTCGAGGAGGGCCATCAAGCGGTCGTGATGGCGAGTGTTGACGATGCGCGTGTAGTCCGAGGAGTCGCGAGGGTCGTCGCCGTAGAAGCCACGGATCGCGGCGGCCAACTCGGCGACGAACGCGTCTTCCACGGTCTCGTCCACGAGCACATAGTCGGGTGCGATGCAGGTCTGGCCGGCATTGACGAACTTGCCCCACGCGATGCGACGAGCCGCCACGGTCAGATTGGCATCATCGGCGACGATCGTCGGACTCTTGCCGCCGAGTTCGAGCGTCACCGGCGTGAGGTGCTTGGCGGCAGCCGCCATGACGACTCGGCCGACCTCGCCGTTGCCCGTGTAGAAGATGTGATCGAAGCGTTCCTCGAGAAGCGCTGTTGTCTCCTCGACACCTCCGGTGACCACGGACACGATGCGGCTGTCGAGATAGCGGGGCAGCAGGTCGGCCAACGTATCTGCGACGGTCGGCGTGACTTCGGACGGCTTGACCACAGCGGTGTTGCCGGCTGCAAGTGCCGCGATCAGCGGTGCCAGCAACAGCTGGATCGGGTAGTTCCAGGGAGCGATGATGCACACCGTGCCGAGCGGCTCCGGGCGAAGTCGGGCGCTTCCTGGTTTGAAGTTCAGCGGCACCTTCACCTTGGTCGGCGCGGCCCACTTGCTGAGGTTCTTCGCCGCATCATCGATTTCCGACAACGTGAAGGCGAGCTCGGTCATGTAGGCCTCGATGCGCGGCTTGCCCATGTCGGCGACGAGCGCGTCGAGGAGGACGTCTTCGTTCTCGGTGATCATGCGTCGCAGCTGCTTGAGCTGCACGCGCCGCGTCGCGAGATCGCTCGTGATGTCAGAGCGAAATCCTTCCCGCAGATGCTCAACGATGTCGGGTATGGCCTCGACCGTGGTCATCTCCCCATGGTAGGGCCATCTCTGCGACGCGCTGCATGGCTACGGTGATCCCGTGCTCCCTCGCTGCCGAGCAGCCACCGTGTCCGTCGTCGGTGCGTCGTTCACGGAGTGCGCCGACGACGGGGTGAATCAGGTGATTGACGAGGTCTCCAGAACGCGGTGTGGAACCGACAGCCTCGGCTACAACAACCACTTCGCACGGAGCATCGGACTGATGCATCCCGACGGACTGGATCCGCCGACGTTGCCGGCCACGGAGAATCCCAACGTGGAGGGTGGTGGATTCATCACGACCGGCGACTACGGCGCACTGTTGTTGATGCATCTGCGTGAGGGACGCTGCGATGATGTACAGGTGCTGTCGCGAGAAGCGATCGAGTTCATGTATGCCGATCGGATCCTGAAGGGGTACGGCAGCGATGCCGGTGATCCCGGCACCGGGATTGCCTGGGGTGGTGGGTCGATCGTGCCACCGGCCGACGTACCGATGGTGGAGCGTATGGCAGCATGCGGTGGTTCGACCTCGACAACGGATGCGGAGCACTCTTGGTGATCGAAGCAACACCGGGGTTGGTGATCGGCTGATGGCCGATCCGTTTACAGCGGTGCAAGCGGCGGTCGTCGACCGATGAGTGGCAGCGTCGAGGGGCCGCTCGGGCTCGACCCCGACCGGTTGTCGGCGTGCGTCGCCTGCGGGCTCTGCCTGCCGCACTGTCCGACGTTTCGAGTCACCGGTGAGGAGCGCTACTCGCCGCGCGGCCGCATCGATGCGATGCGCGGGGTCGAGGCGGGGGAGACGTCGATCGATGCGAGCTTCGTCGACTTCATAGATACCTGCGTGCAGTGCCGAGGGTGCGAGCCGGCGTGCCCGAGCGGTGTCGAGTACGGCGCGCTGGTGGAAAAGACGCGCACGGTGCTGGCACAGCGCGGCGCGATCAGCCCGTGGTGGCAGCGGATGGGCTTCAAGGTGCTCGGCCGCCACCGTTGGTTGCTCGTCGGCTCGTCCGTGTTGGCAGGCGCACAACGCCTGCGACTCGTTCCGCGTCGACTCGGGCTCCCGACGCTTCCGTTGCGTCGCCCGCCGGCGTTGTCCTTGAAAACCACCGAGCCGGGCGTGTGGTTGTTCACCGGCTGTGTGATGGACGCCTGGCAGCGCGACACCCACCGAAACCTCGCGGCGCTGATCGAGGTCACTGGTACGACATGGTCGACACCACGTCGGGGTGGCGACTGCTGCGGAGCACTGCACACTCACGCTGGGCTGCACGACGATGCCGTGCGCCTCGCTGAACGTGTGATCTCGTCGATGCCGGGCGACGCCCCGATCGTCGTCGACGCAGCGGGGTGCGGCGCCGGTCTGCAACACGTCGGTGAGCTGCTCGGGACCGATGCAGCCCGCCAATTCTCCGCACGAGTCGTCGATGCGTCGGCATGGCTGGCGGCGCGTCTCGCGGATCTGCCGGCGTATGACGGACCACGGGAGTCGATCGTCGTCCAGGACCCCTGTCATCTCCGCCACGTACAACGCGACCATCTGGGGACACGGACGCTCGTCGGGCACGTCGCCGACGTTGTCGAGTTGGACGACGACGGGTTGTGTTGTGGCGCAGGCGGTGCCTATTCGGCGCTGCATCCGGGAATGGCCGGCGATATCAGGGCCCGCAAGGTCGAGTCGATCGAGCGGGCGGCTGCTCCGGCACGGTGCGTGGTCGTTGCCAGTGGCAACCCGGGGTGTTCGGGTTTTCTCGCCGGTGCGTTGCCCGAGCGGTTCGATGTGCGTCACCCCGTCGACATCGTCGCCGACGCGTTGGGGGTGGCCCTCGCCGATGGGTGACTACGGCACCCTGGCCGACCGGCTGGAGTCGATCGTCGCCGACATCGACGAGCTGGCCTTCGAACGACTGCAAGAGGCGGTCGCCGACGGTGCGACGACTCGGCCCGCGTCCGACAAGCGGCTGATGCAGGCACGACGCGCAGCAGAGAAAGCCGCAGCAGTGCTTCGCCGACTCGACGAGGGCGCGGCGTGATCGAGTGGTTCGAACGCACCGTCGTGGACACGGGTCGACTGCCGCTGTTCTTGTGCTTGGTTGCCTTCATCGTGACCTTTGCGACGACGCGTGGGGTCACCAGAATGATCCGCGCCGGTCGCGGTCCGTTCAGCAACAATGTCTCGTCGTCGGGCGTACACGTGCACCACGCCGTGCCAGGCGTGCTGCTGGTCTCGAGCGGTGCCTTCCTCGCTGTCGGCGCGGGCGGTGCTGCGGTGTGGGCCGAGATCGCCGGCGTGATGGTCGGCGTCGGGGCATCGCTCGTGCTCGACGAGTTCGCCCTCATCCTGCGTCTCGATGACGTGTACTGGTCGGAGGAAGGACGGCTGTCGATCGAGATGGTCGCGCTTGCCATTGCCTGTCTCGGTCTCGGACTGGTCGGCTCGAACCCGTTTCGCATCGATGGCGCGGAAGACGTCCCGGTCCTCGTCGTCGGGGTCATCGCCATCGCGGTTCACCTCGTTTTCGTGGCAATCGCCGTCGTCAAAGGGAAGTACCGGATGGCGTTGCTCGGCACCTTCGTCCCCTCGCTGTCGTTGATCGCTGCGGTGCGGCTGGCGCGCCCCGGATCGCGGTGGGCGCGGCGATACGACGATGACAAGTTGGCGCGAGCTACGGTCCGTGCGCAGCGGCACGATGCCCGATTTGCGCCGGTTGGCCGGCGCGTCGCGGACGCCGTTGCGGGTGCCCCCCACGTCGACGATTCCTCGACCGAAGAACACCTCCACTGACCAAGGTAACTCAGCTCGGCTGATCGGTCGGACAGAAGTAGCAGGGCCGGCCGCCCGCTTCGACTGCATCGATCGCGTCGCCGCAGTGTCGGCATCGGCGTCGTTTGTAGACATACGTCGCTTCGCCGCGCGGCCGGCGCGCCCCGGGGGCGAGGCCCAACTCGGAGCGGTCCACGGTCACGATGCGGCCGTCGCGTCGACCTTGGCGCAGCATCGCCTGCGTCGTTGCCCAGATCGCATGCAGCTCGGCATCGTCGAGGGCGTTTCCTGGGCGCAGCGGATGGATCCCGAGGACGAACAGGACTTCAGCTCGGTACACGTTGCCGATACCCGCCACCACGGCCTGATCGAGCAGCAGATCTGCGATCGGGCGGCGACTGCGCCGAATTCGCTCGAACATCGGCGTGGGATCGGCGCGCTTGGCAAGTGGATCTGGACCCAGGCGATCGAGGATCTGCGTACGGACATCCGGAGGGTCCAGCGAACACACCGTGGGCCCGCTGAGATCGATCGTGACCTGCCGTCGGTCGATGTGGTCCTCGTCGGTGATAGCGCAGAGTCGCATCCGCACTGCGCCGGTCGGTGCCGGGGCGTCGCCTTCAGCTGAGTAGTGGGTGCGGAACCGACCGAACAACCCGAGATGAATATGGGCGATGTCCCCGGTGTCCCAGTGATGGAACAGGTGTTTGCCGTAGGCCGTCGCGCGCATCAGCGTGGCCCCGTCGATGTGCGCGGCGTCAGCAGCGAAGCGACCCTGCGGACTCGACACGCGGACGATGCGTCCGCCGAGCAGCCTGTTCTGCTGTCGTGCGAGCCGGTGGATCGTGTGTCCCTCTGGCATCGGCGGGGACGGTACGCGCGCCCGGGCTCTCCTGCTGCGTCGAGGTGGTTCCCATGGGCTGCGCGCCGAGCTTCGGCGACGACGCATCGTGGTCCGCGCCGTCGGTCACTCTCCAGGGTCGATGAATTCGACCCAGTTTCCGTCCGGGTCCTCGACGATCGATGCCCGCAGCCCGGGAGACAGTTCCACGTCGTCGATGATGACCGTCGCGCCGGAGTCGCGGCACGCCTGAGTGACGTCAGCGAGGTTGGACACGGCCATCGTGAAGTATCGGTAGCCGGTCCCACCGACGAGGCCTCCCGGGGCGGGGTGAGCGGGAGGTGTTTCGTCGAGGTCGATCACCTTGATCATCGAGGTACCGCACATCAGCCGATGCATCGTGCCGCCGAGCGGCTTCGGCATCGGCGTACTCGCGACGTGGTCGAGTCCGACCACGTCGCGGTAGAACGTCAACGATCGCTGCGGGTTGCGAGCGATGATGCCGAGGTCGATGGAGTCCTTGCGTAGTTCGATGCCCATCGCCCGAACCGTAGACCTCGGGCGCTCCGGCCCATGGCGGTTCAGTTGAGCAGCGCGCCGAGGGCGTTGATCAGACCGATCACGCCGGCATAGCCCCGCTTGTCGAACCTGAATCCGAGTCGAGGGAGGTCGAGCTTGTCGTCGTCGCGCACTTCGACCTTGAATGGCTCGATTGCGTGGATGGTGCCCTCGACGGGGAGATGCGCGAACTGCTCGTTGAGGTCGCGTAGCTGTTGTTTGGTCGGCATCTCTTTGACGCGCATCACGAGGTTGTCGCCGACGACGCGGATCGAGTCGTAGTTGGCGTAGAAACGCTCGATCGTCCGGCACGCCTCTTGGCACGAGTGGG
This sequence comes from Actinomycetota bacterium, assembly GCA_039177505.1. Classification (GTDB taxonomy): domain Bacteria; phylum Actinomycetota; class Acidimicrobiia; order Acidimicrobiales; family Ilumatobacteraceae; genus JABSQH01. The sequence continues at coordinate 3,401 of JBCDFR010000072.1, read as the reverse complement.
TGATCGTGTACATCCCGGTGTCGCGTGGGGAGACCAAGCCGCGATCGACGAGTTGGTCGATGACGAACGTCACCACGCTCTCCCAGTACGGGTCGCCCGGCGCGTCGAGCAGCACGATCGGAACCGGGAGTCCCTTGCCGGTTTGCACCAGGGTGAGGAGCTCGAAGGTCTCGTCGAGCGTACCGAATCCACCGGGAAGCGAAACGAAGGCCTGCGACTCCTTGATCAGCATCAGTTTGCGCGTGAAGAAGTACTTCATGCTGACGTGTTTCTCGTCGCCGGCGATGATCGGATTGGCGCCTGACTCGAACGGAAGCCGAATCGACACGCCGATCGAACGTTCCCGTCCGGCCCCCTCCATTCCAGCCTCCATGATTCCCGGACCGGCGCCCGTGACGGTCATCCATCCACGCTCGGCGAGCATGGCGGCGAGTCGCCTCGTGAGGTCGTACAGCGGATCGTCTGGCTTGATGCGAGCCGAACCGAAGATCGTCACCTTGCGTTTGTCGCGATAGGGCGCAAACACCTCGTAGGCGTCGCGCATCTCGGCCAACGCTGCAGTAGCGATCTTCAGGTCGAGCGTGTCAGGCTCATCGGTGATGAGTCCGAGCGCTTCGGAAACGAGTTCTTCCGCAAGTCGAACATTCCCGGAAACACCGAGTTCTGCGACGATCGATTCCGCTCGGGAGCGGTCGGATTCCGATACATCTTCGGTCATGTCCTCTCGATGGTACGGCTCGAAGTGGCAAGGTGCTGCCCTTGGCCTCGTTGCGACCGGCGCCGGGCTCGCAACGGCTGAGCTGGTCGTCGGACTGTTTCAGAACACCGCGTCGCCGGTCGTCCCGGTCGGCCAAGTGTTTATCGATCGGGTGCCCGCATGGCTCAAGGAGTGGGCGATCGACACGTTCGGTACGAACGACAAGGCGGTCTTGGTGGCAGGCGCCTTGATCGTGATCCTCGGTCTTGGCGTCGGCGTCGGTCTGCTGGCCATGCGCGGAGCGCGTTCTGCGGCCTACGCGTTGACAAGCGCGATCGGCGTCGTCGGCGCCTTTGCTGTATTGACCCGACCCGACCCGACGTTGGTCAAGTTGTTCCCGACCATCATCGGCACCGTCGTCTCGATCGCTGTGTTGTGGTGGCTCGGGCCCAAGCCGGCACCCGTCGCCGCTGGTGGTGACCCCTCCGCCGCGCAGCCGATGATGGCGGTCGACCGGCGTCGTTTCATGACCGGCGCGGTCGGCGTCGGCTCAGCCGCAGTGATCACCGGCGGAGTCGGCCGGCTTATGCAGCAGCGGTTCGAAGTTGACTCCGAACGAGCAGCGGTGGCGCTGCCGTCGGCCGACTCGGTTGCCCCACCGCTGCCGGCCGATGCGAACTTGGGCGTGCCTGGGATCTCTCCGTTCGTCACACCCACCGATGACTTCTATCGGATCGACACTGCGCTCGTGGTGCCCCAGGTGTCAAAGGACTCGTGGACGTTGCGCGTCCGAGGCATGGTCGACAACGAACTCGAGCTGACGTTCGACGATCTGCTGGCGCGTCCGCAGATCGAGCGGTACATCACGTTGTCGTGCGTCTCCAACGAGGTCGGCGGCGGCCTGGTCGGCAACGCCCTGTGGCAGGGCGTGCGCATGTCCGACGTGTTGGACGAAGCCGGTATCCAGCCCGGTGCGACACAGACGGTGAGTCGCTCGATCGACGGCTGGACCTGTGGTTCTCCCACCGAGGTCATCATGGACGGTCGCGATGCAATGCTCGCGGTGGCGATGAACGGCGAACCGTTGCCCGCACGCCACGGCTATCCGGTGCGACTGGTGGTTCCCGGCCTGTATGGCTACGTCTCTGCAACCAAGTGGGTGACCGACATCGAGATGGTCCGGTGGGAGGACTATGACGCCTACTGGGTGCCGCGCGGCTGGTCGAAGGAGGGCCCGGTCAAGACGATGTCGCGCATCGATACCCCGCGCGGCTCGGGAACCTCGAACGGTCAGATCGCGATCGGCGGGTTGGCCTGGGCGGTGCATCGCGGCATCAGTGCGGTGCAGGTCCGGATCGATGACGGCGAGTGGCTCGAGGCCGAGCTCGGGGACGTCCCCTCCGACGACACGTGGCGCCAATGGGTGTACCGCTGGGACACCATTGATGTCGAGCCAGGAGACTACATCGTCCGCACTCGGGCGATCGACGGTGATGGCGAACCGCAGCCAGAGGGTCCGGCGCCGGTCGCGCCGAACGGTGCCGAGGGGTACCACGGAGTACGCGTGCGGGTCGAGTCTCCGACCGGCTGAGCTCCAACCGGTCGTGTGGTGGCGTCGACACGTACAGTCGGCGCCATGACCGAGCAAGCACCGATCAACTCAGGCTTTGGGCGCGATACGACAGCGGCGGAGGTGATCGGTGATCGCGACCTCAGCGGGGTGCGGGCGCTCGTCACCGGTGGCTACAGCGGTCTCGGGTTCGAGACGACCAAGGCCCTGGTCGCGGCGGGTGCCGACGTGGTCGTCCCGGCGAGGCGCCCCGACCACGCGCGCAACGTGCTCTCCGAACTCGACGGTCTGCCGGGCACGATCACCGTCGACGAACTCGATCTCGGCGATCTCGACAGTGTCGCGGCGTTCGCGGCTCGGTTGGTCGCGGCTGGTGAGCCCTTCGACCTGATCATCAACAACGCGGCAATCATGGCGTGCCCCGAAACTCGTGTCGGGCCCGGTTGGGAGGCGCAGTTCGCCACCAATCATCTCGGTCACTACGCGCTCATCAATCAGATCTGGGACCTGATCGCCGCCGGCGATGGGCCGGGTCGCGGCGGTCGAGTCGTTGCCCTGTCGTCGACGGGACACAAGCTGTCGCCCATTCGGTGGGACGACGTGCAGTTCGAGTCCGACTACGAGAAATGGCAGGCCTATGGGCAGGCGAAGACCGCGAACGCGCTGTTCGCCGTCGAACTCGATCGGCTGGGCCAGGATGTGGGGGTGCGGACGTTTGCCGTCCATCCGGGTGGCATCATGACGCCGCTACAACGCCACCTGCCGCGCGAAGAGATGATCGCCTCGGGGTGGATGGACGAAGAGGGCAACGTCAACGAACTGTTCAAGAGCCCCGAAGCGGGTGCGTCGACCACCGTGTGGGCGGCGACGTCGCCACAACTCGACGGCGCAGGCGGGGTGTACTGCGAGGACTGCGACATCGCCGCCCACACCGACTCCGAGAGCCCGTTCGCTCGCTACCTCGGCGTCGACGACCACGCCATCGACGCTGGCGAAGCGGCCCGCCTGTGGGCGCTGTCGGCGGAGCTCACAGGCGTCAACGCATTCGACTGATCGGGCAGCGACAACGGGTGGCTTGCACCCGATGTCGCACGTGCCGCTACGACATGAGTTCGGCGGCGTTGGGTTCGAGCG
>JBCDFR010000071.1:0-14065 GCA_039177505.1 Actinomycetota bacterium | reverse complement strand
GCGCGCACGGCCAGCTTGCGATCGACCATCGATCGAAACGTGACGTAGTGCGGCAGCTTGAGATGTTCGAGGAATCCAGTGGCGTCGAGGCCGTCGGTGGTCATCAGGATCGACTGTTCGAGTTCGGACGCTCGACCGTCGAGCGGTTGATCGCGGTGGCAGGCGATGTCCAGGTTGGCCATCGCGATCGCCTTCTTCTCGTTATGTCCGAAGCACAACCCGTACCCGACGTCGAAGCGGTCGCGCTCTTCGTCGGCGCCGTCGAGGTCTTCGATCGCTTCGACTTCGGTCACGCGCACGTCGCCGACCGAGAACGTGCCGCCGGTGCGCGGGTGGGTGATGCCGACTGGGAGTTCGCCGTGGCGGACCTCGCCGAGGGTTACCTCGTGGATGTACCCGTCGGGACCGAGCACGTTGCGATACCACAGGTTGACGAGCGCTCCCGTCTCGGCCCGCGCCATCACGGCCAGGCGCGCCGATCGAGGCGCCGGCGGACGAACCGCAGTGCGTGTGATGTCGACTGGCTCCGGATCGTCCGCAGTGCGCCGATCGACCACCAAGTCGAGGCGCCGAAGCACGTCGAGGAGCCGGCCGTGTCGGCGGTCGCCAAGAACATCGTGATCAGCGACGGAGTCGTCGGCCGCCGCCGCTGCGAGGCGCTCGGTGGCCCGCTTCTCGGCGTTCTCGCGCGCAATATCGTCGTCGGTTCGATCGAGCAGCCGACCCGTGTAGTCGGTGGTCCGTCCGAGCAACTGCGGGCCGGGTGGTGTCCGGTACGCAGGAACAATGCGGCGGAGCAGCGCGGCTTGATCGACGTCGGCGGGCGCTGAGTACGCGAAGCGGGGAAGGGTCGCGCGGTGCGAGCGCAACAGGTGGGCGGCCTCGATCGTGTCGCCCTCGGCTTGTTGCAGCGCGCGAGCGGCCAGTTCAGGGTCCCACAATCCGCCTTCGCCCATCACCCGATCGACCGCAAGCCGCTGCCGATCGATCAACTGGTCGACGCCGAGCCACGGGCTGTCGGCGAGCTCCCGCTCGTCGCGGACGAGGTCTTCTGCGGCGGCGATTGCATCCAACCCTCCGCGGGCCGCGGCGTATCCCATCGCTAGTGGTCCTTTCTGTCGTCGGTGAGCCGTTCAAGGCGAGTGCTCCGCGGGACGGCGACGACAGATCCGTCGTCGGCGACGATCCACGTGTCGACACCCGCAGGGAAGTCCCGGTTGACGTCGGCGAGCGCCGCGAACACGTCATCGCCGATGCCGTCGACGGCCACAGTGCGGGAGCCAGCGACGCCAGGACCTCGTAGCTCGACGCTCGCGCCGCTGCCGTCGACCGGAGGCGGCTCCTCGGAGATCGCACGTGCTGCGACCACCAATCGCGCTCCTTGTTCCGGCGCCGACGCCGTGCCGCGCCGAAGCGTTGTGATTTCGTCGGGTGTCGGCGGACGCACGTAGACGACGACGTCGGCGTGACCAATGCCATCGGGCCCGTCGTCTGCGCTGGCCCCGGTCGCGGCGCACACGAGGGCAGGCCACTCGCTGTCCGCACCGTCTCCGAGAACGGCGACCCGGTGGTCGAGGTCCACGAGTGCGAGTGCGGGGTAGAGCACCGCCGGGATGTCATCCCTGCGTCCCGGCAACCGCGCGATCGTTCCCGGGCGGGAGGCGGCATCGAGCAGCGCACGAAAGATGCGGAGCGAGGCCGTTCCCGACAGCCGAGCGTGGGCCAGACGCTCGGCAGATGTCGCCGACAACGCCATCAGTCGAGCTCCTCGAACGCCACGATCGTGGGCTGCAGCGTGGTGGCGAGGTGCCGTTCGCGTCGTTCACGGGCACGTTCGGTGTCGAGCACGACGTCGGCGACCATCTCGGCTGTGGGCCCAGGGGTCTCGGCAGCGGCGTCGCAGATCGCCGCCGCGAGCGCCGTCACGCGGTCGCCGCCCATACGGGTCGCCCATCCCCGGTGCCCGGCCAGCTCGACTTCAGCGCGGGTGACCACCACCTCGCCGAGATGGAATCGTTCACAGGCGACCGGTTCGCGCACCTGCATCATCACGATGCCGGTGGTTGGCGCCTCGATGACGACCGGCTCGCCGAGGATGGCGAGGCACCGATCGGCACAGGCGCGCACGTCGTCTGCGGTGGCCGCGGCGAGCATCTCGGCACGGTGCTCGATCGCCGTGCGCTCGTCGGTGGTCAACTCAGCAACTGCCATAGGAGCAGTCTGGGCGACCAAGGTTGTCTAGACAAGTCAGTATTGCGGCTCCTCGGTAAATGAGCGGTGAATTGTCGGCGTCGCTTGCCGACGGCGGGACTGACGTCGGGGAGTTGGCGTCGATGGAGATGGACGCTGCGGCACACCAGCATCGGACCGACAACGGCCGGTCGATCGTCACGAGGGCGACGACCCGACCCACATCCCCCGAAAAACCGGGGATTCCGTGTGAGATTCGCACGTTTCGGCGAAGAGAACCGTGTCCGGACCGCTGCACCGGGCCTCTTCCTGAACGCCATCTGTGTTGAAGGTGATTGTTCGTCAGCGGCGCCCGCAGGGCTTCCGCTGCGGCTACCGCACCGATACTCTCGACATTGGTGCGTACTTCTACGGACAAGGCTCGCGGTTGGGCCGCTCGCATGGGTCGGCTCCTGGCCGCGTCCGACGTCGACCCAGGACCCATGACGATGCCGGTCAACGCCGTCAACGACCGCTACGTCGAGGCCGCCCCGTCCCCGGCCAATGCTGTCGAACTATTCGCCGGCCAATGGAGCACGCGACTCCCAATCGACGCACCGACCGGGGATGTCGACCTGTTCGGCGACACGCGCGTGATCGAATACGTCGAGTCGGTCGGCGGTGTCGACGGCCAACGGGTGCTTGAGCTCGGCCCACTCGAGGGCGCCCACACAGCGACGCTACGCAACGACCTCGGCGCTTCTCACGTCACGGCGATCGAGGCCAACACGAGCGCGTACCTCCGCTGCCTGGTCACCAAAGAGCTCATCGGACTGGACGGGGTGGAGTTCCAGCTCGGCGACTTCCGGCCGTATCTTGCCTCGACCGACGACCGATTTGATCTCGCTGTGGCCATCGGCGTGCTCTATCACCTCGACGATCCCGTGCCGGTTCTCGCCGACTTGGCACGCATCGCCGATCGAATCGTGTTGTGGACGCACGTACATGCCGACGAGCACCACGCGCCACAACTGGTCGATCGGTTCGACCCACCGATCGACAAACACCTCGACGGCACGCCGTACCGACTACACCCGTACCGCTACGAATCATCCCTCGACTGGTCTGGCTTCTGTGGCGGAACTCGTCCGAGGGCGGCCTGGATCGAGCGCGACAGTCTCCTGATGGTCATCGCCGCACTCGGACTCGTGATCCAGCGAATCGAAGAAACGAACCATCCACACGGTCCGACGGTGACGATGGCACTGCGCAAGCGACCGCTATTCGAATCGTGACGTCGATGCCGTCGTGAACGACACGATGGGCGGCGACACGCTAACCAGAAGCGCTACCGCCGCAGGCGCCGCCGATCAGTAGGTTCGCTGCCATGTCTGCCGGCGACGACACCGATCTCGATGGCCTGCACACCGCGTGGAATCAGTTTTGCGACGAGCTGCGATCGCTCGGACACGAGGCGATGACCACGCCGCCAACCACAGCCGATCGGCTCGACGGTCTGCGTTTCGTGCTGCGCCAACTGGCATACCGCGAGGAACAGTTCCTCGAGTTCCCCCGCTCCGCACGGCCCGAGTTCTTCTTTCCGGAATCACCGACCCGCAAAGTGTTCGCGGACTGTCCCGACACGATGTATCGACAGTTCTCCGTCGCGCCGGGGGCGACATATCGGATCACGGGGACCCGGGGCGATTCGCCGTATATCTCTTTCACCGCCTACCGCGCCGCGCTCAGCGATCGTGTCGTCGACGATCTGCACGACGGCGAGATCGACATCGCCGACGACGGAACGTTCGAACTCACGGTCGGCGGACCGCCGCGCGGGGCGAACCGTTTGGACGCCGACGATGCCGCGTTCGTCGTCATCCGCGAGTATCGCCACGACCGGCTGAACGGCGTGCATGCGACTTTCGCCGTCGAACAGATCGACCCCGAGCCCAAGCACCGGGCAGATCTCGATGAGGATGACCTCACCTCGGCCCTCGGCTTGATGGGGCTCGGGCTGCGGTTCACCAACCAGGCGTCGGAGCGCCTGTCGATGGAGCTACGCCTCCGGCCGAACGTGATGAACGAGGCAGCAGCAGAACTCGTGTCGGAGATGGCGGGAACGCCACACAACCATTACCAGCTGTGTTACGTGCGGCTCGAGCCTGGAGAAGCGCTCGAGCTCGAGCTGACTCCACCACCGTGTCGGTACTGGAGCGTCCACTTGAACAACTGGTGGCTCGAGTCGCCCGAGTTCCGCGATGGTCAATCCGTGTGTCTCAACGACTCCCAGGTCGAACGACGAGCAGCCGGCTCGACGACCATCCTCGTCGGACCCGATAACCCGGGAACGGTCAATTGGCTCGACACCAAGGGCCGCCGCGAGACGATTCTGTTGGCCCGATATCTCCTCCCCGAGGACTCGCTCCCACCGATCACCACTCGTGTGGTCGCAACCTGAAATCGAGCACTGGGGCCGCACTGGGGCAGAGCGCGCCGGCTCAGTCAAACGACGCCACGATTAAACGCGCTCAACATCCCCCCGACAACCAGTTCGAGATCGTCGTCCGAGATCTCATCATGGGCAATACCGTCGTCGTCAAGCTCGGCCCGCACTGCAGCAGCACGGGCGCTGGCGATGCGAGTGCGGAGCGCTCCGTCGGATTGCAGTCGGTCGCGAAGCGACGACACGTGGTTGTGTGACATTGATCTCTCTCATCTGTTGAGTGCGAGCACGACATTGACCAGTTTCACACCAAATGAGCCTGAGTGGGCTCCGCCGCTCCTGTGCTGAGCCGACCGCCGACAGCCTCAGCCAGCTGAGCATCGAGAGACGGTGGAGCGCTACGTTCATCGGATGCGAGCCCAGGACCGGCACCACCCCATGCGCGACCGATGAACGCCGCCGACGTACTTGCGCTGTCCGTCGATGCTCCCGAGGTCGAGTTGCAACCAGGGGATCACGCGATACGGGTGGGCGAAGCTCATCCGGCGTTGTTCGTCCTCGTGCTCGGCACCGTCGAGATACGCCGGGGCGACACCCCGCTCGCCACGATCAACGAGCCAGGCAGTGTGGTCGGTGAGTTGGGGTTGCTCCTCGGCACGCCTGCAGCAGCAGACGTGGTAGCGCCGGACGGCGCCACACTGCGCCAGCTCCACGATGCCGAGCGGCTCTTTCGAGACGTTCCCGAGTTCGGCCAGTTCCTCGCGACCACCCTGGCTCGTCGTCTCCACCGGGTGACGTCATTGCTGGGCGATCTCCACGAACAGTTCGCCGACACACCCGGGGCGCTCGGGCTCGTACCGCACGTGATGGCCAACCTGGTCAGCACGGATCGGGCCGACACCGACGTCGGTTCGGACCGCGAACCCGACGCGCCGTACTAGCAGGAAAGCGCCTACAACGCGATCGTTGCGTCGCCCTCGAACGACCACCAGGACACGTCGCGTTCGCGTGTATCGACGATCATGTGTGCCGGAGTGGGCCCCGGCTGGCGTCCACCGTTGAGAACGAGGGTGGAGCCGATGCGGTCGTGGAACGAGCCCTCCGGCCGAAACGGCGAATCGTGAACGTGTCCACACAGAACAAGGTCTGGCCGATGCTCGCCGATGAGACGATTGAGTACCTCATCGCCGTAGTACCGGCTGCCCGACCATGACGTCGGCGACCGATCAGGTGGCGAGTGATACGCCCAGATCCACACCCCGTCAGTCGGTCGACGCTCAGCATCAGCCGCCAGCTGGTGTTCCAACGCACCGAGCGTGAACGGACCCTCCCACCAGGCGCACGCAGTGACCAGGTCGGCCCCGACCCGAACGGTCTCGCCGTCGGTGGTCATCGACGGATCGACATCGTGGAGCCAGGCAGCGGTCTTTTCGCCGTGGTCGAGTCGCTCGGTGAGGTCGTGATTGCCCGAGTTGGCGATCAGCGTCGTCGACGCCGCGATCTGGGCGTACAGCGCCGACATCATCGCGATCTGCGCGTGCGGGTCGACGTGCCCGAGCACATCGAGATGGTCACCACTCAGCACCACGGCGTCGAAGTCCGCCGCACGCTCATGGATCCACTCCACTTGACGCAACCCATAGTGCAGGTCCGACGACACGAGGTAGCGCACCGCGCCGAAGGTAGCGGCCGATCCGCTCCAGGAACACTTGTGCCGACGACAGGTTGCGCTCAGGTCTCGCGCCACACAATCGATGCGGTACCACGACGAATCTCCACGCGCACTCTCGCGACGACGGCGTCAGATGACCTGCGTACTCGCACCACTCAGTAGGACCCAACGATGAACACACCCAACACCTCGTTCGCTCGCCACTGGAAACGTCGCCTCGCCGGTGCGCTCGCCGTCGTCGGGCTCGGAGTCGTCGGACTCATCGCCGTGACCGGCGGCGTCACCGGGACCACCAACGACGACAGCGCCAACCCAACCGAGGCGTATTGCTTGTATGACGCGGTCCTCTTCGACACCGAGTCGGCCGGCATGGTGATCAGCGATGGCAGCGAATTCACCATCACAGGAGGCATGATGCATCCTCGGGTGGACGTGACCAAGAATCCGTCCGACGACGAGACGCTGTGCGGATACATCAACACGATGGCCGACACGGCGCTTCAAACGTCGGCGAGTTTCACCATCACTGAGGCCGTGCTCGACACAGACTCCGCTGCGCCGCAGCTGTTCATGCGGGTCACCTCGTCATCGGGGGCCGAGGCGCAAGGGACGCTCGAAGGCGTCGACACCGGCGACGCTCGGTACGTCTTTGCTGGCTCGCTCTTCGATGAAGATGATGGTTCGGCGGCGATGGAGCTGGTCGACTACGAACTCATCGCCGTCTGACGATCGTCGGCTCACTGTCGAGCTCCGCGTTCACAGCGCTCCAGGCGCACGGGTACGGGTCAGACCCAAGCGCTATACAGGAGCGGGTGCGTGCGTTCGTATTGAGTACTGGGCGATGTGGATCGACGACCTTCGCCAAGGCATGTGAGTACATCACGAACTACACGTCTGGACACGAGACGAGGTGGGGGTGGTATGGAACCGACCGACTCTCGTTCGCCGACGACCACATCGAAGTCGACAATCGGCTGAGTTGGCTCCTCGGAGAGCTGGGCAGTCGGTACCCCGATGCGCTCTACGTGCACCTGAAGCGCGATCGGGAAGCCGTTGCCCGGAGTTTCGCTCACCGGTGGCGCAGAGACCCACCACATCGCTACCGATCGATGCCGCGAGGGCTGCGGCGAGTTACACGCCGTACCGAGATGCTCCTCAGTTCACCGAGCAACGGAATGATCGAGGCCTACGCCTACAGCGTGCTGGGCCGTCGTCGCCCGTGGTCGGACTCTGAACGTTTGCAGGTCTGCCGTTCGTATGTGGACACGGTGAACTGCAATATCGAACAGTTCCTGCGCGGACGAGACGGGCTCTCTGTGGAGCTTGAGTCTGCAACCCAGGACTTTCCACTTGTCTGGGCGAGATTGCAGGCCAAGGGCGACCTAGAGGCGGCTGTCGCCGAGTTTTCAATCGCTCACAATGCGAGCAAGGCATCTGGCTGAGCGACACTGTTCGATCGAGCGTCACGACCGAACGAATCCGTAGCGAGGATCTCCTCGGCGGGCGCATCCTCTCAGCGGCGGCATCGGACCGGCTGGCCGATGATCAACGGCCGCCGATCTGTGGAACGCACGAGTCGGAGTGTGGACTCGAGACTCAACGGGACCTGAAGCTGCACCACTGCGGCGAGCTCACCGCGCAAGTCGGCTGACACGGTATGGCCCGCAATATGCCCAGACTTGCCCAAACGGGCCCTCCGCCAAACGGCCTCCGAGTGTCGGAAGCCGTTGCGGCGACAGGGCCACCTGGTCGGGGTGAGAGGATTTGAACCTCCGGCCTCCACGTCCCGAACGTGGCGCGCTAGCCAAACTGCGCTACACCCCGTAGCAGGCGACGATGCTACCGGCGGGCGACGACGAGTTCCTCGCCGAAACGCGGCTCGTCACCCGACTGCGCATCGGACAGAATGCGCCGATGCGCTTCCCGTACCACGTCGTCGATGTGTTCACCGCCACGCCCTTCCTGGGCAACCCGGTCGTAGTGATCGACTGCATCACGCCAGGTGCGGCGCCCACCGACGAGGAGATGCAACGCATCGCGCACTGGACGAACCTGTCGGAGACCACGTTCCTGGTCCCACCGAGCGACGCAGGCGCCGACTACGCGGTGCGTATCTTCACCCCGAGCTTCGAGCTGCCGTTCGCCGGCCATCCGACGCTCGGCACCTGTCACGTGTGGAACTCGCTCGGCGTCACGCAGCAGCGCGCCGACCGGATCGTGCAGGAGTGTGGCATCGGCCTGGTCGAGCTCCGCAACGACGGTCGGCTGTCGTTCGCCGCTCCGCCGTTGCAACGCAGCGGCCCGCTCGATCCCGACCTACGCACAGAGGTGATCGACACACTCGGGCTCGAACCGGCGTCGGTCGTCGACACCGCATGGGTGGACAACGGCCCAGAGTGGATCGGCGTCGAATTGGCGAGCGCCGACGATGTGCTCGCGATCACACCGTCGACGACTGAGCATCTCATCGGGGTCGTCGGCAAGCATCCGGCGAACGGCCCCGCGTCGATCGAGGTCCGCGCCTTCTTCCCGGTCGACGGCGCGACGCGAGAAGATCCCGTAACGGGCAGCCTCAACGCCTCACTGGCGATGTGGCTCACGCAGCGGGGCGTGCTGCAGACTCCGTACGTAGCCCGCCAGGGCACAGCACTCGGGCGGACCGGGCTGGTGCACGTCGACGACGTCGACGGTCAGCTGTGGGTCGGTGGCGACACCGTCAGCTCTGTGACAGGCGAGCTCGCCACCTGAGCCATCACGCGTCGGCGGACGCGCCCTCGACACTGTCGTCGCCGGCACCGTCTGCGCCATCTGCGTCGGGCAGTGGAACCATCGGCTCGACGGGCGGAGCATCGGCATCGAGGCCTTCGGTGTACGTCTCGCCTTCGAGCACCGCCGTCGCCGCAAGTTTCAGGCGCAACGCATCGAGCGGCTTCACCAGCCATCCCTCGGCCCCACTACGACGTGCGAGGTGGAGGTCGGCGGCGCGATCGAGCAACATCAACACCTTGACGTGCGGGAGGCGGCCAGCCGACTCGTCGAGACGCAGCGCCATCGTTACGGCCATCGCGCCCATCGACCCGATCTGCAGGTCGCAGATGGCCAGATCGGGCGTCTGACGGTGAACCTCATCGGCGACGGCCCTGCCCTCGCGACAGACGGCGAACGTCACGTCGTCGCCGCCGAGCGCGGCGACGACCTCATCGACGATCCAGTCGGCGTCGGTGGCAAGGAGAATGTGCACGGCCCCGACGCTAACTCACGTCCACTCGTGAAATCACGCCCGCTGCGAGCTCGCCATCGTCGATCCCGCGGCGCCGATCACGCCCCTATGCGACCGAACAAGTGGTCGCCGATCAGCGCCAGACCGCTGAGGTCGTGAACATCGCGGTCGAGCAGCGGCAACATCTCCACCCGATCGTCACCCACCGCCGCGACCAGCGGAGCGACCACTTGCTGCTCGCCCTGACGCAAGCCGCGAAGGTGGGCGACGTTCGCCCACAGCGCCGACAGCCCGGCATCGCCGCGATCGAGCAAGTCCGCGGCGACCGCGGCTGCATCGGCCGCCGATCCGTCGCCGAACACGGGGTGGCACCTGTTCACCAACGCCGCGGCGACACCGACACCTTGTTGGTCGAGCTGCTCGCTGAACCACACCGCCTCCCCGATTGTGTCGTGGCGCGGCGAAGCGACGACGACGAACGACGTCTCGGGCGAGCGAATCAACGCCACCACGTCGCCGGCGCGCTCTCGGAACCCGGTCTCCATCCCCGCGAAGGCCTGGAAGAAGGCCACCGAGTCGGCGAGCACGTCCGAACCCACGATCTTGCCGATCGTGCGCAGCACCGGCTGCGTGACCGGGTTGAGCACGCGCAGACCACCTCGGGCGGGGAGCATCAGCAACTTGAACAGCCGGTGATCGAGAAACCGCGACAGCACACCCGGCGCCTCGAGAAAGTCGAGCGCGTTCCGACTCGGGGGTGTGTCGACCACGACGAGGTCGAACCGATCGTCGTGATGGAGGGCGTGCAGCATCTCGGCCGCCATGTACTCCTGCGTGCCACTCAATGATCCGGCGATGTTGCGGTAGAACGGATTCTCCAGGATGCGCGCGGCCTGGTGTTCGTCGGCGGCGTAACGATCGACAAGCCCGTCGAAGGTGGCCGCTGTGTCGAGCATCATCGCCCACAGCTCGCCGCCGGGATCGCAGTCGGCCAGTTCGATGAGGTCGACCCGTGTCGGCTCGGCGGGCAAACCACCTCCCAGGCCGAATGCATCTGCGAGGCGGCGCGCCGGATCGATCGTCACCACTACCGCCCGTCGACCTTGCCGCGCCGCTTCGATGCCCAAGACCGCGGCGGTGGTCGTCTTTCCGACGCCGCCGGACCCGCAGCACACGATCACGGCCGCGTCGGCCACCGTCGACGATGCGCTCACCGGCGACCACCCGCTGTGAATGCCTCGACGAGCCGATCGATGTCGGAGGCACCGATGCCGGCGACAGGCAGCGCCGGGAGGAGCAGACGCGGGAGCGGAAGCGACTCAGCGAGACGCTCGATCTCGCGTGCTTCCATGTCCTGTCGTGAGCGCCGGAACGCGGCCGCTGCGCGCAATACCTGCGCCACGTCGCTCGGCTGGTCGGCGATCAGCTCGTCGACGGCGTCTGGCGGGCGGGTCCCGCGATCGACATCGTTGACCACGATCGGCCCGAGCGCCACGCCGACTTGGTCCTCGAGCGCGTACGCCGTCTCGATCACCTCGTTCATCGGCGTCGTTTCAGGCAACGTGACGAGCACAACCTGGCAACGGTCGCCGTCGGTCAGGAGCTCCATCACGTCGTCGGACTGCGCTCTGACCGGGCCACCGCGCACCGCGTCCGCCAACCCGGATGCCGACGACAAGAACGTGATCGCATGTCCAGCAGCAGGTCCGTCGACGACCACCAGGTCGTAGTCGCCGCTGCGCTCGAGCTGTTTCACCTTGCCGAGCACGACCACGTCGTCGATGCCGGGCGCAGCGGTACCGACGATGTCGATCACGCCGGTGCGCTGCAGTCGCTTGGCGACCCTCTCGAACCCATGATCCCGCAGATACTCATCGAGCGCATCGGACGCAGAGATGCTGGTGAGCTCGATCGTCTTCGGGTTGGTTCCGGCGTCGTGGACCAGCGTCTGCAATGTCGGCTTACCGTCGAGTTCGACAACGAGCACCTTGCGCCCGGCACGGGCTGCCGAATGAGCCAACACAGCCGTTACCGTGGTCTTGCCGACCCCGCCTTTCCCCGCCACGATCACCACGTTCGTGGCAACCGCAGACTCCCACGATGCACCGCCCCCAGGGACTTCCCCACCGCCACGAGCACCGGCAGCATCGTCGCGGACCGGGTTGGTCGGGGAAGCGTCCGGGGGCACTCGTGCGCAGGTTAGTGATCGTCGTCTTCGCTGCGCTCGCCATACTCGGCCTGGCTGCACCCACGACGCACGCTCAAGACGACGAGCCTGACGACGCAGTCGCCGTCGATCCCGCGGTCGACGTCGCCCCGGTCGACGTGTTACAGGTCAGCGGCCTGTTCGACCCGATCCTCGTCGACGCCGTAGAAAGCGCCATCGACCGCGCCGACAGCGGCGGCGCACAAGCGCTGATCTTGCAGGTCAACAGCCCGGGCACGGTGGTCTCCGACGACGTGGTCCAAGATCTTCTCGACCACGTCGCCACCGCCCCGATCCCAATCGGCATCTGGGTGGGTCCAAGCGGTGCGCGGTTCTATGGCACAGCGGCACAGTTGTTGGCCGTCGCCGATGTCACCGGCATGGCGCCGGGTGCACGCGTCGGGTACTTCGGGGTCCCGCTCAGTCCGCGGTCGGCCGAGGTCGACTTCGGCGTCGCCGAAGAGCGTCTACGCAACGGCTCGGTGGGATTGTCCGACGCTCGGGCGTTGGATGTTTTCAAGCAGCGGATCGACGACGAGGGGATCCCAACCATCAGTTCGATGGTGCAGGCCCTCGACGGCTTCGAAGAGAACGGCGTCGTCCTCGAAACGACCACGCTGGTCGTGCTCGACGACGGGTCGTCACGATTCGACACCGTCGCCACAGTTCGCTTCTCCAAGCTGTCGCTCGTCGACCAGCTGTTCCACACCGTGGCGTCGCCGCCGGTCACGTACCTCCTTCTGCTGGCCGGGTTGGCGTTGCTGGTGTTCGAATTCTTCACCGCCGGCGTCGGCGTGGCCGGCGCCGTTGGCGCTGTGTGCACGGTGCTGGCCTGCACCGGTCTTGCCGTGCTGACCACTCGATGGTGGGCCTTCGCGCTGATCGCCGTGGCGATGCTCGCCTTCGCCATCGACGTGCAAGTGGGAATTCCGAGGTTTTGGACCGGTGTCGGCATCGTGGCGACCATCATCGGGAGCTGGTTCCTCTTCGAGCCAATTCCAGGCAACTCGATGCGACCGTCATGGATCGCCCTTGTCGCCGGCATCGGGGGCATCGCGCTGACGTTCATTGCCGGCATGCCGTCGATGGTGCGAACGCGCTTCGCCACACCGACGATCGGCCGCGAGTGGATGATCGGCAAAGAGGGTGTCGTCATCGATGCTGTTGATCCCGACGGCGTCGTCGAGGTCGAGACCGCTCGGTGGCGGGCACGCACCAATCGGGCCACACCGGTGGAGGTCGGTGACACGATCCGCGTCGCCGCGATCGATGGCATCACACTCGAAGTCGAACCGCTCGAGGGCGCCGCCCGCGACTACCGCGAGACGCGCGGCCGCCGCAAGGTCGCGACCGACGAGCAGGCCGTCGATCCCGCCGTCGACAACATCGACGACGCGGCATCGACCGCGCCTGGCGACGACGCCGGGTCAGCGCGACACTGACCCGATGAGCGCCGGGGCGCCTCGGGGAATCGAGCCACCGCCGTCGCGGTACGCCATGCCCGACCCACGCGGCGCGCCGCCGGGCGAAGACCTGGTCGCCGTCGGCGCCGACCTTGCGCCGGGCACGCTCATCGCCGCCTACCGCGGCGGTCTGTTTCCGATGCCGATCGACCCTCGGCGACGGCGCTCCAAGGTGGCCTGGTACTCGCCCGACCCGCGTGGCGTGATACCGCTCGACGGACTCCACGTGTCTCGGTCGCTCCGTCGTAGCCGCCGTCGCTTCGACGTGAGCTTCGACACTGGGTATCTCGACGTCGTGCGCGCATGCGCTGATCGTCGACGTCCCGGCCGGTGGATCACCGACGAGGTGATCAACGCGTATCAGCACCTCTTCGACCTCGGATGGGCGCACTCGGTGGAGGTGTGGTCCGACGACGAGTTGGTCGGCGGGCTGTACGGGGTGCGTATCGACGGGTTGTTCGCCGGCGAGTCGATGTTTCATCGAGCTACCGACGCGTCGAAGGTGGCGCTGGTTGCACTGGTCGAGTGGTTGCGCTCGAGCAACGCCTCGCTGCTCGACGTGCAGTGGACCACGCCGCATCTCCGTACGCTCGGCGCCGTCGACATCACCCGCAGCGAATACCTCGAGCGTCTCAGCAGTGCGGTCGACGCGGGCTGAGTTCACCGAAATTGTCGCCAACTCGTGCAGAAATCGCACGAATTCCCCGGTATTTCGGATGGACGGTCGATCGTTCGGAGAACCCCACAGGGATCGTGAGAAACGAACTCCACGAGGAGGTCCGCAGGGCGTTCCAGCCCGTCTCGCGGGCTACCTATTCTTCGGCACCGACGTCGGCGGACTTGAGCATCGTCGTCTTCGGGCACAACACTTCGTGACATGAGCGCTTCG
>JBCDFR010000070.1:0-14336 GCA_039177505.1 Actinomycetota bacterium | reverse complement strand
GGCCGCTCGGGCCGCTGGCGCCGGTGCTTGCGGGTCTCCCGACCGACATCGAGCCGCGCCGCTCGGCGCGTTGGCAGCCCGACATGGTGCCGACCGACAGCGAACTCCTGACCAAAGCGGTGTGGTCGCTCGGTCGCAGTCCGACCCGCGCCGCCCGCCACGTGCTCGGCGGGTTGGCCCGCATCCCGGTGCTCGGCGAGGTGTCCCGCCTCGTGCTCGCCTCGGCCCGCTCGCGAGCACATCCGATCGAGCTCGCTCGCAACGATCAAGCCGTGCCCCGGGTGTCGTTCAACCGAACGGTGAGCTCGCATCGTCGCGTCGCCCGGGTCACCCTGCCCCTCGATCGGCTGCGCGACGTCCATCGCATGCGCGAGGTGCGCTTTCACGATGTGCTGCTCACCGTGATCAGCGGCGCCCTCCGGCACTGGATGGTGCTCAACGACGAGCTGCCGTCGGAACCGTTGGTCGCGCTCACTCCGCTGCTCGTCGACGGCGAAGGCGACGACGAACTCGGTGCCGCGCTCCTCCCGCTCGCCACCCACCGCCACGACCCGTTGCAACGGTTGGCCGATGTGAGCGATGCGATGTCGCAGCTCACCATGGACATCGACCCACAATCGGCGGCCGAGATCGCTGGTCGGGCCGAGCCGCCGTCGGCGTTGGCTGGGACCGCGGCGCGGTTGCTGGTCACCACCGGCGCTGGTCTGCGCCTGTTGCCTCCGTTCAACGTCTACGTCGTCAACATCCCCGGCCGTGACGAGGGGCCGATCGCCGGGCACCCGATCGTGCGCGAGCATGCGATGGTGCCGATCGTCGACGGTATCGGTCTGTCGATGAGTGCGATCTCCCACGACGACCGTGTCGATCTGACGTTGGTCGCCGACCGCGATCTCGTGCCCGATCTCACGATGCTCGCCGATCGCTTCGAGATCGAACTCGACGAGTTGCATCGCGTGAGCCGGGCCCGCCAGCGCCGAGCCAGTCGCCGCAAGCGCGCCAGCTGAGATCGGCATGGCGCCGTGGACGTGCCCCAGTTGCGCACGGACCTTCGGCGCTCAGGGCCGGAGCCACGTCTGCTCGCCCGGCGTCACGCTCGATCGGCGGCTGAGCACCGAACGGCTGGCGCGCAAGATCGCCTCGCAGGGCGCGCGTCATCATCATGTGTTCAACCTCGACGACGTCTCCCAACTCGACGACGAGCTGTTGGCCTGGATCATCGAAGCCTTCGACCCCGACGGGGAAGCCGACCCGTCGTTCGATCCGATGGTCCCCGACGACGTCGACATCTAGTCGACGAGTTGCATCTCAGCTACGGGTGGCCGTACCGGACACTCGAATGGCAACGGTGTTCCCGATGATGAAGCCGGGCATCTTGTTGACGTTCAGCGCTCGGCGATCGAGTGCTGTGGTGGCCACGAAAGTGGCCTGATCGCCAGCGACATCGAGCGAGTCGACGGTGAAGGTGGCCGGTGTCGATGTGGTGCCGAGGGTCAGGTTGCCCGCCACCGAGTACACGCCACCTGACTCGCTGATCGATGTGGAGGCGAAGTCGATCATCGGGTTGTTGTCGGCATCGAGGAAGTCATCCGATCGGACGTGCTGATCGCGTTTGTCGTTTCCCGAGTCGAACGTCGCTGTCGCGGCGGATCCGGTGAGCGTCGACGTGGTGGCGTCGTCGCCGACCGTCGCCGCGGCACGCTCGATGCGCATCGTCGGTCGGGCAGTCCCGAATCCGAAGTGCTTCACCGTCAGCTCGATGCTGCTGTGTGTTGGGTCGATCGTCCACGTGCCGGAGGGGATGGTCATAGCGCAATATTATTGAGCGAGCAAATTTGTGTCACGCAACGGTTGTCGATGGGTCCGATGGCGGCTGGGCGTGATGACGAACGGGCATGATGACGAGCGGGCATGATGACGAGGTGGTCAACGTCGAAGCACATGACGCCTGGCTCGACAGCGTGGTCGAGGAAGTGATCGAGCCCGAGCTCCCGATCGTCGATCCGCATCATCACTTGTGGCCGCCGGGTGGCGCGCTCCCGTATGGGCTCGACGAACTGCACGCCGATGTCCGCGACGGTCATCACATCGTGGCGACGGTGTTCATCGAATGCGGAGCCGCGTATCGAGCCGATGGTGATGAACTGTTCGCCCCGGTGGGCGAGACAGAGTTCGTCGCGGCCCAAGCTGCTCGCGACGAGCCGACGCTCATACGCGGCATCGTTGCCCGCGCCGACCTCCGCTCGGACCGTCTCGACGAGGTGCTCGACGCCCGCGAGGCAGCAGGAGGTGGCCGCTTTCGTGGTATCCGTCACGCGTTGTCGCGAGCGATCGAACCAGAGGCCCTGACCATCCCAGGGAACGCGCCAGAAGGATTGGCGAGCGCCCCGAACTTCCAACGCGGGGTGCGTCGCCTCGGCGAGCGAGGGCTGACCTACGACTCGTGGCACTACCACTATCAGAACCGCGAGTTCCTCGAGCTGGCGCGTGCGGCGCCGGAGACGACGATGGTGCTCGATCACTTCGGTACACCACTTGGCGTCGGATCGTTCGCCGGCCGACGTGACGAGATCTTCGACTCGTGGCGCACCGACATCGCCGAGCTGGCCGGTTGCCCCAACGTGGTCGCCAAGCTGGGCGGGCTGGCGATGCCCGACAACGGCTTCGGTTTCGATCAAGCCGAGCAGCCGCCGTCGTCAGCGACGTTCCTGGCCGAGCAGCGGCCGTACTACGAACACACCATCGAGTGGTTCGGCGCCGACCGCTGCATGTTCGAGTCGAACTTCCCCGTCGACCGGATGTCGCTCTCGTACCGCACGTTCTGGAACGCCTGCAAACTGCTCACTGCCGATCTTTCGGCAGACGAGCGGACCGCGCTGTTCTCAGCGACGGCGGCGCGGGTCTACCGGCTCGACCTCGACCTCACAAGCTGAGCCACAACCGCACCAGATGTCGCCGTTCGTCTGGGTCGGCGTGATCGACGTATTCGGTACGGGCGTGGACCACCGTGTGATTGGAGATGAGCTGGATGTCGCCCTCCTCCAACCACATGTCGAGGTGCGTCTCTGGCCGAGCCGCGATCTCGTCGTAGGCCTCGATGGCGGCACGTCGGCGTGACGAGAACTCGACGCCGTCGTGACGTTCTGCCGAGCGCATGTAGTCGCTGTGCCAGAACGTCCGCAGGCGCGTGCCGTCCCATGCGCAGGGCGCGATGTTGAACCACGGCTGCTCGCCCGCCCGCTCTTCGCCGCGCCGGTCGATGGCGAACGGCTCGACCAACTCTGCGGCGAGCTCCGGCGACTCGTCGGCCAGGGTGTTGTAGATGGTGACCGAACTGGCGATTCGGCTCTGGCCGCCTTTTCTGGCCGTGCGTAGGCACAAGAGTCCGACCACGTCGGCGGAGTCGCAGTGCACGGCGATGTCGCCGGCGGTGCGGTATTTGCGGACCATCGGCCGATCTGACTCTCCGTAGTCGGTGACGTGGCCGAGGAGCTCGCCGTCGGGATTCTGTGCTCCCGGCGTGCCGAGGTGATGACCGAGGATCCAGTAGGCGTAGGACGACAGTTCCGTGCCCCACTGCCGGACCGGCAACCCGCGGAGCACGACCACGCCGAGTCCGTCGCTCAACTCTGCGCGCCACGCGTCGATGCGCGGCTGCCAGCCCGGCAGCGGCGCAGTGTGTGCGTCGAGGTCGTCCATCGGCCGTTCGATCGCCGCGCGCGCCGCGGTGTCCAATTCGCTGATCTCCTCGTCCGTCAGCTCGGTCATCCAGCGGTCGCGCGCCGCGGTCAAATCCGGGCCGGTCCACGCCGCGGCCGCATCGATGTGTGGCGGCGGAGCGGCGACGTGATCGCGCACGAAGTAGTGCGACGCCTGCTCGGCGAACGTGCGATGGCTGGCCATCACGGAAGCATCGCACGTTCGCCGAGAGTGCCGTGGATCAGGTCGCCGGCGTGCGACGTCGGCGGTCGCCGCGTGCCCTGAAGACGATTGCCGCAACCGCTCCGGCGGTCACGAGCGCACCGCCGATGAGCAGCGTGATCGCGACGGGGGTGATGGCTCCCGAACGGAGACCGGCTTCGACGTCGACATCGACTCCGGGCGAGGCGTCGGCGTTCATGACGACGACCGCCCAGCGTCCCGGGCGCACGTCCCACTCCAACACCTGCTCGCCGGCGCCACTCGTCGACTCGACCCAGAAGTCCTGCTCGGCTGGCGCCGCAATCGCTGTCGAGCCGGCAATGTTGATGACCTGCGCGGCTCCCTTGTCGAGCTCGACGATCCGGCCGTACTCGACGCCGTCGAGGTAGCGCTCGACGTCGGACGCGCGGGCGATCCCCGCGAACACCTCCTGTTCGCCGACGGCGTCCACGCGCAGGCGGGCATCGACGTCGAGCCACTCGAGAATGCGCGGCGCATCACCGTCGTGGCCCTTGCCGTCGAGGGTGACCCACAGATCGTCCGAGGCGATGGCCACCCCGGGGTCGGCGATCCCGTCGATCACCTCGACGAAGTACCCGTCCTCATCGGTGGCGACGCCTTGCGCGACGAGTGCGGTCGTGCCGCCCGCCAGCGCTCCGACCCCGGGGATCAGCGCCACGATGCCGATGATCAGCGCGGCGATGTGGCGACCGCGCCGTCCGCCCGCCGGCGTCGGGGGCGCCGGGGGCGGCAGGGGGGGAGGTGCGCCAGCCGATGCGGTGTCGGCGGCACTCGTAGCAGAGGGTGGGGTGTCGACAGATGGCGGCAGTGGGGTCGTGGGGGCGTCCATACGGTGATTGTCCGCCCACAGATGTTGCGAGTCACTGGCGGTGACTGGCATCGCTGCGGTAGGGATAACCCCACCATCGGTGGGTTACCGTTTCGACGTGCAACGCAACGGGGAGCGGTACTGCACCGCGACGTTCAACTATCACGGCGGTCTGCAGTCGGTGCCGGTCGAGTGCGATGTGCTCGACGGGCGCTCCGACTCGGCGCCACGCGATTTCGATCGCCACGGGTTCGACTTCGTCGAGGCGCCGTCGGCGGTGCGCGACTGGCGCGATTCGGATGCACTCGATGCGGTCGTGCGCCCTGAGTTCGGAGCGTTCGTGCGCGACTACATCGGCTGCGACGAGGCCGTGGTCTTCCCGTTCATCGCCCGCAGCGAGGCCGCCGCCGCGAAGGTCGCCGACTACGGCCCGATCGAGTTCGTGCACTCCGACTTCAGCGACGACTACGGGCCCATGGTCACCGAGGCCGGCCGGCCGTACCGCCAGTTTCTCGATCCGCTCCTCGCCGCGCAGGGTCTCGATCGTGGGGTCGTCGCCGACGCCAGTCGCATCGCTGTGGTGCAGGGATGGCGCAACACGGGTCCGACCCAGGCCGACACGCCGCTTGCGGTGTGCGATGCGACCAGCGTCGATCGCGAGCGGTTGATCGCGCATGTCGTGCCCTTCTATGGCGGGTTGCGCCTCGACTTCGAGATCCTCGCGGTGCGCCCGCCAGACGACGGTGCTGCCGATCGCTGGTACACGTTCCCAGCCATGCAACCCGACGAGATGATCGTGCTGCGCACCTACGACAGCGCGTGCGCCGATGCGGGTCGACCGTTCTGGACGCCACACTCGGCATTCCACGATCCGCACGTGACCGCTGATCCGAGCACTCGCCGCGAGAGCGTGGAGGTGCGTGCGCTGTGCCTGTGGAACTGAGCCCACGATGATCGTCGACGCCTGGGCGCAGCATCCGACGCTGCGTCACATGGGTGATCCGATCTTCGACTCGTTGCGCCGATGGACCGGTGATGCGATCCCGGCCGAGGAGCTTCCGGTGTCGCTCACGATCGCCCAGATGGACGAAGCCGGCGTCGACAAGGCGCTGATCAGCGCGTGGGCGGCGCCGTATCGCACGTTGATCAGCAACGACGAGGTGGCGTCGTTCGTCGCCGAGGCCCCCGACCGTCTCGTCGGCGTCGGTTCGGTCGACATCTCCAAGCCGATGGATGCCGTGCGCGAGATCCGGCGTTGCGTCGACGAGCTCGGGTTCGTCGCCATCCGCGTGTTGCCCTGGCTGTGGGAGACGCCGCCGACCGATCGCCGCTTCTACCCGGTGTACGTCGCCTGCTGTGAGCTCGGAGTTCCGTTCTGCACTCAGATCGGGCACACCGGTCCATTGATGCCGTCGGAAGTCGGGCGGCCGGTGTACATCGATCAGGTCGCGATCGACTTCCCCGAGCTGACTATCGTGGGCGGCCACATCGGATACCCCTGGACCGAGGAAGCGATCGCGGTCGCCACTAAACACGAGCACGTGTACATCGACACCTCGGCGTACACCGCTCGGCGGTACCCGCCCGAGCTCGTGCGGTACATGCAACGGCACGGCCGGCACAAGGTGCTGTTCGGCACCAATTACCCGATGATCACATGGTCGAAGTGTCTGGCGGATCTCGATGCACTCGGTCTCGACGACGACACCACCGCTGATTTCCTCGGAGGAAATGCAGCGCGCGTGTTCAGCCTCTGACCACTAGCGTCATCCGCCCCTTCGGGCGCACCCGAGGGACCATTCGGGGAGGACACGGTGGACGATGCAGCTTTTCCAGACCTGGCCGACGAGCGCGGCCGCTTGACCCATTCCCGCGCATGTCGCGACGCGATGATCGAACGCCTGGAGCGTGTCGATCCATCGAGCGCGGCCGACGAGATCACCTCGGAGTACGTGGAGATGACGGTGTGGGAGGCACTCGACTCGTTGCGTTCGCCCGGGGCTGGCGACTTCTTCGGTCGGATCGACGAGCCGACGGATTCGGGGGCGATCGAGCAGTGGTACATCGGGAGGCGGCACATCGAGAACGACCGGCACGACCCGGTGGTGGTCGATTGGCGGGCGCCGATTTCGGCGCCGTTCTATCGAGCGACGTCGGTCGACGCGCTGGGGGTGTCGATGCGCCGCCGGTTCACGCTCGACGAGGGTCAACTCGTCGCCTATTTCGACGAGCACCTCGACGACCCCGACGCAGCCGACGTGGCGACCGGCATTCCCGATCCCGTGCTCGCGGAGATCGGTGCCGAGCGGTCGGGGGAGATGCGCGAGATCGTCGCCACGATCCAAGGCGAACAGGACGAGGTCATCCGGGCACCGATCGACCAGTCGCTGGTGGTGCAAGGCGGACCAGGCACAGGCAAGACCGCAGTGGCGCTGCACCGGGCGGCGTTCCTTCTGTTCGAGCACCGCGCTCGCCTGGCCCGCGACGGTGTACTCGTCGTCGGACCCAACCGGGCTTTCCTCGACTACATCGCCAACGTGTTGCCATCGCTGGGGGAGCGGTCGGTCCGCCAGGCAACGGTCGGCGAGTTGTGTCTGCCCCGTGTGGAGGTCACTGCTGTCGACGACGCCGACACCGCACGCTGGAAGGGTGCCGCCGATCGGTTGGCCGACCTCGAACGCGCCGCACTCGAGACGATCCAACCACCGCCCGACGACGTGCGCGTGCCCATCGGTGTGCGCACCCACGTGTTCGAGCAGGCGCAGATCGCCGACTGGGTGGACACGGCCAAACGCGGTGTCGTGCCGATCAACCAACGTCGCGAGCGGCTGCGGGTGCTCGCTCAGCAGGAGCTGAAGCGACGATGCAGGGGCGAGGATCGATGGTCCGAGGCGGCTCCGCTGAAACAGGCGCTCAACAGGTGTTGGCCGACGCAGAAGCCGATTCGGTTGGTCGATCGGCTACTCCCCGGAACGCGTGGAAAACGGCGCTCCTGGACCGCTGCCGATCAGCTGCTCGTCGACGAGGCGAATACGTTGCTCAATGGCACGCCCTTCACCTATGGACACGTCGTGGTCGACGAAGCGCAGGACCATTCGGCCGTCGCGCTGCGTGTGATCGGGCGTCGTTCGCCGTCGGGCTCATCCACGTTGGTCGGCGATCTCGCGCAGTCCACGACGCCGGCCGGCCAGCAGCGGTGGGAGGACGTGTTCGGCCATCTCGGAGCGAGCGGCTCGGTCGCCGACCTGACGATCGGGTACCGCGTCCCCGGCCCGATCCTCGATGTCGCCAATCGTCTCCTTCCGCTGACCGGTGTACAGACGATCCCCAGCCGCTCCGTGCGTGTCGGGGGTCGGCCGCCGCAGTCGGTGGTCGTGACCGCCGACGAACTGGTTGCCGCCGCCGCCCGCCAGATCGCCGAGGTCAAGCATCGCCACCGCTTGACCGGCGTCGTCGCTGCACCTGCGCTGCACGACGCGCTCGGGTCGGCATTGGGGTCGCTCGGTCTGCGCTGCGTCGATCACGTGCACGAGCTCGCCGACAGCGACGTGCCGGTCTTCGGTCCCGAAGCGGTGAAGGGCCTGGAGTTCGACGGCGTCGTCGTGCTCAATCCGTCCGCGCTGCTCGATGGGTCTGAACGTGGTGCCCGGCTGCTCTACGTCGCGATGACGCGTGCCGTGCAAGAGCTGTGGTTCGTCAGTGACGCGGCCTTGCCGGACCTACTCGTCGGCGCGTGACGTCAGCTCTCGAACGGTCGCGCCAGTCCTTCGATCACTTCAGCTGTCGGTAGCCCGGCGATCGAGGTCGGTGGACACAGGATCTTGCGGTCGCGCCCGCCGCCGCCCACGATGACCCGCTCGCGCGTCATCACCGCCGCGTCGATCCAGATCGGGATGTCGGCGGGGAGCCCGAACGGGGTGACGCCGCCGATCTCCATCCCGCCGCTGCGTTCGATCGTCTCCGCCGCGTCGGCGAACGACGCTTTGCGCGTGGCCAGCCGCTTGCGCACCGCGCCGTTCACGTCGAGGCGCGTCGACGCCAGCACGAGACAGCACACCAACGGACGTGGGTCCTCCGGTTTACGACCCTTGCCGATCACGAGAATGGCGTTCGCTGAGTCCTCCGGCGCATAGCCGTACGCCTCGCAGAAGGCCGCGGTGTCCGCGAGTTCCGGGTCGCACGGCACGACCTCGGCGTCGAGACCCTCGATGGCGTCGAGCACGGTGTCGGTCACGGCAGTTCCTCTCGTCTGGCGGCGATCTCCTCGAGGATCGCTGGGTCGTCGTCCCAGTGTTCGTCGTCGGCCCGGGGGTGATGGACGATGATCTCGTCGATGCCCACCTCGGCGGCGCTGCCGACCGCGTCGGCGAAGGCATCGAAGCTGGCCAACGGCCGTCGCCCGTCGTGGCCGGTGAGCAGGATGCGGTCGACCTCGTCTGGCTGCCGCCCAGCCTCGGCGAGCGTGTGATCGAGCAGCGCCGACTGGGCGGCGACCGCTTCGTCGGTCGGCGTCCCCGCACCGGTCGTGTCGCCGAGCGTGATCCAGGCGTCGGCGTGTCGAGCGACCAGGGCGATCGATCGCGGGGCGCCGGCGGCGACCGCAATCGGCACGCGTGGCTGTTGGATGCACCCGGGGAGCATGCGGGCGTCGTCGATCGTGACGTACTCGCCGGTGTACGACGTTGCCGTACCACGCAGCAGGCCGTCGATCGATTCGACGTACTCGCCGAGACGATCCACGCGTTGGCCGGGTGTGAGCGGTGATTGACCGAGCACCGTGGCGTCGAACCCGAGGCCACCCGCACCGATTCCGAGGGTGAAGCGCCCGGTGGAGATGTGGTCGAGCGTCATTGCGTCCTTGGCCAACGTGGCCGCGTGACGCAGGTTGGGATTGGCCACCAGCGTCCCGAGCCGGATCGTCGACGTCGCTCCGGCGATTCCGGCGAGCCACGGGTAGGGGGCGAACCACGGGCGCTCGCGATAGCGCTGCCACGACAGATGGTCGTACACCCACAAGTGGTCGAAGCCCATCTGGTCGAGGCGCAGCGCCGTGTCGAGGGCTTCCGACCACGGATCCGTGGGCATGACAACGACTCCGATGCGCATCACCTGCGGACGCTACCTGCCGCCGGTCTCGGCTCCGGTGAGGGAACCGGCCCACAGGGGGCCGCCTCGCTCACCAGAAGGGCGGCGTGATGTGCTGCGGTGAGGGAACCGGCCCACAGGGGGCCGCCTCGCTCACCGCTGGGGTTGCGTTCGACTGAGGAATGCACCACACTCGAACACATGTTCGTTGCTCCGCTGCAGGGGTCGTTGTTCGGGTCGGGTGAGCCGGAGTTGGCAACGTTGCGTCCCGACCGCGTCGACCTCGACGAGCGTTCGTGGATCGACCATCAGACGGAGTGGCTGGGTGGTGCCGACACGTTGTTCTCAGTGTTGCTCGACCGTCAGGAGTGGCGCCAGCGAACGCACATCCCGATGTACGACCGGTTGGTCGACGAGCCCCGTCTTGTCGCGTCCGCCCCAGTCGACGGGCCGGAGACACCGGCGGTGCTCGCCGAGGCGCGCCGACGACTGGGCGCCCACTACGGCGTCGACTTCGACTCGCTGTCGTTCAACCTCTATCGCACCGGCGACGACTCCGTGGCTTGGCACGGGGACCGCCACCGGCACACCGTGCGTAACCCGTTGGTGGCGATTCTCAGCCTCGGAGCGGCACGGCCGTTCGCCGTTCGCCCGCGTGGCGGGGGAGCGGCTCGTCATTGGGCGGCCGGCGGCGGCGACCTACTGGTGATGGGCGGCGCATGCCAACACGACTGGGAACACGCTGTTCCCAAGATCGCCCACGCGGGGCCGCGGATCTCGGTGATGTTCCGCCACGGTGTCCCCTGATCGCCGCGGCGGGTTTTGCGGCACCGGATCGGTACCGTGCCCAGCATGGCGCATGCCAGCGAGCTCCCGGCCGAGGTTGATGTGCTGGTCGTCGGCGCCGGACCTACCGGTCTGCTGTTGACCATCGCGCTGCGCCGACTCGGCATCGACGCGCACCTGATCGACCGCAATTCGGCGCCCCTGACGTGGGATCGAGCCACGGTGATCACCGCTCGCAGTCTGGAGATCCTCGATCAGCTCGGCCTGGTCGATCCGATTGTCGATCGGGGCGTGCACATCCGGGAGATCGTTGTAGCCGTCGA
The DNA here is from genome assembly GCA_039177505.1 of Actinomycetota bacterium. GTDB lineage: Bacteria > Actinomycetota > Acidimicrobiia > Acidimicrobiales > Ilumatobacteraceae > JABSQH01. The sequence goes on along the minus strand of JBCDFR010000070.1, from coordinate 3,395 downwards.
CGGAACGCTGTTGGACGCCGCGGACGCCGGTCAGCCCGGTGCGACCTACCCGTACAACGTCGGTCTGGCCGAGGACGAACTCGAACGCGTACTACGAACCGACCTCGCACGGCACGGCTCCGTCGTCTACTGGGGTGCGTCGTTGCACCAGCTCACGCAGGGCGCCGACGGTGTCGAGGCGGTACTCGTTGGTGAGCGCGGCCCGGCGATGGTGCGCGCCCGATGGCTCGTCGGATGCGACGGCTTTCACGGAGCGACGCGGCACGCGGCCGGCATCGACCGTTGTCGGGTACATCCCGATCGCGAGTGGGCGGTGTTCGATGCCACGGTCCAACCATGGACCTCTCCGATCGAAGCGACGTACGCCTATCTCGACGGTCCGGGCGCCATCCTGACACCGCTTCCGGACCGGCGATGGCGCGTGTACACCCGCCCTGCGCCCGACACCGACGCCGTCGCCGAAACGTTGTCGGTGCTGCAGCGTTACCACTCGACAGCGCAGTTCGCCGACGTGGCCCATCTGTCGCACTTCACGTGCCATTCGATGATCGCCGCGGAGTACCGCCGGGATCGAGTGTTCCTCGCCGGTGATGCTGCGCACGTGTGCTCGCCCGCGCAGGGGCAGGGGATGAACATTGGGCTGCACGATGCCCACAATCTCAGCTGGAAGTTGGCGATGGTGCTGCACGAGGCGGCCGACGATGGGCTGCTCGACTCATACGCCGCCGAGCGACGTCCGATCGGCGAGGCGGTGATCGATGCCGGCGACTCCGCCGACCGAGTCGAGGACGGAAGGGGGCGTGCGGACGATTCGCAACGGCGGCGCGAGCTCGAACGGTTGCTCACTGTCGACGACGAGCGGACCTGGACGATCGACTACCCGAACTCGCCGATCGTTCTCGACCGCGGCGGCGCAGGCGTCCCGCCGGGCGCGATTGCGCCTCAGTCGTGGTCATCGAATGACTTACGACACCGCGCCGTGGTCTCAGCGTCGCCGAACTTTGCCGATCGACAGCTTCCGCATCTGCGGTCTGCCGCAGATGCGTTCGGTTGGTCGCCGCCAATGTGTACTGCTCCGAACGGTGCTTTGGATCCTCCGACAGTGCATGTCGTTCGCCCCGACGGCTACGTCGGGCTGCGCGCCGACCTCGGTGACGACGCCGCGCTCGACGAATACGTCGCCGTAGAGTCCGGCTCGGCCGGCTGACCTCGTTCGGGTGCTACTTGGGCGGCTGCAGATCGCGCCGGACGAAGACGACCGCTCCGACAACGAATCCGGCAATCGCCAGGATGACCGGACGGACCACCGCCCAGCTCAGGCCCAACACCAACGACGCGTCGTCGACGTACCACTTCCATGGCGTCAGCTCGGCGAGCCAGTCGAGCGAGCCGGTCGAATTGGAAATTGTGTACAGCACGTAGCCGCCGACCGCGATCGCCGCGGCGACGCCCGTCGCGGTGCCTTTGCGGCCCGTGATCCCTCCGAGCGCGTAGGTCAGGCCGAGGAATCCCAACCCGACAGCGGTCGACGTCAGCGTGCCGTTGAGTGCGTCGAGCGCCGTCGCCCCCGGCTGGGTCGATGTGGTGCCATCGCTGGCCGTCGTGGTCACGGCGTCACCGAGCTCGAACAGCGGAATCGACACGATCAGCGACAAGCAGAGCACCGCGCCGGACACGACGAGGACGGCCACAGCAGCGAGGAAGCGGCTGACCGCGATCGTCGCCCGCGTCACGGGCATCGACAGCATGTATTCGAGTGTGCCGGTTTCCTCATCACCCGCGATCGCCGCGCTCCCCAGTGCGATACCGAAGGCGATCTGGGTCATCGGGACGACGTTGGCCCACAACCCGATCCAGAGGTACCCGAGGGGCGACGACGGATCGATGGCGCTGCTCAGGCCGAGCAGTGCGCTCATCGCACCGCTGCTGTCGGCACCGAATTCGGCGGTGCTGTTCGAGAGCGACGGATAGAACGCGGCGGTCATCACGACGATGACGACGAGGCCGACGGTCCAGCTGATGGTCGACAGTCGTCGGTCGACCATCCAGCGACGCACGATCATCCAGCCCATCATCATGACGATGCCCCTTCGTCGGCGCTCAGATCGAACAGCTCGAGGAAGATGTCGTCGAGGTCGCGTCGCTGTGTCTCGATGTGCACGGCGCCGAGGTCGCCGGCCCGACGCAGCAGTGCGGCGACCGGTCCGTCGACCGACACGGTTACGTCCCGATCGTCGATATCGACCGCCGTCAGACCATCGACGTCGCCGAAGGCAGCCGCGTCGACAGGCTCGGCGAAGCCGAGTCGGATCCGGCCCGTGGTCTGGTGGCGAAGGTCCTCCATCGCCAGCTCCTTGGCCATCTTGCCGTCGCGGATCAACCCGACGCGATCGGCGACCCGTTCCACCTCGGCCATCACGTGCGAGGTCAGCCAGATCGTCACACCGCGTGCCTTGCGTTCGGCGAGCAGCGATCGGAACTCCTCCTGCAAGACCGGATCGAGGCCGCTGGTTGGTTCGTCGAGGATGAGGAGTTCGGGGTCGCCGAGGAACGCCAGAACGAGGCCGACCTTGCGTCGATTGCCGGTGCTCAGCTCGCGCACAGGGCGGGTGGGGTCGAGACCGAACCGATCGATCAGTGAGGCCCGTTCCGGATCGTCAGCGCTCCCGCTGAGCCCGCCGAAGAAGTCGAACGCATCGTTGCCGGTCATCGCCCGCGGCAGGTTGAGGTCCCCTGGCAAGTATCCGACACGCCCGCGGATCGCCGGGTCGGAGCCGGCGCCGCCGAGCAGTCGCGACGAGCCGGCCGTCGGCCGGATGAAGTCGAGGAGCATGCGTGCGGTGGTCGACTTGCCAGAACCGTTGCGGCCGAGAAACGAGTAACACTCGCCCTGCTCGACGGCGAGGTCGAGGCGGTTCACAGCGATCAGCTCACCCCACTGTTTGGTCAGACCTTCGGTTTCGATCACCGTCGTCATCGCATCACTCCCCGAGCCGGTGACCGTAACAGCGCATCGCAGTTCGGACGGTTCCGTCGGCGACCAGCCATGCCCGAACCTCGCCGTTGTCGCGGGACACGATCAGCTCGGTCGACCGGTCGGCTTCCACAGGAGCGCGATGCTCGAGCTCGGCGACGCCGGTCCGCTCCCCGAGGACCTCCTCGAGTGCAGCCCACTGGGCTGCATTGTTGACGTGGCCGAGCGGGTCCAGATCGGCGCGTCGCACCGCCCACGGCTGCGCGACGGCATCGGCCGGAGGATCGTCGAGCTGCAGTCGGGTCGAGATGCGGCGACCGTTGGCCGCCGGACCGTAGACCTCGAGGAAGTCGTCGCCGAGCCCGGTCGGGCGCCCGCTGGAAGGATCGACGCGAATCCACAAGGCGACCGCATCGATGCG
>JBCDFR010000069.1:0-14352 GCA_039177505.1 Actinomycetota bacterium | reverse complement strand
TGCGCGAGGCGATCGGCATGTACATCGCCAACGGATACGTCGAGATCGCCTCGTTCAGCGACGATCCGTACGCGCACCACTGGTTCGAGAAGCAACTCGACAACTGAGTGGTACCTGCGGGCGAGGGGCCGACGCGCTCGCCAGAGTGGGGCGCACGCCGCGTGCTAGTACAGGTCGGTGCGGTAGTTCTCCTCGAGATCGGCGGCGATCACGGGCACGAGGTTCTCGTCGCCGAGGAGTCCGCTGATCTGTTCGGCGATGGGCTGGCGGTGGGCTTCCGCCTCGTCGGCCACCGCCCACAGCCGTGAGCGAATCATCGCTTTCCCGCAGTGAAAGAACGCCTCCTCGACGCCGACGATCGTTGCCATCAGCGCCGGCTTTCCATCGACCGCAAGCCGATCGAGTAACTCCGGATCACGGGTCAAGGTGGCGGTTCCGTTGATCCGATATGACTCGCGCTGGCCGGGGACCATGAAGATCAACCCGATGCGACCCGTTGCCAACACGTTGCGAGGACCGAAGCCGAGTGCGTTTCCCTTGCGCTCGGGGATGGCCACCGTGGTCGAGTCGATGACATGGACGAACCCTGGCGGGTCGCCTTTCGGCGACGCGTCGAGGCGGCCCTCAGCATCGCACGTGGCGACCACGATGAACGGCGACCGCTCGATGAACTCGCGCGCCGTGTCGTCGATCTCCGCGCGCAGTTTGACCTTCACACGGTCGTTCGGCGAACCGATCAGTTCTTCCAGCTCGGTCTCGGTCGTCACGCGATGCGGATCGGAATGTTGCGGTTGCTCCATGTCGCCAGCTTCTCACGATCATCAAGGGGTGCTGCGAGCATCGAGGCGTAGGATTAGTTCGGAGGTTTTGATGGCGGAGAACAAGACCACAGCGACCGACGTCGACCCGGCCGAGTTCGTTGCTTCAGTCGACCACCCGATCCGACGGTCCGACGCTGAAGTGTTGCTCGAGTTGTTCTCACGAATCACCGGATGTCCGCCGAAAATGTGGGGCCCCTCGATCGTCGGTTTCGGGCGGTACCACTATCGCTACGACACCGGTCGCGAGGGCGATTACCTGATCACCGGCTTCTCGCCGCGCAAGGCCAACCTGGTCGTGTACATCCTTCCGGGGTACGACGACATCTCCGGCGACCTCGCGCAGTTGGGCAAGCACCGCGTTGGAAAGAGCTGCCTGTACATCAACAAGCTCGCCGACATCGACCTTGACGTCCTCGAGCGGATCGTCGCCGATGCGGTGGAGCGCATGCGGGCGAGTTACGAGACCTTCGACGAGTGACCCGGTCGACAGGAGCCACCGTTCTGCTCGACCGCTTCTGATTGACCGGAGGGTCAAGGCGGCCAGTAGCGTGGCGCCCCATGACGATTTCTTCGCCGACCGGCGGTGATGTGCAGGTGTCCGAGCCGCGGTTCGAGGGCGTGCAGCAGGTGCGAGACGCGCTGCGCGACGTGCAGTACCTCGCCGATGACGGCATCGCCGGCGTGGCGTATCTGGCCGATCGATTGGGCAAGCCAATTCTCGTCGAGGGCCCCGCCGGTACGGGCAAGACCCAGCTGGCCAAGTCGGTTGCAGAGATCACTGGCTCGCGTTTGATCCGTTTGCAGTGCTACGAGGGGCTCGATGAGTCCAAAGCCTTGTACGAGTGGAACTACAAGAAGCAGCTCCTACGGATCCAGACTGAGCAGGGTGACGCTGCCGACAGCGAGTGGACCGAGATCAAAGACGACATCTTCTCCGACGAGTTCCTGCTCACTCGCCCGCTACTCGAGGCGATCACGGCCGACGAGCCTGTGGTGCTGTTGATCGACGAGGTTGACCGCGTCGAGGTCGAGACCGAAGCGCTGTTGCTCGAGATTCTGTCGGATTACCAGGTGTCGATCCCAGAACTCGGCACGATTGCTGCCAAGCAGATCCCCCTGGTGTTCCTCACCTCGAACAACACCCGCGAGCTGTCAGAGGCGTTGAAGCGCCGGTGTTTGTACCTGCACGTCGACTACCCACAGCTCGATCGTGAGCGCGAGATCGTGTTGGCCAAGGTGCCCGACATCACCGAGCAACTGGCCGATCAGGTGGCCCGCATCGTGCGATCGATCCGTCAGCTCGACCTGAAGAAGGCACCGAGCGTCTCTGAGACCCTCGATTGGGCACGCACCTTGTTGCTGCTCAACATCGACACGATCGACGAGCAGACCGCCAAGGACACCCTCAACATCCTGCTGAAGTATCAGACCGATATCGCCAAGGCGGCGAAGGAACTCTCCGTCGACGAGTGACCGCAGATGCTTGAACTCCTGAACGGCTTCGTCGTCGAGCTGCGCAACGCCGGGCTCCCGGTGTCGCTCACCGAGAACCTCGACGCGATGGAAGCGGTGCAGCACATTCCGATCGACGATCGCGAGGCGTTCAAGTACGCCCTCGGGGCGACCCTCATCAAGAACCAGGCCCACTGGCGCAGCTTCGAGACGATCTTCGAGGTGTACTTCAGCCTGCGCGGGCCCGAGTACAAGCTGGTCGACGGCGACGAGGAGTCGATGGTCGACGACTTGTGGCGGGAGATGCAAGAGCAGCAGCAAGGCCAGGAGGGCCAGGGCGGGGCCGGTGGACTCGAGAACCTGACGCCCGAAGAGATCGCCCAGATGCTCATGTCGGCGCTGATGAACGGCGACCAGGGGATGATGCGGGCCATGGCGCGCCAGGCCGTGCAGCGCTTCGCCGGTATGGAACCGGGACGCCCGGTCGGTGGCACGTACTACCTGTACCGCACGCTGCGCAACCTCGACCTCGACAGCATGCTCGATCGGTTGATGGACGCGACGCGAGAGGAGGTCGGCGACGATCTGACCCCGCTTGAAGAGCGCCTCGAACGCGAGGAGTACGAAGATCGCATCGACAACTTCAAAGGCGAGGTCGAAGCGGAGATTCGTCGTCGGCTCGTGGCCGATCGCGGCGCTGAGGCGATGGCCAAGACACTGCGCAAGCCGCTGCCTGAGGATGTCGAGTTCATGCATGCCTCACGCGACGAGATGGTCTCGCTGCGCAAGGCGTTGCAGCCACTCACCCGCAAGCTGGCGGCCCGCCTGGCGCGCAAACGCAAGCACGGCCGTAAGGGCCCGCTCGACTTTCGCAACACCGTGCGTCACTCGCTCAGCTACGGCGGCGTCCCGGCCGAGCCGAAGTTCAAGTATCCACGGCCCTCGAAGCCTGAGCTGATCGTCGTCGCCGACATCTCCGGATCGGTGGCGGCGTTCGCGCGGTTCACGCTGATGCTGGTGTACGCGATTCAGAACCAGTTCTCCAAGGTTCGCTCGTTCGTGTTCATCGACGGCATCGACGAAGTGACCGACTTCTTCCGGGCCACCGAGGACATCACCGAAGCGATTCATCGAGTGAACACCGAAGCCGACGTGGTGTGGGTCGATGGGCACAGCGACTACGGCCACGCCTTCGAAGTGTTCTGGGAGAAGTACGGCAAAGACGTCGGACCGAAATCGACCGTCCTGCTCCTCGGTGACGCCCGCAACAACTACCACGCCAGCCAGAGTTGGGTAGTCAAGGAGATGCAGCACAAGGCGCGCCACGTGTATTGGCTGAACCCCGAACCGCGCAGCTACTGGAACACTGGCGACTCGATCGTTGGCGAGTACGGCACGTACACCGACGGGGTCTACGAGTGCCGCAACCTGCGGCAGCTCGAGACGTTCGTCGAGAAGCTGGCGTAGCTCCCAGCGCCCTCGATCCCGGGATCAAGAAGGCCGGAACAGAGACCGACGCGCTAGCGGTGAGGCGCTTCGAGTACGCCGTACTCGCCGGCGCGCAGCTCGTCGGCGAGATGGCGCAACGCGTCGGGCCGGACGCGGATGTAGCCGGTGAACGGGGCACTGATTGCCAAGATCAGCGCGAGGTCGAGCGCGATCAGGATGACCATGCCGAGGATGGGGATGCTCGCCCATGGGTCGACGCCGGAGGCGAACGCCGAGGCATTGAGGCACAGCACCACGCCGCTGAGGAACGCCAGCACGAACAGCGGCGCCGGGAGCCCGTGGCCGGCGAGATTGAGTCGATCCCGGCGCGTCGTCGCAACTGCGGCGACCGATGTGAGGAGATCGGCGGCGATCGTCGGTGTGGTTCCGGGATCGTTGGCGGCTGTGCGAGCGAGTGTCTCGAGCAGGCGGAGTTCGCTGTCGGTGGCGTTGTGGCCGTGGTGCACCGACGTCGCCGGATCGCTCATCGACGGCCACTCGTCGTCGATCACCGTCTCGGCATAGGTGGCCAGTTGGCCGCGGATACGAGCGCCCTGCGGGCCGAGCGACTCGCTGGACAGGGCCAGCCGTAGCCCGGCGTTCGACTCGGCGCTGACGGTGTTCTCTGCGGTTCGACTGCGGGTCCATTGGTTGGCGATGACGAATCCGGTGAGAAACGAAAAGAGCACGCCGACGGCTGGCATCAGCGCTGCCGCGGACTCCGACATACCGATGCGGTCGCGGCGGGAGATGGCCAGGTCGACGAAGATCACCGCGCCGAGGGTCCACAGTCCGAACCAGGCCAGAAAGCCGCCGAACAAGCTCGGCGCCGACCAGCCGCACAGCCGCGCATACCGTGCTTCCAGCCATCGTGCGGCTGGGCTGTGATGATCGGGAGTCATCGGTGCAGAGACTGGCACAGTGCAGCCGCCATCATGTGGGTCGTGACACCGGGAGAGCGTCGAGGAAGCTGGCGATGTCCCGACTGGAGCGCAGGCGATATACGTCGGCGTGTCGCCACCGCCCGGACTCGATGAAGCCGCCGTAGAGCTCGCGGTACTTCGGCTGGTGGTGCCATGTCCATGCCACGATGTTCACCTCTGGGTCGCGGCGCACCAGGTTGCGTAGTGACTCCCGGTTCCCGTTCCACAGCTCTTCGCGGGTGATGCCGCGTCGTGCGCTGCGCCAGAGCACCCGACGCGTCACCTGCCGACGGGGAAGGTCGAGGAACACGATGGTGTCGGCCTTGCCGTGGACGAGGTCTTCAACCGGGCGGTAGTTCCCGTCGACGATCCAGCCGTCGTCGGCGATTGCAGTGGCGACTGCGGCGCGAAAGTCCGGCACCGGTCGCGGCGTCCACCCCGCCTGGTGATGCAGCGCATCGAGTTCCACGTGGCGCAGCTCGAGGCGTTCGGCCATCTGGCGCGCCAACGTCGACTTCCCAGACCCTGGGGAACCGACGACGGCAACCTTGCGCATGGAGTGGTCGTGGCCGTGACGACGGTGCTCAATGCCGTCGCCACGCGACTCACAGGCGTTGATAGTTGGGCGCTTCTTTGGTGATCGTCACGTCGTGAGGGTGGGATTCTTCGCGACCGGCCGCCGTCACCCGCATGAACCGCGCACGTCGCAGGTCGTCGAGGGTTGCTGCGCCTGCGTAGCCCATGCCGGAGCGCAGGCCGCCGACGAGTTGGTACACCACGTCGCCGAGTGGTCCGGCGTACGGCACGCGGCCCTCGATGCCCTCTGGCACGAGCTTGTTGCTCGCTGCGCCGACCGGCGCACCATCGGCGCCGGTCGGCGCGGCGTCGCTGCTTTGGGACGTCGCGTATCGATCGGCGGAATCGCCGGTCATTGCGCCCATCGAACCCATGCCGCGGTAGCTCTTGTACCGTCGGCCTTCGAAGAGTTCCATCTCCCCAGGGCTTTCCTCGGTGCCGGCGAGCAACGAACCGAGCATCACGGTTTGTGCTCCAGCGGCGATCGCCTTGACGATGTCGCCGGAGAATGTGATGCCGCCGTCGGCGATGACGGGCACGCCCTTGCGCTTGGCGTACTGCGCAGTGAACCACACCGCTGACAGCTGCGGCATTCCAGCCCCCGACACGACGCGGGTGGTGCAGATCGATCCGGCGCCGACGCCGACCTTGATGGCGTCGGCCCCTGCAGCGACGAGTGCATCGACGCCATCCTCGGTGACCACGTTGCCGGCGGTGACGGGTAGCTCCGGCCACGACCCCTTCACTCGCTCGATCGCTTTGACCACATTGGCCGAGTGACCGTGGGCGGTGTCGATCGACACCGCGTCGACACCCATCGCAACGAGGGCGTCGACCCGTTCTTCCACGTCGGCGCCGACGCCGATGGCCGCCGCGCAGCGGAGTCTGCCGCGGCTGTCACGCGACGCGTTGGGGAAGTCGAGTCGTTTCTGGATGTCTTTCACGGTGATCAGGCCGGCGAGTCGGCCGTCACCATCGACGAGTGGCAGCTTCTCGATGCGGTGTTGCTGAAGGATGGCCTTGGCCTCATCGAGTGATGTTCCCACGGGCGCGGTCACCAGGTCGGTCGAGGTCATGAAGTCGCTGACCGGGCGATCGAAGTCACTCCCTGCGCAGAAGCGGATGTCGCGGTTGGTGAGAATCCCGACCAAGCGGCCGTCCGGGTCGGTGATCGGAACTCCCGAGAACTTGAACCGGTGCATCAATGCTTCGGCCTCGTGGAGGATCGCGGCCGGCGGCAGCGTGACCGGGTCGGTGATCATGCCGGACTGTGAACGCTTGACCTTCTGCACCTCAGCTGCCTGATCGGCGATCGACATGTTGCGATGGATCACACCGATGCCCCCGTGCCGCGCCATTGCGACAGCCATCCGTCCCTCGGTCACCTTGTCCATCGCTGCTGACACCAACGGGACAGCGAGCGTGATGTCGGCGGCGAACGTGGCTGCGGTGTCGACCGCGTCTGGCAAGGTCTCGGAGTACCCGGGGATGACGACGACGTCGTCGAACGTGAGGGCGTCGAAGCGGTCGAAGAACTCGTCGTTGACGTTGGTGCGGTCGGTCATGTCGTACTCCGTTCGTGCGTCGTTTTGGTCAGTCGGGTGAAGTGTCCGCAGTTGGCTCGGGTGGTGCGCAGAGTCCAGCGAGGGTGTCGACGAGAAGCATGTGCTCGGTGCGGTGCATTTCGGCTTCGAGTTCGCCAAGGGTCGACAGCGGGTCGATCGGCACGGTGGCAGTGGCCAGCACCGGGCCGTCGTCGACGCCTTCGTCGGGAACGAGATGCACCATCACGCCGGTGCGGGTGCGGGCGCCGTCGCAGGCCTCGGTCCATGCTCGTTCGATGGCATCAATGCCCGGGAGTTCACCGGGTAGTGCCGGGTGCAGGTTGACGACCATGCTGGGGAAGCGACCGAGGAAGTTCATCGTGAGGATGCGCATCCAGCCGGCGAGCACAATGCGGTCGGGATCGAAACCGGACACGACGTCGGCCAGGCGAGCGTCGTAGTCGGGGCGCGCTTCGTCGTTGTTGCGACCGACGTGTACTGCGGGGATACCGGCGATCGCTGCTCGTTCGAGCGCGCCAGCGGCGGTTCGGTCGGAGACCACGGCAACGACGTCGGCGTTGATCCCACCGTCGTGGCAGGCGTCGATGATTGCCTGGAGGTTAGAGCCCGAGCCCGAGGCCAGCACGACGAGCCGGGAACGGCGTCGGAGCCCAGCGGGAGCGACGATCACCGTGCGCTGTGGTGCAACCGAGCCGTCCATGTGTTGAACCTATCGACTCGGGCGGGAGGCCATGGCCACCATGAACGAAAAGTCTCCGGTTGCGCTCAACCGACGAGCGTGACGTCGCGAGGCCCTTCGACGACCGCGCCGATGCGCCACGTCGGTTCGTCGAGCAGGTCGGATATCCACGGGGCGTCGTCGGCGGCGCAGATGACGACCATGCCGATACCCATGTTGACCGTTCGGTAGCGCTCGTCGACGGCCATCGTCGGCGTGAGCTCCTCGATCAACCGGAACAGAGGTGGCACTGGCCACGACCCGATCTCGACGACTGCGCCGAGACCGTCCGGCAGGGCGCGGGGCACGTTCTCGATCAGGCCGCCACCGGTGATGTGGGCCAAGGCCTTGACGCTCCCACTGGCCATCGCAGGCTCGAGCACGTCGAGGTACGAACGGTGCGGTTCGAGCAGTGTCTCGCCCAACGGACGGTCGAAACCGTCGGGTACCGAGTCCATCGGTATCCACTCGAAGATTCGGCGCAGCAGCGAGTAACCGTTCGTGTGCGGGCCGCTTGACGCGACTCCGATCAACACATCACCGGCCGCGATGTCGGTGCGCGGTAGGAGGACGCCCCGCTCGGCGACGCCCACGAGTGTGCCGGCGATGTCGAACGCGCCCGGCTGATAGACGCCCGGCATCTCGGCGGTTTCTCCGCCGAGCAGCACGCATCGCGCCGCCCGGCATGCCTCGGCCATCCCCTGCACGACCTCGGCAACCGCGCCCGCGTCGAGGCGATCGGCAGCGAGGTAGTCGAGAAAGAACAGTGGTCGGGCGCCTTGCACGAGGACGTCGTCGATGCAATGGTTCACGATGTCGGCCCCGACTCCCCGGTAGCGCCCGAGGCGTGCCGCCAGCTCGACTTTGGTGCCAACCCCGTCGGTCGATGCCACGAGCACAGGATCGTCGAGGGCGGTGATCGCGCCAGCCGAGAACACGCCGCCAAAACTCCCGACGCCGCCGAGCACGGTGTCGCCGTGCGTCGACTCGACGGCCGTTCGCATCTGTTCGACTGCACGCCCGCCTTCGTCGATGTCGACGCCCGCAGCGGCGTAGGTCGAGAACTGTGCACCGAGTGCCCGCCATCCGATGTCGCGGCGGTACTGCATTCCGTCGAACTCGACGTCCGTCAGTCGCTCGTAGGCCGCAACCCGCGCCTCCTCCAAGGTGTCCCCGATGCCCGTCACGGCGAGCACGCGCCCGCCTCCGACGGTGTCACCCCCGTCCGTCGTGGCGACACCCGCGTCGAAACGCAACGCCGTCGACGAATCGTGGCCGGTGTCGCGGATCACCGCTCCGGTCTGCGGGCTGTCCGGATACCCGGCTGCTGCTGCCACCACCGTGACCGCCGAGCGGTCGGTGGTGCGCACCGGTGCGTCGGTGACTCGACCGGCGGTGCAGGCGAGTGCGGTCGCCGCGAGATCGCTGGCGACGAGCGGGAGGACCGCTTGTGCCTCGGGATCGCCGAAGCGCACGTTGTACTCGATGAGTCGTGGCCCCTCGGCAGTCAGCATCACCCCGGCGTACAGCACGCCGACGTACGGCGTGCCTTCGGCTCGCAAGTGGTCGAGGATCGGCTGCACGAACACCGCCAGCAGTTCGTCGGCAGAGTAGGGAACCGGCGCCGGAGCGTAGGCACCCATGCCGCCGGTGTTCGGTCCCGTGTCGCCTTCCCCGATGCGCTTGTGATCCTGTGACAACGGGAGTGCGACGGCGGTTGTGCCGTCGCACAGCGCGAGCAGCGAGCACTCCGGACCGCGCAGGCGCTCTTCGAGTACGAAGCGACCCGACTGCGCCGCGGCCTCGATGGCCTCGATGGTTGCGGCGTCGTCGTCGGGAACGGTCACGCCCTTGCCAGCAGCAAGTCCGTCGAGCTTGACGACGATCGGGCGGCGCGCGCTGTCCTCCCACCAGGCCCGTGCGTCGGCGGCTGCGTCGGTCCCTTCGAAACTCGCAAAGCGTGGGCCGGGGATCCCCAACGAGGTGGCCAGTATGCGGGCGCGGCTCTTGGAGCCCTCCAGCCAGGCCACCGCCGAGCTCGGTCCGAAACAGGCCAGACCACGACGCGCGCACTCGTCCGCGACCCCGGCAACCAGGGGCGCTTCTGGCCCGGGGATCACGAGATCGGTATCGCCGGCCCGCACGTCGCGGAGGTCGTCGTACAGGCCGACGTCGTGGCCGTCACGTCGGCAGATCCATGCCAGTGCCTGTTCGCGGCCACCGCCGCCGATGATCGCTACCCGCATCGGTGCGCTGCGCGGGACGCTGCGGGCGGCGTGCGCCGGGAGGTGGTCATGCGAGCACCCCTTCGAACGACAGCTTCGCCTGCGCGTCGCCAACGGCGATCGGATAGTCGCCGGTGAAACATGCGTTGCAGTAGCCGTCGTCGGGCCCGGCGGATTGGCCGGCGACGGCCTGCATCATGCCGTCGAGCGACAAGAACGCCAGGCTGTCGGCGCCGATGTGCTCGGTGATCTCATCGACCGAACGGCGGGCGGCCATCAGATCGCCGTCGTGACCCATGTCGACCCCAAAATGACACGCATGAGTGATCGGCGGGCAGGTGATGCGAAGGTGTACTTCGGTGGCGCCGGCCTCGCGCACGAGGTTCACCAGTGGCCCGGCGGTGGTGCCGCGCACCAACGAATCGTCGATCATCACCACCCGTTGGCCCGTCAGGTTGGCCTCGAGAGCGTTGAACTTGAGTGCCACGCCGCGTTCGCGAATGTCCTGGGTCGGTTCGATGAACGTGCGGCCGATGTACCGGTTCTTGATCAGCCCGTCATTGAAGGGAAGGCCGGACTCCGCAGCGAAGCCGATCGCCGCAGGAATCGACGAGTCGGGCACTGGGACGACCACGTCGGCAGCGGCGGGGGACTCGATCGCCAACTGTGTGCCGAGCCGTTGACGCACGTGGTGCACGTTGTGGCCGGCCCATGTCGAGTCGGGCCGCGAGAAGTACACGAACTCGAACGTGCAGCGCGCCGGGTGGGGTTGGGGCGCGAGAACTTGGCTGCGGTGGCACTCTGAACCGCGCAACGTGACCATCTCACCCGGCCGTACCTCTTCGATCTCGACACATCCGAGTGTTTCCAGGGCGCAGGTTTCGCTGGCCACCGCGTGACCCCCGTGGGGCAGACGTCCCATGGACAGCGGTCGAAAACCCCATGGGTCGCGCACCGCGATGACGTGATCGGCCGCGAGCAGCACCATCGAGAACGCGCCCTTCCACGCGGGAAGCGTCCGTTCGAGGCGCTCCTCCCAATTGCGCCCGCCTGCGGCTGCCAGCATGAGCGTCATCACCTCGGAGTCACTGGTTGCGGTGAGGCCGAAACCGCGCGCCAGCAGCTCATCGCGCAACGACGGTGCATTGACGAGGTTGCCGTTGTGCGCCAATGCGAGTGGACCGTGCATCGTTTCGACGAGAAACGGCTGGATATTGCGCTCGGCGTTTGCGCCGGTGGTCGAGTACCGCGTGTGGCCGATGGCGTGGTACCCGGCGAGCGGCGCGAGCGTCTCGGGACTGAACACGTTGGCCACTAGGCCCGGCTCTTTGTGTACCCGGGCTCGGTTGCCGTCGCTCACCGCGATGCCGGCCGCCTCCTGCCCCCGGTGTTGGAGCGCGAACAGACCGAAGAACGCGAGCTGTGCGACCCCATCACCGTGAGGAGTAGAGATGCCCAATACACCGCATTCCTCGCGCGGTGTATCGCTGTCGAGACGCCTGGGCGCCGCAACTGGTGTGGCGTCGATCCGGGTCATTGGTCTCCTCCCACAGAGGCGATCGTCGCGCGGATGCGCTCGTCGATCGGGGATGTGCCGGGCACGAAGGTCGTCCCGGTCAATCGCTCGAAGCATCCGACGTACCGGTCGGTGACCGACGACCAGAAGTCGGCACCGAGGTCGGGCGGTGAGCCGTCTCCGCGATATCCGGCGGCGTCGAGTGCTCGTCGTGCGTATTCCTTGTCGAGGTTTTCCGGCTCGCCGCCCGTGCTGAGCTGGGCCGCGCCCGAGCCGGTCGCGGCGAGCCACCAACGCGATGAGTCGGGCGTATGGATCTCGTCGATCACCATCAGATCGCCATCGGGGGTGAGCCCGAACTCGTACTTCGTGTCGGCGAGGATCAAATCAGCTGCGGCGCCGAGTTCTCGTCCGCGAGCGAACAAGGCGAGTGCGGTGTCTTGGACCCGCTCCCACAGTTCGGGTTCGACGAGCCCGCGAGCGACGACGTCGTCGCACGACAACGGTTCGTCGTGGGCGCCGCCGACGGCTTTGGTTGTCGGAGTGATGACCGGCGTCGCCAGCTGGTCGTTCTTGCTCAGCCCATCAGGGAAGTCATGGCCATCGATGTGCCGTGCGCCCGCCGCATAGCGGTGCCACAACGATGTCGACGTCACGCCGGTGATGGCGCCGCGGACGATCACTTCGACCGGCAAGGGTGAGGCTTCGACACCAATCGTCGCATTTGGATCGGGAGCGCTGACGAAGTGGTTCGCCACGACGTCGGTGGTCTGCTCGAACCACCACGCCGCAAGCTGGTTCAGGACCTGCCCTTTGTGCGGAACCAGGGCGATCACGCGATCGAATGCCGAGAGCCGATCGGTGGTGATGAACAGCCGGCGACCGGGCCCGAAGCGGTACGACACGCGGACCTTTCCATCGCGCCGATCGGGCAGATCGAGTTCGATGTCGGAGAGCGTGTCGGGCGCGGTTGCGGTCATGGTCAGCGCGCCTTGGTGTGACGGACGCCGTTTTCGAAGATGCGTAGGCCGAGGTGCTCGCGCCCCCCGCCGCCCCGCCGGTGGTGCGGATGCTGGCGGGCGACGATGTGGTTCTCGGGGTGGGGCATCAGACCGAGAACGACACCGCTGCGGTCGCACACGCCGGCGATGTCGGCCACCGAGCCGTTGGGGTTCGTGCTCCGATATCGCAGCGCCACCTGTCCGGCGTCGGTGAGCGAGGCCGGATCGGGATGGACGTAGCGACCCTCGCCGTGGGCGATCGGGCAATGAACCGGGTGTCTGAGCCCCGACGTCCACACGCACCGGCTCGACTCGACCGGATCGAGCACCACCCATCGGCAGTCGAAGTCACCCTGGGCGTTGTGTCCGAGAGCTCCGGGAAGCAGTCGCGTCCGGGTAAGGACCTGGAACCCGTTGCAGATCCCGATCAGCGGTTTGCCGTCGTCGACGAACCCTCGGAGTTCGTCACCGACCGCGGCGAGATCGAGCGCCATCATCCGCCCGGCGCCCAGGGCATCGGCGTGGCTGAATCCGCCTGCGACGACAGCCAGCTGGGCGCGGTCGAGCAATGCGGGATCGTCGAGTACGTCGCGAGTGAGTGCGATCGAGACGTTCGCTCCGGCGAGATCGAGGGCGGCGGCGACATCGCGATCGCGGTTGGTGCCTGGACCGGCGAGGACGAGCGCGGTCGGTCGACTCATGTCGCTGTGCTCATGACGTGGTCCTCATGCACGTGGTCTTCATGTCGGACCGCCCGCCTGCGTGGGATCGTCGGGGCCGTGCTGGAACCAGTCGACCAGGTCGCTGACGGGGATCGGTGTCACCGCTGGGAGTCGGAGGTCGAGGCGGTCGGTGACGACACCGATTCGTGTGGCGTCGTCGTCCATCACCCGCAAGAACGCTGCGACGCGCCGCGGTTCGATCTCGACGATTAGGCGTCCGATCGACTCGGCGAACAGCGCCGTTGCGGCATCCTCGCCGGGCAACTGGTCGAGGTTGGCCCCCAGGCGGCCACCGATACACATCTCCGCAAGCGCAACCGCGGCACCGCCTTCGCTGACGTCGTGGCAGGACGCGACCAACCCGGCCCGCATCGCCGCATGCAGTTTGCGGTACATCGCCGGAGCGTCGGGATCCGGCGCCGGCGCGACGCCGGGTTCGGCGGGTTCGCCGAGCACCAGGTCGAGGTGTGACCCGGCGAACTCCGGCTCAGTCGATCCGAGCATCATCAACACGTTGCCCGCAGCCACGAGATCGGGCGTCACGCAGTGGTCGGCATCGGGGAGGTGGGCGACGGCGGTGATCACGAGGGTGGGCGGTACCGAATGCCGTTCGCCGTCGGAACCCAGGTACTCGTTGTTCAGCGAATCCTTGCCTGACACGAACGGGGCGCGATACATGTGGGCAGCGGTGCAGCAGCCATCGACGGCGGCGACGAGCTCGCCGAGCGTCGATGCCCGGCGGGGGTCACCCCACGAGAAGTTGTCGAGCAGCGCCACCTTGTCGGGATCGGCGCCGACAGCAACGACGTTGCGGATCGCCTCGTCGACCACGGCGAGCGCCATCGACTCGGGATCGTGTAATCCGTACCACGGGTTGACGCCGATCCCGATGGCGACGCCCGCGGTGGCGTCGATCGGAGCGAGCACGACACCGTCGGCCGGAGCGTCGGCAGCTGCGCCGACGAGCGGGCGAACCACGGTCGACCCGCCGATCTCGTGGTCGTACCGATGGATCGTGGATGCCTTCGAGGCGATGTTTGGATGCTGCAACAACCGGCGCAACGCGTCAACCGGGTCGTCGACCTTCCGGCGCGTCGCTCGGGACCGGTCGGGCTCTGGGAGGGCCGCATCCATTTCGCGCTGCGGGCGTCCGTCGTGGAGAAACTCGGTGTTGATCTCGGCCACGATCGTGCCACCCGAGCGCACGATCAGGACGTTGTCACCGGTGAACTCCCCGACGTCGGCAACGGTCACGCCGACGTGCTCGCAGCGCGCCCGCAGCTCGTCGAGGTCGTCAGCTGGAACAGCGACGACCATCCGCTCCTGGGCTTCGGACAACCACACT
>JBCDFR010000068.1:0-14669 GCA_039177505.1 Actinomycetota bacterium | reverse complement strand
GCAACGGCACATGGCACCGCCTATCTCGCCGCGGTTCGTGTGTTAGCCCGTGGGGTGCGCCTCTTTGATGTGGTGACTGTTCGCCGCGCGCGCGGCGGCGACGATCTCGTCGTCGGTGGCATCGGCTTTGGCGATACGGATGTTCTCGCGGACGGTGTCGTCGAAGAGGTACACATCCTGAAAGACCACCGAGAACTGCTGCATCAGCTGAGCCTGAGTCATCGCCCGCACGTCGACACCGCCGATCGTCACAACACCGTGCTGCGGGTCGGCGAAGCGCGTCAGCAGCCGCGTGATGGTGGTCTTGCCACTCCCTGACGTGCCCACCAAGGCGGTCAGACTTCGCTCGGGCATCTCGAGCGACACGCCTCGGATGACGTCTTCATCGGCCCCGTCGTAGGCGAAGGTCACGTCGGCGAACGCCACCTTGGCACCGGCGGGCACGCGCTCGCCGTCGGCGGTCGGGAGCGGTTCGACCGCCATCACATCACCGATCCGGTCGATGGCCGCCTCCATGAAGTCGAACATCTGCGCCAAGTTGGCGAACAGAGCGAGCGGCTCGCTGAAGCGCAACGTCACCACGATCACAGCGAGGAACACCGAGGCCGCGGCGGCATCGTCGAAGGTCTGCCACGCGGCGAGCGCAGCGATGGCCAAGATGCCCAGCTGCACCACTGCCGACATCACGATCGACGGCAATGTGCCGAGACGGAGGCCCTTGGTCTGCGCCTCGCGCAACCGTGCCAACGACGCTTGGAGCCGCGCCGACTCGGGGCCGACCTGCCGAGTCGCCCGCAGCACCGGCAGGCCTTGGGCGTACTCGACGAGGTGCGACGCCGTGTCGGCGTGCGCTTCCATGGAGATCTTGTTCTCCCGGGCACCCTGGGCTCGCATCACTCGGTAGAACGGGATCGCAAGGGGGAACAACACCACCATCGCCAGCGCCAACCGCCAGTCGATGAACAACAAGACAGCGACGGTGACGACCGGAGCGACGATGGTGTTGATGACGACGCCGAACAGGCCGCCGGCGATCGAGACGACGTCGTTGACGTTGCCGGTGAGCACGCTGTTGAGGTCACCCGTCTGACGCCGTGCCAGCTGCTGCAGCGGCATCCGCTTGAGCTGTTCGCCGAGGTTGGCGCGAGTCTCGTCGGAGACCTCGATGTAGATCCGCCACTCGGTCCGAGTTCCCGCGAGCCGCAGCAGCGCGTCGATCACGATGAGTACGGCGATCGCTCCGAAGTAGGCCCACACGTCGTCGGACGAGTCGAGCAATGCGGAAAAGAGCGGGAAGAGCAGCGCGTAGCCGAGGCCCTGCGCAATCGACGACAAGAACGACAGGGTCAGCGCCCGACGCATCAGCGGGGCCTTGCTGCCGCAGGCCTCGATCATGTTGCGGAACGTGGTGATCACGACTGACCCCCTGTCGCCGACGAGTCGACCTCCCGAGCGCGCAGACCCCATCCCTGCGCCTCATTGAACCGCTCCCACAGGCTCGAGTAGCGGCCGCCCGAGGCAAGCAGTTGCTGGTGTGTTCCTCGCTCGCTCACCTGCCCTCGGTCGAGCACGACGATCTGATGCGCGTCGCTGATGGTCGACAGTCGGTGTGCAACGACGATCAGTGTCTTGCCGCGTGCCAATTCCGCGAGCGCTCGGTGGATCTTGGCCTCGTTGTCCGGGTCGGCGAACGCCGTTGCCTCGTCGAGCACGACGATCGGGCTGTCTTGCAGGATGGCCCGAGCAATGGTGATGCGCTGCCGCTGTCCACCCGACAGGCTCGATCCACGCTCACTGACGACCGTGTCGTAGCCATCTGGCAACTCGTCGACGATGAAGTCGTGGGCTTGGGCTGCTCGCGCCGCCTGCTCGACGTCGGCGTCGGTTGCGTCCGCCCGGCCCAGACGAATGTTGTTGCGAATCGAGTCGCCGAAGAGGAACGGCGACTGGAACACGAAGGCGACGGACCGCATCAACTGGTCGGCGGTCATCTCGCGGACGTCGACGCCGCCAACCAACACTTGCCCATCGGCAACGTCCCAGAATCTGGGGATCAGCTGGGCGACCGTGCTCTTGCCGGCACCCGACGGCCCGACCAACGCGGTGACCGTCCCGGCCGACATCGTGATGCTCACATCCGACAATGCGTCGTCGGTCCGCCCGTCGTACCGAAACGAGACGTTGCGCAGTTCGACCGACGCGTCGGCTGGTGGTGTGCCATCGCTCGGTTCGGTCATCAGGTCGACGGTGCGCAGCCGCCCGATGCGCTTCACCGACGCGGCCGCATTGGTGATCAGCTGCTGCAACCACACGATCGGCACGATCGACTCGGTCACCGTCGGACCGAGCACGAGGAACATCATCAGCATCTCGGGTTCGATCGAGCCGCCGCGGACCATGGGGATGCCAACGGCGAGCAGAACCAGCACGGTTGGCAGGGACGCAAAGAGGGTCCTCGCGACGTAGGCGCCGGTCTGTGACCGCTCCGTCCACTCGCGCAACGTCGTCGTCGAGTCGGCCAGCGCACTCCGATACCGCTCGAACGAACCCGAGCCATCGTCGAAGGTACGCACGATGTGCATGCCCTGGACGTACTCGTTAATCACGCCGTTGATCCGCTCGTTGGCGTCGTCGACTCGTTTGCGCGCCACGTCGTAGTCACGGAACGCGAAGAACATCGCGATCATCCCGACCGGCAGCACCACCAGGGCCACCAGCGCCAGCCGCCAATCGAGTGCGAACATCAGGATCACGCCGAGGATCGGCGCGGCGAACGTCTTGGCGAACAGTGGTGTGCTGTCGGCCACGAAGGCGTGCAACGCACGCACGTCGTCGAGCACGATCTTCTTCAGTGCTCCCGACCCCGTGTTGACCACATACCCCAGCGGCACCTTCGCCAGACGCGTCGTCAACTCCGTGCGCAGGATCTGCTCGAGCCGGAAGGCGCCGAGGTGAGAGATCCGGAACGAGTGCACGCGACAGAAGAACGACAGCACCACGAGTGCGACACCGATGGCGAAGAGGGTCCACACGCGGCCCGTGTCCGGATCGGCCGATGTGACCTCTCGTGCGATCGGCAGGAACAACACGATCGACGCCAGCCACGCAACGAGGCTGAGCACCGACACCACCATCGCGGTGTAGATCTCGCGATTGACCGGGGAGATGATGGTCCACAAGCCGGGTTCCTCGACCTGCTTCGACTCTGACACGGGACCAGTCGGGTCGCCGTCGGTTGGTCCGGTGTCGGTTGGTTCGGTGTCTTGCTCGCTGATCGTCACGCCGGCCAGGCCTCCATGGGATCGTGGTCATTCGAGAGTCAGTGACTGACTTTTAGATGTTATATCTACCTAACACGCGACAGTAGAACGCCGAATCCTCGCTGGCAAATGAGAATCGTTCTCACGATAGTGCTTGATGTGTTCGGCCGCCGCGGCTGCGCATCCGGGGCCAGGTCATCGTTGCGTTTCTTGGGTCCTTCGATGCCGACACACGGCGTTCTCACAGGTTCGCCGACGATGGTCGAGTCATGAGATCGAACCGATTCCTCGCTCCGGCCGGGCTCGCCGTCGTGGCAGCCTGCGGCTCGGGTGAGACCACCCTCGAATCCTCGAACGCTGAATTGGACGCCTTGCACGAGGTCGAGGCCATCGACGAACCCGTCACCGCCACTGGGCACGCCGACCGCTCGGCCGACATCGCTGCGCTGACCTGCGCCCAGAGAGCTGCGCTCTTCACCACCGGGCCGTCGGTCAACCCGGATCTCGCCGACCCGGAGTCGAGCGCGGTCTGCGCGGGTGGCACCATCTTCGTGTCGTCGAACGGGATCCCGGACTACACGTACATCGAGACGTCGCCCGGCTCGCCCCGGGCCGCCGATCTGGAATTCAGCATTCCGGCCGAACCAGTGGTCGCCGCGACGACAACTGCGATTCCCTCCCTCGGCACGGCGGCCGTATCACTGACCGGCATTCCGATCTACGGACCAACCGAAGGAACCGGTGGCGACGTGCTGTCGCTTGCCGGCGGACTGAGCGAGTGCGGCAGCCGCAACGGCCCCACGGGGTTCCACATGAATCTCTTCGGGACGAGCCAGACGACCGACTGCCTCTTCAACCCGAAGAAGCTGCCGCCGAACCGCAGCTGCTCGGGTATGCCCTCGACGGGTACCCGATCTACACGGGCAACGACCAGTACACGTCGTCGTGGGCACTCATGGACGAGTCGCTCTTTGCGACTGACACGTGGGCCGCGCACTCCTACGTCGAGGGATCTGGCGACCTCGACGAGTGCAACGGCCTGGTCGACGACGACGGCGACTACGCCTACTACACCACCGACACGTTTCCGTACGTGCTCGGTTGCTACACCGGCGTCGTCGACCTGGAAGCCGCGCGAGGGGGCGGTGGCGGTCCGGACGGCGGCGGTCCGGACGGCGGCCGGCCGCAGGGATGATCGGTCGGATCATGTCAGGCTCCGACCGGTCGCAACCGTTCATGTCGCGCCGCACGGCGTTGCGGTCGACCGCAGCCGCTGCGTTGATCGGCGCAACGCTTGGCACGTCCGCCGGCGCCGTGGCGGCGTCGAACCGGCCCGCGGCCTCAAGCGGGCCCGACGCGGACGTCGGATTCTGCACCGACATGGCCGCGCACCACGTGCAGGCGCTCGCAATGTGCCAACGAGTGATCGACCGTGACACCGGCGACCCGGTACAGGCCGCCGCAGGAGAGGTGCTCCAGAACCAAGCGATCGAGGTCGGGATGATGCGTGCCTGGCTGACCGACTGGGAGCGGTCGACTGCCACTCCCGACACGGTGATGGGCTGGATGGGCGCCAACGACGGAGCCGGAGTCCCCATCGAGCAGATGCAGGGTTACGCCTCCGACGATGCGATAAGTGCCCTGTCCGCGGCGGACGGCATCGAGCGCGGGCGGATCTGGCTGGAGCTGATGCGTGCACACCATGTGGGCGGCGTGGCGATGGCAACGGCTGCGCTCGACCTCGTGTCGAGCGAGAAGGTCGAGCGACTTGCGGAGACGCAGATCATGGTGCAGACCTACGAGGTCGAGCAGTACGACCTGTTGATCGGCGACGACTATGCGATCGCCGGATGGGTCGCGCCCGCGAGCCTCACCCAAGCCGTCGTGTGGTACTGCGACCTCGCTGTTGCAGTACCGGGTGGTTGAGCACGCGGTCGCGGCAGACAGCGGCGATCGGGACTACTGCTCCGACGGCCAATGCGTCCCGCCGGTCACAAGCTCAGAACGGCGGAATCACTCGATACGCAGGCCGGATATCGCCCGGCTGATCACCAGCTGCTGGATCTCGCTGGTGCCTTCGAAGATCGTGTGGATCTTGGCGTCGCGGTGCCAGCGCTCGACCGGGTACTCGCGGGTGTAGCCGTAGCCGCCCAGGATCTGGATCGCCTCTTCAGTCACGCGCACCGCGACCTCCGACGCCTTCCACTTCGACATCGAGCCTTCGCCGTTGACGAACTGGCCATTCTTGGCGAGCCACGCCGCACGCCAGATCAGCAGACGACTGGCATCGATCTCGGTGATCATGTTGGCCAGCTTGAAGGCGATGGCCTGGTTCATGATGATCGGCTTGCCGAAGGCTTGACGCTCCTTGGCGTATTCGAGCGAGTACTCGTAGGCCGCACGAGCGACACCGAGAGCCTGAGCGCCAACGGCGGGACGGGTGGCCTCGAATGTGGCCATTGCCGGCTGCTTGCCAGAGCGCTCCTTGTTACGCGCCTTGGCCAGTTTGGCGTCCAACTTCTCCTTGCCTCCGAGCAGGCACGAGCCCGGCACGACCACGTCGTCGAGCACAACCTCTGACGTATGGCTGGCACGGATGCCGTGCTTCAGGTACTTCTGTCCCTGCGACAGACCGGGCGTGTTCGGCGGGACGATGAAACTCGCCTGGCCCTTCGAGCCGAGCTCCGGGTCGACCGTGGCCACCACGACGTGGACGTCAGCGATGCCGCCGTTGGTGATCCATGCCTTGGTGCCGTTGAGCGTCCACTGATCCTTGGCCTCGTCGTACACGGCGCGGGTGCGCAGGCTCGACACGTCGGAGCCTGCGTCAGGCTCGCTGACGCAGAACGCACCGAGCTTGACGTCGCCGGCGGTGCCGTAACACTGCGGGACCCACTCCATCAACTGCTCGGGCGTGCCGTTGCCCGCGATGCCCGCTGCGGCGAGGGCTGAACCCATGATGGCCATGCCGATACCGGCGTCGCCCCAGAAGATCTCCTCGACCGCCATCGGCAAGGTGATGCCCGTGGGGTCGCCCATCGCGTTCAGCAGGAAATCGGTGCCGTAGAGACCGATCTCGGCCGCCTCTTCGACGATCGGCCACGGGAACTCTTCACGCTCGTCCCACTCGTGGGCTGCGGGGCGGATCGTGCCTTCGGCGAAGTCGTGGATCCACTTCTGAATCTGCAACTGGTCTTCGTTGAGTTGGAGGGAGAACTCGGACATGTCGTCCAAGTTACCGTCCGGTAACCGCGAAGTCGAGCTGCGGGAGGCGGTTCTTTTGATCCACCGCAGAGCTGACCCGGTCTGTTCGCGGGGACATGCGAATCTCGCACGCAAACCCCGGTTTTTCGGCGTGATCTCGATGCCTCACGGGTTCTGTTCGCGAATCCGTGCGTGTTTCGCACGCAATCCCCGGAATTTCGGCGAGATGCCGGTGTCGTCGTCAGCGGCGGACGGTCGTGCCGGAGGGGCCGGTCTCGACCGTCCATCCGTCAGCTTGCAACTCAGCACGAAGCGCGTCGGCGGTGGCGTAGTCCTTCGCCGCACGGGCGGCGTCGAGCGCTGCGGCTTTGTCGGTCGCGTCGGACGGCACGTCGG
Source organism: Actinomycetota bacterium (assembly GCA_039177505.1). Lineage (GTDB taxonomy): Bacteria > Actinomycetota > Acidimicrobiia > Acidimicrobiales > Ilumatobacteraceae > JABSQH01. Next base: position 7,809 of record JBCDFR010000068.1, on the reverse strand, counting down.
CCACCACGCCGAGCTCCAACCCGAGCGCGACGCACATCTCGTTCACCGCCGCCACGAGCGCGCCAGTGCGTTCGCCGGCGCCCGCGTCGAGCGCAGCGTTGGCGCCGCGCACGGTGTCGAACAACAGCGCCGTTGCCCGCGGCGTATCGAGGTCGTCGTCCATCAGCGAGCGGAACTCCGCCAGCACCGTCCCGTCCGCCTGCGCCGGCGGGACGACCGCAGTGCGCGCGGCGAACGAGTCGAGCCCGGCCAGCGCTTTGACGGCTGCGTCAAGGTTGTCCTGGGTGACCTTCACCGGACTGCGGTAGTGCGACTGAAGGAGCACCATTCGGTACGTCCGTGGGTCGTACTGTTCGATGAGGTCGAGCAGGTTTGACACGTTGCCAAGGCTCTTCGACATCTTCTCGCCCTCGGCGTCGACGACGAACCCGTTGTGCATCCAGTGATTGGCGAATCGTTGCCCGAGAGCCACTGCCTGGGCGCGTTCGTTCTCGTGATGCGGGAAGCGCAGGTCCTGCCCACCACCATGTAGGTCGAACCCTTCACCCAAGATCCCGAGGCTCATCACGACGCACTCGGAGTGCCATCCCGGGCGCCCCTCGCCCCACGGTGCAGGCCACGCCGGCTCGCCAGGCTTGGACAGCTTCCACAACACGAAATCGGCGGGGTGCCGCTTGGCCGCAGCACCATGAACCTCACGTTCGCCGCCGCCGGCGCGCATGTCGTCGAGCGACTGGTACGCCAGTAGTCCGTAATCAGGCACCGACTGAACGTCGAAGTAGATGCCATCGTCGGTGGCGTAAGCGTGACCGCGCTCGATGAGATCGGAGATCATCTCGATCATCTCGTCGACGTACTCGGTGGCATGCGGTGTGTCGGTCGGACGTTGGAAGTTGACCGCGTCCATCGCCTCCCACCACACGGCTTCGCACTTGGTGGTGATGTCTTCCCACGGCCGGTTCTCACGTTGGGCGCGCTCGATGATCTTGTCCTCGATGTCGGTGATGTTCGACACAAAGCGAACCTCGAGCCCTGTCCATTCGAGGTACCGGCGCAGCACGTCGTACACGAGCGTGGCCCGCCCGTGCCCGAGGTGCGGCGGGCCGTACACAGTCGGACCACACAGGTAGATGCTGACCTTCCCGGGCTCGCGCAGAGCAAGCTCGCGCACCTGGCGGGTGGCGGAGTCGTAGAGGTGCAGCACGGTCGTGCAGCCTACGAGCCTGCGACATCGAGACCGCCGAAGTTCCACCGGTGAGCGAGACGGCCCACTGTGGGCCACTTCCCTCACCGCACAACACCCCCACCCACCACCGGTGAGCAAAACGGCCCCCTGTCGGCCACTTTCCTCACCGCAGCGCAGGTGAACGCAGCTCCGACCTGGCTGCGCGGCTCGGTAGCCTCGGGCGCGATGGCCACAGTTCCCGACAAGCCGACGCTCGACGGCATCGAAGCCCGCTGGGTCGACCAGTGGCGCGCCGATGACACTTACCGCTTCGACGCGTCGGTACCGCGGGAGCAGGTGTTCTCGATCGACACGCCACCGCCCACGGTGAGTGGCTCGCTGCACATGGGCCACATGTTCAGCTACACCCACACCGACATCGTCGCCCGCTACCAGCGGATGCGCGGCAAGTCGGTGTTCTACCCGATCGGCTGGGACGACAACGGGCTGCCAACGGAGCGGCGCGTGCAGAACTACTACGGCGTGCGCTGCGACCCCAACGAGCCATACATCGAGGACTTCGAACCGCCGTTCCGCGGCGATCCGCCCAAGAAGCACCGCGCCATCCCGGTCTCGCGCCCCAACTTCCTCGAGCTCTGCGACGAGCTGGTGGCGATCGACGAAAAGATCTTCGAAGACGTGCTCCGTCGCCTCGGCCTGTCGTTCGACTGGAACCACCACTACGCCACGATCGACGAACGCTCGCGGCGGGCCTGCCAGCGGGCCTTCCTCCGCAACGTCGCTCGGGGCGAGGCCTACAGCCAAGACGCGCCGACCCTGTGGGACATCGATTTCCGCACGGCCGTCGCCCAGGCCGAACTCGAGGATCGCGAACGCCCGGGCGCCTACCACAAGATCGGTTTCCCGCGATCTGACGGCAACGGTGCCATCGAGATCGACACCACCCGGCCCGAGCTGATCGCAGCGTGTGTGGCGCTCGTCGCCCATCCCGACGACGAGCGGTATCAACCGCTGTTCGGCAGTTCCGTGCGCACGCCGCTGTACGGGGTCGAAGTGCCGGTGGTGGCCCACGAGTTGGCCGAACCGGACAAGGGCACCGGCATCGCGATGATCTGTACGTTCGGCGACACCACCGATGTCACGTGGTGGCGCGAACTCAACTTGCCGATGCGGGCGATCGTGGGCCGCGACGGCCGCATCGTCGCCGATCCACCCGATGGTGTCGATCCGACGGCCTACGAGTCGATCGCCGGCCTGACGACCAAGCAGGCCCAGCGAGCAGTGGTGGAACAGCTCACCGAGTCCGGCGACCTCGTCGGCGAACCGCGCCCGATTCAGCATCCGGTGAAGTTCTACGAGCGCGGCGAACGGCCGCTCGAGATCGTGACGTCACGCCAGTGGTACATCCGCAACGGAGGCCGCGAGGAGGAGCTTCGATCGGCGCTCATCGAGCGGGGCACCGAGCTCACCTGGCACCCCGACTTCATGCGTCACCGCTACGACAATTGGGTCGAGGGCCTCAACGGTGACTGGCTCATCAGCCGGCAGCGCTTCTTCGGTGTGCCGGTCCCCATCTGGTACGGCCTCGACGATGCCGGCGAACCGCTCTACGACGACCCGCTCGAGCCGGATGAGTCCACGTTGCCGGTCGACCCCTCGATCGACGTGCCCGCCGGCTTCGATGCTGCCCAGCGCGACCAGCCGGGCGGGTTCACTGCCGACCCCGACATCTTCGACACATGGGCCACGTCGTCGCTCACGCCCCAGATCGCCGGCGGATGGGAGGAAGATCCCGACCTGTTCGCGCGGGTGTTCCCGATGGACTTGCGCCCGCAGGGCCACGACATCATCCGCACGTGGCTGTTCTCGTCGGTGGTGCGCAGCCATTTCGAGTTCGACTCGGTTCCGTGGACCAACGCAGCATTATCGGGATGGATCCTCGATCCAGATCGCAAGAAGATGTCGAAGTCAAAGGGCAACGTCGTGACGCCGATGGAGCTGTTCGACTCGTACGGCACCGACGCCGTCCGATACTGGGCAGGCTCCGCCCGGCCGGGTGTCGACACTGCGTTCAGCGAAGACCAGATGAAGGTCGGCCGCAAACTGGCCAACAAGATCCTCAACGTCAGCAAGTTCGTGCTCGGCTTGGGCGAGATCCCCGGCCACGAGTCGACCGCTGAACTCGCGGTCGAGCAACTCGACGCCGTGGTCACCGATCCGATCGATCGCTCACTGCTGGCGAAACTCGACGCGCTGGTCGCCGAGACCACGGCTGACTTCGACGACCTCGACTACGCCCGCGCGCTCGAACGCACCGAGCAGTTGTTCTGGTGGTTCTGCGACAACTACGTCGAGCTCGTGAAGAGCCGGGCCTACGAGGCGCACGGGATCGACGCTGCAGCATCGGCGCGCGCCGCGCTGCGGTACGGATTGTCGACGCTGCAACGGCTACTCGCACCGTTTCTGCCCTACGCGACTGAGGAAGCATGGAGCTGGTGGCAACAAGGCAGCGTGCATCGGGCCAACTGGCCGGTCGCCAGCAGACTCGACGCCGATGCTGCGCTGATCGACCCGACGATCGAGTTGCTCACACTCGTGCGCCGCGCCAAGACCGAAGCCAAGCGCAGCCAACGTTCCGAGGTCGCCGCCGTGCAGGTGTCCGCGCCGTCGACGCTGCACGACGCCATCGATATCGGGCGCCGCGACCTGCTCGCCGCAGGCTCGATCCTCGACCTCGTGGTGGCCGACGGCGCAGAGGCGCTGCAGGCCGACGTGACGCTGGCCGAGCCTGCACCGAGCTGACGAATTCAACACAACCGCCTCCACCGGTGAGCGAAACGGCCCACAAGGGGCGCTTTCCCCCACCGCACGGGCCAGGCATGCTCCACCGGTGAGCGAAACGGCCCACAGGAGGCGCATTCGCTCACCGCTCGAGGGGTCGGCGCCTTCGCAGCTGTTTCGTAATGATGTGACCCACGTCACATCGATGCCCTCCTACACTCGTCGGCCATGTCCAAGTTGGCGGGAATCGTTGGGATCGCCGTCGCGTCCGCACTATTGGTGGCCGCGCCGGCTGTCGCCGCGCCCGAAGATCCCGAAGCGACCGAGGGCACCGAGGTCGTCGCCGATGGTGGCGATGCGACCACGGAATCGACCGACTCGACCACCACCACGGCCCCGGCGTTAGCGCCGATCGAGGCCCCCGGCCAGACCCCGAGCCGCGGTTCTCAAGTGCAGCTCGTCGAACCGCCGCCACCACCACCGCCGCCACCACCACCACCGCCGCCGCCTGAATGGGCACTTCCAGCGAATTCCGGCGAGGGTCGCCGTGTCGTCTACTCCAAATCGCTCCAGCGATTGTGGGCGGTCGACGCCAACGGCGTCGTCGCCAAGACCCACAAGGTCTCGGGTCGCCAGACTCCGCTCGACCCACGGCCGGGGACGTACTCGGTGTGGTCGCGCTCGCTGCACACATTCGCCATCCAGAACCCGACGATCACCTGGAAGTACATGGTCCGCTTCGCCCATGGCGCCGAAGGCGGCAACATCGGTTTCCACGAGATCCCGTTCCAGTACGGCCGCCCTGTGCAGTCGATCTCGCAGCTCGGACAACCACTATCGGGCGGATGCGTCCGCCAGTCGACGCCCGACGCCATCTGGATGTGGGACTGGGCACAGCTCGGCACCACGGTCGTCGTCCTGCCGTAACGCGGGGCCGTAGCGCCGATACATTTTCGGGGTCATGCCAACCGACCCCCCACCGCCTCCCCCGATTCCCCCGGGGCTGACGCGCGAGGACCCTCCCAAGCGACGTCGCGGCCGCACGTGGACGCAACGTTTGATGATCACCGCGATCTTCATCGGCGCGTTGGGCACCTTCTCGGCGTCCGGAGCGCTGTACGTGGGGCAACGTGTTGTCGAGGACCGCAACCTCGTTCCGGCTTTCGAGCCACAACAGGTACCGGTCGACGCGGGCTTCGAACTCGGAGCGGAAGGCACCGGGGATGGCGCCGCACCCGCCCCGGAGACCGATGAGACGGTGCCCGTCGAGACGTTCCCCCCCGCCGAGCCCGAAGCAGTGAACATCCTCATCACCGGCGCCGACAACAACGACTGCGTCGACCCAGACTCGCCGTACGCCGGCGCATTCGGCGACCGCAGCGCACTCGGCGAGCGCAGCGACACCATCATGGTGTGGCGCGTAAACCCGGCGACGAATCAGGTCGCCGTGTTGTCGTTCCCGCGCGACCTGTGGGTGACCATTGCCGGCCGCCAGAGCCAGCAGCGCATCAACGTGGCCTACGAGCGCGACAACCCGCAGCTGCTGCGCGACACGATCTTCGCCAACTTCTTCGTCCCGGTCGACTACTGGATCCAGGTCGACTTCTGCGCCTTCAAGACACTGGTCGACGCCGTCGGCGGCGTGTCGGTGCCGTTCGCGACACCCGTGCGCGATGTCAGCACCGGGCTCAACGTCCCCGAGGCCGGGTGCTACACGTTCGACGGCGACCATGCGCTGGCCTACGTGCGCTCGCGCAAGTTGCAGACGATGAACGAGGACGGCACCTGGACGACGGACGGCACCTCCGACCTCGGCCGCATCTCGCGCCAGCAGGACTTCATTCGACGCGTCGCCGACGAACTACGGGCGGGCGCATGGGACCCCGACGTCGCACGCGGGTTGATCGATACGAGCACCGACTATGTGACGATCAACGAGGACTTCACAGTTGCCAAGCAGCTGGAGTTGGCCGGAGTGCTGAACGGCATCGATCCCGAACAGATCACGACTTATCAGATCGAGGCCCGCAACGCGACGATCCAAGGCAACTCGGTGCTGATCCCGCAGATCGAGGGCGACAACATGCAAGCGATCCTCGAGGTGTTCCGCGGTCAGGCCACCTTGGCCAGCGCCCCCGAGCAGGAACTGGCCACCGAGAACACCATCGTGGCACTTCCAGAGACCACACCCAACACGAACGTTGCATCGAGCGACTCGACCCGACGCGCCCGCCTCCTCCAAACCCTCCGCCACCTCCAGCAACACACCCCCCAGCCCCCCGAGACCGACGAAACCTGGGGCGTCGACAACGGCTCCACCGACGGCACACCCGCCGCCCTCGCCCAGCTCTTCCCCAACACCCACCTCATCCCGCTCCGCCGCAACCAGGGCGTCTGGGCCCGCACCCTCGCCATGCGCCAGACCCAGGCCGACTACCTCGTCCTGCTCGACGACGACTCCTACCCCGTCGGCAGCGCCATCCCCGACGCCCTGGCCACCCTCGACGCCAACCCCCACCTCGCCGGCATCATGGGCCGATGCCTCCTGCCCGACGGCAAAGAAGAAGCCTGCGCCCTGCCCGCCGTCATGCTCTCCGGCGCCGTCATCCTCCGCCGCTCCGCCCTCCTGCCACAACCCCGTCGCGGCATCGCTTGCGATGCGGCCCCACGCCCACTCGGCTTCCGCCGCGAGTTCTTCCGCAAGGCCGGCGAATACGACCTCTCCTTCCGACTCTGGAACCGCAGCCGCCCCCTCCTCCGCGACGAACGTATCACCTTCCGTCACGACAAACACCCCGCCGGCCGGTCCACCGCCCTCGCCCTCCGCATGGACCTCCGCAACAACCTCATCCTCGCCCAGCGCTTCCTCACCGGCGAAGCCCGCCGCGCCTACCGCCACGACTGGCTCCAGCGCTACGCCGCCATCGCCCTCCACCAAAACCACCACGCCGCCGCCCACCGCGCCCTCCGCGAAGCCCGCCGCTGGGCCAGACACCTCCGCACCATCCCGCCAGAAACCCTCAACCCCCAGGCCTTCGAAACCCTCTTCGCCTGGCACACCACCCAGCAGCAGGTCCAGGCCTGGGTCACACAGCACCATATCCAACGCGTCGCCCTCGTCGACTTCGCCAAGAACACCTACGCCGCCTACCGCGCCTGCCGTCGGCTCGACCTCCCCATCACCGCCGTCGCCGACAACGCCCCCGCCTTCCAGCACCGTACCTACCGCGGCATCCCCATCGTCCCCGACGCCCAGGCCATCCCGCTTCAGCGGAACGGCACCCCCTGCCACGGCCTCATCCTGACCAACGTCAACCCCGCCCAGTCCCCCGCCCGCCGCGCTCAACTCCAATCACAAACCGATCTGCCCATCCTCACCCTCGACCATACCCCGACCATCCAAGCCGCCGCACTCACCCCCACTGCCGCATGACCGCTGCCCCCCACCACACCCCGATCTCTACGGCGCAACCCAAACCCAATCTGCGTCTTTTGCGCTCCTTTGCGGCTAAAAAAACCAACCCCCTCTACCCCTCCTTCCACCACTACCGCTGCCTCATCCAACGCCGCCTCACCGACGCCCTCACCCAGGCCGCCCAGCTCATCCCTCACAACGCCACCCTCGTCGACCTCGGCTGCGGCGATCTCCGCTACAAGCCCCTGTTCACCCCACGCCTCGCCCAGTACCTAGGTGTCGACCTCCCCACCAACCCCGACGCCGACCTCCACTACAACGAGGACTTCACCGCGCCGCTACACGACCACACCGCCGACGCCGTCCTCTCGACCCAGGTCCTCGAGCACGTCCCCTGCCCCGCCGACTACCTCGCCGAAGCCCGGCG
>JBCDFR010000067.1:0-15004 GCA_039177505.1 Actinomycetota bacterium | reverse complement strand
GTGCGGTCACAGAGTCATCACTCGACACGTCACAACGAACCGCTGCGGCCACACCACCCGCGCTCTGGATCTCGGCCACCACCTCGTCGAGCTCGGACTGTGTCCGGGCGGCAACGACAACTCCAGCACCTTCAGCAGCAAGTCGCCGGGCGATCGCGCGTCCGATCCCGCGACCGCCGCCGGTGACGACAGCTCGTCGTCCTTCGAGGCTGCCCATGCTCACCCTGCCGTGTATCCGCCGTCGACCTGCACAATCGCCCCGGTCATGAAATCCGAGCCGGACGACGCGAGCAGTTGAACAATGCCGTGGAAGTCCGACGGTTCTCCGAGGCGGCCGGTCGGGATGCGGCGCAAGATGTTCTCGCGAGCTGCAGGCCCGTCGCCGTCATCGGCGAACATCCACCCGGTCAGTTCCGACCGAAACACCGTCGGCGCGATGGCGTTGACTTGGATGCCGTGAGGTCCCCACTCCCATGCGAGTGACTTCGCCAGCAGGTCGATCGCCGCCTTCGACGGTGAATATGCCGAGTAGTTGACCATGCCGAGCGTCGACCGTGCCGACGACATCAAGATGACCTTTCCGCCGCGCCCCTGTTCGATGAGGACGCGCCCGGCCGCCCGACAAAGCAGCCACGACTGGCGAACGTTCACGTCCATCACCACGTCCCAGTCCTCCACCGCCTGGTCGACGATCGGCGAGGGGATGTTCGTTCCGGAGCCCGACACCACGATGTCGAGACCGTTCCCGAACTCGACGGCGGCGCCGATGATCTCGTCCACGTCTGATTCGCTCGACGGCCGGAGTTGAACCGTCTCCGATTTGCCGCCGCCTGCGGCGATCTCGGCGGCGACGGCCTCGAGCTTGTCGCCCGACCCTCCGGCCAGTGTGACCGCAGCTCCCGCACCGGCCAACGCTCGGGCGGCTTCGGCCCCGAACGCGCCAGTGGCGCCGGTGACGACTGCAGACTTGCCGGACAGGTCGAAGATGGTCGCCGGGTTCGGCAGTTGGCTCATCACGTCTCCTTTGGCGGGTATGGCATCACGACGACCATGGACGCCACGTCGTTGGTGCGATTCTGGACCGAGCGTGCCTCCCCGGCAGGGATGTGACACGAGTCGTTCGGGCGAAGCGTTACTTCGTCGTCGTCGGTGATCACCGTGATTTCACCTGCGGTGACGACGTACACCTTCTCCAGCGGAGTGGCCTCGTGCTCGCAGCCACCGCCGGGCAGGAAGTGGGTCAGACCGACCCAGAAATTTTCCGAGTCACTGGCGTCAAAGCCCTGCAGGCGGAACGAACGGCAGTCGAAGTGATTCGGCGCCTCGTAGGCGACAACATCGCTGAAGCGGTTCGCCTTCACGTTCAGCTCGCCGCCGATCCGGGCTCGATACGGAACTCGCCCGTCGGGTCGAGCATGGCCACCAGCCGGATGATGCAACCGTCCCCCTTCTTCCAGCGCCACGGGAATGCGGCAAAGGTCACCCGCTTGCCGGTGACGGCGTCGATGTCGCCGCCGACGTTCTCGAACCCGACGATGCCGTTGCCCAACAGGTGGCGGTGACACGGCTCCCACTCGGGGAAGTCTTCGAGCACCGTCCGCCCGGTCTCGGCCTCGTACTCTTCACACGCCCAAGGCAACAATCCATCGGGCGCACCGGGCCCGTGCGGGCCGATCGCCGTCGCCAACGGATGGTCGAGCGCTTGGGTATCGGTACCGACCGCCTTGACACCTCGCTCGGCGAACCATGCGCCTGCTTCGTCGTAGAAACCCGGCGAGTAGGCGTAGTACTGCGCGTTGTCGCCATACGTGTGGTGCCAACCCGTGTTGACGATGACGATGTCGCCCGGACGAATCTCGGGTTCGGCCGCCTCGAGGTCCTCGGGCATCACCTTCTCCCACTTCCCCTTCGGAATCGAGACGACCACTCCGGTGCCGAAGAAGCAGTGCAGCGGCACCTCGTCGAGGAACGGCGTGTTCTCGATGACGTGCGCCGGCACATCGACGTGCGTGGTGGAGTGCATCACGGTGGTGATCTTCTGGGTCAGCACCCGAGACTTCGCCATGTAGTGCACCCGCTCGATCACCGGGTCCTCGAAGTACGGCCAGTTGGCGACGCCATGACCCCACGGGATGCTCAAGTCGTAGAACTCGAGACCCGTGTTGTCACCCGGCCAGGTGAATCCGTCGTAGCTCGTGTCGAATCGGTCACCGATCGGCATTGGAATGCTCTCCTGTTTTGTCGTAGCGGTCATGTTGGGGAATCACTGTTGTCGCGGCCGAGGGCCCCGACACTGCATGGGTCGCGGTCATCGCGCCGCGTCCGTGCCCTCGTCGTCGGCGTCGCCGTCGCCGTCCAGTAGAAGTCGTCGTCGAATCGGAAAGATCTCGAAGGGTCGGATGCGCTGGAGAAGCCCATCGACACCTTCTCTCGACACCAGTGCCATCAGCGTCGCCGCCGAGCCAAGAATGATGAACCGCCAGGTGTCGGAGTCTTCGAACTGCTCCGAGATGAACCAGTAGATGGCCACACCGATCAGCGGGCCGCGCACGCTGCCGACGCCGCCGATCACCACGATGAAAATGACCAACGCAGTCCAACTCGTGACGCTGAATGCATCGTCGGTCGTGACGGTCGACGTGTTGAGATGGATGAGCGCGCCGGTCATGCCGGTCCATCCCGCGGCGACGACCCAGACGACGAGCTTCGTACGCATCACGTTGACGCCGAGACCGCGCGCTCCCGGCGCACTGTCGCGGGCTGCTTGCAGGGCCAGCCCGAGTCTCGACCGTGCGATCAGCACTGCGACGACCGTCGCTCCGGCGGCAAGTGCGAGCGCCACCCAGTAGATGAGGTCGCTGCGCGTCTCGAGTGAGTAGCCGGACCACGTGTTGGCGACGGTGAAGGACTGCACGTTGCCCGCGCCGATCGAATCGATCTCCAGGACGGTCAATCGAATCACCTCAGCGATGACCCACGTCGCGATCGCGAAGTATCCGCCGACGAGTTTGAACGTGAGGAACGCCACGGGTACGGAGAGCGCGGCGGCGATGGCCCCGGCGATCACCATGGCGAGCCACGGGTCGACGCCGTTGCGTTCGGCGAGCAAGAACACCGCATACGCGCCGATCCCGACGAACGCCTGCTGTCCGACCGAGACCAGCCCGGCGTATCCGGCGAGCAGATTCCACATCTGCGCAAGCGCTAGGTAGTACAGCACCTCGACCAGCGTGAACTGCGTGCTCGCGCTGCCCCACCACGGCAGCAGGGCGAGCACGATGAACACCAATGTGAACGCCGAAGTACCGACCGTCGATGGCGCTGACCACCGCGAGATCCGATGCGGCGCAGTCGTTGCGGCCGGTGCGGTCTCCTGCTCACTCATGATCGTGCCTCCGAGCCGAGCAGGCCCCTGGGCCGCAGCAGGAGGACGGCGAGAAACACCAGATGTCCCACCAAGATCCCCGAACCGACCGACACCTGGTTCCCCATGCTCTGGGCGACGCCGAGCACGATTCCTCCGAGCAGCGTGCCCCACAGCGAACCCAGGCCGCCGATCACCACCGCCTCGAAGGCGAACAACAACAGGAGCCCGCCGGTGAGCGGCGTAAACGGCGTACGCGCCCCGTTGAAGAAGCCCGCGAGCGCCACCGCGGCAAACGAGATCGCCATGGCGATCCCGTAGAGATGCCGGTAGTTGATGCCCATCAACTGCGCCGTCGACGGATCGTCGGCGGTGGCGCGGAACGCCCGGCCAAGTCTCGTGAACGACAAGAAAATCTGCAACGCCGCCAGAACAGCGACGGCGACGACCAGGATCAACAGCGGATACCAGCCGATGGCGATCTGGTCGGTGATGCGGATCGAACGCACGACGATGTCGCCGAGCGGAATGATCTTGTCGGTCGCACTGTAGTGCTCGAGCAGCACGTTCTGGATCACGATCGCCAACCCGAAACTGGCCAGGATCCCGGGCAGCGGGTCGTCACCGAGCGTCCGGTTGAACATCACCCGCTGTGCGAGGTACCCGACGCCGGCCATCACCGCGGCGACGAACACCATGGTCACCCAGTAGTTGTCGCCGAACAACCCCGCCCACGACAACACCAGATAACCCGACAGCACCGCCAGGTCGCCGTGAGCCAGGTTCACGAACCGCATCACTCCGAACGCAAGCGACAACCCGGTGGCGAACAGCGCATACAACCCACCGTTGAGAATGCCCTGCACGATCGCGTTGACCCAGGTCATGCGGACACCCCGAAGTACGCCTCGGTGACTGCATCGTGGTCGAGGTCGGTCGGTGCACCCGACAGCGACACCCGGCCTTCCAACATGCAGTAGACGTAGTCAGCGATCTTGAGGGCCAGCGTGATGTCCTGTTCGACGACCACCACCGTCGTGCCCTGGTCTCGGATCTCGGCGATGCCGCGGTACACGTCTTGCACGACCGCCGGGGCTAGCCCGAGCGACACTTCGTCGAGCAACACCACGTCGGGGTTGCTCATCAGCGCACGCCCGATGGCCACTGCCTGTTTCTCTCCTCCGGACAACACGTCGGCCGGCCGCCCCAGCAGCTTCTCGATGAGCGGAAACAACTCGACCACGCGACTCACGGTCCAAGGACCGGAGCGCCCCGAGTTCGCACCGATCTCGAGGTTCTCCTCGACGGTGAGACTCGGGAAGAGACGCCGACCTTCGGGAACGAGGGCGAGCCCATCGCGAGCGCGCTGGTGTGTCGCCACACCGGAGAGATCGGCACCCCGGTGGGTGATCGATCCGGCACGCAGCTTCACTTGGCCCATCACCGCCCGCAGCAGCGTGCTCTTGCCGGCGCCGTTGGCGCCGATGATCGCCACCGCCTGGCCTTCGCCGACCGTCATCGATACACCGAACAGCGCCTGAAAGTCGCCGTACACGGCTTCGACACCATCCATCTCGAGCGCCGCCGTCATTCGACCGACCCCAAGTACTCCGAGCGCACGGCGTCGCTCGTCATCACCTCGTGCGGGTCGCCGTCGGCGATCTTCTTGCCGACGCTCATCGCCATGATCCGCTCGACGACCGCCATCAACGCGTGCACGATGTGTTCGATCCACACGATGGTGATGCCGCTGGCATGCAACTCGGTGATCACCTCGACGAGTTCTGACACCTCCGAGTCGGTCAGTCCTCCAGCGATCTCGTCGAGCAACAACACCGACGGTTGGGTGGCCAACGCCCGAGCCAGTTCGAGACGCTTACGGTCCAACAGCCCGATCGAGGAGGCAGGCCGATTCGCCTTGTCGAGCAGTTGTGCGACGCCGAGCGCGTCGACTGCAACATCGGCCGACTGCGCATGGTGCAGGTCAGATCCGTACGTCGCCCCGACGAGCACGTTCTCGTACACCGTGAGACCCTCGAACGGACGCGGAATCTGCGCTGTTCGAGCAAGACCGAGACGACAGCGCCGCTCCGGACGCATCCTCGTGACGTTGCGCCCGACGATGGATACCGAGCCCTCGTCGGGGTACAGGTCGCCCGCGATGAGGTTCAGCAACGTGGTCTTCCCGGCGCCGTTGGGTCCGACGATGCCGACGGCTTCACCCGGAGCCACGTCGAGGCTCATACCGTCCACGACGCGTACCCCGAAGGACTTGCTGACGTCGCAGACGCTGACCGCCAATGGCGGATCGTCGCTCATGGACTTGAACAGTGAGGTTGATGCGGGTGGGTCAGGCGTAGTCGATCGGTTGCAAGGCGACGACGTCGGACTGCATCTCGGGGATCTGATCCGCAGTTGCGATGTCGAACTGCACATCCCACTCCTCGCTCGGCACCCATTGGCCCCCGACCAACGGGGTCTTGGTCACGTGCGGGACGACCGGGTTGTTGAAGTCGACCTGTCCAGCGATGGTCGCCAGGTTCGTCTGTCCCATGGCGTCGAGCAGGGCCTGCTTGTCATCGGCGCCGCCTGCACGCTGTAGTGCGTCGACGGCCACCTCGAACAACGAGTGAACGTAGCCGACGGGCTGCGTCCACTGGCGCCCGGTCGACTCTTCGTACGCAGCAGCAAGCTCCGCAGCGGTCTGCCCGGTGAGGCTGGACGAGAACGGATGCTCCGCCGACCACCAGATCTCCGACGACAGTCCGATCGGGTTCGGGTACGAGGCGACGGCCGAGGGGAACAGCAGACACTTGCCGATCGACACTGCGGTCGGCTGGAAGTCCTGCTGCTGGCACTGGGCCCAGAAGGCGCCGAAGTCCGGCGGGATCATGTTGCCGGTGAGAATCTCCACGCCGGCTTCCTTGAACTCCGAGATCTGCGCCGTGAAGTCCGTGGTCCCGAGCGGAAACCGGCCGGGGTCGACCAGCGTGTAGCCGGCGGCCTCGAGTGCTGGAGGGAACCCGACGATCGGGTCGCTCCAAGCGTTGCCGTCGGGGTCGTCAGGCCACATGGCGCCGACGACGACGTTGGCCGGCGCAACATCACGCCACATCGCCAGGAACACTTCGATGACGTCCTCGAGGCCCCAGAAGAAGTGGTAGTTCCACTCAGAGGCCACGGGCGGGGCGGTCTCAGCCTCGAGCACGCCTCCGATGCCCAGGTAGTGCGGCTGCCACGGCGCGTTGTTCGACAACACCGGCATTTCATTGTTCGTGCAGGCCTGGACCACGGGAATCGTCGTGTCGGGCGTCTGCGCCACGCACATCATCTGGATGCCCTCTTGAATGATCAGCTCGTTGGCGACGGTCGCGGCCGTGTTGGCATTCGACTCGGAGTCGCGATCGAGGATCTCGATCGTGTACGTCGCGCCACCGACGTCGACGCCTTCGGCAAAGAGATCGCGCAGTTGGCCGAGGACGAAATCGTCGGCCTCACCGAAGGCGGCCAGTTCGCCAGTCTGCGGGGTGACGTACCCGATTTTGATCGTGCCGCCCTCCGCGGCGCCGCCGCCAGCAGTGCCCGTGGTGGTGTCGCTCGACGAGTCCCCCGTCGTTGCGCTGCTGTTCGACGAGTCGCCATCGTCGTCGCTTCCACATGCGCTGGCGAGCGTGCCGCCGCCGACGGCGGCGGCACCGGCGGCGAGGAAGTTTCGACGTGACAGGTTGCCCTTGTCGCCTTGTGTATTTCTCATTGGTCCCCCATGTGTTCGTAGTTGAGATCAGTTGGTTTCAGCGAAGCCCTGACAGATCGAGAAGTCGACCGGCAGGTCCGGATAGCTCGGCAGCTCGCGCGCCACCGCCTCGGTGGCTCGCGTGCGATCGACGCCGAGGAGCCGCAGGATCGACTCGACGATCTGGCGTTCGGCCGACTGCGGATGGCGGCCCTCGATGATGTCGCGCACGCCCCCGGCGAGCAGCCAGTTGAGTTGTCCCCATGCGAGTTCGAAGTCATCGGCGACAACGGGTAGATCACCCGACGCCATCGCGTCGCGGAAGTCGCGGTGGGCGAATGCGCGATGACCTTCCCGCAAACGATCGACCAGCAAACCGGGCTGGGCGACCCACCATGCCCACACCGCCTCGTCGATCATCTCCCGCGCGATCAGGCGCACCGAGTTGGCGACGATGCGAATCGGTTCGGTCTCGCCGAGCTGCGCGGTGACCAGGTCGTTGCGTTGACCCAGATTGTGGATCACGCAATCGAGTACGTCGGTGGCCAACGCCTCTTTCGACTCGAAGTAGTTGTAGAACGTGCCGAATCCGACATCGGCGCGCTCGGTGATCTCGACGATGGTCGCAGCGTCGACACCGACCTCCGACATGACGCCGTACCCGGCCTCGAGCAAGCGGATTCGTGTGCGTTGTTGGCGCCGCTCGACGCGGCCAACCGGCCGCGTCTGCGAGCCATTGGCCCTCAGTGCCCCCACGTCGGTCAAGGTACGACACTTCGCCACTTTTGACAAGGCCTCAAAGCTGATAACCCATCAGTTTTGCGCGTTCTCCCTGTTCACAGCTTCGAGAATGCATGCGGTCGCCTCGCCCAACTCAGACTGAATGACGACGAGGCCCCATCCGCCCACCCGACGGAGCTCGTTGGCCATCGACGTCAGCAGCCGCGCTCCGGCAGCTCCGACGGGATGTCCGATGGCGATCGCACCGCCATTCGGATTGACGATCGCCCGGTTCAGCTCGGGTAATGCTCCGAGCATGGCTATCGACTGCGCCGCAAAGGCGTCACCGATCTCCACGACGGTCAGGTCGCCGAAATCGATCGCCGCGCGCTCCATTGCCGTTCGCGCAGCACGGACTGCCGCCGCCGACACGCTGCGCGGGTCGTCTGCCACCACAGCCCGTGCGGCGACACGAGCGATCGGTGTCCCGCCACAGCGGTCGAGACCGAGGGCCGAGGTCATCAGCATCATTGCCGCACCGTCGCCCATGGGGGCGGCGTTGCCGGTGGTGACCGTGCCGTCGACCCGCTGGGCCGGTTGGCGCGCCAAATCGTGCGCTGCCAGGTCGCGGTGCACACACTCGTCGACCCGGATCCGAGCACCACGGACCGGCACCACTTCGTGGTCGAAGCGGCCCGCGTCCCAAGCAGCGCGGGCACGCTGGTGGCTCGACAACGCCCACGCGTCCTGCACCGGGCGCGCGATTGCCAGCTCGTCGGCCGCGCGATCGACCATTTCGCCAAGTGGCGATGTCCACTGGACTGGAAACCGGGGATTGACGAGACGCCATCCCGACGTCGTCGACAGCAGCTGTCCGTCGTCGGTCGTGTAGCCGTGAGCGGGCTTGGCGACGACCCACGGCGCGCGGCTCATCGATTCGACACCGCCGGCAACGCACACGTCGGCATCACCGGTCGCGATCGCCTGCGCAGCGGCGATCGCCGACGCGACTCCCGAGCCGTCCAGTCGGTTGATCGTCGTGCCCGGCACCGAGGGAGGAAGTCCGCCGAGCAGGGCAGCCGTGCGCGCCACGTTGCGGCCGTCCTCCCCTGCTCCATTGGCATTGCCGACGTACACGTCGTCGACGTCGGCAGGGTCAAGATCCGGCGATCGCGCCATCAGGTTGACGATCACTTGACCGGCCAGATCGTCCGGCCGAATCGCTGCGAGTGCACTTCCCAGCCGACCAACCGGAGAACGGACGGCGTCAACGACAAAGACGTCTCTCATACCGTCATCCTGGTCGAGTGCTCGACGTTCGACCGCTATGTTCCCAGCGCATGGATCGAGGCGAGCTCGTATGGAGAGCCCCAGAAGGTGCGTGGGAACAGAGCCAGCTGGCGTCGTTCGCACAACACGTCGCGGCCGACTACGACGTGCGCTGCACAACGTACGCAGAGGTGTTGGCGTGGTCGCTGAGTGACTTGAACGCATTCTGGATGGCGTTCGCCGAGTGGGCGGGTGTCCGGTGGAGCGATCGCTCGACGAGAGCTCTGGCCGACGAATCGATGCCCGGGGCCACCTGGTTCGAGGGCTCGGCGCTGAACTTCGCCGAACAGGCCGTCGCCGGGTGGGTCGAGCGACCGACAGCGGAATCGCTCGTGTCGTTGAGCCAGACCCGGCCGCGCCGGGCCATCAGCGGGGCTGACCTCGTCGATCGGGTCGCCCGCTGCCGCGCCGGGCTCGAACGGCTCGGCGTCCAACGAGGTGACCGCGTCGCTGCGTTCAGCCCGAACATCGACGAGACGCTGATCGCCTTTCTGGCCACCGCCAGCCTCGGCGCGATCTGGACCTCGTGCGCCCCCGAGTTCGGGGTGCGCGCCGTGGTCGATCGGTGGACGCAGATCGAACCGAAGGTGCTGTTGACCATCGACGGGTACATGTATGGATCGCGTCGCATCGATCGCCGCGAACACGTCGAGCAGATCATCGGGGCGCTCCCTTCGATCGAGCACGTTGTGCGCATCCCGTACCTCGACCCCGCGGGTCCCGACGACTGGACCTCGTTGCTCGCCGAACCTGCCGAGCTGCGTTTCGAACCGGTTCCGTTCGATCATCCGCTGTACGTGTTGTTCTCCTCGGGCACGACCGGCCTGCCCAAGCCGATCGTGCACGGGCACGGCGGCATCGTGCTCGAACACCTGAAGGTGCTCCGTCTGCACTACGACCTTCGGCCGAACGAGCGTTTCAGTTGGTTCACCACTACGGGGTGGGTGATGTGGAACCTCGTCGCCTCCGGCCTGATGAGCGGAGCGACCACCGTACTGTTCGACGGCGACCCAATGAGCCCGGGCGTCGAAGCGATGTGGGAGCTGATCGCAGACGAACGCCTCGACGTGTTCGGCACCAGCGCGCCGTTCATCATGGCCTGCCGAAAAGCCGGACTGACCCCGGGATCGACTCACGATCTGCGCACTCTTCGACACCTCGGTTCGACCGGAGCGCCACTCCCGTCGGTTGGCTTTACCTGGGTGCGCGATGCGGTCGGCGCACACATCCAACTGGGTTCGATGAGCGGTGGCACCGACATTGCCTCGGCGTGGGTCGGCGCCGCGCCCTCGCTCGACATCCGTGCCGGTGAGATCGCCGCGCGGATGCTCGGCTGCGACGTCAAGGCGTACGCCTCCGACGGCACCGAGTGCCCCCCGGGCACAACCGGCGAACTCGTGGTCACCTCGCCGCTTCCGTCGATGCCAGTCGGATTTTGGGGCGATGCCGACGGATCGCGCTACGCAGCTTCATACTTCGCCGCGTATCCGGGAGTGTGGCGCCACGGTGACTGGATCACCTTCAACGACGACGACGCCTGCGTCATCACCGGGCGTAGCGACGCGACCCTCAACCGCGGCGGCGTTCGTCTCGGCACCAGCGACTTCTACACGGTCGTCGAGTCGATCGATGACATCGATGACAGCGTCGTCGTACATCTCGAGCCCGCTGCGGACGACGCCGATGCGATGGGCGAGCTGATTCTGCTCGTGCGCTGTACCGACGGCGCAGAACTCGACGAGGCGCTCCGCTCCGAGATTGCCAAACAGCTGCGCCAACAACTGTCGCCGCGCCATGTTCCTGACGTGTTGGCACAGGTCCCCGCGATTCCGCGGACACTGTCCGGCAAGAAGCTCGAGGTTCCGATCAAACGCATGCTCCAGGGCGAACCAGCTGCACAGGTAGCCTCCCGCGACTCACTCGCAGATCCGGCGGCACTCGATGCGGTCGCTGCGTGGATCGCCACCCGTTGACGCAGCACCGAGGCCACTGACCCGACGCCCACGCCGGCCGGCGTGCGCGCCTACTCGTCGGCGAACACGACATCCCAGTCGTCGCGGATACTCACGACGACCCAGCCCGCCAGCGCTGCGGTGTCGAGGATCGACTCGCTTGCCTCGAACGTTCCCGCAAGGCTGGCATAGGCGTACTCACGAGCCACGTCGTCATGATCGACGAGCAGCGTCAGCGAGGGGCCGTGATGACCGGCGGCATACCGCAGCATGTCGGCATCACCGGCCGAATTGCCAGCGGCCACGCATGGACGACGACCCAACGCCCGCTGGATGTTCGACGGCTTGTCCGCTCCTTCGTTTGCGCGGGCGCCCACCACCTTGTCGGTACGCACAAGGTGCACAGCGTCATCGACGCGGACGAGGTCGTAGTCGATCTCCGAACCGACGACGCCCTCTGGTTTCACGCCGTAGAAGTCGTCTGACACCGACCTCATGAACTCGGTGCCTCCAGCGCTGACCAGGTACACATCGAATTCGCGCGAGCGCAACTCACTGATCAACTCGAGCATCGGCTGGTATCTGAGTTGTCGTATCGGCACCCTGCGTTCGGGGTGACGGAACTCGTCGACGAACATCGTCGCTCTGCGCGCGTACGCCTCCGGCGTCAGCCCGGTGTGCAAGTCGACCAGCGCCATCGCGGCGCGCGCCAGTCCGATCTCGGCGAGCGCAGCGAGGTCACCGTCGAGCAGTACGCGATACTCCTCACGATCGGCCACCGCCGGGTCGGCGGCCACTGCGCTGCGGAGTTCCGACATGAGGAACTCGGCCTGGATGTAGTTCGGTTTCTCGCACCACAGCGTGCCGTCGTTGTCGAACACAGCGACGCGTTCGTCGGCCGGAATCTCGTGAACCTGATCGAGAAACGCGATGATTCGTGCCTTCGTCGGGCCGTTGCGCCACGACGGCAACAGCTCGTCTGCCATGTGCGGATTCCTTCTCCGGATGAGTCGCGCCCGTTCTCGCGGACAGACGGGGATCGCACCCACGATCGATCGATCATAGGTGCGCCGGTCAACTGGACCGCCCGCGATACCGCAGCGGCATCACACCCATGCGCAGCGTCACGAGGCTCGCCTGCCGCTCCGAAGGTTCCGTCAGCCGGGACTGACCTCGAACGCCGCAACGAGCTGGCCGTCGACCAAGAGGCCGTCGAAGTAGATCTGCTGCGCGCTCATCCACATCACCTGGGCGAGATCGAGCGGCACGGTCGACTCGAACACGACGCCCGCCTGCACGTGCGGTTGGGTGATCGTCAGGGTGTAGGAACCGGCAAAGTCGGAGTCCGAAATTATCGGGTTCCGTGGATCGGGATCGAACGTGAACTCGTCGATGACGACCTCAGCCTCGAGCAGCCAACCGTCGACCTCGGTCGACCCGTACACGCGAACCGGTTCGCCGACCGACACGTCATCGTCGAAGATCTCGACGTACCCCGAGTGCTCGACGTACCCCGAGTGGTCGGTGTCGGAGATCAAGATGCGTTGGCCAGCGCCAATCTGATCTTGGAGATGCTCGGGAATCAATACATGAAGGTGGGGGAACGAAGACAGCTCGTATCTGCCGTCGTCCATCACGCTCGACGAGGCTTGCGCCGGGGTCGGTTGCGTGCCGATGTCACCTGAGTTGGCCGACACCGTCGCGCCGAGGGTGACGGCTGAGGCGGTGGCGAGCACTGCGGAGAGCGCTGTGGCGGCGAGGCGTCATCGTGTGTTCATTGGTGGTGTCTGGGTCCCTTCGAGCGGTGCTGTGCCCATCGTCGTGCTCGCCGCCGGTGCGCAACCTGTGAAGACTCCAAAGATGGGCGTCTTCTGGCGGGCGCTCCGACCAGTCGAGTCGTCGCTGCTCATCGACGCGCTCCCACTTGTGAGCGACCGACGAGCCCACCATGAGTCTCGGCCCCACCGACGTCGGCACGGCCCTTCCTCAGGGAGCGGCGTTTGTGGGGCGGGTGGGGCTCGAACCCACGACCGACGGATTATGAGTCCGCTGCTCTCACCAACTGAGCTACCGCCCCGGTCGGCCCACAACGCTACGGGTTGGTCACGCCAAATCGCTGCTGGAACGTCGACGACGCGAGGGTGACCCTCGGTCAGCTCACACCGGCACGCCGATGGCGGGAACGGTCGTGTTGGCTCCGGGGGTGGGGCTCGAACCCACGACAAACGGATTAACAGTCCGTCGCTCTGCCAGCTGAGCTACCCCGGACTGGCGAACCGAGACCTTATCGCCGGCTCGCTCAGCATCACACGTGTGGTCGGCGCGCCAGGAAGGGACACGTCGGACGCGTCCGGCGCCGGCGAGCGATCGCCCGCTACTCGGCTTCGAGGAACTCGCGAAGACGTTGCGACCGCTGCGGGTGACGTAGCTTGGCGAGGGTCTTGGCTTCGATCTGACGAATCCGCTCGCGCGTCACGCCGAACTCCTTGCCGACCTCTTCGAGCGTCTTGGCCTGACCGCCATCGAGCCCGAAACGCAACCGGACGATCTCCTGTTCGCGCTCGGAGAGCTCGCCGAGCACCTCGCCGACCGCGTCGGCAAGCATCACCTTGGTGGCCGCATCGGCCGGGCTGTCGACCGAGTCGTCCTCGATGAAGTCGCCGAGGTTCGACTCGTCCTCCTCGCCCACGGGCGAGTCGAGCGACAGCGGATCTTGCGAGTACCGCAACAGCTCGCGTACACGATCGGGTTCGAGCTGTACCCGAGCGGCCAGCTCATCGACTGTCGGCTCGCGTTCGAGCTCCTGGTGCATTTGGCGCTTGGCCCGAGTGACCCGGTTCATGTGCTCGACCATGTGCACCGGGATGCGAATCGTGCGCGCCTGATCGGCGATCGCCCTGGTGATCGCCTGGCGAATCCACCACGTGGCGTATGTCGAGAACTTGAACCCCTTGGTGTAATCGAACTTGTCGACTGCCCGCATCAGCCCAAGGTTGCCCTCCTGGATCAGGTCGAGGAGTTGCATCCCGCGCCCTGAGTAGCGCTTGGCGATGCTCACAACAAGGCGCAGATTGGCCTGAGTGAGCTCGCTCTTGGCGCGCTCGCCGCGGTTGATGGCCCGGGTCAACATCCGTGACTCGACGGCGTCGAGCTTCTCGCCGTTCTCGGCCACTTCGTCGATCCGCTCGGCGGCCACCGTGCCTTCTTCGATGAGCTGTGCCAGCCGACGTTCGTCATCGACCGTCAACAGATCGACTTGGCCGATCTCGCGCAGATACATGCGCACCGCGTCCGAGGTGCCACCGTCGGCCTTGGGCGACGACTTGCGTGTCCGGCGCGTGCGTCGACGGCTGAGCAACCGTTCGACGTCGGCGTCGTTCAGCCGGGCACTGTCGATGATCAGCTCACGACGCACCGTTTCTTCGTCGGGCTGGTCGGCTTGTCCTTGGGCATCGACCGCCTCGTCGATCGCGATGCCCTGTTCGGTCAAGACCTCCGCCACACGGGTCAGGACATCACCCGACAGCTCGATGTGGCGCAGCACGTGCGCCACCTCTTCGGCGTGCACCTCTTTCGATTCGCGGGCACCTTCGACCAGGTCGGCCCACTCCTCGGCATCGACACCGGGGAAGGGAACCGTCGTCGACGCAGACGGCGCGCTGGACGCGGGGACACCCCTGGTGTCCCCCCCCCCCGCACGCGACTCCATCGGTGCGCGCCGCGGTGCGGATGCCCGCGAGATCGGTCCCCACAGCGACGTCGTGGTGGTTTGGGGCGGCAACCCCGTGAACACACAAGTCAATATGATGACGCAAATCGCCACCGCTAGAAAGCGAGGCGCCAAGTTGGTGGTGGTGGATGTCTATGAAACGGGCACCGCCAAGCAGGCCGATTTGTTCGTCGCGG
>JBCDFR010000066.1:0-15307 GCA_039177505.1 Actinomycetota bacterium | reverse complement strand
GGTTCAACCACCGTCGCCTCTTTCACGAACTCGGACGCATCCCACCCGCAGAGTTCGAAGACCTGCACTACCGTCAACAGCCCTCAGGCCGCGAGGCCGAGACTCATACCAACACGCCTGCGTGAAACCCGGTGAGGTTCAACCCGACCGACCTTGAGGGGCTTGTGCAAAGAGTCGAAAGATCAACGTCGCCTCAAGACAACGAGCGCCGATGCCGATGGACAGACGTCGGCGCGGGCGGATTTTCCCTCTCCTCGCCACAACAACTCACGCGACTCACTACGCACCACGCGAAGGACAAGACACCGCACATGTTCGGCAAGGCCAAGCACGACACCGCACTCGACGTCGAGGACATCCTCGGCGACGAACAGGCAGCGGAAGACATGGCGCGCGTCGACGCGCTGCGCAACCGGGTCGAACAGGTCGAGTCGCAGCTCGCCAGCCAGTTCACGTCGCTCGCGGCCTACGCACAGATCGCACAAGAGCAGGTCGAGTTGGTGCGCTCCGAGGCCAAGGCCAACGGCGAACAGTGCGAACACCGCCTGACCACACTCATCGAGCGCGAGCGCAACGACCGCATCGCATCGGTCACCGGAGACGTCCCCGACTCGGCACCGGACGTGCTCCGTCGGGTCGAGTCGATGGAGCGCACGGTGGCCAAGATCGCCCGTGGACTCGAAGAGTGTCTCGACCGCCAGCTGCAGCTCGCCGAAGCAATCAGCGCGGCGTTCGAACGTCAGCCCGCCAAGGCTGCGCCGGTTTCCGACCCCGAGCCGATCGAGTCGCTCTCAGAGCCGACGCCACCACCGGAGCTGTCGCTGTGGTTGCCGCCCCTGTATTCAGCGGATGCCGCAACACCTGCCGACGGTCCGATCCCGGCACACTCGCTCGACTGAGCGGCCGCTACGACAGTTGGTGCCAGGCACCAGATGTCCGGCCGGACGCACGGCGCGCCGTGAACAGCGGCGCCATCGCGTGGTCTGCGCGTGACCACGTGGTCGACGCCGGGCAGTCGGTCGCGGATGAGTTCGAGGCGCTCGACGCGTCCGCCTTGGTGCCAGGGCGCCGTGGCGGGCTCGAGCACCGGTACGTTCTCGAACGACACCAGCGTGCCATCACGCCGCGCCGTGGCGGCGCGGCCGACGGTGAGGTGGAGGTCGGACCAGCCGGGGTTGACCGACGCCGTGAGCAGCGACACGAGCATCGGATCTGGTTCGGACATCGCTGACTAACCTCCGCCCCCGGGCCGCTGTGGCCACAGGGATCGATGAACTTCTCGTTGCTGCTGGTCGTGGTGGTCGTCGCCGGTCTGTTGGTCGGCTCGTTTCTCACCGTCGTGGTCGATCGTGTTCCGGGCGGCAGCGCGGTGATGGCACCGCCAAGTGCGTGTGGTGCGTGCGGACACCGGCTCGGCCCGCTCGACCTGGTGCCGATCGTGAGCTGGGTGGTACTCGGCGGACGATGTCGCCACTGTGGCACCAAGATCGGCATCGAGCCGATCGTGATCGAGCTGGCGACCGCGGCCGTGTTCGTCGTGTTCGCCATCGAGTTCGGCGCCGACGCCGCACTGCCCGCCTACTGCATCCTCGGCGCAGTGCTGGTCGCTCAGACATGGATCGACCTGCACACTCAACGTCTGCCACGCGAGATCACCTACACCGGCTTGGTGCTTGGCGCCATCGCACTGACCATCGCCGCGCTGATCAACGACGAGCCCGAGAGAATCTGGCAGATGGTGTCCGGCGCAGGCATCGGTCTGGCCTTGATGTGGACGATCTACGTCGCCAGCCGCGGCGGCATGGGGGACGGTGACGTGCGCATCGCGCCGCTGCTCGGCATGTATCTCGGGTGGTTGAACCCCGGGCTGGTACCGGTTGGACTGTTCTTCGGCTTCCTGGCCGGGGCGATCGTCGGCGTGGCGATGATGACGCGTGGCACGGCAGGCCGGCGAACCGCCGTGCCGTTCGGCCCGTTCCTCGCACTCGGCACCTTGGCCGCGATCCTCATCGGTCAGTCGTTCATCGACTGGGTGATCGGGCGCTGACATCATCAGATGTCACCCCTGGCACCGTTGAGCACGCCGTACATCGCCGACACGAGGGCGATCGCCACGAACCCAACAACAAGTCGGACGAACACGATCATGAGCTCGAACATCGTGGTGAACTTCTTGATGCGACTCTCGAGAATGGCGTATTCGACGATGCCCGAGATGATGGGAATCTTGGGCACCCTGCTCGTTCGTTGCGCCACGAGGGCTCGCCTGCAGAGGAGATGTCCGACCACCGCGTCAACTTCTTGAGGGATTGGTGAGACGCTCTGTACGCGCCCAACACCGGCGCCTGACGCTCCGCCGACGCCCCGGCCATGAAGGCGCAAGCAGCCGCCACCACATCAGCACCGCGTGGGCAGACGTACTGTGGCCCGATGCACGTACACCTCGTCGACGGGACCTATGAGTTGTTTCGCCAGCACTTCGGCGCCGCTGCCCGCCATGCCGACCGCGGCCCGTTCGACGCAGCTGCTGGCGTCGTGTCGTCGACCCTGTCGCTCATCACCGATGGAGCGACCCACATCGGTGTGGCCTCCGATCACGTGATCGAGAGCTTTCGCAACGATCTGTGGGCGGGCTACAAGACCGGGGAGGGAATGGAGCCGGAAATCCTCGAGCAGATCCCCGTAATGGAGGAAGCACTCGCAGCTGCGGGGTTCACCGTGTGGCCGATGGTGGAATATGAGGCCGACGATGCGCTTGCCGCTGCCGCAGCCATCGCAGACACCGATGATCGCGTCGAGCGAGTGTTCATCGTGACGCCGGACAAGGATCTCGGCCAATGCGTACGCGGCGACCGCGTCGTGCAGTACGACCGACGCAAACGCAAGGTGATCGATGAAGACGGCGTGCGCGCCAAGTTTGGTATCGGACCAGACTCGATCGCCGACTATCTCGGGTTGGTCGGCGACACCGCCGATGGGTTCCCCGGGCTTCCGGGATGGGGCGCCAAGAGCAGCGCCGCGGTGCTCGCCGTCTACGAACACATCGAGGCGATTCCCGCTGCAGCCGGACAATGGGATGTCCCCGGCCTACGCGGCGCAGCGAAGCTGTCGGCGACACTGCAGTCACAGCTCGACAACGCGTTGCTGTTCCGACGCATCGCCACCGTCGAGACCAACATCGATGTCGGCGACGTCGATAGTTGGGCGTGGCGTGGTCCGACCGACGAGTTGGAATCGGTAGCGGAGCGAATCGGCGCCCCGGGGCTGGTGGAGCAGGCCGAGCGGGTGGCCCGCCGACTGAGGTGACGACCAGGCGGTCTGCGGCACACGAACGATGCCGTTGAAGGCTGCTACCTCCCGGTCCTGACCTGGTTCACGGGCGCCCGTTGCACAGGACCCGGTCGCCACCTCACTCGGCGGGTATCCCCGCCTGCGTTCAGACTACCCAACGCATCGAAGGATCGAACCGCCGGAAGGCGAGCTAGCCTGCGATCCCCCGGGAGGGATGCGAGAGCGGCCGAATCGGCACGCTTGGAAAGCGTGTGAAGTGAGAGCTTCCGTGGGTTCGAATCCCACTCCCTCCGCCACTCGCCGAGTACCGCCATGACCGCAGATCCGTCGACGCCGATGCAGCTTGCGCTCGACGAAGCGCACGCCGCGCTCGAACACCTCGATGTCCCGGTGGGCGCCGTGGTCGTGCGCAGCGGTGAAGTCATCGCCGCCCGCCACAACGAGCGCGAGCTGACCGGCGATCCAACCGCCCATGCAGAGATCCTGGCCCTGAGCGATGCCGCAGCAGCGGTGGGCTCGTGGCGGTTGGACGAGTGCACGATGTACGTCACTCTCGAACCGTGCGTGATGTGTGCCGGTGCGATGGTCAACGCCCGGTTGGGGCAGCTGGTCTTCGCTGCCGACGACCCGAAGGCCGGTGCCGCCGGCAGCGTGTACTCGCTCCTCGACGGTGCGGTGCTCAACCATCGAGTGAACGTGAGCCGTGGCGACCTGAGCGCCGAGTCAGGTGAGTTGTTGCGGTCGTTCTTCCGGGCCCGTCGTTGAACGACGCACGCAACAGTGCGTCTAGTCGCGGCGAAGGCCACCGATGAGCCGGCGCAGCGCCGAGGAACGCTCGGCATCCGCAGCGGCCGCTTCGAGCTGGGCGTACATCGCCTCGGCGCTCGTATCGAGTGTTGGCGGCGCGAAGGGTGACCCGCTCACCGCGGCGGGCGCCTGCACCGGCACCTCGGCTGTGATCGGGGCTGCCCCGGTGGTCGGCGAGGTGTCGCCGTCCCACTCGAGCGTGGCGTCTGCGATTGCTGAGATCGCCCGCCGCACCGCGTCGGCAACTGCGTCATCATGCGCTTCCTCGACGGCGGGCGTCGGGTCGTGGGTCGGTTCAGACACGGCGACTCGGAAGTCGGCCCCGTCGGTCTCCACGAGCGGATCGATGAGCACGTCGTCAGCGTCGTCGACCGGAATGGTCACCCAGTCATCGACCGCGTCCGCGGCGAGGGCATCGTCGAGGGGCGGAAGGTCAGAGATGCGTATCGCGTCCTCGTCGTCGATCACCGGGATGATCTCGATGGGTGGCATCGTGGCGGCCTCGCCCGGCACGAGATCGGGGCCGCCCGGGACCGCGTCGTCGGGTTCGTCGTACACCACGCGGCAGTCATCGACAGCGAACGCCTCGACGTCGGCAACCTCGTCGGGGAGATCGGCGCCAGGAGTGGAGCCATTCCCCGAAGGGTCGGCGCGCAGGTCGTCGGCAACCTCGTCATCGGCCAGCGCGATCGTTTCATCGTCGGTCTCGTCGTCGAGCCCGAGGACGGGCTCGTCCCACTCGACGTACAGCTGCCCACCCGCGCTGTCATCGGTGAGTGGCAATGCCGAGTACTCGTCTACCGACCCTCGATCGGCAGACGGTGCGAACTCCGGCTTCGCTGCGAACGGGGCGGCGAACCAACGGTGAATTCCTGCGGGATGATGGCGATACGCGGTGAAGCGGATGGCACAGTTGTCCCGCGCCGCGAGTTCGGTGATCAGCTGTTCCGTGGACATCTCGGTGGCGACAAGTGCGCGGTCGCGGTCGATGTCTGGGCGGCGCTCGAAGAGGCGGCCAAGATGCTCCACGTCGCCGATGCGCACGGCACCCGCATGAAGGTCGCTGCGCTCGACGACGCCAGCCGCGACCAACCGCTCGCCGATCGGTGCTTCGCCAGCACGTTCCGCTGCGTAGACGATGCCGTTGTCGAGATATGCGCGCACTTCCGGCTCGAGCATCATCACGATCTCACCGGTGAAGGACCGGGCGCGTGCTTGGTCGAGAATCTGCCACACCGGTCGGTAGTCGGTCGCCAGCGACCCACCCATCGGTGGGTCGTCGACGGTGGTGGGGGGTCGATGTTGCATCAAGCAACCTCCGCTCGATCGAACCCTGGAACGCCGGGCTCGGGGTACGTCTCTATCGACGCCAACAGCGTCAGAAGGATCTCGATCACGACCTCGCGGCCGCTCTCGGGGTCGATCAGTTGGCACGGCACGGCGGCCTCGCCGTCGAGTGCCCCCAAGGCGCGCGCCAGGCGGCGCGCAGTGGCTGTGTCATCACAACGATTCACCGCAACCACACATGGAACGTGCAGGTCGCGCAACACGGCCCGCAACTCGGCGCCGGCGGCTGCGTGTGTGTGCTCAGCCTCAGCATCGATCACGAACGCGACGACGTCGGCCTCGGCTTTCAAGATGTCGGTCATGAAACGGAACCGCTCCTGGCCGGGGGTACCGAACAACAACAGGCGCACCGGGTCAGCGGCTGGGCCGTCTGCGGTGCGGTCGCCGTCGAGCACGTAGGTGCCGAAGTCCATCGCCACCGTGGTGTGCGATTTCACCGCGGCCTCGTCGCTCGTCGTGGCCACGTCGGTGGAGATCACACGGGTCTGCGATACCGACTGGATCAACGAGGTCTTGCCTGCCGCGAACGGACCGGTCACGAGGATCTTGAACGCCTGGGTCACGACGTCTCCATGAGCCGGGCACCGTGGGCACGTACGAGTCGGCGAAGTCCACGCTGGTCGACGTCGTTGTCGGCGAGTACACAGACGGCGCGACAACCGCCGATCGGCCAGACGAAGATCAGCCCGCCGTCATGGTCGATGACGAGCTGGCGCAGGTCCTGGCCGCCGGCCGACGCCGTCAACTGGCGGCCGAGTCCCAGCGCGGCAGCAGTCATTGCGGCGTGCTCGGTCGGATCATCAGCTCCGCTGGCAGCGAGCGCAAACCCATCGCCGGACACGAGCACCGCGTTGCGTGCACCGGATGCTCCGCGCACGACGTCAGCCAGCACCAGCCGCATGTCCGGCACCGGAGGTGCGGCGACGGCGTCGTTCGGCGAGTCGACCACGGTCTTGACCAATTCCATACGTTCGAGATATCGGTCGCCGCGAACGGCGACTTGAGTGGAATCGAGTACAACGTAGCGGGAGGCGCCCAAACGCTCCCAAGCAGTGTGGACGGTCGCAGTCTTGGCGACCGGACGCACCAGGCGCCCGCCATGGCGGAAGGCGTGGGATTCGAACCCACGGAGGCCACGAGGACCTCAACGGCTTTCGAGGCCGTCCCATTCGTCCGCTCTGGCAGCCTTCCGTCGATCGAGGCTAGCGGAACGGGCCGAAGCCACCTACCGCGCTATCGGCACGTCGTCGCGTCGGGTGCCACCAGCTGGATCAGATACTCATTGACCGCGCCGTCGACGCAGTCGTCCACGCCGTACCCGGTGTGCCGGTTGGCGTCGACCACGAGCAGTCGGCCGTCTTCCAGGGTGTCGGCCATCGCCTGGGTCGATCCGAGCGGGGTCGCTGGGTCGCCGGTCGTACCGATGACGACAATCGGACCCGCCCCGACACCCGTGATGTCGATCATCGGCTCGGCCGACTCGGGAAAGAAGGTGCAGAAGTACGAGCCGACATCCGACGGTGACAGCCGCGGCGCCACCTCGCGCAACGCGACCGCGTCGGCGTCTGACTCCTCCACGCTCAATCGCTCATCGCGATCCATGCACGTGATCGCCTGGAACGACTCGATCAAGCTCGGGTAGCTCCCGTTGTCGGTGCGTTGATGATACGTGTCGTGCAACGCCAGCAGCCCGCCGCCGTCACCTTCGGTCGCATCTTCCAGCGCTCGTTCGAGCGTCGGCCAGTAAGCGTCGGAGTACATGGCTTGCACAATGCCCGTCGTGGCCACCGCACGGGTGAGGTCGGGGCGGCCCTCCGTCGTGGGGATCGGCGCGGCGTCGAGCTCGGACAGCAGTGCCTCGAGAGCGGCCCCAGGCTCGTCATCGCCGGCGAATGCACACGTACTCCCGTCGGCGCACTCGTCGAGGAAGGTCGTCAGCGAGGCCTCGAACGCGGCGAGCTGCTGCCGGCTCCGCTCGAGCGGCTCAGCCGAGGGGTCGGAGGCGCCATCGAGCACTGCGGCCCGCACCGTCGATGGGAACAGCGTTGCCCAGACCGCGCCGAGGGCGCTGCCATAGCTGAAACCGAAGTACGACACCTGCGGCTCACCGAGCGCTTGACGAATGGCGTCCATGTCGCGCGCCGAGTTGGTGGTGCCGATGTGGGTCAGCCCGTCGGTGCGCTCGACACAGCCGGCGGCGAACTCCTCGGCGAGCGCGACGAGTTCGGCGCGTCCGTCGGCATCGTCGGGAGTGATGTCGATGTCGGCGAAGAAGCGGTCGTGGTCGGCGTCGTCGATGCAGTCGACGCTGGCGCCACTTTGACCCGTCCCCCGCGGATCCCAGGCGACGATGTCGAACCGGTCGGTGATCTCGCTGGGAAACCAACTCGACGCGGCGTACGCCATGTCGCTCGAGGCCGCGCCTGGGCCACCACGGTTGACGAGCATCGATCCGACCCGACTGGCCTCGGGGGCCCGATGGCGCGCGACCTCGAGCTCGATCGTCGGCCCACCCGGGTCGGAGTAGTCGAGCGGCACGGTGAGTGTGCCGCGCTCGACGTCGGCGGCGACCGACTCCCACTCGATGGTGTACTCGAGTGGCGCAACGCTCGTCGTCGGCGCACCGGCGGTGTCCACCGGCAGATCAGTCGTCTCCGGAGCGGCGCTGGTGGTCGGGGCGATCGCTCTGGTCGCAGGTGGCGCCTCGGCATCGTCGGACCCCGATGAGCAGGCGACGACGACCACCGGGCCCGCCAGCAGCAGCGCGAGTCGGGGGGAGATCGCCGCCATCTGTTCCCACCCTACGGTCGTCACGCTGTGACGCGGCGTCACGCGTGCGCCACGAGGAACGTGGTTGATTACGTCATTACCTCTAGCGTGAGGTGATATGCGGATGACCTCGATGTCGATGATGGGCGGCGACGCCGATGCGGTGCGCGACGTCCACCTGCATAAAGGCACCGTCGCCCGCGTGTGGCAGTTCGCTCAGCCGTTCAAGCGTTGGATCGCCGTCTTTCTGGTGTCGATCATCGCAGCCGCCTTGTTGGCACTGGTGCCGCCGTTCGTGTTCCGAGCGATCATCGACTCGGCGATTCCCAACAGCGACAAGGGCCAGATCGCTGTGCTCGCCGGCATCGCCGTCGCCGCGGCGGTTGGCGACGCAGCACTCGCGATCGTCCAGCGCTGGGCCAGCTCACGGGTCGGCGAGGGGCTGATCTTCGATCTCCGCCGGTCGCTGTTCGCCAAGGTCCAACGAATGCCCATCGCGTTCTTCACGCGCACCCCCACGGGGTCGATCACGAGTCGCCTCAACAACGACGTGATCGGCGCGCAGAACGCCGTGACGAGCACGCTCGGCAGTGTCGTCAGCAACGTGATCGTGCTCGTCACCACCGTTGCGGCGATGATCGCGCTCGAGTGGCGACTGACACTGCTGACGTGGGCGGTGCTGCCGCTGTTCATCGTTCCGGCGCGCCGAGTCGGCCGCCGACTGCAAGACATCTCGCGCGAGCAAATGGGCCACAACGCCGCGATGAACACGCAA
This sequence comes from Actinomycetota bacterium, assembly GCA_039177505.1. Taxonomy (GTDB): domain Bacteria; phylum Actinomycetota; class Acidimicrobiia; order Acidimicrobiales; family Ilumatobacteraceae; genus JABSQH01. The sequence continues at coordinate 6,318 of JBCDFR010000066.1, read as the reverse complement.
ATGACCGAGCGATTCAACGTGTCCGGTGCAATGCTCGTGAAGCTGTTCGGCTCGGGTCGCCGGGAGTCCACGGCGTTCGAGGCACATGCCGCAGGTGTCCGCGACACCGGGATCCGTTCGGCGATGCTCGGCCGTGTGTTCTTCGTCGCGTTGGGCCTCGTCGGAGCGCTCGGGACCGCCGCGATCTACGGGATCGGCGCAGTGATGGTGGTCGACGGAACGATCACGACGGGAACGCTGGTGGCGCTCGCGGCGCTGGTCGTACGCGTCTACCAACCACTGACCGGGCTGACCAATGCGCGCGTGGATCTGATGACGTCGATGGTCAGCTTCGAGCGGGTCTTCGAGGTCCTCGATGCACCCGAAGCGATTCGCGAGCGCCCTGGAGCGTACGACCTCGTCGAGCTGCGCGGGCAGGTCGACTTCGACCACGTCACGTTCCGCTACCCACCGGCCGACGAGACCGCTATCGAGTCGATGGAGCAGAACGCCGGGCTGCCAAACGACGCCGACCCCGACGTCGACGTCTTGCGCGACCTCGCCTTGCGCGTCGAGCCGGGTGAGACGGTTGCGTTGGTCGGTTCCTCCGGCGCCGGCAAGTCGACGACGATCTCTCTGATCCCACGGCTGTACGACGTGACCGACGGCGCCGTACGCATCGATGGCCACGACGTGCGCGACCTCACCCTCGACTCGCTGCGCACGTCGATCGGTGTGGTCTCCCAGGACCCGCACCTGTTCCACGAATCGATCGGCGACAACCTGCGCTACGCCAAACCGGACGCGTCGCCGATCGAGCTCGTGCAGGCCTCGATCGCCGCTCGCATCCACGACACGATCGCTGCGCTCCCCGATGGCTACGACACCGTCGTCGGCGAGCGCGGCTACCGACTGAGCGGCGGCGAAAAACAACGCCTGGCGATCGCCCGCTTACTGCTGAAGGACCCGGCGATCATGGTGCTCGACGAGGCGACCAGTCATCTCGACAACGAGAACGAAGCACTGATCCAGGACGCACTCGACGAGGCGATGCGCAACCGCACCGCGATCGTCATCGCCCACCGCCTCTCGACGATTCGCAAGGCTGACCGGATCGCGTTCATCGAAGACGGTCACGTCGTCGAGCTCGGCACCCACGACGAGCTGCTCGCAGCCGGCGGCCGCTATGCCCACCAGCTGCGTGCTGGCGAGCTCACCGCTGCAGGGTGACTCGGCTATGAGCCGCCGCCGGACTGCACGACCACGAGTTTACTGCGTAGCTTCCGATCTCGTTGCTCTGCACCACCGCGTCCGACGTCTCGAAGGTCCCATCGATACTCGACACGAGCAGGTACCGACCAGCGTCCTGCAACGTCCCAACGCTTGAGGATCCCCAGAAAAACCGGGGATTCCGTGCGAATAACGCACGTTCTCGCGACAAGAAACGAGGAGTCTCCACCGCAGCCGCCGAAATACCGAGTATTCCGTACGTCACACGCAGGTTCCCGCGAACAGAAGTGGAGTGCGGAGAGTGCTAGCGCCAACGGTTGGTGCGCACGTCGTCGCCGTCTGCGTCGAGAGAGCGACCTGGCCACCGCAACTCGCCCGGCGTCACCGAGAGGCGGGCGATCAGGCCCTGCATGGGCGCATCGCCGACATCGACGATCGCCTGACGCTCGCCGTAGTGCGGGTCGGCGGCGATGTCGGCCATGTCCATCACGGGGCCGATCGCCGCCTCGGCGCGATTGAACGCATCGATCACCTCAGCAGAGTCTCGAGATGCGCACCACTCGGCAACAGCGGCCTCGATCTCGTCTCGATGGGCCGTGCGTCCTGCGAACCCGGCGAACCGCTCATCGTCGAGTCCGAGCAACGCCATCACCCGCTCGGCAACCGAGTCGCTGCTGGTGGAGATCGCCACAAATCGACCGTCGCCACAGCGATACGTTCCGCGCGGCACGGTGTAGGGCAGTCCCGATCCGAGTCGCGGCTGTTGTTCGCCAGTGCGCGCATACAGCGACACCAACGGACCCATCAAGTGGAACATCGTTTCCAACAGATTCGCATCGACCACCTGCCCCTGCTCCGAGTGCAGGGCGACCATCGTGGCGAAGGCAGCGGCGAGGCCCGTCACCTCGTCTGTGAGCGCGATGGGTGGGAGGAGCGGCTGGCCATCGGGCTCACCGTTCAACGCTGCGAACCCCGACATGGCCTCGGCGATCGTGGCGAACCCGGGACGGTGGGCGTACGGGCCGGTCTGACCGAAACCGGTGACACGCGTGATCACCAGCGCAGGGTTGCGCGCATGCAGCACGTCCGGCCCGAGTCCGAGCTGCTCGAGAACGCCGGGCCGAGAGTTCTCAACGAGCACGTGCGCGTCATCGAGCAACGAAAGAGCGAACGCGCGATCGTCGTCGTCTTTCAGGTCGAGCACGACGGTCCGCTTGTTGCGGTTCACCAGCTTCCACCACAACCCCTCGTCGTCGACCGGGTCGCGCCAGGCCATCCGCCGCAAGCTGTCGCCACCGGGCCGCTCGACCTTGATGACGTCGGCGCCGAAGTCGGCGAGATAGCGAGCACAGTTCGGACCGGCGAGGACGGTCGACATGTCGACCACACGCACGTCGGCTAGCGGCCCGCTATCCGGGGAGTCGACAGAAGTCATGGCGTCCATCGAGCGATTCTCTCGCACGCCTCGGCCAAGTCGTCCGCCCGCCCGGCCACCGAGAACCGTACGTACTCGTGCCCGCGGCGGGGATCGAAGTCGACACCGGGCGTGGTGGCCACCGACAGTTCGTCGAGCCAGCGAACACACAGGTCCATCGAGCCACGGCTGAACTCATTGGTGAGCTGAGGGACGTGGGCATAGATGTAGAACGCACCATCGGCCGGAGCGATCTGGTCGATGCCCGCAGCGGCGAGCCCATCGAGCACGATCCGACGGTTCTGTGCGTACGTCGCTACGTGCGTCCCGAGCTCGTCATCGGCGGAGAGCGCGGCGAGCGCAGCGATCTGGGACACGTGCGGCGCACAAATCAGCAGGTTCTGGTGGAGACGTTCGACCGTCTCTACGAGTGCGTCAGGCACGACCAGCCAGCCGACGCGCCATCCGGTGAGGCACCAGAACTTGGAGAAGCTGCTGATGACGACGGCCGCGGACGTGTGATCAAGGACCGACGGTGCGGGCGCGCCATCGACCAGCTGCCGGTAGATCTCGTCGGCCACGATGCGCACATCGTTGACCTGCGCCCACCGGGCCAGATCGGCAAGCGCTCGATCACCGATCACCGTGCCCGTCGGATTCGACGGCGAGGCAATCACCAGCCCATCGATTGGGCGGCCGGCCGCAGCGTGCTCGATCGATTCGGGCGTCGGCGCCCAGCGATCAGCGGGGCCGACCGGTACCGGCACGATCTCGACCCCGAGTGCGAGGAGCGTATTGCGGTAACAGGGGTATCCCGGCTCGACGACCGCCACACGATCGCCCGGCTCGAAGAGGGCGACGAAGGCCAAGGTGAACGCAGCCGACGCGCCGGCGACGACGACGACGCGCTCGGCGCCGATCCCCTGATAGCGAGCAGCGATGGCCTGACGCAGCGCATCGGTGCCCAGCGCCGATGTGTAGCCCAGCGGACGATCGAGCGCACCACGCACGGCATCGGCCACCACCGCAGGCGGAGCGGCCGCTGGCTCACCGAGTTCCAGATGCAGTACCCGCCGTCCCTCGGCTTCGAGCTCGGAGGCGCGCCTCGCCATCTCCATCGCATGAAACGGCGGAACCGCAGCGGCGCGGGTCGCGGCGGAGATGGTGAGCGCGTTCACGTCACGCAGTTTGCCCGACAGCGTCGTTCAGGTCACCGTCGTCGCGGCGCGTCGCTCAGGTGGCGAGGCCGATCGGGCAGCTGACGCCGGTGCCACCGATACCGCAGTATCCATCTGGGTTCTTCGACAGGTACTGCTGGTGGTGCGGCTCGGCGTAGAAGAAGTCGTTCAAGTGGTCGATCGGCGCGATCTCGGTGGTGATGTCGCCGTACTTGGCGCCGGCGAGATGGTCCTTGAACACCGTCTTGGTCGCCTCGGCGGCCGAGTGTTGTTCGGCGTTCGTGGCGTACACCGCGCTGCGGTATTGGGAGCCGACGTCGTTGCCTTGACGCAGCCCTTGCGTCGGGTCGTGCCCTTCCCAGAACGCCTTGAGCAATGCCTCGTAGCTGATCTGATCGGGGTCGTACACGACGCCGACCACTTCGGTGTGGCCGGTCATGCCGGAGCACACCTCTTCGTAGGTCGGGTTCGGCGTAAATCCGCCGGCGTAGCCGACGAAGGTGGTGTACACACCCGGGAGCTGCCAGAAGATCCGCTCAGCGCCCCAGAAGCAACCCATCCCAAAAATGGCGACCTCGTGACCGTCAGGCCACGGCCCGACGAGCGGGTGGCCGTTGACATGGTGCACATCGGTTACTGGCATCGATTGGTCCGTGCGACCTGCGAGGGCATCGTCGGCGGCAACCATCGTGGCGTGCTTACGGAACAACATGCACCCAGGATACGGAGCACGAGCCCATCTGGATCATGTCGGAGCTGAACGATCGATCAACTCGTGGATCGATCACCGCCGAATCGGTACGGTCGTCGGCGATGAGCGACGCCCGCCTACGGACGATCACCCGCGACGACATCGATGCGCTCCACGCGATCAACCAGGCCAACACGCCCGAGGTCGGCAGCGTCACTGTCGAGAGACTCGCCTGGTTGGTCGATCAGTCGGCGATCGCCCTCACCGCGACAATCGACCAGGAGATCGCCGGCTTCTGTCTCGTCATCGCTCCAGGATCGAACTACGAGTCGGTCAACTACCGATGGTTCGCCGAGCACCACCCCGAGGCGATGTACCTCGACCGCGTGGCCGTCGACGAACGGTACTGGCGGCGTGGCGTCGGTAACGCACTGTACGACGAAGTCGAAGCCCAAGTCGCCCAGCGACCCGGCAGTCACGAACTAGCGCTGGAGATCAACGTCGAGCCACCCAACCCGCGCTCGCTCGCCTTCCACGACCAGCGCGGGTTCGCCGAGGTCGGCCGCCAGGACACCAACTACGGCGTCACGGTGTCATTGCAGATCAAACAGTGCTGACCAACGCGACAGTGACGCGACAGTTGGTGCCTGGCACCAACTGTCGCGTTAGCGGCGGTCTTGCAGGAAGCGGAAGTGGTTGCGTGTCGAGGCAACGTGTGCCGGATCGAGATCGGCAAACAACGTGGTCTCACCGCCAGCTCCCGACGCGAGCACCTCGCCGAGCGGGTCGATGATCGCGCTGTCGCCGACATAGTCGAGTCCCCCGCCGGACCCGACTCGATTCACACCGACGACATACGCCTGGTTCTCGATCGCCCGGGCGCGCAGGAGGGTCGACCAGTGCAGACGGCGTTTTGACGGCCAGTTGGCGACGATCAGATACGCATCGGTATCGGACGCCAGCGCCCAAAACTCGTCGGCGAACCGCAGGTCGTAGCAAACGAACAAACTGACCCGCAGGCCGTCGACCGTCAGGGCGACGAAGTCGGTACCCGGACGCACGTACCGCTGCTCGTCGGCGTGCGAGAACGGATGGATCTTGCGATAGCGATGGACCTCACCGTTCGGACCGGCGAGCACGAACACATTCGATGGGCGCTGGTCGGCGGGGGTGGCATCGGCGCCGACCTCGGGACATGAGCCGCCGACCCACATGTTGTGGTCAGTTGCCGCGCCCGCGAGGAACGTCGCCGACGGGCCGTCCTCGGGTTCGCCGATACCCGGGCTGTCGAAGGAAAAACCGGTGGAGAACGTCTCGGTCACCAATGCGAGGCGAGCGCCACCCGCGGCGGCTGCGGCGAGGCGCGGCCTGAGCGCGGCGAAGTTGGCCTCGCGGTCGTGCCATGCGATGTCGTGCTGAATCGCGGCGACTCGAACACTCATGCCGACACCTCTGCAGCGAACGCGCCACGCAGGCGTTCTGCCGCCGCGTCGATCACGTCGAGCCGCTTGCAGCATGCAAATCGCACGAGGTGGCGGCCGTGTTCTGGACGGGCGTAGAACACCTCGTCGGGTACGGCGACCACACCACACCGGTGGGGGAGATCGCGGCAGAACTCGAGTCCGGTCTCGGGCGCTCCGCTCGCGGCAGCGACACCGCACACGTCGACGGTGACGAAGTACGTCGCTTCGGGTACGTACGTGACGAAACCGGCGCCGCGGGGACCCCCCCCGAGATTTTCGCGGGGGGGGGGCACCGACCCCCCGCGGGGGGCGAAATAAACGTCACCCCGGCCAATACCCGCCGCGCAGGCCCGGGGGGGAGGC
>JBCDFR010000065.1:0-15350 GCA_039177505.1 Actinomycetota bacterium | reverse complement strand
GGCGGCTCGCTCGACCACGAACGGCATCGACGGGCGCACTACGCAGGAATGAAGGCCAAGTCGGACGCTCGCTCACTTGAAGGCTCCTGGGACGTGTACAACGACACCTACGTGTCGAGTGTTGACGTCCCGGACCGCGAGCGTGACGAAGCCGCACGAGTGCTCGACCGGACGCGCTCGGCGTGGCTGTGGCGGCATCGCATCGACGACTCCCGTGTCGCGCTCGACCGGTTTGCCAGCGGTGACGTGCCGATCGGTGTCGTGTCGAACGCCAGCGGCCAGATCGAGCAGATGCTGGCACGAGAGATCTGCCAGATCGGCGACGGTGAGCACGTCGCGATGCGCTGCATCGTCGACAGCCACGTGGTCGGCGTGGCCAAGCCAGATCCGGCGATCTTCGATCATGCGCTGCCGCACTTCGACGGCATCGACCGCAGCCGGATCGCCTATGTCGGTGATTCGGTCACGATGGACATCGAGGGCTCGACGGCCGCGGGGCTCCACCCGATTCTGCTCGATCCGTACGACGATCACATCGGGGCCCACTTCGAGCGCATCGGGTCGCTGCACGAGTTGGCAGACGAGTTCGTGTGATCGCACCCGCCGCCTGGTCGCTGGCATGGTGAAGGCGGTCCTGTTCGACTTCTTCGGGACGTTGGTCGAGTATCAGCCGGACCGGTTGGGCTTGGGTGCCGTGCGCACGCATGCGCTGGCCGTCGCACTGGGGTTCGAAGGCGACCACCACCGATTCGTCGAGGTGTGGGACGCCGCCTCGCTGGCACTTGAAGCGGATGCCCGTCGTACGTTGCGCGAGTTCTCGATGACCGATGCCGCGGTCGCCTTCGGGACATCGGCCCACCTGACCTTGTCGCACGATGATGCGATCGCGCTCGGGCAGTCGTACCTCGAGGAGTGGGTGCGTCACGTCGAGGTCATTGCCGGCGTTCCCGAGCTGATTCGCCGGTTGGCCCGACGGGTCGACATCGCGGTCGTGTCGAACACCCACGACCACAACATGGTGCCGAACATGCTCGACGACATGGGCGTCGGCGCCGAGATCGACACCATCATGTTGTCGGTCGACCACGGCTGGCTCAAGCCGCACCACTCGATCTATACAGCCGCACTCGCTCGGCTCGGTTGCCAGCCGGCCGACGCGTTGTTCGTCGGCGACACCTTCGAAGCCGACTACACGGGTCCGATTCGCGCCGGGATGCAGGCGCTGTTGATCGACCCTGAGGAAAAGTGCGCAGTCCCGGCCCGTCACCGCATCGCCTCCGCCCTCGACGTCGAAGCGGCGATCGGCCTCGCTCCGTAGCGCGGCTCAGCGGTCGGGAGGCGTCGCTGCGTTGCGGGACGCTGTGATCTCAGCTCGGAGCGACGCAGCATCGGAGTCATCGAGCCACGACGACTCGACCGCATCGGAGGCGATGTCGTACAGCTCGTCGAGGTCGTAGTCGTAGGCCTGCGCGGTCAGTTGATACTCGGCGGTCAGGTCGAGGCCGACCAGCGCAGGGTCGTCGGTGTTGAGCGCCGCCAGGATCCCCGCCCGGCGCATGGCGTCGAACACATGGTCCTCGACGCGATCGACGACGTCGGGGTTGATGCGCACGTTGGCGTTGGGGCACACGGTGAAGGGAATGCGCTCGTCGACGACGCGGCGAACGAGCTCGGGGTCCTCGAACACCGAGATCCCGTGATCGATCCGCTCACAGCCGAGGTCGTCGATCGCGCTGGCGACCGCGCTCGCCGGCGAGTTCTCCCCTTGGTGCGCGGTAAGTCGCAGGCCGGCGTCCCGGGCGAGGCCGTACGGCACCGCGAACGAGCGCGGGTCGACCCCGAGCTCGGTCGAGTCCATCCCGAGCCCGATCACCCGGTCCGTCCCAGCGCTTCCCGAACGGCGCAGATCGACGAGTTCGGCGACATGCTCCGTTGCGACGTCGGGTCCGAACTCGCGGTCGATGTCGAAGATCAACCTGCCGCGGATCCCCGAGTCGCGGTCAGCCAGGCCCAGCCCGCGGTCGAGAGCGGCGACGATGTCGGCGAGCGACTGACCGGCGAGCAGATGCCGGGCCGGGGTGAAGAACGCCTCCCGATACCGCAGCCCGTGTGTCGCGCCGTCGACGAGCGACTCGTACGCGAGGCGTTCCCAGTCGTCGGGCGTCTGCAGCACCGACTGCACCAACCAGAAGATCTCGAGAAACCCCGTGAGGTCGTCGTACACGTACATCTCTGCGGGGTCCTCGTGTTCGAGCGCGATGCCGTTCTTTGTCGCCAGGTCGGCGACTGTCGACGCGCGCATCGTCCCCTCGATATGGCAGTGCAGCTCAACTTTCGGAATTGCTCGTACCAACTCGACGTCAACAGACACCACATGAACGTACCGGTCGGACGAAGTCGGTGCGACTTCCCGATGAACCTTGACGATGCCCTCTGTCGTGCGGAGCGATGAGACGCGATGATACGGAGGTGACCGGCGATCCTCACGCACCGTCCGACGAGGGTGATGAACTTCTCGGCGCAGTTGGTGGTACGGGGTGACGATGTGCAGCATCGCGGCAACCGTCTTCCAGACACCGACACCCGAACGCGTCGAGTGCTTGGAGCGAGTGCGGATCGACGTCGGTGACGATGGGTATGTGCAAGCGATGTCACCTGCTGACGGACCCGTCGATATCGACCTCGGTGACGAAGCCGTCCTGTTGCCCGGCCTGGTCGACACGCATGTCCATGCGCCGCAGTGGCCGCAACTCGGAACGGGCCTCGACCTCCCGCTCGAGCAATGGCTCCAGGAGTACATGTTTCCGTTGGAACGGAAGGCGACCGATCCGGCGTTCGCCCAGCTGGTGTGGGACGACCTCGTGGCGATACTGCTGGCCCACGGCACGACCACCGCCGCATACTTCGCAACGATCGACGTCGAGACGACGACCACACTCGCCCGGACGTGCGCGACCGCGGGCCAACGGGCGTTCGTCGGTCGCGTCGCGATGGACCATCCGGAGGCGACACCGCAGTGGTATCGGGACGCCGATGCGGTCGCCGGCATCGAAGCGTCGGCGTATTCGATCGAACAGATCATCGGCCTCGACTCCGATCTCGTCAGCCCGATCATCACCCCGAGGTTCACTCCGGCGTGCACCGATTCGCTCTTCGCTGGTCTGGGTGAACTCGCCGAGACCACAGGGGTGAGGGTGCAGACGCACTGCTCGGAGAGCGATTGGCAGCATCAGCATGCGCGCGACCGATACGGCCGATCGGACACCGCGGCGCTCGATTCGTTCGGTCTCGTGCGTGCCCACACGGTGCTCGCCCACGGCGACCATCTCGATTCGGCCGACCTCGACTCGATCGCCGGCGCGGGTGCAGGGGTAGCCCACTGCCCGTTGTCGAACGCCTATTTCGCGAATGCCGTGTTCCCGGCTCGGCGCGCGATGAGCGCGGGCGTCGCTGTCGGACTCGGCTCAGACATCGCCGGCGGGTCGTCGCCGGGCCTGCTCGCGCAGTGTGCACACGCCGTGGCGGCCTCTCGCTATCTGGGCGACGGTGTCGATGCGACGATCGGGCCCGGCAGTCGCGGGGTGCCGGGATCGCGCATATCGATTGCACACGCATTTCACATGGCGACGTTCGGTGGTGCTCGACTGCTCGGCATCGACGCTGGCCTGTTGGGTCCGGGCCGGCCATTCGACGCGGTGGCCGTCGCCGTCGATCGACCCGGTTCTCCGCTGGGCAGGTGGAACGACGTCGACGACCACGACCGGCTGTTCGAGAAGGTGGTGCGGCTCGCCGGCGCGGACGACATCACCGACGTGTGGGTGGCCGGTCGCCGGGTCGCCGGAACCCGGCCGGGCGGCGACGCCGACATCGAGCGTTCACGGCGAGGCACCGCGGCCGCCGGCGTCGATTGACAGAATGGTCTGATGGCCACGGTTCCCGTCATCGACATCGGTGGGTTGCGTTCCGCCGACATCGAGAAGCGTCGAGCGGTGGCGAATGAGATCGGCACCGCGTGCGAAACGATCGGGTTTCTCACGGTCGTGGGTCACGGCGTGAGCCACGCAATCGTCGACGAGGCGTTCGCCCAGACTCGGCGTGTGTTCGAGCTGCCGATGGACATCAAGATGGCCAGTGCCTGGGACGACGACCACGTCAACCGTGGGTACGACCCACCGGGCAATCAGCGTCTCGACGACGGCTCGGCACCCGATAACAAGGAGGCGTGGGCGTTCAGTTCATCAGAGTTGACCGGCTCGAGCCCGATGCAGGGCGAGAACGTGTGGCCCGATCTGCCCGGGTTTCGGACGCCGATCGAGGAGTACCACGACGCCGCGATGGCGTTGTGCGGACGTCTGCTACAGGCGATCGCATTGTCGCTCGACCTCGCGGAGGACTACTTCCAACCGTTCCATCGTCACCCGGTGTGCATGCTGCGGGTACATCATTACCCACCGCGTCCAGCCACTGCCGGCGCCTCCGAGTTCGGCGTCGGGCCACATACCGACTGGGGCGCGCTCACCGTGCTCGCGCAGGACGATGCAGGCAGCTTGGAGGTGCGCACCAAGGACGGCGAGTGGATCGAGGTGCCGCCGGTGGCGGACTCGTTCGTGATCAACATCGGCGACCTGCTGCAGCGGTGGACGAACGATCGCTACGTGTCGACGATGCACCGGGTGCTCGGCGTACCGGGCGTCGATCGTCATTCGATCGCGTGCTTCTTCGATCTGGACCACGAGGCGATGATCGAGTGCATCCCGACGTGCATCGACGGCGGCGATGGCCCGAAGTACGCCCCGATCACGGCCGGGGCACACCTGATGGAGCGTTACGCGGCGAGCCTGGCGACGTGACGAGCCCATCGCCGGCGCGATGGCCGGGGAACGTACCGCGACCGTGCTGCTGGCTCGATCTCGCAGCGGTGAACGACCGTGAAGCGCACGTGTTGTCAGACGGATGTGCGCCAACGGATGTGCGCCGAGAGCTGGTGCTCAGTTGGCCGAGTTGGCGATCAGCTGGCGGGCGATCACCTTGAGACACAGGGTCTCGTCGGCGCCCTCGAAGATCGACAACACGCGGGCGTCGACGAACAGGCGACTGACCGGGAACTCCTCGGCGTAGCCCATACCGCCGTGGATCTGCATCGCTTCCCGGGTGACCCACTCGGCGGCCTTGCACACGTACGCCTTGACCATCGACGCCTCCATAGCGCCCTCACCTTTGGCCATCAACGTGGCGACTGCGTAGGAGAACTGACGCCCGGCCTGGATCAGCGTGGCCATGCGGCCGAGCTTGGCCTTGGTCAGCTCATAGTCGATGATCGCCTCGCCGAACACGACGCGGTTCTCGGCGTAATCGAGGGCCGCCTCGTAGGCGGCCTGCATGACGCCGACAGCGCGTGCCGCCGTCTGCAGCCGACCGTTCTCGAACCCGGCCATTTGGTAGTAGAAGCCCCTCCCGAGGCCTTCTTCACCGCCGACCTGATTGGCTGCCGGGACCCACCAGTCCTCGAGCGCGATCTCGTAGGAGTGCATCCCGCGATAGCCGATCGTGTCGATCGGGCGGCCCTCCATCTTGCCGACCCGTGGTGCCTCGCCGCCGACGTCGACGGGGTCCTGGGTGAACTCGAACCCATGGGCGTCGCCTCGTGGCTTCGGCACGATGAACAGGCTCAGCCCGCGATGGGTCTTCGACCGATCGGGGTCGGTGCGGGCGAGCAAGGTGAGTGCGTCGGCGCGCGCGCCGAACGTGCACCACGTCTTCACACCGTTGATCAACCAGCCGTGCTCGCCGTTCGGTCCGGGGGCGGGCGTCGCGGTTGCCTTGATGCCCGCGACGTCACTCCCGTAATCGGGTTCGGTCACCGCCACCGCGGGCATCACCTCGGCGGTGGCCAGCTTCGGGAGCCACTGTTGCTTTTGCTCTTCGGTGCCGCCTTTGACGAGCGCACGAGTGAGGATCTCCGGCCGCGTGATCAGCGAACCGCCGATGCCGAGGCTGGCCTTCGACAGTTCCTCGGTTGCCGCCACCATGGCGATGTACTCACTGTCGCCGCCCTCGCTGTATCCGCCGTACTCGACGGGCACGCTGAGCCCGAATGCGCCCAACTCGGCGAGTCCGGTGACGATCTCTTCGGGGACATCTGCGTTGGTGCGGTGGACGTGTTCGGCGTGCGGGGCGATCACGTTCTCGGCGAACGAACCGAAGGTGTTCGCGACCATGTCCATGTCGTCGTCGAGGTGATGCGGACCTGCCTGGTCGGCGAGAGACGCAACAAATCCGGCGGAACGGAACTGGGTGATGACGTCGCGTGCGGCGTCGAGCGCTCCGGGCTCGACGCCCCACTCCGTCTCGCGCCCGAGCAGCTTGCCTGCCAGATCGTGGACCATGTCGGCGGCGAAGGCGCAGGTGATGCGTGCCTCGACGTCGCCTTTTGCGCCGTAGTCGAGCAGCGAACGGGCGGTGGCCACCGCCGACGCAGCGTGGGCGATGTCGTACGCCAGCACCTGGTGCGTGTCGGGACCGCCGGCCTCAGCGAGGCGACGGACGGCGGCGCCGACCACCCGGTCGGCGAGGTCGATGGCATCGGCGGCGGCGGCAAGATCCGCAACGGGGGTGTCGGGAACGGCACTCATAGGATGCGACCCTACTGCCGGGTAATCGCCGGAGCCCCGTTCGGCTCGTGTGTCATTGTGTGACCGATGGCGAGGTCGATCTGCGTGTTCTGTGGTTCCAGCCGGGGGACCGACCCAGCATTCGCCGATGCGGCGACTGCGCTGGGTCGAGCGATCGGCGGCGGTGGCCATCGAGTGGTCTACGGCGGCGGTGATGTCGGGCTGATGGGCCTTGTCGCTGGTGCTGCGCTCGGCGCAGGGGGAGAAGTGACCGGTGTGATCACCGAGTCGCTGGTCGCCGCCGAGGTGGCCCACGGGGGTCTGTCCGAACTCGAGATCACCGTGTCGATGCATGAGCGCAAGGCGCTGATGGCCGCGCGTAGCGCCGCGGCCATCGTGCTTCCTGGCGGATTCGGAACGCTCGACGAGGTGTTCGAGTTGCTGACGTGGAACCAACTCGGGCTGGTGACGATGCCGATCGTTTTCTTGGACATCGGTGGATACTTCGAGTCGCTGTTTGCGTTCATCGACGACGCTGTCGAGCACGGGTTCGTACTGGCAGATCACGCCGCGCTGGCGCAACGCGTCGACACCGTCGAGCGGGCGGTCGCTCTGGCGCTGGCCGAACGCGCGCCGATCGGGTCAAAGTGGATCGACCGGTGATCTCGCTTCGGTGCTTCGGGGTGCGAGACTCCCGGCGGTGCGGACTGGCGTAACGATCGGAGTCATGGCGGCGGTTGCTCTTGTTGCGTGCTCGCCAGCCTCTCCTGAGATCGAGTCGGCCGATGCGATCTCCGAACCGGGCGCGGGGGTGCCTGACGAGCTGCCGTCGACGTCACTCGACGAGCCCGGACAGACCGCATCGTCGGAACTTGCCTGGAGTGCTTGTGACGACGTTGCGCCGCTGTCGATCGTCGACTTCGAATGCGCCACGCTCGTCGTTCCACTCGACCACGACGACCCAGATGGCGAGCAGATTGACATCGCCGTCACGCGTGTACCCGCAGGCGATCCCGACGAGCGAATCGGCTCGTTGGTGTTCAACCCGGGGGGACCGGGCGGCTCAGGCGTCGAGTTCTTGCAGAACGCTGCGCCGATCGTGCCAACAGAGGTCGCCGACCGATTCGACCTCGTAAGCTTCGACCCGCGAGGCGTCGGGGCGAGCACCGCCGTGTCGTGTGCGGTCGACTTCGACGAGGAGGTGACGTTGCTCGCCGAGGGCGACGACGCTGGTTGGGCCGAGTTGGTCGCCGATGCCGAGCGTGCTGAGCGCGATTGCACGCCGGGGACTCTCGACTTGGCGCCGTGGGTTGGCACGAACAACGCGGCGCGTGATCTCGATGTTTTGCGCGCCGCCCTCGGTGACGAGCAACTGACTTACGTCGGATTCTCGTATGGCACTCGGCTCGGGGCGACCTACGCCGAGCTGTTTCCCGAGCGGGTGCGCGCTCTGGTCCTCGACGGAGGGGTGTTGCCGACCTCTGACGACACCCTGCTCGCCGAAGGACAGGCGGGCGGATTCGATCTCGCACTCGAACGTTTCGCAGCTGAGTGTGACGCCGATCCCGACTGTCCACTCGCCGACGTCGGACCGACCCTCGACGTCTACACCGATCTCGTCGAAGACATCGCGGAGGTCGGCAGCTACGACACGAGCGATCCATCGCGCACGCTCAGCCCCGGAGAACTGCAGCTCGGCGTGGCGGCCGCCTTGTACTCCCAGCAGGCCTGGCCGATCCTGGCGATCGCCCTGCGCGACGCAGCGATCGACCGCGACGGGTCGTTGTTGCAGGTACTCGCCGATGGTCTGACCGGCCGACAGCCCGACGGCTCGTACGACAACTCACAGGTGGCCAACGGCTTCATCACCTGTGCAGACGATCCCGCACGGCCGTCAGCAGACCAGGTGCGCGACGCAGCCGACTCAGCTGCGTCGGCGTCGCAGTACTTCGATGACTTCCTTCGTGCGAGTACCGGCTGTTTGGGCGTCGAGCCGGCGATCGATCCGCTGCGTGTCGGTCCTGCGGAGGGAGCCGCCCCGATCCTGGTGATCGGCACGACGGGCGATCCCGCGACGCCGTACGAGTGGTCGGTGGCCTTGGCCGAGTCGTTGTCGAGCGGACGTCTGTTCACCGTAGAGGGCGATGGGCACACGGCCTATCTCTCGCTGCCGTGTGTCGAACAGGTGGTCAACGAGTACCTGATCGACCTCACACTTCCCGAGGACGGCGCATCGTGTCGCGACGATGCCGCGGGCGACGTGTTCGGCCCCGCGGGGAGCAGCGAGTTCGAGTTGATCGTGGCACTCTTTGCTTGCCTGCGCGACAACGGTGCCGACGTTCCCGAGATCGATCTCGCCGACCTGCTCGCCGATCCGTCGGGGAGCGAGCTGTTTGCCGACTTCGATCCCACCGACCCCGACACCGGTTCCGCCCTCCTCGCCTGCCAGGACATTGTGGTCCAGCTGTGATCGTGGGCTGCTGTCCACAGGGTGCCCACATCACAACCACACCTCGACCACAGAATCAGGACCGAAGATCACACGATGAGGGGACTGACGATCCACAGGCTGATTGGCGCATGATCGTCAGATGGGTTTGCGCATCCTTCAACGGGGCGACCGCGACGACGGTCGCGGCGATGATCACTTCCGCAGGCACGGAGTCGTGCTCGACCGGGGCGACCGTCGTGATCTCGAACGAGCTGGTTGGCGGACGACCCTTGAGTATCGGGAGAACCACGTTCGCAGCCGCAACGGCACCCTGCTCGAAGTGCACCCCGCGTGGTATGCGGAAGGCGAGCGCCTCAGCCGGGGCCGCCGCGGCGACGTCGAGGTGATCTCGGCGGTGGCCGACACCGCCGATCGAGTATGGGCGGCACTACGCGTGCAGTCCGATCTCGTCGGGCTACGTCGACAGATCGGCGATGACGGCAAGAGTCGGGCGTCCTAGGGCGCCGATTCGCCGCCCGCAATCTGTGCCAAATCGGCGCGTCACCCCAGCATCTGGACCGATCTCGCGGAGGCGTTGACACCCGCGTAGTTCCACTGCTGTAATTACGTGCCCGCCATCTACCCGTGTACACCATTCAGGCGAACGAGCGGCAGCACGATCGCACTTCTTTCGAATCTCCTTACCTCGACGTTTCTCCTCGTCTCGTCGTTTCTCACACTTCTTCTCTCACAGTACGGAGCGCCCGGTGACCCTGATCGATGACAACGTCAGCGAAACGAATCCGACCGCCACGCTCACCGATGCGTCAGCAGCGCCACCGGCGTCGCCATCGGTAACGCCAGCGGCTGGTTCCAATGGAATGCGCGTGCGCAAACGCAGCGGCGCGCTCGAGCCCGTCGACGTCAACAAGATCGTCAATGCCATCGCCCGGGCCAGTGAGGGCCTGCTCGGGGTCGACCCGATGCGCGTCGCCACGCGCACCATCTCGGCGCTGGCCGACGGCGCAACGACCCGAGAACTCGACGAACTGTCGATCCGCACGGCCGCTGGCTTGATCGTCGAAGAGCCCAACTACTCCAAGCTCGCTTCACGTCTCTTGGCCACGGTCGTCGACAAAGAGGTCCGCAACCAGAACATCCCATGGTTCTCCGAGTCGATCGCCGTCGGCCACCAGCAAGGCCTGGTCGCCGACCACGTGCTCGACTTCGTCAACGCCAACGCCCCGGCGCTCAACGCCGCGATCGACTCCGACCGTGACCGCAACTTCGAGTTCTTCGGGCTGCGCACGGTGTACGACCGCTACCTCCTGCGCCATCCCGAGCGCCGCGAGGTCATCGAGACGCCGCAGTACTTCTTCTTGCGTGTGGCCTGTGGCCTGTGCGCTCCCGTCGACAGCATCGATGGAGCCGATGCCGCACCCGACGTCGACACTCTCGATATCGACACGGTCATCCGGTTCTACGACCTGATGTCGTCGCTCGCCTACCTCCCGTCGAGCCCGACGCTGTTCAACTCCGGAACGGCGCACAGCCAGATGTCGAGCTGCTACCTGCTCGACTCGCCAGAAGACAGCCTCGATGGCATCTACAAGCGCTACACCGACATCGCCAAGCTGTCGAAGTTTGCTGGCGGTATCGGTGTCGCCTGGCATCGGGTTCGTGCCAAGGGCAGCCTGATCCAGGGCACCAACGGCCTGTCCAACGGCATCGTGCCATGGCTGCGCACGCTCGATTCGTCGGTTGCGGCGGTCAACCAGGGCGGGCGGCGCAAAGGTGCGGCGTGCGTCTACCTCGAGTCGTGGCACGCCGACATCGAGGACTTCCTCGAACTGCGCGACAACACCGGCGACCACGCCCGCCGCACGCACAACCTGAACATCGCCAATTGGGTCCCCGACCTATTCATGGAGCGGGTGGAGAAGGACTGGCAGTGGAGCCTGTTCGACCCGAAGAAGGTGCCGCACCTCACCGACCTCTACGGCGAGGAGTTCGAGCGGGCCTACCTCGCTGCTGAGGAAGCTGGGCACTACGAGAAGCAAGTGTCGGCGCGCCATTTGTACTCGCGAATGATGCGCACGCTCGCACAGACCGGCAACGGCTGGATGACGTTCAAGGACGCGTCGAATGCCAAGTGCAACCAGACCGGGGCGACCAACGCCGACGGCAGCCCGCGGGTGGTCCACCTGTCGAACCTGTGCACCGAGATCCTCGAGGTCACCGACCAGGACAACACTGCGGTGTGCAACCTCGGTTCGCTGAACCTCGGTGCCTTCGTCGACGGCGCAACCTTCGACTTCCACCGCCTCGGCGAGGTCGTCCGACAGGTGGTGCCGTTCCTCGATCGAGTGATCGACATCAACTACTACCCGACCCCTGAGGCCGAGCATTCGAACCACACCTGGCGGCCGGTGGGTCTCGGATTGATGGGCCTGCAAGACGTGTTCTTCAAGCTCGGGATGCCGTTCGATTCCGCCGACGCCCGCGACCTGAGCCGACGGATCAGCGCGCACATCTATTTCCATGCGTTGTGGGCGTCGAGCGGACTGGCCGAGACCTTCGGCCCCCACGACGCTTTCGACGGCACCCGCGCCGCTGCTGGCGATCTGCAGTTCGATCTGTGGACCGATGGCGCTGGTTCGGTCGTGCCTCCAGCCGAACTGGCCTGGGACGACCTGCGCAGTCGAGTCGCCGAACACGGTCTGCGCAACAGCTTGCTCATCGCCATCGCACCGACCGCCACGATCGCCTCGATCGCCGGGTGTTACGAGTGCATCGAGCCGCAGGTGTCGAACCTGTTCAAGCGCGAGACGCTGTCGGGCGAGTTCATGCAGATCAACCGCTACCTCGTCGGCGAGCTGCAACAGCGCGGACTGTGGGACGAGGCGATGATCGCCGACATCAAGCGCGCCGACGGATCGATTGAAGGCATCGAGCGGATTCCCGCCGAACTGCAGGAGATCTACCGCACCGCGTGGGAGGTTCCGCAGCGGGCGCTGATCGACATGGCCGCAGAACGGGGCGCATTCATCGATCAGAGCCAGTCGCTCAACCTGTTCATGGAGACCCCGACGATCGGCAAGTTGTCGTCGATGTACCTGCACGCGTGGAAGGCGGGCTTGAAGACCACCTACTACCTGCGAAGTCGACCGGCAACGCGCATCAACCAGGCCACCACGGGCGGTGGCTCGGGTGGGTCGCCGACCGATGATGGCGCGCCGAAGAAGACCTACACCGACGATGAAGCGGTGGCCTGCAGCCTGGAGAACCCCGAAGCGTGCGAGGCCTGCGACTGATGGCTCTCGTCGACCCCGCCTCCAACTACGCGCTAACGCCGACGCCGGCACCAACACCTTCGCCGGCTGAAGCGCCAACGACCGACGGTGCGCCGTCAAGCCGTCCGACGAACATTCTCGACCCCGGCTTCGACCTGACCTTGCGGCCGATGCGGTATCCGGTCTTTTACGACATGTACCGCGACGCCATCAAGAACACCTGGACCGTCGACGAGATCGACTTCTCCGACGACCTCGTCGATCTCGAACGCAAGCTGATGCCGGCCGAGAAGCATCTCGTTTCACGTCTCGTTGCATTCTTCGCGACCGGCGACTCGATCGTGGCTAACAATCTGGTGCTCAACCTGTACCAGCACATCAACGCACCAGAGGCGCGGATGTACCTGTCGCGTCAGCTGTACGAAGAGGCGCTGCACGTGCAGTTCTACCTCACGTTGCTCGACAACTACATCCCCGACATGGCCGAGCGCGAGGCCGCCTTCGCCGCCGTCGAGAACATCCCGTCGATCCGGGCTAAAGCGGATTTCTGCTTCCGGTGGATGAACTCGATCGAGCAGCTCGACCAGATCGAGACCGCCGCCGACCGTCGCAAATTCCTGCTCAATCTGATCTGCTTTGCGACCTGCATCGAAGGCCTGTTCTTCTTCGCCGCGTTCGCGTACGTCTACTTCTTGCGATCAAAGGGTCTGCTCAACGGTCTGGCCGACGGCACCAACTGGGTGTTCCGCGACGAGTCGTGCCACATGAACTTCGCTCTCGAAGTCGTCAACACGGTCCGTGAAGAAGACCCTGGGCTGTTCGACGATCGTCTCGAGGCCGACATTCGTCAAATGTTGCGCGAGGCGGTCGATTGTGAGTACCAATTCGCCGAGGACGTGCTCGGCGAGGGCGTTCCGGGAATGAGCCGCTCCGATACCCGCGACTATCTGCAGTACGTCGCCGACCAACGCCTCGGGCAGCTCGGCTACGCCGCCGAGTTCGGCTCGAAGAATCCGTTCAGCTTCATGGAGCTGCAGGACGTGCAGGGGTTGTCGAACTTCTTTGAGCGCACGGTGTCGAGCTACCAGGTCGGCGTCGAGGGCGATGTCGCCTTCGACGAAGACTTCTAAGCCCTCGGTTCCACCGCGTCCTGGCGATCGCCAGCGGCCAACTCGTCGACTTCGCTCACGCATGCGCCGAGGTCGGACCACACATGTGCGGCACGGGCTGGAGGTGAATCGCCCTCGAGGTCGGCTGGGTCGACGCGCCTCGCGAGTTCGCTCGTGGCCGGAAGCGCGTGCCGCCATATCTCGGTGAGACGCGGGTGTGCCAATGCATGCCGGGTCGGCGACAGCAGCGAGAGCACCGACCATTCCGATGCGGGCACGGTCGTGATGTGTGGCCATCGAGCGGCGACGAATGGGGTGACATCGCGAATCGTCGCCAACCCGGCCCACAACGGGTCAGGAGCGAGCACGATCACGCGTGATATCGGCGCCAGGCGAATCGCGCCGAGACATTGCAAACACGGCTGCAACGTGGTGTAGAGCTCGAGTTCGTCGGACTCGTGGGCGCGGTACCGCAGCTTGGCGAGGGCATTGATCTCGGCGTGGGCCAACGACGTCCCGGCGATGTGATCTTCGCCTGAGTCGTCTTCGAAGAGCCGATTGCGCCCGGTTGCGATGACGTGACCATTGCGCGCGACCGTCGCAGCGATCGCCAGACTGCCGTGATCGGCGGCTTGGAACGCAAGCGATACAGCCTGCTGCATCGGTTCCGGTAACGAGCGGAACGAGGAGTCGATCAGTGCCATCGCAGCCATCGGGGAACGTCAATGAGGATCTGGCTGCGATGTACCGAGCGGCGGGCCGGCCGAGCGAATCGAGCCGGGTGTGCGTGACCATTTGGGAACCACGCCGAGCGTGGGAATCTCGATTCCGTTGGCCGTGGTGATTCGCTGAATCATCTCGCGCGCGGCGTAGTGCGGATCGGTGAGCATGTCGGGCGCCGCGTACACGCGCCCCACAGGCACCTCGTAGTCCACCAGCCGGTCGAGCACAGTGTCAGCGTTCAGCGTCCGCGTCCAGTCGCTGATGATGCGGTCGAGTTCGAGCGCGTGTTCACCGCGGGCCGGATGGGTGGCGAACCGTGGGTCATCGGCCAGTTCCGGCCGTTGCATCGCCGCGCACAGCCGGGCGAACAGCGGGTCGGCATTCCCGGCGATCAACACCTCGGAACCGTCTCTGGTCGGGTAGGCGTTGGAAGGCGCCACACCGCGTAGGGCTCCGCCGTTGCGCGTGCGGACGACATTCGCGGCGTCGTAGTCGGCCAGTGTCGACTCCATCAGCGCGGCGACGGCTTCGTAGATCGCCACGTCGACCTCCTGGCCGTGCCCGCTGCGCTCGCGCTCGTACAGGGCACCCATCGTGCCGATCACGGCGAACACAGCGGCCAGCGAGTCGCCGAGACTGATGCCGGTTCGCGCCGCCGGTCGATCCGGGTCGCCGGTGGTGTGACGGACACCACCCATTGCCTCGCCGATCGCTCCGAAGCCCGGTTCGTGCGCCCGAGGACCACTCTGACCAAATCCCGACACATGCGTCACGATGATCCCCGGGTTGGTCTCGCGGAGCGTGTCGTAGTCGAGACCGTGATTGGCGAGAGTGCCGGGCCGTGAGTTCTCCAGCAGCACGTCGCACTCAGCTGCGAGAGCCCGTACCCGTTCGAGATCGCTACTGTTCGTCAAGTCGGCAACGATCGAGCGCTTGTTGCGCGCCAGCGTCGGCCACCACAAGCTCTCACCCTCGATCGTGACACCCCACTGGCGCATCGGGTCGCCCGATGGCGGCTCGACCTTGATGACCTCGGCGCCGTAGTCGCCGAGCAACTGGCCGGCGAACGGACCAGCAATGAACTTGCCGATCTCGAGCACGGTTACGCCCGCGAGGGGACCCGCTCCGTCGCCGTGCTGTTGACCGTCCGGGTGGGCGTCGGCGTCGTTCATCGAGGGTTGTC